>NZ_SIJK02000012.1 GCF_004762035.2 Candidatus Chloroploca mongolica | reverse complement strand
ACCACGAGCCTACCAGATTCTCCGAACCCTGTCTAGAAATAAGCGAACGGTAAGTTGTACTTCGCAGAAGATATGATCACTGAAGACGAAGGATGGGATAAATGACTGCCCAACCACGGCCATATCTTACCGAAACAGAGTACCTTGAGCGTGAACGTGTGAGCACGATCAAGCATGAATATTATGCCGGTGAGCTTTTTGCCATGTCAGGCGCAAGTGAGGCGCATAATTTGATCGCGAGTAGCGTAAACGCGAGCATATACGCCCAAATTCGGGGACGAGGCTGTCGAATATATCCAAGTGATATGCGAATTAAAATAGTTAAAACCGGCTTATATACCTATCCTGATATAACGATTGTTTGTGGAACGCCTGAGTTTACTGACATGACGAAAAGAGATACGCTGCTTAATCCTACGATCATTCTTGAAATCCTTTCCCCATCGACAGAACGGTATGACCGTGGGGTTAAATTTCAAAATTATCGTACGATCGAAACCCTGAAAGAGTATATTCTCATTGCTCAGAATAAACATCATATCGAGCGATATACACGTTATGAAGAGAATACATGGATCTTGACTGACGCAGTAGGTATTGATTCCATAATTACCCTTGAGTCGATCCAGTGTGCTCTTGCTCTTGCGGATGTCTATGAGCTTGTCGATCTTCCTCCAGAATCGCCTTCGGAAGACCGAACGTAGCGTAATTGGCCAGTTAGCCACAGAAGTTTGCTACCAGGTACCGTGGGACGAAGAGCACACGCTGGGCGCAAGGTTTCGAGGTCAGCATTGGATCGAATTGTGTGGCAGCACGCTCGTGCCGTGACAGCAGCGCTGGGCGGCTCAGGCCACAATCATACGCGCATGTTCGGGGCTTGAATTTACAGAACATACGCGCTATGATTGAGGTATCTCTGGTACGCAGACCGCATGGAGGCAGCGATGACGGCACGGCCAAAACGATATATGACGGAAGAAGAGTATATCGAGTTTGAGGTGGCAAGCCCCCGCAAGCACGAATATTATCAGGGTGATATTTTTGCGATGACGGGCGGAACCGAGCCGCACAATTTGTTGGCAGGAAATGCCTATGCGTCACTGCATGCACAACTGCGTCGCCGTCCATGCCGTGTCTATCCTAGTGATCAACGGATTAAAGTTTTGACCACTGGGTTGCACACGTATCCGGATGTAACGGTTGTGTGCGGACAGCCACAGTTTATTGAAGCATCACGCCTTACGATCACGAATCCAACCGTTATTATTGAAGTCCTCTCACCATCAACGGAACGGTACGATCGTGGCATGAAGTTTCAACAGTATCGAACGATCCCATCGTTCCAGGATTATATCCTGATAGCGCAAGATGATCATCGGATTGAGCACTTCACACGCCAGGAACATGGAATATGGCTCTTGTATGAGGCCATTGGCATAACGGCACACGTCAGCATTCGCTCAATTGATTGTGTCTTGGCCATTGAGGATGTCTATGAGAAAGTTGAATTAGCACCCAATAAAACGGGGATAACCCGCGAAGCAGCCAAAGAAGAGTGCGACGAATGAACGGGAGCGGCGGCAGCGCCGCACTGCAGTCAGAAGTCTTGCATCGGCGTCGGCCTGTGACCCTCGAGATGATAAGGGTAGCTAACAGCTGTGCCTTGGATCCGTCGAAGGATTGAGAAACATGGACACGTGGAAATTCTACGACATTACACACCGCGAACATGTGGTGTGTAATCCCACAAGCAACGACAAACTGGCGCGACTTGTCGGTCTCTTGCGGCTTCCAGCGGAAGCGCACGTGGTCGACATCGCCTGTGGAAAAGGTGAGTTCCTGATTCGCTTGGCTGAAGCGTATGGCATCCGTGGAATCGGAATTGATATTTCACCATTCTGCATCGCCGACGCACAGAGGCAGCTGCAGATGCGAGTGCAGGGGGCAAAGGTCGTCTTCAGTCAGATGAACGGCTCCGACTTCAGGCCCGAAGAGCCGCGCAGCTTGACGCTGGCCTCCTGCATCGGTGCCAGCTGGGTGTTCGGTGGTCACGCAGCGACTCTGGACGCGCTCTCGGGCATGGTTGCGCCCGGTGGTTGGGTGATTGTCGGGGAGCCCTACTGGCTTCAGCAGCCCTCAGAGGAGTATCTTGCGGCATCGGGGGCCAGCAGAGACAGCTTTGGGACACATGTTGGCAACGCAGAGGCCGGTGAACTACGGGGGCTCGAGCTGGTTCACACGTTTGTGAGCAGCAAGGATGACTGGGACAAGTACGAAGGTCTGCAATGGTATGCGGCGGCTGAATACGCCCGCTGTCACCCAGACGATCCCGATCTGCCCGAGCTCTTGGAGCGCGTAGCCAAGGGCAAGGCTGAGTATCTTCGCTGGGGGCGAGACACCTTGGGCTGGGCGATATACGTCTTCAGACATTGTCCGTCATAGTGCGCCACCTCGGCTGCCTAACGCTCGGCTTGCAGTGACGCCTCCCAAGGGCGGCGCCGCTGAAGCCGAGCGTTAGGCGGCGCAACCCGCAGGTTAAATGCATGTTCGGCCTCTTCAAAATCTCTGACATCGAGCATCCGGCGCTCGGCACCCTCAAGTAGAGCCGCGGCTGTTGAGCGTATCTATACGTAAACCGTTTTTCGCTGAACGGAGAAAGACAACCGGCCAGGCCTAATGCAAAGTCCGTATTTTGTCACCCTGAGCGCAGCGAAGGGTCTCGTCCTGATGAGGCGGAAGATGCTTCGCTGCGCTCAGCATGACCCGTGGGCAGGGACTTTGCATCAGCCCTGGTCGCACCCCCAATCAGTACCTCACCCACATAATATATATGCTATACTATATCTACCCTGAGTATGAAATCTGTGCGAGCACATGTGACACACCTTGACAGCGTGTCATTTTGGCCTTGTCGTGCGCTATGAAGCAGCACGGCCTGGTCTGCATTGTGGTTGCGTTGCCACCTGAACAGCGTTGTTCAAGCCTGGTGCGAGCCTGAATCATCGTAGTCTCAGGGAGAGTGCTACGTCAATGATGATGTGACAAGGAGTAAAGTATGAGCGAGGCGACACGTATGCCGACCGAACGAGTCGTGAAGTGGCTGGATGCTTTCGGAACCAGCCTTGAGCAGGGGGATATAGCGGGAGCAACGGCGCTCTTTGATGCCGATAGTTACTGGCGTGATCTGATCTCTTTTACCTGGAATATCAAGACCATGGAGGGTCGTGGCGCGATTCAGGCCATGCTTGAGGCGATGCTCAGCCAGGTGCAACCCCATGCGTGGCGTATTGAAGGTGAAGCGACCGAGGCCGGTGGAGTCACTGAGAGTTGGTTTACGTTTGAAACCAGGATTGCCCGTGGCAAAGGCCATCTTCGCCTCAAAGGTGATCATTGCTGGACTCTTCTGACCACAATGCTCGAGCTCAAAGGTTACGAAGAACCACACGGGCGAACACGCCCTCGTGGCGTTGAGCACGGTATTGTCCCGAATCGTCAGACCTGGCTCGAGCGCAAGCAACAGGAAGAGGCCGAACTCGGTTACACCAAACAGCCCTATGTCTTGATTATTGGCGGTGGACAGGGTGGCATTGCCCTCGGTGCGCGCCTCAAGCGCCTCAATGTCCCTACAATCATCCTCGAAAAACACGAACGCCCCGGCGACTCGTGGCGCAAGCGCTACCGCTCACTCTGCCTCCACGACCCGGTCTGGTACGATCACCTCCCCTATATCCCCTTCCCCGATCACTGGCCCGTCTTTGCCCCCAAAGATAAAGTCGGTGACTGGCTCGAAATGTATACCAAGGTGATGGAACTCAATTACTGGACCTCGACCGAGGCGAAGTCGGCCCACTATGACGAGGCCACTGGCGAGTGGGAGGTTGTGGTTGAGCGTAAGGGTGAGCAGGTCGTGTTACGTCCCAAGCAACTCGTGCTTGCTACCGGCATGTCTGGTGTACCTAACGTCCCCAGTATTCCCGGAGCTGACAAGTTCAAGGGTGTCCAGCACCACTCCAGCAAGCATCCGGGTGGCGAAGGATTTCGTGGCAAAAAGTGTGTCGTGATCGGGTCGAATAATTCCGCCCACGACATCTGCGCTGCTCTGTGGGAACATGGGGCCGATGTGACCATGGTGCAGCGTTCGTCAACGCACATTGCCCGTTCAGATTCGCTGATGGAACTGGCCCTCGGCGGCCTCTATTCCGAACAAGCCGTCGCGAATGGCATCACCACCGATATAGCCGACCTCATCTTTGCCTCGATCCCCTACAAAATCATGCACGAGTTCCAGATTCCGATCTATCAGGAGATGGCTCGGCGGGATGCGGATTTTTATGAAAAATTGAGCGCCGCAGGTTTTATGCTCGATTGGGGCGATGATGGCTCCGGCCTCTTTATGAAGTACCTTCGCCGCGGCTCGGGCTACTATATTGATGTAGGCGCTTCGCAATTGATCATTGATGGCAAGATCAAGCTCAAGAGCGGCCACGATGTTGCCTATCTCACCGAAGATGCGGTGGTGCTCACCGATGGAACCGAACTTCCCGCCGATCTTGTTGTCTACGCCACTGGCTATGGCTCAATGAATGGCTGGGCCGCCCGCCTGATCTCCCAGGAGGTCGCCGACAAAGTTGGCAAATGCTGGGGCCTCGGTTCGGATACTACCAAAGATCCCGGCCCCTGGGAAGGCGAGCAACGCAATATGTGGAAACCAACCCGCCAGGAAGGACTCTGGTTTCACGGTGGCAACCTCCACCAGTCCCGTCACTACTCCCAATTTCTTGCCCTGCAACTCAAAGCTCGCTTCGAAGGCCTTCCAACCCCTGTCTATGGCCTCGCCGAAGTCTATCATACGGCGTGATCCAGGCCAAAGTTGAAGCCTGCCACCCTAAACGGCGTGGGCAGTGTTCTGGGGCTACGCTCCAGAACGCTGCCCACGCTCGATCAATCCCCCCAACGCTTGACGGTCAGTCAGCATCCACGTATAATCGCCTCGGTCTGATAGGAACCGCCCAGATGCATGGATGTCCTGGTTTGCGCCACCCGACCGAATCCATTCCACCTCCAAGTTTCGCCTACCTGAATAGCCCTGGTCAAGATCAGATACCGGTCTTCACCACGCTCAGCAACTAGTATCGATATAGACAGTGAAACCTAATTTCCCATTCAGCACACCATCAGACAGATATCAGGCTTCTATGCTACAATTGTTAGCAAAAGGTTCAGGCGTAAAGACCTTCGCTGACACAACATGAGGAGAAAATGCATGGCCAGACGGATCATCGTCGCCCTGGTGCTGGTCGCAATGATGGCTACCATGCTTGCATGGCCCCGCCCCAGCGTTGCCCAGCCAAGTGTCCCCAACACCTTCCCCCCCTTCCAGGCTCGTTATTTTAGCGAAACGGGCCAGGCCGCTGTCAATGGTTTCCTTGAGAAATGGAGGAATACGCCGAATGCCCTCTTCGTGCTCGGGTTCCCCATCTCGGCACCCTTCATCGAAGAGAGTTTCACCAATCCTGGCCAATACTATCGCGTGCAATATTTCGAGCGCGCGGTGCTCGAAGAGCACCCCCAGAATTTTGGTCAGCAGGGTAATCGGTTCTATGTGCTTGGTCGCTTGATGGGCCAGCAGCTCGCTCGCGGTCGTGAGAATGAGCCCGCCTTCCAGCCTGTCGGCAACCCTGGCGATGGTACCTGGTTTGCCGAAAGTAGCCATACGCTGCGCAATAGCCCCGCCCCGTTTCGGGATTTCTGGCAGCGCAATGGTGGCCTCGAAGTCTTTGGTTATCCCCTCAGTGAGCAGTTCCAGGAGGTCAATCAGGCCGATGGGCAGACCTACTGGGTGCAGTATTTTGAGCGCCAGCGTATGGAGTGGCATCCCAATCAGCCTGATCCTCGCTATCGCATTCTGCTCGGTCTCCTCGGCAACGAGTATCGTGACAAGTTCCATCGCAACAATCCTGCCTTTGCCCCGCGCAGTGCGGCGGATTCACTGCCCCAGCCCTTCATCTATGGGTTCAATGCCCATCTCTATGGGCAGGGCACAGCCTGGCAGGATCGTAATCGCGTTCTGACCCTGGCCAAAAATGCTAATATGCCCTGGATTCGGCAGCAGATCCGCTGGCGTGACCTGCATGATCGCTCAGGCGCTATCTACTGGGCCGAACTTGATGATATTGTGGCCGATGCGAGCAACCAGGGTGTCAAGCTCTTGATCAGTGTGGTCTCGGCACCTGATTGGGCCGGTGGCCCAGGGATGCCGCGACGCGAGAATTTCCGCGATTTTGGTAACTTTATGGGCCAGATGGCCGCCCGCTACCGCGGTCGCGTTCAGGCCTATCAGATCTGGAATGAACAGAATCGCGCCTGTGAAAACGGTGGTGATTGTGCTACCGATGGTGGTGTTGGTGGGCGTGTTGCGAGTGCCGACTATTATGTTGATATGCTCGCCGCTGTCTATGGCCCGATCAAGGCCGCTGACCCCAATGCGATTGTCGTCAGTGGTGCCCCGACCAGCACCGAGACGAACCGCGCCGATATCGCGATTAGCGATACCGAATTTGTGCGCCAGATGGCCATCAATCCGCGCTTCCGCGCAAGCGTTGATGCCATTGGTCTCCATCCCGGTGGTCAGTACAACCCACCTGATACGATGTGGCCTGACAATCCCGGCCCTGGCCCCAACTGGCGCAATAGCCGCGAGTTCTACTTCCGTCGCATTGAAGATACCCGCAATGTGCTCGTTGCGAACGGGATGGGTGATTACCAGATCTGGATCACCGAGTTCGGCTGGGCTACGACCAATAATACCCCCGGCTACGAGTACGGCAATCGGATCTCGTTCCAACAGCAGGCCGAATGGACCGTGCGTGCCCTCGAAATTGGTCGCAATAACTGGGCACCATGGGTCGGCGCAATGTTCGTTTGGAACCTGAACTTTGCGATCCCCTGGGCCTACGAGGGCAATCCGTTGCATGAACAGGCTGCCTTTGGGGCGCTCAATCCTGATTGGAGCCCCCGGCCTGTCTATAATGCCCTTCAGGCGTTCCCGAAACGCTAACAGGGCGTTGTATCTCTATGGTGGCTCAGGAAGGAACTCCTTCCTGAGCCATTTTCCAGTCTTAGAAGGAGTTGTGTGATGTCTTACATGCAATCTAGGTTCAGTGCTCTACTGATCCTGATGATGCTAGTGCCACTCATTGCGGCCTGTGGCAGCGCTCCAACGGCTGATCCAGGGCCGACCTCTGCTGTCCCCGCTCCAACAACCGTTTCTGATCCCACTACACCTGCAGATGCTCCGTTGGTACCGACGCCTCCCACCAGTGGCTCGTCGGAGGCCCCAACCGCAGAACCGACCGCGATCTCTCTCGATCCCGACTATCTGCAATTCGGGGTTGTCGCCCACCTCTACTATACCGACCGCGAGCGCGTCCTCCAATTGACCCGCAATGCCGGGTTTGATTGGGTGCGCCAGCAGATCTACTGGCGCGATATCGAAGATCCGGTCAATGGGATCTGGGCCTGGGACGAGATTGATCCGATTGTCGCCACCGCCAATGCCTATGGGGTGCGCCTCCTCGTCAATGTCGTGCGTTCACCTACCGCGTATAGCGCAACCAACGGACTCCCTGATGATCCGGCTACGTTTGCCAATTTTATGGCTGTACTCGCCGAACGTTATAAGGGCCAGATCCACGCTTACGAGATCTGGAATGAACCGAATCTTGCCCACGAGACTGGTGGCACGATTACGACGGCTGATGTTGGCCGCTATGTCGAAATGCTGAAACTTGCCTATGAACGCATCAAGGCCATTGATCCCGATGCCCTTGTGCTTGCCGCAGCCTCTTCGTCAAGTGCAGTGACCAATCCTTCGGTTGCGCTCTCTGACCGGGAGTTCTACCAGGCAATGTACACCTACAACGGGGGCGAGGTGCGGAACTACTTCGATATCCAGGCCGTCCATCCCGGCGGCGCTGCCAACCCCCCTGATACGCTCTGGCCTGATAATCCCAGTTTTATCGAGGGGTGCGAACCCGCCCCTGATCGCTGTTGGAACGATGATTCCACCCACTATTTCCGCCATATCGAAAAGGTGCGTGGCTGGATGGAAGAGTATGGCATGGCCGATAAGCGCGTCTGGATTACTGAGTATGGCTGGGCTACCCCCAATGTCACTCCGGGCTATGAATTCGGCAACTTTGTTTCCCTCGAACAACAGGCTGAATATATTACCGGGGCAATGCGCCGTACCTTCGAGCTCTATCCCTTCGTCGGCAATATGTTCCTCTGGAATATGAACTTTGCCGTCACCAAAGCCGAAAATGGTCTTGATCCCAATCACGAGCAGGGTTCTTTCGGTATCCTCAACCCCGATTGGAGCCCCCGGCCTTCATTCCTGGCCGTGCAAAGTACGATTGCAGAGTTAAAGGCCCAACAGGGACGCTAGCGTTGGGTTCAAAACATACTGGTGGTCTCACCCCTCCAAGAGACGTGAGACCACCAGTGGTTATCCCTCAAGGTCAAGCTCAAGCTCAAGCCTTAGCGTCCCCAGCAACACCTCGACCAAGCCCAGGGCCTCAGGCCCAAAAGTGTAATCCTCACCCAGCTTGCCAACAATCAAGCGTCTAAGCAGGGCACGATGCGCACTTGGCAGCAAGAGATCTGGTATCTGGTACTGCCCATCCTGCCCTTGATGGGCAACCACGACCTGTGCCCGAGTGCGGGCGGCCATGGCATAGCCATACCTCAGGGCCTGATCTTCATCGAGGGTGACCAGTTTCCCTTTGCGTATGTGGTAGTAGTGACCGGGGCCTCGCCCTCGGCGCCGTCGGATAACCGATCCCTCAACCAGACGATAGACTCCCGGTGCATCGAGATCCTCTGCAGCAGGCTGCCACCCGATCACGCCGGCAAAATAACTCACCCGTTGCCCTTGTCCGGGTGTATAGAGAACTGGCGCACCGGATGCCGTCACGCGGGGCAAAGGAGGGAGCAGCGTAATCTGATCGGCGAGGGTCAGCACCACAAATGTTTTTCCGCGGACGCGTGCTAGAAAGCCCTCGCGTCGCCACGACGTCAGGACAAAACGATCGCCTTCGCGATCACCCTCGCCACGCAGGCTTGGACCAACCGCAGGATTATGCACAATAAAGCGATCGGGGTACACCTCTTCAAGATCCGCAGGTGCCCCCGTACGTCGTTTTGACATTATTGCTAGTTCTAGATATGTCTGGGAACCCGCAGTCCCCAGGTGAGCTTGCCGCTAGGCAAAGCTGCCAGTTGGCAGCTTTGCCTAGCGGCAAGCTTGCTCTCGATAAACCCTAGGCCTCACCGAGGCGCCGCAACATCGGATTACTATAGATATGACAAATAGCAATCGCAAGCGCATCAGCTGCATCATCGGGTTTGGGCACCAGGCTTAAGCCAAGTGTCATCCGCACCATCTCTTGCATCTGCTTTTTATCTGCCCCGCCATAACCAGCTACAGCCTGCTTGACGACGGTAGGCTTGTACTCAAAGACAGGAACTTGCGCCTGCACCAGTGCGAGCAGGGCAACCCCTCGTGCCTGCCCAACCGTCAGTGCAGTGTTGACATTTTTGCCAAAAAAGATCTCTTCAATTGCAGCTGACTCTGGGCGATGCTCGGCGATCAGTCTGCGTAGTTCATCGTACAGGTAGTGCAACCGTTCAGGAAGCGGCGTGCCCGCTGGTGTGGTCAGTGCGCCAACTGCTACCAGGCATAGCTGACCACCTTGTTCCTCAACAATACCCCACCCCATTGTTGCTAGCCCGGGATCAATGCCTAGCGTTCGCATGATACCAACTTACTCAAATTTGGCAGCCAGTTCCTCGGTAATGTCGAGATTCGAGTAGACCTTCTGCACATCGTCAAGATCTTCGAGTTTCTCGATCAAACGCATGGCGGCAAGGGCTTCTTTTTCATCGGGTTGCACCAGCGTCTTTGGGCGCATGGTCTTTTCTGCACCGGTCAGCGGGAGTTGATGCTCAAGCAGCGTCTGGCGTACCGCATTGAGTTGTGTCCATTCACAATAGATCTCAAGTGCTTCACCATCAACCTCGACATCGTCAGCCCCGGCATCAATCACCATCAACTGCACTTCATCAATATCAAGACTACTCCCGGTAAGATCGACGGTGAGCAAGCCCTTCTGCTCAAACATCCAGCTCACTGAACCTGGCTCACCAGGATTACCCCCAGCTTTGTTGATCGCTGACCGTACATCAGAATTCGTGCGGTTACGATTATCGGTTGCCGTCTCAATCAGTAGTGCGATTCCTCCGGGGGCATACCCTTCATAGAAAACCTCTTCGATGGCCGCCTCGTTGTTTTTCCCCAGGCCACGATCAATCGAACGCTGAATGCTATCATTGGGCATGTTATTCGCTTTTGCCTTGTCAATCGCAAGACGCAAGCGAAAATTCATATCAGGATCACCGCCTCCACCCTCACGTACGGCAAGCGTGACATCACGGGCGAGTTTGGTAAACAGTTGACCGCGACGCTGATCTGCAACTCCTTTGGATCGCCGAATTGTATGCCATTTCGAGTGGCCGGACATGCGCTCGTACCTCCGTCAATGCTTCTACGTGCTCGTTTGCACGACTGCCTCTGTGCCCCGGATCACAGGGTCTCAACGCTCTGGTTGTTCATCAACAGAAGATGCAGCTGTCGGCATATCTGAGGGACGACGTGCAATACGGGTGCCTTTCGGGATGTTCATAATCTCGGCGACCTCACCATCGTCATCATCGTGCTCGTCATGGTGATGATGGCTAACCCCGTATTCCGTTACCAGACTCGCCGCACGAATACGGCGCTCGTATTCCCGATCAATTGCGGCTATTGCCCGCTGCCACCAGTGCTGTTGAGCCATCCTGACCTCGCTCTGGCACAGATGTGACGCTTCACACGAGCGCCACTGCTCTCAGCATTATAACGGATTCTTTGCGCACGGCAACAATGCAAACTCAGGCTGCCTCTCGCACATACCCATTCCGCAATAGTTCGTAGACGAGTTCGTCTAGTGTGCTCTCGGCTTCATGATAGGTGAGGGCAAACCCAACAAGGTCTCCATCAAGGTACATCGCAAAGTCGCGGGTCTCGGGATCGTAGACTATCTCTTTCACGTACATTAGGTGTCACCTTTCCAGCATCTACCTGAGTCTGGTCATGACACCATTGTAGCATTTTTGTTCTAATCTGTCAAGAGCCGCACGTTAACGATTCAATTCCCAGTTATACGCGGTAAAGACCAGATCAATTTCTTGCCTGGTCTCTAACCATGTCCGTCGCTCATCGTGCGGGAGATAGCGCCGTACAAAGGCGACGACCCCGTCCAGGCCACCAAAATCGTCCCGAAACCAGTTGAAAATGCTTGAAAGCTGCAACGTTCCTTCCGCTGCATCCACGCTGGTCTCGGCATCAACAAAGTTGCGCACTGCTTGTTCCAGTTGCGCATCGATCTGATCGGCACGGTATGCGGCAATCGGTGGGCACGAGCGGCTCGCGCAGTTGAGTGCAAAATGGATCCGTGGGTCGCGGCTCTCCATCATCCAGGCCAACCGTGGATCGCCCTGGGCAAACTGGTGCCCTGGCAAGAAGGGGTGTGAGTCATTGGCACGCAAGATGCCATGTTCAATATCGTCGGCACTGAAGCGCAGGCCGCCCACATTGTACGCTGCTCGCCGAAAGAAACCGAGCCCCCCCAGGCGCTCGTTCACACTGCGCTGAATGTCATAGCTGATCACGGCATCGAGAACAAGCGTGTTGTAGAGGTTGATCCAAAAAGCGAGACGCTCGGTTCGGCCTGGCAGGTCTTCTGGCCTCAGCCGACGCAGATGTGGCGTCAGGTTGCGCAATTCGCGATATGCCTCGCTCTTACGTAATGTGTCATACGCAACCTTCGTTCCCTCATCACTGATTGCGGCCGTTTTGAGCATGAGCAAAGCCCGCACCATGGCACCTGGGATGGCGTGAATGGGAATCGTTTCCGCATCAACGGTTCCCTCATTCAACACGTCCTTCCCACGCCCGATATTCACGAGCCCGAGAGCCGCCTCGCGCAACCTGATCAATTCGTTCATGACCCGCTCTCCTTTTGTTAGCGCGGTCGTGCAATCAAGCTCGCACAGTTGATCCCACTCATGGTGACACTCACGACCCCAATACCAGGGTGGGTGTCGGCCCCTACCAGTAACAGACGGTCAATGTCGGTTTTGTGCTGGAAGCGCTGAAAGGCAAACTGATCAACGCTCATTCTGGCTCCCCAGCCGCCACCCCATTTTGCCAGGTAGTCTTCGTAGGTCAGCGGTGTCCCGACTTCCAGCCGCTCAATGCCTGCTCTGATCCCGGGAAAGACCTGCTCGGCCATCGTCAATGCACGCTCGGTCGCTTCGGCTTTGCGTGCGGCGTACTCTTCATTCCGTTGCCATACGTCATATCGGCAATAGTCAGGGTCAAAATAGACGATCTGCAGGGCATGTTTCCCCCGCGGAGCCAGACTCGGATCCTTGAAGGACGAGTTACAGAAACAGATCATGCGCAACTCATTGCCTGTTTGCGCATAGCGATCAATATAGAGGGTGTGCGGGTCGGTTCCTTCGGGAAAGACGCTTGCATCAACACCTGCAAAGAGCGTGATAAATGAGTCGGTGAGTTTCAACTGGTCAACCCGCGCTCGTGTCGCTGGCCTCACCCAACGCCGCTCAACGAGGGGCTCAACCGGTGTTCCAGTACGCCCAAACGTATTGATGACTCCCGCATTGCTGATCACCCAGTCGGCTCTGATCCGGGTTCCATCGCCAAGCACGACCCCACGTGCTCGTCCGTCTTCGACACCGATCCTGACAACAGGGCTGCGATAGCTGATCCGTCCATTATGCTTTTCAAGCCCTCGAATCAGCAATTTCGCCAGTTCACCACTCCCACCTTTGGTAAAAGTGCCGCCTCCCTTATGCCGCTCGATCAAGACCAGTGCCCCCAGAACCGCTGGGGTCTCGTCAAGATCCGAGTAACAGAAAGCGATCATCTCGGCATTGATGATTGAGCGCACCTCGGGCGAAGTGATGTAACGGTCAAAGAGTTCCCCGAGCGTCACTTGACTCCAGTGGTTGAGTTCAACCAGTCGCTCAAGTGGGACGCGCCACAGCAGGGTTGCATACGTCCAGGGATCATCAAGCGGGAGGTTTGGCATGGCCACAAACAGTTCGTGGAGTTGTTCGAGCCGCCGATAAAAAGCCCGAATTCCTGCCGCCTCCTCAGGAAAACATGTGATCAACTCGTGAAGATACTCTTCCGTTGACCCAGCGATCCGCAAGGTGCCTCGGGGGTGCCGAAAGGTGTAGTAACTCTCGTACGAGCTTAATTCAGGCCACTCATCAAGTTCGGCAAAAACCTCTTGATGATAGCGCATATTGCCGCGACCCTGATCCATCCCAAAAAAGAGCTTGGGGCCGACATCAAACCGATAGCGCCCACTGGGAAACGTCTGTGCCGAACCACCCGGCAGATAGTGTTGCTCGAGCACAAGCACATCTTTGCCCCGTGCGGCAAGCAGTGCTCCTGCGGTCAACCCCCCAATGCCTGCCCCGATCACCACCACTTCATACCGCTCACGCAGCGGACTCCGGTCACGCATACTTAATCCTTTGGCCGGCGACCATGCCGCGGTTCAGTTTCACGCGGACGTGATGGTGGCCCATCGCGTCGCGACCGGCACCGCGGGCAGCGGGTCGGCTCATGCAGAAAGCCCTTATCGGCATAAAATTCCTGCTCGCCTGCCGTGAAGATAAACGACTCGCCACAGCTGCGACAGATCAATTCCATATCTTTATAGAATGGCATAACGTTCACCCATCCTGCCCGACACAAAAAACCGGGCAGTTCCTCCTGCCCGGCACGGGGCGTCAATTGTTCCCACCAGGCGCTTACATCCCAAGTTTGCGCTTCAGTTCTTCCAGTTCTGAGTCAACTTCTGTTTGTTTCGAGAGATCCTCGAAGCGTGCTTCGAGTGAACCCTGCTCGAGTTTTGCCATTGCGTCAGCCTTCGCCAACTGGTCGTCAACCCGCTCTTCCAACTGACTCAGCTTGTCCATCGTTCCGACCCGGCTCATACTCTGTGCTGTGCGCTGGAGGGCTTCCTGGGTTTGCGCTCGATTCTTCTTGGCAATGATCAGTTCTTTCTTGGCCTTCACCTCGGCAATGCGGGTCTCGAGTTGCACCAGGGCATCCTGCATCGCGTTGACCTGCTCTTCCTGGGCCTGCTCCTGGGTGAGAAACTGCTCGGCGAGTTTTTGGCTCTGTACTTTGCGCGCAAGGGCCGCACGGGCCAGTTCTTCATCACCAGCACGGAGCGCCGCTTCAGCCCGCGCTGTCCATTGCTCAGCTTCGGCAAAGGCCGAAATCCGTCGCTGCTCAAGCCGGGTCTCATCGGCCATTGCCGTTGCCACCCCTGTACGAACTTCGTAGAGCTCGTTGGTGAGTTGACGCAGATACTCGTTAGCCATCTTCTCGGGATCTTCAGCACGATCAAGCATCGAGTTGACGTTCGCACTGACCAGATCTTTGATACGCGTAAGAATTGACATAGTCGAACTTTCCTCCCTTAACTGGTACGCTTGGTCTCCGGTATCATTGTACGGAACCCCTGTTCCGACCAGATTGTTCTACCCTCTCATTCTAGCATGGCAGTCAGGTTTTGCCCAATCTTAACCTATTGACACAAGCTAACGAGTATGCTAACCTTTCCCTAACTACTCCCGGGCCTTGATGGGCCCTATCCCGCTCATGGCTCAGTCTAGACGATAGACGAGCCAGCGGTGATGTTTACCCAGATCTTGCCACACAGCGTAGCCGTGTTTCCTCTGCGCCCCATGCCTTTTCTTGTAATCATGCGATCAGGCATGTCGTCTTAAGAGAATTAACAACTGTGGTATCATAGTCTGGATATGACGTTGACGGTATAGAACCATTCGACAAGCGGTTCTGCTCTACCGTAGCAAGCGAAAAACTGTGGTGAGCCACCAGCGTAAGGTAGCCTCAAACTGTCCGCAATCAGGCGGAGTATCTTCATTTCGATGTTGGCTTCGTTTGTTTTTTTTAACCTGCAGTATCCTTCTGCTGTCGGGTTGCATGACTGTGTTGCAAACAAGCCAGATACCTTCTGTAGAACGTCCTTCAGCATTACCCAGACCAACCAGCCCGACCGTGACGATAGCGATAAATCCGACTGCACCCGGTAGTTTAGCCCCCGATCCAGCGACAGCTGTTCCTTCACCAGAAGCGACATCGCTCCCCGCTCAGACCTTCACACCGTTGCCTTCCCTTGAACCTCCACCTGCGCCAGAAATCTTACCAACCCTCGCAGTCCCTCCACCTCCTCAACTGACGTACGAAGAACGCTGGCGCCTCCAACAGATTGATCGGCAGATCTTCGCTGCGCCCATTGCTTTTGCGACAACTGGGAGTGAGCTCTGGTGGTATGATCCTGTGCAACAGCAATCAGTGATCCTTGGACGCATAAATGGGCCGTTTGTTGCCCAGGCTCGCTTTATTTTGCGGGGTCAGGGGGTCGAGGCATTTGAAGTGCCGTATCAAGTCAATGTAGGCTATGGGTTGACAGCCCTTTCGCCAGCCTTGCTCGAACGTATTCGGGTGGCTGGCTTTTCGGATTGGATCGAAACATATGTTTTTGTCGGTTCTAACATTACACCTTTGTAAGCAAAAACCGCCTTGTCCGATGAGAACACAAGTGCTATAATGGCAGGGTGATCGTAAACCTGGAAGTGAGAGATGATGTGAGTAGCCGATATCTTGACATGGTTCGAGGGCAGCGGCGGCGTGGCAATGGAGGGTGGCAGTTTACCGCAAAATCGCTCCTGGCGCTTCTGGCGGTCGTAGCGATGATTGGTTCCGCCGTCTATTGGTGGGGTGTCCAGAGTCAGCTGACGAATAACTGGGTTGTCGCAACCGCCTTTACCGCTATTCTTGTCCTGGCTCCGCCGAGTCTGACCTCTTTTTTGATTCCTTGGTCTCCCGGTGGGATGTTGCTCCAGAAGATCAATGCCCGTACCTGGGGCTATGCCGTCATTATCGGCGCTTCGCTCTATTTGCTTTACTATTCGTTTGAAATCCAGTATTCCTGGTGGGCGTCCCAGCCGGTGGTCGCCGGGACAGGCTTGATCCTCCAGCAGGTTATTATTGGCATTATTGGCTTTATTATTATTCCGGCGTTGCTCTGGACGCCTGTCACCAGCGAAGAATTGGTAGAACAGGTGCGTCAGGCGCATTTGGTGCGTCGCTACGAGTTGCAAACCCAGGCTGATATTGCGATTCTCCGTGCGACATTGTTACGAGCACAGGAAAAAGCCTTGATTGGTTTCGCGAATTTGACTGTTCAAGAAAAAGAAGAACTGGCTGGTGTCATGCGCGGTCTGGTCAAAGGCATTGATCATACCCTGCGTGATATTGGTGAAAGTGTGAAAACAGTGAGTGGCGCAACTGTGCCTTTTTCTAGTCTTGATGATAATGATGATATCCGTAGTTATCTCGATTATATTCACGAGAGCCTGACAGACAATGCGTTAATACCCGGTCGTAGCCGCACCCAGGAACGCGTCCCTGTCCCCGTGCAACCGCAACAAGCCCACGGTGAAGCCTATTATGATGATGCTGGCCGGTATGTTGAAGGGCGCCATCGGCCAACGGGTCGTTATTAGTCTACAGGGCTGTTCCTATGCAAGGCTATCGTTTTTCCACGGATCGGCATCTCCCCGAACGTGATATGCTCGATCTCGCTGATATTCTCGCCCTCCAGATCCACGAGTCACTCGGGCCGCGTGTCTATCTGTTGCCCCGTAGTGATGTGCTCGAGTTGATCGCGCCTTACGTTGATGATCTGTCGCCTGATGATCAGCACGCACTCTCGTGGGTGGTCTGGCATCTCTTTCAGTCTGCCCGTGAGTTTGACCTTGCCGCAGCCTGAGCAGCAGCTGCCAGTGCCACACCTCAGGCGCATCGGGGTGTATGGGGGGAGTTTTGATCCCATCCATCTTGGCCATCTGGTGATCGCTGAAGAAGCTCGTGACGTGCTTGGGCTTGATCAGGTGCTCTTTGTGCCTGCTGCTCGCCAACCGTTTAAGGATGAGGTTGTAGCCACACCCCACCATCGCCTCGCAATGGTGCGCTTGGCCTGCGAAGATCATCCAGCCTTTCTTCCTGAACCCTTTGAGGTCGAGCGGCCACCTCCTTCGTATACGATCGCGACCCTTGAATTTCTTGCCCAACGCTATGGCGCAATGGCAACCTTCTGGTTTATTCTCGGCGTTGATGCGGCTCTGGAATTGCCACGCTGGCATCGCTTCCCCGAGATTGCCCGCTTAACGCGCTTTGCTCTTATGCTGCGGCCTGGCTATCCTCATACTCCTCAACTCCTTGCTCATCATTTGCCAGCCACAGTTATCAGGACAGCACGTCTGATCGAGGGCCCTCAATTGACGATTTCAAGCCGCGATCTTCGTCAACGTATCAGCACAGGACGCTCGGTACGCTATCAGGTACCAGAGCCTGTCCGCCACTATATCGAGGCCCATCAACTCTATTGTGATGCAAGCCAAGCAAAAGGTGAGCCCGACCATGACTGATGATGTTGCTGAAAAGATGCTTGTGACCCAGGCTGAGGCGTGGGGCCTTGCCCTTGATTTGAAGCAGCTGACGCTCTTTCGTCTCTATGCCGAGACCCTGGCCCAGTGGAATACCCATACCAACCTGACTGCGATCACTGATCGCCAGCAGATCTATCTGCGCCATTTTCTCGATGCACTGGCTCTTGCTCGTTTCTGCGGTACGTCACCATCTGCACTGATCGATATCGGCAGCGGGGCAGGCTTACCAGGTGTGCCCCTCAAGATCCTGTTTCCTGAACTTGAGCTTGTCTTGATCGACTCGGTTGCCAAAAAGACCAACTTTTTGAAACATCTGATCATGCAACTTGGGCTTGAGCAGGTGCGCATTGTCACCGAACGGGTCGAGGCTTTTGCCCGTATCCCCTACGAGCGCGAACGCTATCCTGTTGTGACCGCACGAGCTGTCGCTGATGTACGCGTGCTCGCGGAATATGCGCTACCTTTGCTGGCCCCCGGTGGACGGCTGCTCGCGCCGAAGGGGGCCGATCCTCAGGCCGAGGTTGAGGCTGCCATACCCGTCTTTGCTATGCTCGGTGGTCGTTTGCACAGCATCGAGCCAGTGCTGCTCCCCGGACTTGAACCACGTAGCGTCGTTCTTATCGAGAAAATTGCCCCTACCGATCGCCGTTACCCACGGCCAGTCGGCACCCCTACGCGTAAACCGCTCACCGGATAAACAACCCTATAGTACAGCTAAAAGCCGCAGGGGAGGTCAGCAAAGCTGACCTCCCCTGCGGCCTTATCCAACCGAGGCTTTTAGAGCGAAGCGCGGCGGCGCAGCATCAGCGCACCAGCAACCATCGCCAGAGCGACAGCGGCGAACAGTGCAAGCGGAGCCGACGAGCCACTCGTAGTTGGCAGCGTGGTCGGTGCTTCAGGGGCAGGAGCAGGCAGCGGAACAGCGACCTGAAGACCCTGGGTCACAGCAAGCTCCGGAGTGATCGAAGCAACCACATTGGTGGCAAAAACCGAGTAGATCTGTCCAGCCTGAAGCGTGGTACCAGGCAAGTCAATGACCACGGCGCTAGCACCGGCAGGGGTCACCTGAAGGTCGTAGGTACCGGCAGGAACCTCAAGGTAGTCAGTTGCATTGGGGAAAGCCAGACCCGAAACCAGGGTGTCGCCACTGGCAAGCTTGATGTCGACCGCAGGCGCATCGGGCGAGAAGTGGTAGACGCGCACCTTGGCGTTGCCGCTCGCCGGAGCAGTAAGGTTGTCAACGATAATCGTCGGCTGGATCGAAGCAACCAGGCCGGTGGCCGCAATCGTATACGCCTGACCAGCGCTGACGGTCGCATTGGCATCAATCACCGCAGCGCTTGCAGGCTGACCCGTCGGGCTCACCTGAATGCGATACGTGCCCGCCGGCAGTGAAAGATAATCACTCGCAGTAAAGAAAGGTACATTCGAAAGCACCCGATCGCCGTCAACAAAAACATCAACCGCAGGCGCATCAGGCGACGCGTGAATAACCCGAACCTGAGCATTGCCTTCCTGAGCGAAGGTGGCGGGCACAAACGAAAGCGATGCGAGAACCGCAACTAGGGCAAATACGAACAGCTTTGACAATTTCACAGACTTCCTCCTCAAAACGGCTTTTTGCGTTAAGCCCCTATGCAAACATTATGCATAGGATATGCACAGTCATTGTTACATATAGCATTACGCAGCAGCTGAGAGGACGGATGTATGAAATGAGGGCAATCATGCACGGGATTTTCACCGCTCGTGCATGTCTGTGGAGCAAACGCAAACAGCCAGCAAAGCTGGCTGTTTGCGTTTGCTCTATCTCAACGTTCAACTCACTGGCACTGAAGCCGGTCGCGCCCCAAAGAGCGGTGGACGAACCAGCACCATCAGGCCAATATCCACCAGAATATGGAAGAAGATCACCGTCCAGATGTCGCGGGTCCACCACAAGCAGAGACTCCACCCGAGAACCAGGACAATTTCGGCGATTGGGCGGTTCTTCCGAATCGCCTGCGAACGCGGTGAGTCATCAAGATGTGGAGGCAAAATGCGCAGCCAGAAGAGGCCATGAATCAGGCCACCATAAATGGTAAAGAAGATAATGCCCATCATCAACCCACCAAGGGCCGCCAAGGAAGGCGCAACGAGACCAATCAGCCATGTCCCGATCACTTCGCCTAGCCGGTAGATCAAGGCAAACGCGAGCGTTTCGGCGATCCCATTGCCAATTGCAAAGATCGCTGTTGCCCCCCAGTGCAACTGTCGCCCATCATGACGCGCTACCAGCAGATAGAGAACCTGGGTCAGTCCAAAAGACAAGATCAGGTAGAGCACGAACCATGGATGGCTGAACGTCACGGGAACATTCCATGCCGTGAGCCAGTCCCAGAGAAAGATTACCCCGAGCACCCCGGAAATAAGCCAGTAAAATAAGATCAGGCGTTCCGCATTGCGTATCGTCACACTGCTTGGTTCTTCACCCGCCTTGGGGAAGTTTTTGTTTAATTGTACATTCACGAGTGACTCCGCTGTGATGGTATCAGGCTGAGTGTATCATACTTGCACAGCATATGCAAGCGTTAATCAATCCTTTTGCACATACACAGAACCGAAACGGGTATCGACTTTTTCTCAGGACAGCAGGAGCAATTTAGGTATGAAATGACAATTCACATAAGGCATATTTTTTGTTTATATGCAATTTGAGTATAACATACCCCTATCGTTTCTGCAAGCAGATTTTAGATACGTTGATACTCGTTAGCTTTTGTGCTCTCGCAATTCTTCGTCGTCGCGCCAGATCATCGAGGCAAATATGCCTAGCACGGCGCCAAAGAAGAGTGCGCCCCCGCCCCAGGCCAACGATGAACGCAACAGCAAGAGGCCCCAGAAGCCTATGCCTGGCTCAGGTGGAAGGTTGTGTCCAGCCAACGCAATTAAGACGTTGAAGAGCCCCCCGAGCACAATTGATAGGGTGGCGAGAATCAAGGCTCCCCACAGAGCCCAACGCTTGCGGCGCTTGAGACGATGCTCTGAAATATTCATGGCAGATCTTTCGATTGTTTGAGCAACGATCGTAACTTTTTGGCGTGCTCCACGGTATAACGTGCGAGACGATTATAAACGCATTGTCTACAGGAGGTTCGCTATGAGTGATCGTGTTCTTTCGACGGCTACCGCTCGTGAAGCTATCGTTGCCTTTCAAGGGATCGTCAACGGCCCACTGCTTGACCAGATCAACCAACTCAACAGCAAAGGCCAGCTTCTCTCGCAGCCCGACAACTGGGATGGACGACTTGCCACCGAATTTCGTGCCCATTGGAGTGATACGCATCAGAAGCTAATCGCGATTCAGCATGCCCTCGAAGAATTGCGCCTGCAGATCCATCAGATCAATCAGAACATCATGCAAGCTGGCGGCAATATGTGAGGCTGAAGCTGGTGCCCTGGCAAGGGGTGTTCCGCCGACAACACATACCTTGCCAGGCACGCTACGAAACCGAGGTAGACCATGGATCCCCACTCGTTCCAACTTAGCCACGAGGAACTGCTCCTCCTCCTCGGTCTGCTGGGTTTGCCTACCCCGCTCGCCCTGGGTCCTCGTCCAACCGAAGGGTACGACCAGATCGGGCTGGGCATTGCGCTCGCCGCAGCAACCGGGAGTCTCCTTGCACGCGAACTCGTCCAACTGGATACTGAAGCCCTCTATCCTCCCGAACCTGTTCGTCCGCTCGCCGAGCTTGCCCGCTCAGTCGCTCTGGCTGATAGCTGTCTCGTCCTGGTGGAGCGTCGCGCCAACGAGCGACAGGTTGCGCATCTCACGTCGTGTGAGGGCCTTGTTGTCCTCCATACCAGTCCCTTGCCCCGTACGCATCGCCTCATGCTCCTGGGGAGCCACGCTGAGGCGACAGCCTGGCTGGTTGCTACGCTTGATGCTCATCCTGAACAGCCCAGGCCAGTTGTGACGGTCGGAGTGGATGTGCTCGCTACTACACTTGATGCTATCGATCGGGGTGACGTTGCGATTGCTCATCGCTCACTTATGACCAGTGGTCTTGAATCTGATCTGGCTAGCCAGTTCTTGTACGCGGTTGGGCCACAACCCGCCCGTTTTGCCTTTGGGGCTATGCGCGGTATGACCACTGGCCTTCCTCCGCAGGTCTGTGGGGCTGTCGCGCTTGTTGGCACATCTGGTACCTGGTGGAGCCCATCAGATGGCTCCTCTACGACGCTGACTTTGCATCCCGTTGATGGAACTAGGCTCCGCAATGAACTTGCCGCTATGACCACATGGCTTCAGCCTGTTGCTTAGGGAGATTCTTCGATGCTCACGACTAGCTCAGCTCGTCCTCCGCTACTCACCATCTACGCTCGTGGCGGCAATGATGCGGCTGCACGTCTCGAAGATGAGGCACGTCGGCTTGATGCAGCCCTTGGCCCATGTCTGGCCCGTTGCACCGAGTTCCCTGCGCCTGGTGGCATGCCTGATCTCCCGGCTCGCCTCTTGCAACTCGCACGCCGCGAAGCTGAACTTGCGTCGTGGACAGCGCAGATCGCCCATGGTTTTGCCATCGCCGATACGGCCCTGGGCGGAGGTCGCTCACTCGTCGAGACGATGCACAATGGGCTGCGGGTGCTTAGTCATCACTACGATCAGCATGGTTTCGACGGTGCCTTGATGTTGATCGCCCAGACCCTCTGGGAGCAGGGAGCCGACCAACCGGTCTTCTTTGGGGTTGATTTTACCCTTGGTGAGATTGTCGCCACCTACGAAGAGATGCATTGGAACTGGATTGGTCTGCGCTTGTTATTGCTAGTGACAAGCCTCAATCTGTCGCTAGAGTGGGTCGGCCCGGCCTTTCCCTTGCTCGCACCTGCCTTGACCCAGTTCCTGGCCTTGGGGTTGGTTCATTGTGGCCTCGAGACCATCTTCCTTGCGACCTTTGGCAATGGCCCACGCTGGGCTTACGAAGATGTGCAAGAGACCAGCGATCTGCTTGATCTGCTGCACCAGGGCTTCTGGTACGAGAGTCAAGCCCACCTGCATCCTCAACTCTTTCTCTTGATCACCACCCAGCTTGATCAACTTTCGCTCAATCTGAGTCGGCAACTCGGCAAGACGGTTGAGGCCCGTGACGAAACCACCGCTGAATACCTGATTGATGCCGAAGAGGGCATCCTCAATGTCAGTGTGACCCAGGCCTTCCAACTCAGCGCTGGCGGTGTTCCCGAAGCACACTTTCACCCGCTGATTGCGGATGCTCGTTTTGGCGATCACTGTGGGATTAGCTACTGGCCGTATGAACAGGTTCGTGTCGAACGGCTCAATGACGCCACGGGTGACTATCGCATCAGTTTTGCCGGGCTTGATCCACACAAGCCCGGTGCCGCCAATAATCTCACCGCTGTCATCCAGACCTCTATGAACCTGACCGAAACGAACGCCTACTATTTGCAGGTCAAGGCACGGTTCCTTGCTGCACTCGAGCGCATCCCACCTGGGAGTAGACTGCATCTCGAAGGCCACAGCATGGGTGGTGGAATGTGTCTGCTCTTGCGCAACGATCCCGAAGTACGCCAACGGATGCAAGAAGCGGGTATTGTCTGTGCTTCTCTGATTACCCTCGGCATGGTACGACCAAATGGTCCCGCCGGTGCCGACAAGCCTCCTGCCGAAGATGATGATCCGTTTGCGCACACGATCGAACGCCATTATGTTGACTCTGACGATGCGCTAGCCCTGAGCGTCGGGGCTGGTCATAGTGGATACGAGAATATCATCATGCTCAACAATTATTCTATTGATGATCCCATCCAGGCCCATACTAGCTATGAGGATATCAGCAAATATCAGGATCTGCCCTACGAGCTCCAGATCGCGCCTTACGAGGTTGCGAGCATCAGTTATCGCGCCTATAGCGATCTGCTCGAACTTGCCCCGTTGCCTGCACCTGCACCACCGCCGCCTGGCCCTGGCCCCAGGCCCACGCCCGCGCCCTTCAACCTTGAAGCTTCCGAAAACCTGATGCCAACGCCAGAGTCGTTTGCCTGGAATGTTGTTGTGCCAACACCAACACCCGTGCCCGTGCCAACACCGACACCCGTGCCCGTGCCAACACCAACGTCGCCTTCACCAGACCCATCAAGGTAAGTGCCTGTCGGCATTCCCATCCGTATGCAAGGGAAGCCTCTGGCTGGGTCTTTGGGGCTTGCGGCTCTAATGGAGTCTTTCCTTCGCTGGAACAAGCTAGCGTCGCAGGTTTGTTCCAGCGAAGAAGGCCGGTGGAGTCGCATCGCTTCCCGCCATCGCGCTTGTGCTGGCGAAAACCAACCTGGCTAGTCCTAGAGAGCAAACAATCATGGAAAGACCCAATTATGAAGATGTGCGCTGGGATCATGGTGCTGCCGGGGCTGCTATCTTTGCCCTGCGCTATGCTGCTGACACGATCGAACGCACTATTGGTGATTGCACAAGGCTGGGGATCGATGCTTGCCAGGTCTGGCTAGGAAGCCATCGCAGCTTCTTTGATCAGCAACGCCATACCCAGAACCTCGACGCAGGTCAGCTTGTAGGCGATTGCCGCGATGCGGCCAATCGTCTTGCCCGCGCTGATGCCGAAGCTTACGATGAACAGGTTCGCCGTGTACGCGATCGCGCCGAGTGGGAACGCCAGGAGCGTGAACGTGAAGAGGAAGAAGCGCGTGAGCGCGAACGTGAGCGTGAACGCCAATTGGCAAAGAAACCTTGAGCAGGAACCTATGCGCATGACATACCAGATCTTTAATCGTCCTCCCCGGATTCGTCCTCACTGGCCCTGCGAAAGCGTTGATTTGCCCGAGCCGCCTGATCCGCCTCAAAGCGGACGGCCTGATTTGTTGCCGATGCTGTTGCCGCTTGCCGGGGCCGGTGTGTTTGCCGGTACCGCGAGCCTCGCTGGTGGCAATCCGTTGCTGGTTGCTTTGCCAACCGGAACAATGGCCCTGCTCGGTCTTGGCCTGGGCTTCCATCAGCATCGCGTTAAGGCTCGTCATGCGGCTGCTGTTCATCGCAGCCGCACGGATCTTTTTGAAGATCAGCTGGAAACAGGTCGGACACGCCTGCGCCGCCTCTATGACCAGGAACGCACTGCGCGATCCTACCTTCATCCCGAGACCAACGAGCTCTTGTTAATTGCTGGTAGCGGCGAGGCGCGCCCTGAGCCACGGTTGTGGGAGCGCCGTATCACCGACGATGATTTTCTCGATCTGCGGGTGGGGATTGGTAGTATACCTGCCTCCAGTCAGGCCTATGTTCCTCCCCCCATGCGTGATGGTATAGTCGATCAGCGGCTCTACCGGATTGCCACTGAATATGCAACCCTGCGCCAGGTGCCTATCACGGTGCCGCTTGGCACGCTCGGTTCGCTTGGTGTGGCAGGCCCACGTGCTGCCGCAAGTGCCCTCACACGTGCTCTCCTCTGGCAAGCAGTGGTGTTGCATGCTCCGGGTGATCTCCGCGTCGCTCTGTTTTGCCCGACTGCTACCGCCGATGAATGGGAATGGCTCCGTTGGCTCCCCCATACGATCCCGTTGGGCAATGATTCTGCCCCTGGCAAGCGCATGCTTGCCACTTCACCAGGCGCTATCGGTACCCTCGGAAGCGAGTTGCTCGATCAACTCAGTCGGCGCCGTGAGCAGCGTCCCGGGGCCGATCCATCATCACAGCAAGAACCCCGTATCCTGTTGTTGATCGATGGGGCCGATTTGCCCCAGACCTACCCCGCGCTGGCCGAGGTTATCCGCCATGGTGCCTCTCTTGGTATGATCTGTCTCTTGCTGGTCGCGGCGTGGCATCAAATCCCCGAAGATTGTGCCGCGATGCTGGAACTGGATCCCTACGGTGGTCGCTGGGTACGCAGCGGCGAACAGTGGCCCCGTGGGCGTTTTACGCCCGATCAGGTTGCGCTTGCCATAAGTGATCAGCTCGCACGCCGCCTCGCAGGCATTCGTTTGCTCGAACGCGGTGGTGCACAGGATCTTCCGCGTAGCGTCAGACTCTTTGATTTGCTTGGTATACGCAATGAACTGAGTCTGACGCCACCCGCAGCTTGGTCAAAACCATTGCCTCTGGCCTGGCATCCCGATGTTCCGATCGGTGCCGGGGCAGATGGCGTGCCGGTCTGCCTCGATCTTAATGAAGGCCGTCATGGTCCGCACGGCATTATCGCCGGGGCAACCGGTGCAGGCAAGAGTGTGTTGCTGCAAACAATGGTTGCTGCGCTGTGCGCCACCCATAGCCCCGAACGCTTGCAGTTGCTCTTGATTGATTTCAAGGGCGGGGCCAGTCTGATGATGTTTGAACCCCTTCCGCATACCGCCGGTCTCGTCACTGATCTCGAGGGCCGCATGGCCGAACGCGCCGTGACGTCGATCAAGAGTGAGTTGCGACGCCGCAAGAGTTTGCTCAAGGCCCTGGCTACAACCCACGAGGTCAAGGTTGAAAATATCCGCGATTACCGCCACCTCGCCGCTAGCCAGGGTCTTCCACCTTTGCCCAATCTACTGATTGTTGTTGATGAGTTTGACGAATTAGCGCGCACCTATCCAGACTTTGTCGCCGAGTTAATCCGGGTCGTCAAACAGGGCCGCAGTCTCGGCGTGCATCTGCTGCTCGCAACACAGCAACCTTCGCGTGCCGTTACTGATGAAATTCGGAGCCAGTTGAGTTTCTTTGTCGCTCTGCGTTTGGGCAATGCGGAAGATAGTCGCACAATGTTGCTCAAGCCTGATGCAGCCTTCTTGACAACTGATTTGCCCGGACGGGCCTATATGCGCTCAGGCGGCGAAGTGCGGCCTCTCCAGGTCGCCGTCGTTACCGGAGTCTATCAGCCTACTGAACCTGGGACACACGGCCCCCGCGTGAGTTTCTTGCGCAACGGCCAGGAACAACCGGTTGCTCCAGGGTATCCCGGCCCTTCAACTGAAGGCGAAACGGACCTCGATCTGCTCGTTCGTGCCCTCCGCACGGCTGGCAGCACCATGGAACCAGCATACCCTGGCTGGCTACCGCAGCCCATCTGGCAACCGCCACTTCCACTCCGCCTGACCCTCAGAGCACTGGTTGCCGAGCCAACGTCTCTTTCGTCAAGCGAAGCATCTGGGCAAGCACAATGGCAGGGGGCACCTATTGGCTTGCTTGATGTGCCTCAAGAGTGTCGCCGCCAACCTTTTGCCTTTGACTTCGCGACCGGGCATGTGGCTCTGGTAGGCGCCCCCGGCAGTGGTAAAACAACGCTGCTGCGTACGCTCGTGCTGAGTCTGGCCCAGACCTTTGCGCCCCAGGCGCTCTGGTGTTATCTGGTTGACGCGGGTGGTCAGGGGCTCGGTTCGCTCATTGGTCTCCCGCATGTTGGTGACCATTTGCAAGCTCGTGAGGTTGAACGAGTGCGTCGCCTTCTGCGTATGTTGGACACCACGCTTCGTGAACGGCAAGAGCTTTTGCGCGCTGCTGATGCGGCTGATCTCGTGGCCTACCGGCTGCGGACAGGTATCGTTCTACCAGAACTTCTGGTTGTCATTGATAAGCTCGCCGTTCTCCGTGAAGAATTTGGCGAACAGGGTGGCGACGATGAACTGTTGGCAACCCTGATCCGTCTGGCGCGCCTCGGACGATCCTGTGGTATGCATCTGGTCATAAGTGCCGATCGCGCCACTGACCTGAGCTATCGTTTGTTAGCTTTGATCGAGCATCGCCTTACGCTCCGTCAGCCCGAACTTCACGACTATAGCGAATTGCTCGGCACGCGGGTGATAACGCCGCTGCCTGCTGGTCAGCCTGGACGTGCTCTGGTGATGCATCCCGACTATGGAGCGCTAGATCTCCAGGTTGCCCTTCCTTCTATGGTTTTGGCCCCAACCGGTGGCGCCGAACGCGAGGCAAGTCCATTCGAGCCTGATCTCACCAGTGAGGTACGCGATTATGTGACGTATCTGGCTACGTTCTGGGGCGAAAGAGGAAGCTCTGATCCCGAACCAATGCGTGTTGAGTTGCTCCCCGAACTCATCACGGTTGCTACCCTTGCCACGCCTATGCCGCCCGCACATACGAACGGTGGGTTGGTGCTCCCTGTTGGTCGCGAAAGCCGTAATCTTCATACTGCCTGGCTGGCGCTGGATAGTGAATCGCCTCATGCCCTTGTGATTGGCCCCCGGCGTAGTGGTAAAACGAGCCTGCTCCACCTGATCGTGCATCAACTGACTGCCCATCACGATCCCGCTGAACTCGGCCTGTACATTCTTGATGGTCCGCGGAGCAACCTGTCTGCGCTGCGTGAACTGGCCCATACCCGTTTCTATGCGGATGATGAACATGGGGCGGGTGCGCTGAGTATCGATCTCATCGCAGCACGGATGGCCGCTTCACCGCCCCGACGCCTTGTCCTCATTGATGATTACAACCTTTGCCGTGAGCGTATGCGCGCCCAGTTTGCGCAGAGTTATGGTGGCAGCCCCAATCTGCTCGATACGCTGGGCGAAATGATCCAGGTTGGTGGTCGTTATGGTGAGCATCTACTGCTCGCCGCCAGCGTGGCCTATGCTGATGATAACCTACTCCGTGCGCTGGATGCGGGGCGTTCCGGCCTTATTTTCTGGCCTGGCCGATATGATCCCGGCACCCGCCTGCTGGGAATCACCCTCCCTCTGAGCGATCAACGCAGTGCCGAGCAACCTCCAGGACGCGCGCTTCTGGTCAGAGAAGATGAGCATCAGCTTCTCCAGCTTGCCCGGGTTTGACCGAAAGGAAGTGAGATGCAAGCACGGCGTGAAAGCCTTACTGTTACGCTGCACTGGCTCGTTGAGGGGCATGAGCAGACAACGACTGTTGTCTGTGAAGACAGCCCTCCGGTGCAACTGATCCCCCTCCTGGCGCACGGGTGCGGCCTTCCCACCCATGATCGTACGGGTCACATGCATCGATACCAACTCCGCAACAGCACCATTGATGGCCCAGCCTTGCCGAGCAAGGCACCTCTGAGCATCCACGGCATACGAAGTGGCACTCATCTCTGGTTGACCGAGCAAGCGCTGACCCGTCAGATCGCCTGTCTGCTCAGTTTGCCTGATGGAAGCACCATTACTCTGCCGCAGCATCGTCTTGCCTTGACCCGAGCCTGGTGCTTCCATATGATGGCACTTCTGAACCCTGGATCATATCAGGCGGAACTGGCACGCCTCGCCCAGCGTACCTCAGCCTATGCCTACGTGTCACGGGAAGCCCACTGTGACATCGGGCCTGAGGCCCGTGGGGGATGGTCAATCGCTACCCGGCGTACCGATCTTGCCACCTTTCTCAACCAAGAACGCTTGCCCCCAGCAACGATGGTGCCGCTTCGCGACGGTGATCGCATTATGCCTGGCGATGCCGGGCCGACCTTGCGCATCCAGATGGTCACTGGTCACGTCGAAAGCGAGGAAGAGGCATAACACAAAACGCTCAGAGTATACTCTGAGCGTTTTGCTACCTGGTTGGCGGACCCGACGGGATTCGAACCCGCGCTCTTGGCCTTGACAGGGCCACATGTTAACCGCTACACCACGGGTCCAGGATTTGTTTGTTGGTGACCCCAGCGGGATTCGAACCCGCGATCTCCACCTTGAGAGGGTGGCGTCCTAGGCCGCTAGACGATGGGGCCACAACCTCATCACAGCGAGGAGTATACCATATCATTCCTAAAGATGCAAATCTTACAAAGCCACTGTTAGCAATGAACATCAGAGCCATGCTATAATTTCTTCAGTCTTGCACTTCTCTCTAATGATTAAGAAGCCGGCACTACCTGATGTAATTCTTAAAAACCATCAGTCGGCACTACGAATGGAACGCTGATTTAGCCCTTCCACAACCCTGTCTTAGTTTTCATACGGGAATTCCCGAACGATGTTCACCCTATCCAGTCCAGGAGGCTCACTATGGAGCGGAAAATCCGCGTGCTTGTTGCGAAGCCAGGTCTTGATGGTCACGATCGTGGGGCCAAAGTCATTGCCCGTTCACTACGTGATGCAGGCATGGAAGTCATTTATACTGGTCTGCAACAAACTCCCCAGATGATTGTGGAAGCTGCGCTTCAGGAAGATGTTGATGTCATCGGTCTGTCAATTCTCTCTGGAGCACATATGACCCTGTTGCCCAAAGTAACGCGTCTGCTAGCTGAACAGGGTATGGATGATGTGCTGGTTGTAGCTGGTGGTATTATCTCAGATAATGAAGCAGCGGTTCTCAAGGCAGAACATGGTATCGCCGAGATCTTTGGCCCCGGCGCTTCAACCCACGATATTGTCAGGTTTATAAAGGCTCATGCACTAGCAAGCCGAGATTGATGTGACGAATAGCAAACCTTCTTCCATTATGCGTGCTGACGACTTGATCCCCCGCCTACGGGCTGGGGATCGTCGGGCTCTGGCACGAGCGATTTCACTGGTAGAGCAGGGTGGTTCACGTGCCCGTACTCTGCTCGCGGATGCCTACCCCTATACGGGTCATGCTCATGTGGTTGGGATCACAGGGGCACCTGGGGCCGGCAAGTCAACCCTGGTTACAGTACTGGCCCAGGTATGGCGCCGCCGTAGTATGACGGTGGGCATTATTGCCGTTGATCCGAGTTCGCCTTTTAGTGGTGGGGCCGTCCTCGGTGATCGCATTCGGATGCAAGTGCTGGGTGGTGACCCCGGGGTCTTCATTCGTTCGATGGCGAGCCGTGGTCGCCTTGGGGGGCTTGCACGGGCTACTGCCGATGCAGTGGTGCTCCTCGATGCGGCAGGCTTTGATGTGGTTCTGATCGAAACGGTCGGGGCCGGTCAGTCCGAGGTGGATATTGCCCGTACTGCCCAGACGACGATTGTCGTTGAGGTGCCCGGGATGGGCGATGATGTGCAGAGCATCAAGGCCGGTATGCTCGAAATTGCTGATCTCTTTGTGGTCAATAAGGCCGATCATGACGGGGCTGATCGGGTGGTTCAACAACTCAAGACGATGCTCCATCTCGGTACGTACCAGCCTGATGCCTGGCAACCACCCGTGCTCAAGGCGGTCGCGCTCAAGGATCAGGGCAGTGAGGCCATTGTTGATGCCGCTGCTCAACATTTGGCGTATCTCCGCGAAACAGGGACAACAAGCCAACGTGCTCTTGACGCTGCCGAGCGTGAGTTGATTGCTGCGGTTCAGGAGTTGGCTGTTGAACGGTTACGTGGCACGGCTTGGCAAGATCTCGTGGCAATGATTGCTTCACGCGAACGCGATCCCTATACGGCTGCTGAGTTGCTCTTGCAATCATGAGTATCTACATCGGGCCTTGCCGTTGCAGATGATGCAGGCGCAAGACCCATCGAGTTGCTATGTCATTTCGTGCACGCCTGACTCTTATCTATACCGTCTTTTTTGCCCTCGCTCTACTGCTCCTCGGATGCGGTACCTATTTTGCTGTCCGCCAGGCGCTTTATGCCGGGGTGCAGCGTGAGCTCTCGGCTGCCACCAGTCAGGTGCGGGCCATTTTTAATGCCGGTGGACTCGAGCCGATTCGTACGCCCACGGGCGAACTCCGCCTTTTTTTGCGGGTTGAGTTTATCCAGATTTTTAATAATCCCAATCTCGTTGCGCAGATCTTTCGTACCGATGGCGAGTTGCTCGATAGTACTCCCAATCTTGGCAATCGTGAACTTCCCCTTCCTCCCGAGGCCTTATTGCTCGGCCCCGAAGATGTTGGAACTGGCTATAGTGTTGTGCGTGAGGTCGGCGGTCTCCGCATCGAGTCACTTGTGACCCCACTTGTCTTATCGGGTAATGAACAGGTGGTTGGCCTCGTTCAGATCTCGCGTCCTCTGCGCGATGTCGATCTGACCCTGGGGGTTCTGACGGCAATGTTGATCAGTGGCAGCGCTATTGCCCTGTTACTCACCGGTCTCGGTGCGACGCTCATTGCAGGACGGGTCTTGCGCCCCATTGATGAATTGACACGGACGGCACAGGGCATTGTCAATGCCGAAGATCTTGCTCAGCGCGTGCCTGTGCCGCCTCATCAGGATGAGTTCCAGCGTTTGACCATTACGATTAATGATCTGCTTGCCCGCCTTGAAGATCTTTTTACGACCCAACGACGCTTTGTTGCCGATGTAAGCCATGAACTGCGCACCCCACTCGCCGCGATGCAAGGCAATCTTGAGGTGCTCGACCGCGGAGGCTTGCGTGATGCTGAGCTTGCGACCGAGGCAGTTATTGATATGCGCCGCGAGACCGGACGATTGATTCGCATGGTGAATGATCTGTTGCTCCTGGCCCAGAGTGATGCCCACGTGGAACTACGCTGTGAACTGGTGGAACTTGATACCCTCGTGCTCGAAGTCTATCGCGAGTTGCGCCCCCTTGCTCAGGGTGTCCACCTCCGCATTGGGAACGAAGACCAAGTTACCATCAAAGGTGACCGTGATCGTCTCAAACAGGCCTTGCTCAACCTGGGCGTCAATGCGTTGCAGTATACGCCGCAGGGTGGCTCGGTGACGTTGAGTCTTGAACAACGGGACGGCTTTGCTTGCCTGAGTGTCGCCGATACTGGCATTGGCATCGAAGAGACCGAACTCGCGCATGTTTTTGCCCGTTTCTACCGCGCCGACCAGTCGCGCTCGCGGCATAGTGGCGGTGCGGGGCTCGGTCTCTCGATTGTCAAGCGTGTCGCCGAAGCCCATCAAGGATATGCTACGGTTGCAAGCCAGCTAGGACGCGGCAGTACCTTTGCCATCTGGCTACCCCTTGCGGTGCAGCCTGATCTGGTGGAAGCCCGCCCCGTTGACGAGACGGTTCAGGTCTAAACTGAGCATCTTCGCTCATCGTAGCGCGTGGGCTTTTCACCCTTGTAATTCGTCAATCGTCTCTTCAATCAACGTGACTGCGGCTTGCAGAGTTCCCTGATCAAAGGCAAAACGTGCGCCCGCAGCGGCAAAGAGTTCAGGGAGGGTGACTGTTCCGCCAAGCGCCAGCGCCTCACGGTAGCGCTTGACGGCAGTTGGTTGATCGTGCAACGCATTGCGCCAGACTTGCACGGCACCGAGTTGTGCCATACCATACTCAACATAATAAAATGGGTAACGATAGATATGCTGCTTGCGATGCCAGCCAGTCATCCGGTCACTTTCAAAGCCTGACCAGTCAAGGGTCCCCATGAAACGTGACCAAAGGCCATCCCAGGCCGTATCGCATGCTGATGGATCATCGGCTGCTTCAGGATTGGTGTATGCCCAATGCTGAAACGCATCAACTACAGCCATATACGGCCAGAAGAGCAGAATACCCTCAAGATGCTCGATCCGTGCGCGTGCATATGCCGCTTCATCGGCATAGTAGCCACCATCGCCACGGCGCAAATATGGTGCGGCCAGCAACTCCATCGCCATCGAGGCAACTTCGGCAAACTCAATTGGCACTGAGCGCTGCTGATGGTATGGCAACGCATCGGTCGCAAAGACATGGAAGGCATGCCCGGCCTCGTGCAGCAGGGTACGGACATCCGTTGCCATCCCGACGGCATTCATAAAAATAAATGGACGCCCGGCTGCCGCAAAAGTCGTGCAGTACCCACCCGGAGCCTTGCCTTTACGATTATCAAGATCAAGCAACTGTTCACGCCTCATCGTCCCAAAATGGGTACCGAGCACCGGATCAACCTGGCTCAAGACGGCTTCGCCACGGGCAGCCAGTTCTTCGCCATTGGCAAATGGGCGTAACGGGTTATCCTCGGGGGCACGGGCAATGATATCCCAGGGCCGCAGGCGGTCAAGCCCCAGACGCGCCGCACGCCGGGCATAGACACGCTCGGCAGCCGGCACTGCTACCTCTTCAATGGCTTCGTGGAAGCGCAGACAATCGTCAGGCGTATAGTCAAAGCGCTGACGTGCTTGCCAGGCATAGGTACGGTAATCAGGCAGATCGGCGTTTGCCGCGAGTTGCAAACGCGAGGCGAGCAGTTGGCGCCAGAGATCGTTGATGACTTCACGATCAGCCAGTTGACGGGTGGAGGCCAGTTGCCAGACCTGTTCGCGCACCCTGCGGTCAGGATCTTCAAAATAGGGGGCCAACTGCGCAATCGTCAACTCACGTTCATCCCAATGCACCGTCTGAGCACCGATTACCCGATTATATTCATTGCCAAGCCGTCGTTCTTCGGTTTGCAACGGCAGATTTGCCTCGCGGAACAAGGCTGCTTCAGCACGCAAATGACGTAACGGCACCGCAAACCCTTCTGGCTCAAGACCGCTTGCCAGCAAACGTTGCTTCAATACCTGATCAGCCGCCATCGCTTGTGGGTAGACATCGTTCAAAAACGCATGAAAACGCCGCTCGGCAACGGGGTCGGTTGTATCACACGTTGTTGCGACCGAAAGACGCGCATAGGTCTCACTGATCAAATTGCTCAAGGTTGTCCACGTTGCCAGCCATGTTGCAACGGTGCTTGCATCAAGTGGTGCCTCACGGAGCAGATCAAACCCCGGGCGCCACGCATCCCAGCCCCATTCAAGCGTCTCGAGCGCTGATGTGGGTAGTGACAATTGCATAGAATGACCTCATTCTCTCTCTATCTCTTCCGTTAGAATGAATTATACTGCAATGTAACCCTGTCGTAACTATCTACGGTACCCTTGGGGTAATACTAAAACAGAAGGAATGCGTGTTTATTGCGCACTGTCAAAGGAGACTCTTATGAGCCAGAACGCGACCGGCGGGTTTGACCCTAACGATCCGCTCGGCACCTGGCGCACCATTCGCGACGCCAACCTCGATGCCTGGGCGAAAGGTATGACTTCGCTGGTCAACACGGAAGTCTTTTCCAAAGCCATTGGCATGCAGCTCGACACGCTGCTTGCGGCTTCTGCTCCGGCACAGAAGGCTGTTCAACAGTACATGGAGACCTACCTTGCCCAGGTCAACATGCCTTCGCGTGCTGAAGTTGTAAGCCTTGCAGCCCGTATGACCAATATCGAACTTCGTCTTGATGACATGCAGGCACAACTCGACGACGTGCTGTTTGCTATTCGTGCGCTCGGTTCGGTACAACCTGCTCAGTCTGTTGATCCATCCGCTGAAGAGGCCAAGCCAGCCAACCGTCGTAGCCGGAAGCAAACAACTGAAAGTTAGGCCGCGCCGCGCAGACATGCAAGTGGGTGCTGTTGTCACGGCATGATGTTGTTGCATGCCATGATCATTCTTCGTCTATATTAGGGAGTTGCCCATGACTACACCGAGCACCGCAACCTTCGATGTTGAGGTGATGACGGCAAAATTGTATGAAGAGATGGAGCGCCTTGGTAAGAGCAGCGACACCTTCTCAAAGATTGCCGCCAGTCGTATGAATGTCCAGATCGGGCAAACGCCCCGTGAAACAATCTGGACACTCAACAAGATGAAGCTGTACCACTTCTATCCGCAGACCCCCCCCGAGCAGCGCAAAGGCACTCCGCTGCTGCTTGTGTTTGCTTTGATTAACCGGCCTGATATTTATGATCTGCGGCCTGGCAACAGTTTCATTGAATACATGGTGCGGCAGGGCTATGACATCTATCTGCTTGATTGGGGACGGCCTGGTCTCGAAGATGCAAACTATGATTTCGAGGACTTCTCGCTCAAGTTTCTCCCCCGGGCTGTCAGGGCAGTGCAACGTCATTCAGGCTCGCGCGAGTTCAGTTTGTGTGGCTGGTGTATCGGGGCAACGATTACCGCACTCTATGCGGCAATGCGTCCTGATGATGGCCTGCGCAATCTGATCTTGTTGACCGCGCCACTCGATTTTGCCAACAAAGAAGCCGGCCCTTACAACAAGTGGCTTAATACTGAGTTCTACAATGTTGACGAACTCGTGCGTCAATATGGCAATGTTCCTGGTGCAGTGATCGACTATGGGAGCAAAATGCTCAAGCCAGTCGAAAACTATGTCATGAACTATCTCAAGCTCTGGGATAATCTCGATAATCCTAATGTCGTCGAGTCATGGCTCTCGATGAATACCTGGGTTACCGATAATGTCGATTTTCCTGGGGCTGCATTCCGTCAGTGGGTCAAGGAGTTTTTCCGTGAGAACCGCTTGATGGAAGGTACGTTGATCATGGAGGGCCGTCCGGTCGAGCTCCAGAATATCAAGGCCAGTGTGCTGAATGTGATCGCCGACAAAGACCATATCGTTCCTAATTGCCAGTCGACGGCAGCTATGGATAAGTTCGGCACGCAAGATAAGCTCTTGCTCGAGATGAAGGGCGGTCATATTGGTCTGATGGTGGGCAGTGGCGCGAGTAAGCGTACATGGCCTCAGATTGATAACTGGCTTGCCAAGCGGAGTGCGTAGGGGTCGATTGTAGATGATGGTAGGCCGCATCAGCGATGTAGGGCGCGGCCTATGTTCTGGTTACGTCTGTCTAACACGGTTCGTTGTAGCATTCAACTAATTATTCAAGCCAGGTTACAGGGTCGGCCCACCGATGCCCACCAGCGGTGTCTCTGTCGACGATCCAGTATCCTCGCCATGAGGAACACTATGCGCCTCAAAGACAAGGTCGCCTTGGTCACAGGGGGTGGTCAGGGTATTGGTAAATTGACCGCAATGACGTTCGCTCGCGAAGGTGCCAAAGTTGTTGTTGCTGATATTAACATGAGCGCCGCTCAGGCCGCTGCTGAAGAAATTGAGCAGGCTGATGGGCAGGCCAAGGCTGTTTTCCTCGATGTGAGCCGGGCTGACTCGGTCGAAGCAGCGTTTCAGTCGTTGATGAACTGGGCCGGTGGCGTTGATATCCTGGTCAATAACGCTGGTATTACCCGCGACTCGCGGATGCAGAAGATGACCGAGGCTCAGTTTGATTCGGTTATTGCGGTCAACCTGAAGGGTGTCTGGCTCTGCGCTAAAACCGCTGTGCCAAGCATGATTAGCCGTGGCGGTGGCTCGATTATTAATGCTGCTTCGGTCGTCGGCCTCTATGGTAATTTTGGGCAGACCAATTATGTCGCCGCTAAGGCCGGTGTCATTGGGATGACCAAGACCTGGGCCCGTGAGCTTGGTCCCAATGGGATTCGGGTCAATGCAATTGCCCCCGGGTTTACGGCAACCGAGATGATTGCCACGGTTCCCGAAAAGGTTCTCGAAAGTGTCCGTGAGCGGACGCCTCTCCGCCGCCTCGGTCTCCCCGAGGATATTGCGAATGCTTATCTCTTCCTTGCATCAGAAGAGTCGAGCTTTATCACTGGTGTTACGCTTTCGGTGGACGGTGGGTTGCTCTTCTAGTCCATCGTGTGCGTACAGTTTTGTCAAAGCAGGTGTCACACGGTCGCAAGACCGTGTGACACCTGCTCACTCTTTCTGACCCTTTCTCTTTTGTGCTTGTGCAACGCACGCTGATCTATTCGTATATCCAACGCTACCTCGCGTTATTCGTTGGTCTCGGCCAGCGCCTTCGTCGTACGCCGTTGCGCGCATGGCCTACCCTTGAGTTTGAGGTGCGTGAAGCCACGGCACTCTATGTCGTGACGTTTCTGATCTCGGCGTCGCTCGGTGTGATCCGACAGATCTTGCTCAATGCCCGCTTTGGCCTCGGTCCCGAGGCCGCCGCTTATTATGCAGCGTTTCGTTTGCCCGAGACTGTGGCGATGCTGGTCGCCGGCGGTGCCCTGACCAATGCGTTGATTCCGGTCTTGCTGCGTGTGGCAAACCGTGATGACGAACAGTCCGCCCTGCGTCTCGTCAATGCGACCCTGACGATGATGCTGGCCTTCATCGCGCCGCTTGCGCTCGTGGCAGCCTTGGCCGCTCCGCTCTTTGTGCGCACCCTGCTCGCCCCAGGTTTTGATGCCCCAACCCAGGCCCTTACGGTGAGCCTTTCGCGCCTGATGCTGATGGAGGTGCTGCTTGTTGTGACTGAGGCAGCCCTTGCTGCTATTTTGATTAGCCGTAATCAGGTGTTGCTTCCGGCTCTCGCAATCGCTGCGCGCAATGTGACCCTGATCGGCGGCATTCTGCTCGCCCTTCTGATCCCTGAGGTGGGCATCTATGGGCCAACCATCGGCGCTCTTATTGATGCCCTGATCCAACTTCTGCTGCTGGTGCCCGGTCTTCGCCAGCGCGGGTATCGCCCAGAGGTTATCTGGGAACCCAATAATGTTGATCTGCATACGGTCGGACGCTTGATGGTGCCCAATGCGCTGGGCGCGGTCTCGAATTATGCGGGCAATATTGTTGATACGGCCTTTGCTAGTCTCACCGGCATTGCAGCGGCTGTCGGTGCGCTCTTCAATGCATGGCTCCTGATTGGTTTGCCCACCCGCTTACTCGGGGTTGCCGTCGGCCAGGCAGCTTTGCCCCACCTCGCCTTGCTCGGTATTCGCAACGATCTGGCTGGCTTTCGTCGGCTCCTCTTTCGTACCCTCGTTACGGTCTCGGTTCTTGCCTTATTTGCTGCTGCGCTCTTGATCTTGCTCGGACGCCCCTTGCTGATCCTGCTCTTTCAACGAGGAGCATTCGATGCTGCGGCAGTCGATCTGACCTATCAGGTGCTCGCGATCTATGCGCTCGGGTTGCCCAGTTATGTTGCGACTGAAGTTGCGACTCGCGCCCTCGTTGCTCGTTATGACACCCTGACCGCGATGCTCGCCAATATGCTCCAGCTTGTGATCCGCATCATGCTCGCAATGCTCTTGCTCGAACCGTTTGGGGTGGCTGCTGTGCCGATGGCCCATGTGTTGAGTGCGTTCGGCGAGACGTTGATCTTGCTCGTGGTGCTCTGGTACAAGGTGCGCGATCCGTTGCGAACGCCGTGAATCCTACAAGGGCAGATAGCGTCCAGTTGCTTGCGCCGCTCCCTGGAGTTCTTCACTTCGCCATGTGTCAGCCACAAGCTGAACCTCGTAACGCTCGGCCAGGGCGTGCGCAAATGCATCCATGATGATGCGTTCGCCTGGAACTGGTGTGAGCAGTTCATCGAGGCCAACAACGCGCTCGGCCAGCCTGGCAATCAGGTGCGTCTGGCTCGCGGTGGGAAGACCGAGCAACCGCACCAGTTCCGCTCCGGGCCAATGGCGGTACAGGCCAACCTGAAACAGCGCCCCAGGGCGCCGACGGATCTGCGAAAAACCGACCAGTTTGCGCCCGTCGGCAAGTAGTTCGTACGGCGAGCGTCCGCCAAAACAGGCTCGCCGCACCAACTCATCAAGGCTGCTCGCATCGGCACGCGCCTCAGCCACGCTAACCAGCGTTGTCGTAAGCCCCAGGCGGCCCAGCGCACTCCCCCAGACTTCGCCAAGCCAGCGGTACGCTTCGGTTACGTCAGTCCGGTAGAGTGGCGAGGTTGGTGGCAAGGCAATATCCTGCATCAGAAAGTCAGGCGTAAAGAGTACGGCGCCCCCGCCCGAGCCGCGACGATGCACTGTCACCCCGGTTTGCCTGGCGGCTTCGCGGTCAATGTCACTGATCCGTTGCCCCGAACCAAGCACCAGGGCCTCGCCAGGCGAGCCATACCAGCGCACCACAGGCTGCGCCACATCCGCAAGCCCCGCCAATAAACTATCACTCGCCGCGAGCCCGTTCGCAACGTCAGTCGCTTGATAGGGCAGCACACGCCACTTGTGCAAGCTCATCGTGCTCCATCGTTCCTGCTATGCGTTGTCATCGTGCTGTGGCTGAAAGCCAGTTCAATGTTACCAGAGGAAGACCAAAGTGTGTGGCGACACCTTCAGCCTGCGCTTCAACGCTTTGGCGTATCCTTGCGGAAAGAGGCTGAAAAGGCTCAATCGTCAAGACCAGGCCACCCTGGCGGCGCTCATAACGCCACGTACCAACAAGATGCCCGGCCACCAGCACGGTCGCCTCGATATGTCCGGCGGGACGCCAGACACGCTGGTAGTGTTCAGGCGCAATCAACTGACTTTTGTCTTTGATGCTTAGCAAGAGCGGATCAAAGCGCCCGAGGAGCTTGACTGGCCATGCTTCAGCGTCGGGTGGAACGGGATCAAGCTCAGGCAAGGCTGTACGCAACGCCAGCATTGTTTGCTCTTCAACTTGCACGTGGACCAGTTCATCAGCCAGTAAGACCGCCCAACGACGAACTTCGGTCAAGGTCCGCCCGCGCCAGTAGGCAAAATCCTGAAGGGTCGCTGGCCCATACGTGCCGAAGTATCGCTTCATCAGAGTCAGATTGGCTTCCTCCAGGTCTGGTGGCTCCCAGGCCATTTCTGGTAGCCAGCGTGTTCGGTGGGCCATCCGTGCTTCGCCTGCCTGCGGTTGCGCATGGCACGCACGACCACGCCGCGCCAGAATCGAGAAGATGCCACCCCAACCCGAAAGGTGTGTCTCATCAAGTGCTAGTTCCGTCGCACGCAAGTCGCTTCGCCCCAGATCATCTCGCTCACGCAAGAGGGCTTCTACCGTGCTGACCAGTGCTTCAAGTTCCGTCAGATTAGCCCCTGTCTTGCGCGCCTCACGCTCCCAGTAACTCTTCAGATCCGCCTGTGCCGCATAGAGCAGCGCCCAATCCTCGCGAGGATAGAGGTGCAGGGTATGGCGTTGCCCCCAGAGCTTGACCAGGCTCCGCTGCACATACAAGCGCTCGGCTAACTCGGCTGCAGTAAATGCCGGGAGCCGGTTCCACAGGGCCAAACCGGCTGCGGGCACAATTTGCGCCTGAACGCCAATTAGTTGAGATGCGACCGCTTCGGGGGTTGCCAGTGGGCAGACCAAACCCTGACAGTTTAACTGGTGCCAGCGTAGTTGGGTGTGATTCCAGATCTGTGTGTTCATGTTGGTTCTCAGCGCAGTATCCGATCAGCGGCTTGCCCACGTCCAAAAGCAAGTACCAGTGGTGTACCGTTAGGCGTGGTTGCCACCACGCCAAGAGCGCGTCCTTCGGCCCCGAGTGCTGCCAGAGCCGCAGCTTGTTCTGGCTCATCCGCACTGGCAGGCAACAAGATCACTGCTGCCCCTTCTGTTTCAAGGGGACGACCATCGTAACGTCCTATCTCGATTCCCCAGGTTAGGAAGCGGACGGTGTCGGTCGTACGCAGTGCTTCAGGCAAATAGATTGTCAGGTCTTCACTTGCCAGATTGTTCTGGCTATGATGCTGCTGAATCAGCCGACCCACGGCGGTTTCGACCAGATCAAATTCGCCATAGACGCGGGGTTCGAGACGCATCACCCCAAAATAGAGCCAGAGGTTGAAGAGCAGGCTCGCCCCAAGTAGGACAAGAGCAGCAGAGCGCATCACAGTATGCGCGGGCGCACCCCGTGCGTAAATGCGCGGGCTTCTTGATGCCAGGCCTGCCTCTGCGGGCTCGTTAATCCACACAGGCTGGCTTTGATCAGATCCTCCCAGGCCATAACGCAGACCTACAAACCCGATCCCGGCCAGCATGCAAGCCGGGGCAAGCGTGCCGAGCGCACGCATTGCGTGAGGTGCGTCGTTACTCAAGACGGCTGGCACAAGATAGATTACGCCCAGGGCTACAACCACAAGGAATCCCGGCTGTTGCCGAAGGCGAGGGAGCGCTGCCCCAAGCCCAAGCGTGAGCAACAGACCTGTCACGGGATCGAGGAGGGGGACATCGGGGAGATGATGTCGGCCATTGCGCTCGCCAACGGCATGGTAGGCTAGGGCATAGCGTTGCATATTATCGAGCGCAAGCGCAAGCGGTGCCCGGCTATCAGGATTATTGGCATCAAGCCACGAAACAGTTCCGACTCGTCGGTTATAGCCTTCAAGATCGCCCAGGATCGCCAGACCAAGTGGCGTGATCGTGAGTGCCCCGACAACGAGCGCGATGGCAAGCCCCGGCGCCGCCTTACGCCATAAGTACGGGTTTAGGCCAAGGCGTATCACCACAGCGGCACCAAGGGCAACCGGGGCCAGCCGACCCGTGTGGTAGGTATACATCGCCAGGCCACCAAGCAAGCCTGCCAGCGCCATGCCAATCACGGAAGGGGCTGCGCTCCCGAGATGCTGATCTACCTCTGGCTTTGTGCGCGGCACAGCTAGCAGGCTCAGTCGGGACGCCTCAACGGGCAGTGTACGCCAGACCAGACCAAGTGCTGTCAGGACAAGCAGATGATCCAGGGTTGCCGGAAACGCCCATCGACTCATGCTCAAGGCCCACGATGCACTTGCAAGCAACCCCGCGGCTATGAGCGCGGCGCGACGACCAATAAGGGGCACAGAAGCCCAATAAAGTGCCAGCGGTGTCAGCGCACCGGCCAGCGCACTCACCAGGCGCACACTCCACGGGTGCGGGCCAGCGCTGCCGATGACCGGGGCCATCAGGTAGAAGAGCATGGCAGGCAGATCGGCCCCTTCTACAACATAGACGGGACGATACGCCGGATCTTCCCAGATACGCAGGGCCTGCAAACCGTGACGCGATTCGTCGCGCCAGAGGCCAGCGGGCTGTGTGTCAAGGTTTACGAGGCGTGTGCCAAGGGCAAGGAGCCCAAGCAGCGCGAGAATGATCACAGCATTGCGCGTGCTCAGCAGTCCCTGGTGAGATGCAGCACGCTTGAGCCAGGCCTGTCCCAGCCACGTGCCTACCACGAGCAGCAGCATCCCAGGTGCAACAGCAAAGCCCAGGCGCAGCGCGAGCAAGGCTCCCAGGGCCAGGCCAATGCCTGCCAGACTGAGCGCCTGGTGGGTGACAAGATACGAGCGTACGCGAGCAAGCAATACGCCGAGTTGCGGGGCTGCCATCAGCAGTGCGAACGGCAGCAGCGGCCACCAGGGCCAGCCAAGGGTTGGCCACCAATAGCCTGCTTCAACCGGAAAAGCGGCAGCCCAGCCAACCCCGAGCGCCATCACCAGGCCGCCCCCCACCGCCATCCTGGGCGATGCACGCAAGCGCACCAGCACAAGCCAGACAAGTAACGGCCAGCCGAGCAGATAGACCAGGCGCACCGGATGGAGCATCAAGCCCTGCGTCGCGGTGATCGTCACGTCACTCAGGGCCACCCCGAGTTCACGTGGATCAGCGGGTGGTTGATAGGCTTCTGTCGTGAAGTGGAGCGGTGTTTCACCAGTAGGGCGCATTGGCATCAGCAGATGATAGGTTCGCCAGACAGAGTCGACCGGAAATGAGCCTGGATCAATAGTGTCGCCGCGCAGATGGACCAGGGCAACCGGCTGATCGGCAGGTCGAAACGCCGCCAGGCGCAGACTCGTCACCACGGCACGCCCATCATAGCCATAGAGAAAGAGTGTCGCCTCGGGGCGTGACCAGCGATAGATCCCGGTTTCACTCACTTCGAGGGGATAAAAACGGAACAACGATCGCCCGAGTAGCGGATCATCGACCCTCATGTGGTGAGAAGCGCGTGCTAGCGACGAACCGAGCATCAGAAGTGCCAGGGTGAAGAGCGCCAGCAGGGTTGGAGTCACAACCATGGCCACAACCTGCCGTGGGAGGCGCGCAGATCGTGTAGGAACAACAGACACGGTCGGACTCACAACACAGACCTTCTGTTACGCAGCGCGGTCGGCAGAGGGCTGGACGACAGCACGAAGCCCACGCATAAGGCGCTCGGTTAATTCGGCAAGGCTCCGTCGTCCAAACAGGCGGACATAGTCTTCAACGGCAACGAGTGGGCCAGGGTCAGCCCCACCATTGCGTTCGCGCAGATACCAGCGATGATCCATAATCCAGCGATAGAGGTCAGCCTCGGTACGACCTGGGAATGAACGCAAGGACCCACTCTCACGGATTACACTGACAACCGGCATGTAGACCGTATCGTACCACCTTGTAACAGCTTCGTCGCGGGTAACTTCACTGCCTTGTTCCTGACTTAGATAGTAGCGATGGGCATTGATATGCTGGATCAAGGCCAGGTAGCCCCCCGGTTCACTAAACTCGATCCGCTGCTCTGGACGCAAGCTTGCCAGTTCAGTCCATTCAAGAAAATCGCTATACTCCTCCTTCAGCAAGAGATCGCGCATACTCAAATCTGAACCAAGCGGCACATCAACGACCAGTTCAATCACCAACGCATCAATGTCTACCTGGCCCTGCAAACGGGCTACTGAGACACGATGGTTGCCGTCCTTGACAAAATAAATATCACCGATCTTGTAAAGTTCGACCGCCGGCAACGTCACCGCCTCGTGGAAGGCACGGTCAACCGACAGCCAGCGTGACATCGTAGCCTGATGTCGTGGTGCAAACTGACGGTCAAAATCGGCGTAGCGGCCTTCGCTGCCAATAATTTGCGCGACCGGCACACTCTGGAGGCCCAGATCGCGCTGGCTCCGCACATTCAGGCGTGAGCGTACCTCTTCAAACGCGAGCAGTTCACTCGAAGAACGATCAACCAGCGAAAGCAACTGAGTGAACAGAGCTTTGCGCCGGGCTCGACTAAAATCTTCACGGGTCGTCTGCTGAATCCAGGACATCGATACCTATCTCCTGGCTACGTCGCACGACGCCGTGTGATTGTCTGTCTACCTTCGACGTGACCTGCGCAGCCGCTATGGTTGCGTCACTCTAAGCCTAGGGTAGCACGAACAGTCTTTCATTGCAAGAGGATTGATCTGATAACTGGCTGTGAGGGGGCGAGCAAAGCCAGCACCCTCACAGCCAGTTCTTAGCTTTTGGTCAGAGTTCAAGCAGGCCATATCCAGCCGTATTGATCACCATCGTATCGCCATAACGGGTTTCGGTCGTGCTCGTATAGCCATACGAGAGGTGAATATGACCGTGAATGAGATAGCGCGGACGAAAGCGATCCATCAGCCAGAGAAACGTCTGGAAGCCACGATGTGGGTAATCCGGGCCGTTGTGGATATCAAGAGGTGGGGCATGGGTTATCAGAATATCAAGATAACTGCCATAACGATAGTTATTGAGCAGCATCCAGGGTACCAGACGCCAGGCACGCCGCATCATCTCGGCATCAGTATACATATGATACCCATCAAGTTTGTAGCGTAAACTTCCACCGAGCCCGGCGATACTGAGCCCCCCATGGCGCATGCCGCGCCCTTCAACCGAAATAGCTCCACGAGGTGCCGTTAACTCCTCCCCGGTCTCCAGAAACTGTGAACCATCGTGGTTGCCATAGACATAGAAACATGGCACGCTAAGCATGGTCATGACAAACTCGATATAGTAATAGGGCAGATCGCCGCAACTTAAGACAAAATCAATCGCGGGAAAGCGCTGTTTGATATTCAAGCTGTAGATTGTGGGGACAACCTCATCACTGATCGTAAGAATCCGCATGATATTACACACTATCAGCAAGACGTTGACGAAAGCCAACGTTGACGCCAGGAATAGGAAGAGTAAAGGTAAAGGTCGAACCAGTTCCGAGTTCGCTTTCAGCCCAGATTCGCCCTCCATGCAATTCGACAAGCGCACGGGTAATGCTCAAACCTAAACCCGTTCCGCCAATCCTGCGCGTATTCGTATTATCCACGCGATAGAAACGCTCCCAGATACGTGGCAGATCCTCGGGGGCAATGCCAAGTCCCTTGTCACTAATGGCAATCCGGATCCACCTCCCTGGTGGATGATCAAGCGGCAGGTCTGCTTCGTCAGTCTCCTTGATGGCCAACACAATCTGCCCACCATTAGGGCTATACTTGATCGCGTTGGTTAAAAGATTGAAGATAATCTGCTTCACTTTGTCACGATCAATATAGACTGGTGGTAAGTTGTGGGCCACATCGAGCAACATACGATGACGCGCCAGTTGGGTGTTGAGTTGCGTTGTCAACTCGGCCACAATGCTATGGAGTGAGGTGAGCCACCGATTGAGCTGAACTTTGCCCGCTTCAATCCGTGAAATGCTGAGCAAGTCTTCAACCAGTTGCGAGAGACGACTCGCTTCATCAAAGACTGTTTGCATAAACTGCATACGGTCAGGTGCAGTAAATTCACGGTTCAACAAGAGTTCAGTATAACCGAGGATTGAGGTTAGTGGTGTGCGCAGTTCGTGGCTGACCATCGAAACAAATTCGTGTTTGAGGCGATCCGCTTCGCCTTCGCGAGTGACATCAGTCACGGCCCAGAGCCGTCCGGTGATCCGGTGCTGGCTGTCAGACGTTGGCACCGAGAGGATTTGCAGATTCTGATTCGGGTTGACCATGCGCACACGGGTCGTCTGTAGTTCGGCGGGGTTGCGCTGACACCGGGTGAAAAATTCGGTCAGGCGCATGGGATCCTGCAGGCGTGGCAAGAGTAGTTCGACGAGATCAAAACTGACGTGAAAGGGCGAACGTGCCAGTACCCCGCGCAAGCCCCAGATTTCACTCCAGGCAGGGTTGGCCCGCAACACTTTGCCACTTGCATCAATCAATGCCAGCCCGGTTGGCAAACTAGCAAAGACTTGACCAAGATAATTGGCACTCTCAAGCGCTTCCTGGTAATGAATGGCCCGGTTGAGCGGGTTGGCGACCCGGCGGCAGAGGGCACGCATAAAACTCAGTTCATCTTCACCAAAGGCATTTGCCCGCGTACTGTGCAATAAAATGATGGCGGCAGGACGGTCGCCGAGCAAAACTGGTGCAGCAAGTTCGGTGCGCGCTCCTGCCCAGGTAGGTTGTAGCCCGGCTTGCGTTGTGTGATCGCGCACAAGCAAGACCCGACCGCTGTGGGCCGCCTGACCCGCCAAGCCTGTTTCCCAGTTAAACCGCTGTCGTCCCTGGCTCGTCAGCCCCTGCTGCAAAGATGATGGATAACCTTCGGCCAGTTGCAGGATCAGCTGACGCCGTTGGTGATCAACAAGCACAATGGCTCCGGCGTCAGCCCCGGTTGCCTCGATTGTACGCCGTAACAGTAGACTCAATAATTCATGCAGATCGAGCATCTGCTCTAAATTCGTATCGAGCTCACTCAACTGCTGGTGACGTTGTGGCTCAAGGGTGAGACCAGTTGGCGTCTCACTCACTGGCGCAAGGCCAACAGGTACTGGTTCACGTCGCCCTTCCCGGGCAATCGCAATGGCTAACTGAGGCAGCAAGCCTGTTAGCATTTCGCGTCCGAGGTTGACCAGGTTGGTACCTGTGGGGGCGCGCAATTCGATGACACCCCATAAACGCCCGCCCCAGAAGATCGGTGTGCCGAGGTAGGTGGCCTGCATGACTGGTAAATCGCCATCTCCAGCCGCCTCGTTGCTCAGCACGATTGTCCGACTCTCAAAAACTCCGTTCAGGGCTACCCGCCGTGTGAGGGCTTCATCCCACGGATAGGGCCAACCACGGGCAGAATAGTATTGCTGGCGCGCTGTGCCAGGTTGAGCCGACTGGAGCCAGCATGTCAAGCGTGCATCACGAAAACTGACTGGCCCGCGCAAGAGTTCAAACACACGATGAACACGCTGTTGGAGCGGCTGATCTTCGTACAGCAACCGGGTTGCTTCGGCCAGCAGCATCAGGGCCTCTGTCGCTTGCTCAGGCTGTACACTCAGCATAAGGGAAGACCGTACTATAATGTAGGGCAGCGTAAACTCTACAAGTGTTTCCACCATACCATTGTTTGCATTGTACTCTCTCATGGGCATTGACGCTATGGTTTAGTTTACAAAAAAGTGACGTAGACCCAGATTCATCTGCCAGATCTGGCGAGACAGGGTATAATAGCCTGTATCTGAGCGCTAGTTACTATGCACAAAGGAGTACATATGTTCACGGTTATTGATCACATTGGCTTTGCTGTTCATAATGTCGAGGAGGCTATTGCTTTTTACAGTCAGGCTTACGGCATCACCGAGTGGGAGCGCATCAGTCTGGACGATCGCCATATGGCCGTCGGGGTGGCCCGCCTTGGTGAGACTTTGATCGAATTGATTGCCCCAACCTCAGATCAAGCGGCCTTCTCCAAGTTTCTAAGTGAGAAAGGACCCGGCATTCACCATATTGCCTATCGCGTTGATGATATCGCTGCCTCGCTCGCTCAACTTCAGGCACGCGGTGTTCCGCTGATCGACAAACAGGCGCGTCCGGGCATCCACAATACACTGGTTGCCTTCGTGCATCCCAAAGCCGGTGCCCAGGGTGTCCTGACTGAACTGGTACAACATCAGCATTAGAGCAAGCAAGCCATGAATTCTGATCAAGAAGATTATCGGAAGTTGCTCTGCAGTACCAGCCTGGGCTACACAGCCTATTATGTCTGGTCACTCCAGGCTCGCCGTGAGCGCAAATACAATGTCTCCCGCTTACTTGCTGCCCTCAGCAGTATGAAGCGGGTGCGGGCCGAACAAGCCTTTCGCGCTCTCGGCGAAGTTGGCAAAACACGCCTCAATGTGGCCCACGCGCTGGCAGGGTTTGAGCCTGATATGATCGCATCCGGGCCAGTGACAGGTATCAGCACACTCCCGCGGGAATTGCTCGAACGGGCGGCCCAGGCTCTTGGCGAAGGCCGCGATCTTGTTGCCGAAGAGATGGGCGATCTCTTCGTCTGTGGGAGTTGCGGTGAACTTATGGAGGGAGCACCGGCCACATGTGACGTCTGTGGGACGGTGCGCGAGGGTTTTCTTAGTTTCCGTGCCACCGAGTCAATGGGAACCCTTGGCCCTCATACGATTGTCCGTCAACTTGAGCAGACCTGGGCAACCCTCCAGGCTCTGGTGGCCGATCTCAACGAAGAGCAACTGGCTACCCCAGCTGTGGGCGCAGCTTCGATCAAAGAGCAGATCGGTCATCTGACGGATATGGACGTGGTTTTTCGCGAACGGGCCTGGTTGATCCTTGAAACAGATAACCCGCAGTTGCCCAATGCCCATCCGCCAACCCTGGTGCAGGCTGGCCGCTATCGCACCCACCTGATTGTTGATCTCATGGAGGCCTTCCATACCAGTCGTGTGCAGACGATCGATCTGCTCCGTGGTCTGACGGTGGCTGCCTGGCGCCGCACTGGGCACCACACAATCTTTGGCACTATCCCGCTGACCCATCAAGGCAACTGGGTTGTTGAGCATGAAAAAGGCCATCTCATCGAGATGGCCCAGATTCGTCACGACCTGCTGGATCAACGAACATTGGTACTTCCTCACAGCATGGTCTTTGAGATTCTCGAGGGCGAGTAAGCCCACTCAGTTCAGCATGCGCCCTTCGTTTGTCCTTTTCACGACTTTCCCAGATGCGTAGCAAAGAAGTCGAGTACCACTTGGAAGTTGGCGGCATCAAAGAACTGTTCGCCGCCGTGACCAGCACCTTCAATCGATATAAAGGTCACGTTCTCATCACCCTGTGCCGCCACAAGCGCATCATAGAGTAAGGCGCTCTGTTGCGGTGGCACATTGCAATCAGCCGTTCCATGCTGGATCAGGAATGGTGCATCATTGGCATCAATGTAGGTGAGCGGGTTAACCAGCTGCGCTTGCTCTGGTACGCTTTGAATAGGAGCACCAAGCAATTGCGACTCGGGTGAGTTGGCTTCATCATGGGTTTGCGGACAACTTGTATCAGCAAATTGAGTATCCATCTGGAGAAAATCGGTTGGGCCAAACCAGTCCACCACGGCCTGCACACAACTCGACTGATCTGCGTTGCCTAACTCAGCACCTTCTAATGCAGCAACATCACACGATGTACCCAAAAGCGCTGCCAGGTTTCCACCTGCTGAAGCGCCCCACGCAGCAATACGCTCGGGGTCTAATTGGTATGTTGCTGCATTCGCACGGAGCCAGCGGACAGCAGCTTTGGCATCCTGGATTTGTGCAGGTGCCAATGCTTCGCTGCTCAAACGGTAGTTAATACTCGCAACGGCATATCCCGCTTCAAGCAATTGATCAATACCCGTCGTAGCCATCGCATCCGCTTTGTCACCGAGCATAAAGCCACCGCCATGAATAATCACGATGATGGGAAACGGGCCTTCACCCTCAGGAACATACAGGTCAAGTTGCTGTGCGGTCGAGATATTTGCATAGGCGGCATCTTTCACGATGGGGGTGGCTGTGGTGGCAGGCATACTGCTACCCGGCCCACCAGGCATCACACCTGCGGGGCGTCCACCAGATGGCATCTGTGCAGCAGGAGTAGAACTTGGCTGCTCGGTAGTCGCTACGGAAACCTCCGCCGTTGGGGCGATCATGGTGCCCTCAACTGGAACGGCAGAAGGCACCGTTGGCGAAGCAGGGGTTGCACCGCACCCGGCAAGCGCAACTACGGCAAGCGTAAGAACCAGACTCAGCATGGCCAACCGACGTTTGAACATAATCCTATCATTCATAGTGATCCAATCCCCTCCTAATAAAGGTGAACATCACTAGCATAACAAGAGAATCTCAAGAAAATCCGCAGATTGTCTCGAAGCTTTCTCAAGAAATGGCCCCATTTCTTCAGAGTTTCTTCAGCATGATGTGCTACGATATGCCTATGAAGCAGCGCATTCTAGTCGTTGACGATGACCAATCAATCGCCCATATCTTGCGGAGCTATCTCGAGCAGGCTGGCTATCATGTGCTGACGGCACACGATGGCAACGCAGCCTTGCAAGCAATGCGCTACGATCAGGTTGATCTCGTTATCCTTGATCTCATGCTGCCAGGCCGCGATGGCTGGTCGCTCATTCGTATCGCACGTTCTGATGCGATCCTTGGTGCCCTACCAATCATTCTGGTGACTGCGCGTATTGATGAAGGGGATAAGATCCTAGGTCTCGAACTTGGCGCCGATGACTACATTACCAAACCATTCAACGGGCGCGAGGTGGTTGCTCGTGTTGGCGCTCTCCTTCGCCGCCGATCCCTTGATCTGCACGGCTCGGTCCCGCCCCGTACGCTCATCGCTGGGGAACTTTGTCTCGATTTGGATCAGCATAGCCTGACCATTCAGGGGCAGCCGGTTGAACTCACTCGTACCGAGTTCAAACTGCTTGAGGCACTGCTCGAACATCCTGGCTATACCCTCACCCGTGATGATCTGCTTGAACGAGCGATGGGTTATGCCTACGAAGGTATGGGCCGTGTGCTTGATACGCACATCCGCAATCTGCGCCGTAAAATTGAACCCGATCCCAATAACCCGCGCTATATCTGTACCGTCTATGGCGTCGGTTATCGCTTGGTTAAACAGTAGGAACAGCTATGAATCGCCTCTGGGTGCGCTTTAGCGTGCTGATCGGAGGGGTGCTTTTTGCGGTCTTTTTCCTCCAGTTCCTCTCCATCATGATCCCACATACCGCTGGTTGGGAAGAACCCCGTGGCGATCCGCCTGATGCAGAGATTGCCAGCCGTTTACTCGAGTTTATGGCACTCTCTGCGTTGGTAGGTCTCGCTAGTGGTATCGTCATTGCCCGCGTGGTGAGTGCCCCGGTAAGTGCCATAGCCCAGGCTGCTCGGCAAATTGGCTCAGGCAATTTGACAGTGACGGTTCCTGTATGTGGCAGTGAGGAATTGCAAGATCTGGCCCGGACGTTTAATAAGATGGCAAATGAATTGCATCAAGGCGAGATCGTACGCCGCAATCTGATGAATGATATTTCGCACGAGTTACGTACACCATTGGCCGTCCTCGAAGGCAATCTTCGCATTGCGTTAGACGAGTTCACCCCGCTCGATGGGGCTGCCATCGCTCACCTCTATGGTCAGACACGCCACCTAACCCGCCTTGTAACTGACCTTGGTGAACTCGCGCTCGCTGAAAGCCATCAGTTGCCACTTACACGCCAATGGACTGACCTGAGCGATCTTGTAACCGAGAGTCTCCAAGCTCTTACGCCACTTGCCGACGAAGCAGGTGTGCGCTTGACCAGTCAGCTTGTGAGCTTGCCTCGCTTGTGGATCGACCCACTCCGCATACGGCAAGTGCTCTTTAATCTGCTCACGAATGCACTACGACACACGCCTTTCGGGGGAAGCGTTACGGTGGTGACGAGCGTTGATGAGCGATGGATCCGTCTTGAAATACGTGATACCGGGGAAGGGTTGACCCCAGAACAGATCGATACGATCTTTGAGCGCTTTTACCGCACCGATAGCTCCCGGAGTCGAGGAACGGGAGGAACAGGTCTCGGCCTGGCAATCGTGAAAGCCATTAGTGAAATGCATGGTGGCAACGTGAGCGCATCGAGTCAAGGCAAAGGCCACGGCACCACATGTACCGTAACCCTGCCGATCAATGATCCTGTGCACCCCATACAGATACCGGCACACCAGACTCAGACGTAGCTCCGCCCAACAGCCTTACGCAAGAGGCGGCGTGCGCCAGTGCGCAGGCTTCGCGCCCCAAGGGCAGCAAAAAAGAGGCCGATCAGCGCCAGGGGGGTGCGGCGCGGGCGAACAAGTTCACGCAGGGCGACCGGATCGCGTAGCGGTAACGGTGAAGTTTCGCGTACCTCTACCCGCAAATTGTCACCGTGCCATTCACGCTCAACCCAGAAGAGGTCGGGCATGCTGCGCTGAAAAAAATAGTAGGCTGGATTATACTCATAGAGATAATCAAACAACTCGCCAAAGGGTTCGGCAGGTTCTTTGGGGTGCAAGACAAGCGTGTCGCCAACAAGATTGACATACCAACGGTGAAAGGACCAGTGAAAGAGGCGCTCGGCAATTTCTGAAGGACTCTGGATATACCCGGCGGCACTGGTACGTTGCAACTCATGCGCAAATTGCTCGGGGTCGTCCATATGTTCAAGGATATGCGAACAGATCGCATAGGCAAAAGCCCCATCCTTGAAGGGCAAAAAGTGCGCATCAGCTACCACAAACGGGCGATCGACCACCAGATCGCCGCCGCGTTCGCGATTATCTGACCCCAAAAAACGATCCACCAGCACATTCGACCGTGGATTCGGATTATCCCCACTCCCAATCTCAAGCACAAGCCCATCGCTGGGAGGGTTACATGACTGTTTCATAATGCTACCGCCAAAGCCCGCATTGATGGACAAGGGCCTCTGGCCCTTGCCCATCAATTCAAATCATCCCCACTGAGACTATCACGCAGAATATCGAGGTTTTCGAGGGCCAGGCCTGTGCCAATCGCCACACACGAAGCCGGCTGATCAGCGACATAGCATGGCACACCGGTGACCTCGGTGAGCAATTCATTGATTCGGCGAAGCATGGATCCACCGCCGGTCATCACCATACCCTTATCAATGATATCCGACGACAGTTCCGGCGGGGTTTCGACCAGCACCGCCCGTACCGCATTGACAATCGCCTCGAGGGGTTCCTGGATCGCTTCAGTGATTTCATTTGAGTCAACCTCGATGGTTCGAGGCAAACCAGCGACTTGGTCCCGCCCGCGCACCTGGGTGGTCAAAGGTCGTTCGAGGGGGAGTGCCGACCCAATCTCGATCTTGATACTCTCGGCAGTACGTTCTCCAATGAGAACATTATATTTGCGCTTGACATAAGCCGCGATCGCCTCATCAAACTTATTGCCGCCGACCCGCACCGAAGTACTGACCACAATATCATTGAGGGAAATAACGGCCACTTCGGTTGTGCCACCACCAATATCAATGATCAAGTTGCCCGAGGGTTGGGCGACCGGAATATTCGCCCCGATCGCTGCGGCAAGTGGTTCACGGATCAGAAAAGCGCGCCCAGCCCCGGCCTCGAGCGCGGCATCACGAACCGCACGCATCTCGACGCTTGTCACCCCGGCTGGAATACAGATCATTACCTCTGGCTTGGCTACCCGAAAGCGCCCTGCCGCCCGTATGATGAAATATTTCAGCATCGCCTCGGTGACAACATAGTCGGCAATGACACCATTGCGCATCGGGCGCACCACTTCAATGCTCTCGGGTTCACGCCCAAGCATAGCCAGGGCCTCGGCACCAACAGCGCGCACACGGCCATCGCGGGTGCTCAGCGCCACCACCGACGGCTCAGAGAGTACAATGCCTTTGCCTTTGACATACACGAGGACATTTGCGGTTCCGAGATCAATGCCAATTTTGCGGGCCATAATTTCCCCTGGTATCTACCAACATACACCCAGTAGGTACAGAAAGAGAGCCAAAACATCCTCTATTATAACGTATCTATAGCTGTCCAAGAACCTCTTTAGCGTATCTGTAGCTGACAAAAAGCTGATGTACCGCGACCAATGATGCGCAAAAGCGAAGGCCAGGGCGTGCCAAACGCTCACCCTGACCCTCTGGCAGCACTGTCGAAGGCAGACCTTACTGGCGTCGGCCGATTTCGCGCATACGCATCACCTGGAGGCGTACCATCTCTTTGCGCAACTTGGCTTCGGCGAGCGCCAGCTCTTGATCGGTCTGAGCCGACTGACGCAGTTCTTCGGCTCGTTTAATTGCCGCTTCAACCCGAGCGGCATCAATATCATCAGCGCGTTCCACCGTATCAGCCAGGATCGTGACGCGATCGGGCAAAACCTGCATAAAGCCACCCGAGACCGCAAACGGGGTGCGCGTGCCGTCCTTGACAATCGTCAACTCACCAGGCTGCAAGATGGTCAGCAATGGTGCATGGCGGGGCAGGATACCGACGCGCCCATCACGTGTTGGGGCACTGATCAGATCTACCTCATCGGAATAGATCTGGCGCTCGGCAGTGACAATCTCAAGATGGACTGGCATGGCCTATCCCTTCTTGTTACTCGCTTCATAGGCAGCCACAACTTCTTCGAAATCACCCTTCATATAGAAGAATTGTTCAGGAATATGGTCGCCATCGCCGTTCATCACCCGACGGAAGCTTTCCACCGTCTTCTTGACGGGCACATACTTGCCTGCGAGACCGGTAAATTGCTGGGCCACCGTGAAGGGCTGTGAGAAAAAGAGCTCAATTTTGCGTGCGCGGGAAACCGTCAACTTATCATCATCGCCGAGTTCTTCCATCCCCAGGATGGCAATGATGTCTTTGAGGTCTTTATAGCGTTGCAACACCCGCTTGACATCCTGGGCTACACGGTAGTGCTCATCGCCAACCACATTCGGATCAAGGATGCGGCTCGTTGAGGCCAGCGGATCAACTGCGGGGAAGATTGCACGTTCGGCAATGCTACGCTCAAGTGAAATCGTCGCGTCGAGGTGCGCAAAGACCGTTGCAGGGGCCGGATCAGTGTAGTCGTCGGCAGGCACATAGACGGCCTGCATTGAGGTGACTGAGCCGCGACGGGTTGACGTAATGCGCTCTTGCAGTTCACCCATCTCGGTGCTAAGGGTTGGCTGGTAGCCCACCTGTGAAGGCATACGCCCGAGCAGTGACGAGACCTCAGAGCCAGCCTGCACAAAGCGGAAGATATTATCCACAAAGAGCAGAATATCACGACCCTCATCGCGGAAATACTCTGCCATCGTCAGCGCCGTCAGACCAACGCGCAGACGCGCCCCAGGCGGCTCATTCATCTGCCCAAAGACCATCACCGTCTTGTCAAACACGGTTGAGTTTTCATCAATCCGTGCTTCTTTCATTTCGTGCATGAGGTCATTGCCCTCACGGGAGCGTTCACCCACACCGGCAAAGACCGAATAGCCAGACTGCTCTTTGGCGATATTCGCAATCAATTCCTGAATGACGACCGTCTTGCCCACTCCGGCACCACCGAAAATCGCTGTCTTGCCACCGCGGGTAAACGGTGCCATCAAATCAATAACCTTGATCCCTGTCTCGAAGACTTGGGCCTCGGTGCTTTGCTCTTCAAATGAAGGCGGGGGGCGATGGATCGGACGGCGTTCAACCGAAGCAGCAATCGGTTCCCCCCCATCAATCGGATCACCGAGCACGTTCATCACTCGTCCGAGGGTCGCCGGGCCAACCGGCACAGAAATGGCTGCGCCTGTATTATACACGGGCACACCACGCTGCAAGCCATCAGTCGAGCCCATAGCAACTGCCTTGACCAGACCATTGCCAAGTTGCTGTTGAACCTCACAGGCCAGGCTGGTTCCATCCTCAAGGGGGATCAACAATGCGTTATAAATTTCAGGAACGTGATTCTCAAAGCGGCAAGTCACCACCACGCCAAGGATCGCAACCACAGTGCCTTGCTCGCCGGTCGCGTTGGTCATAACATTCACTCCATCTCAGTGTTGCAGTTACAGCGGCATCCACCGCGATTGCTCAGGGGCCTGCCAGCCAGTGCTGGCAGCACTATCCATCGGCCAGGGCATTGGCTCCCGAAGAGATCTCACTCACCTCTTTGGTAATTGCTGCCTGGCGAGCCTTATTAAAGGTCAGGGTCAATTCACGTGCGAGATCCTTGGCACTCTTGGTTGCATTGCGCATCGCCACCATGCGTGCCGAATGTTCGCTAGCAATGCTTTCGAGCACGGCCTGATAGATCTGGGTTTCGACATAGCGCGGCAACAATTCTTCGAGCAACTCTTCCTGGCTTGGCTCATATGTGAAGTCGAGGCGTGGTGTCCCGCTTGCTTCAGGTGTTTCCACCGGAACTAGGCGTTTCAGGGCAGGTCGCTGGACAAGCGTATTGACAAACTCACTATAGACAATATGCACTTCGCTATACTCGCCTGTCTGCACGCGGGCCAACGCTGCCTGGGCCACCCCAAGCACCTGTTCGAGGGACGGAGCATCACCGAGTTTCATGGTCTCAGCGACCACCTTCTGACCGCTGCGCACAAGAAAATCGCGCCCCTTTTTGCCATACGTAAAGGTCTCGACCTGATTGCCTGCCTTATTCTGTTCAAGAATAAAGCGCCCGGTTTGGCGCTGCACATTCGAGATAAGGCTCCCACACAGACCACGGTCAGGGGTCACAACAATCAACCCCACTTTTCGACTATCAGGTTGGACTTCCAGCAACGTGCCTTTACGCCCGGTACCAACAATACGGCCGGTCAACTCAGCAATCAATTGACGCATACTCTGAGCGTAGGGACGTGTAGCGACCACATTCCGCTGCGCACGGCGCATCTTCGAAGCCGAGACCATCTCCATTGCGCGAGTGATCTGGGCAACATTCTTGACTGAGCGGATCCGCCGCTTGATTTCACGGCTACTCGCCATGGGATACTCCGAATTGCAGTTTGCTCATGGACGTTGCCCTGTCAGGGGCAACGTCCATGCACAAACATCAAGCATAGTTACTCGTGGCGTTAAACTCTTTAATCGCCGACGTAAGCGCATTCTTAACCTCATCCGAGGGGAACTTGCGATCCAGGCGATTATCGCGGATCAGGGTACGCACCTCGGGATGGGCTGTCTTGAGGAAGCTCAAGAAATCATCGCGCCACGTTGTAATAAAGGCAACGGGAATTTCCTCGAGGAAGCCATTGTTGGCTGCATACAGGATGGCGACCTGATCTTCAATGGGCAGTGGATTATACTGGGGTTGCTTGAGCAACTCCTGCATCCGCTGGCCTCGCTCGATCTGGGCGCGGGTCGTTGCATCAAGATCCGAGGCAAACTGGGCAAACGCAGCCAGATCGCGGAACTGTGCCAGTTCACCCTTGAGCTTACCAGCAACCGAGCGCATCGCCCGGGTTTGCGCCGAAGAACCGACGCGGCTCACCGAGATCCCAACATTTAAGGCGGGGCGCTGGCCTGCATTGAAGAGGTCGGTCTCGAGATAGATCTGTCCATCGGTAATCGAGATAACATTGGTCGGGATATAGGCTGACACGTCATTGGCCTGGGTCTCAATCACCGGCAGGGCCGTAATCGAGCCACCGCCATAATTATCATTAAGACGCGCAGCGCGTTCAAGCAGGCGTGAGTGGAGGTAGAAGACATCGCCGGGGTAGGCTTCGCGGCCAGGAGGCCGACGGAGCAGCAACGACACCTGGCGATACGCCACTGCGTGCTTGCTCAGATCGTCATACACAATCAAGGCATCCTTAACGAGTTGCCCATCCAGCGTGACCCCATTTTCCATGACCTCTTCGGCCATTGCACAGCCAGCATAGGGTGCAATATACTGCAGCGCTGCTGACTCAGATGCGGTTGCCGAAACAACAATGGTGTAATCAAGCGCACCATACTTTTCGAGAATACCCACGACCTGGGCAACCTGAGCCCGGCGTTGGCCAATTGCTACATAGATACAGACCATCCCCTGACCCTTTTGGTTCAGGATGGTATCAACAGCAACAGCCGTCTTGCCAGTCTGCCGGTCACCGATAATCAACTCACGCTGGCCGCGGCCAACCGGAATAAGGGCGTCAATCGCCACGATTCCTGTTTGCACTGGCGTATCAACCGACTGGCGGGTAATCACACCAGGGGCAATGCGCTCGACCTCGCGATAGGCCTTAACATCCACCGGGCCTTTGCCGTCCATCGGCTGACCGAGCGGATTAACCACCCGTCCAAGCAAACTCTGGCCAACCGGCACCGAGATCACCCGTCCCGTCGACGTGACGATATCGCCTTGCTCGATGGACTGATAATCACCGAGGATGATCGCACCAACGCTACTTTCTTCAAGGTTTAGGGCATAGGCAAAGATCGACTCGACACGTCCTGCCTTCGGCGGAAACTCGATCAACTCGGAAGCACGCACCTGGTCAAGGCCGCTAATGCGGGCCACACCATCACCAATTGAGGTAACAGTGCCAACATTAACCTGACGCGGCTCAAATTCAACCCCGCTCGCAATGCCTTGCTTCAAGCGGGCAAGCAATTCATCAGTCATCGTGGTCATCTAGACGCTCCATCAGCAGATGAAAAGCCGGAGCCTGCGGGCGCATACACGTCCTGAAGCCGCCGGCCTTGTCGCCCCTGGATATTGGAAACTACCCTGCAAGCATATTGCGCTGCAACACGCTCAGGCGCGTACGCAGACTATTATCAAGCACCTGATCACCGACACGAATAATCAGGCCACCAATCAAGGTCGGATCGACCGCAAAACTCACCACCACGCCTGTGCCATAGCGTTCTTTCAGTTCAGCAAGAATTTTCGCTTGCTGGGCCGACGACAACTCTACGGCACTTGTCACCATAGCATCGAGGGTTGCTTCGGGTGCCCCACTCGCAAACGCGGTGAAAGCGGTCACAATGTCATCCAACTGGTCGAGCAAGCCTTCGCGGGCGAGACCGAGCAAGAAATTACGCACCTGAGGCAGAGCCTGGGGTGGCAACGCTGCATCGATCTGTTTGGCCAGCTCACCACCTGAAACTTTGGCGAGCTTGGGTGCAGCCAGCTGCAACTGCTCAACGGCTGTGCCGATCAGTGCATCATAGAGTGTACTTGCGATTGCCCTGGCGTCAACTGTCGTTGCCATAATCTTCTCATTCGTGCGCGGCCTGAGGCCACACGAGCTTGTGCAATACGTTATGTCGCTACGGTCTTTACAAGAACGTTCAGGCCACAGCGACAGAACGTGCGTTAGTTACGACGACCAAGGGCCGACAACGACTCAGCGATCAGCTTATCGTGCCCACTCGCCTTCAATTCTGCATCGAGAACCCGACTAGCCGTCAACGTGACCAACTCGGCAATCTGATCTTTCGCCTCACGCAACAACTGTTCACGCTCTTGAACCGCCTGGGTGCGGGCCTCATCGCGCACGCGCTCCGCCTCACGGCGGGCCTGTGCGACAATCTCGGCCTCTTGTGCCCGAGCACGTTCCTGGGCCTGAGCCACAATTGTCGCAGCCTCTTGACGGGCCTTGGCAATCTCGGCGTCGTAATCCCGTCTGGCGTTAGCCAGTTGCAACTTCACCTGTTCGGCGTCCTTCAAGCTCTGCTCAATCCGCTGTCGGCGCTCTGCAAGCATCGCCAGCACCCGCTGATAGAGCAGCGCGTAGAGGATGACCATCAACAGAACAAAGTTGATGATCTGATAGATCAGCTTGGGCAGATTCAATCCCAGCGCTTCCATGAAGACCCCCTACGTGACGCGACGTTACAGAACACGGAAACCGATCAGGAACGCGATAACCAGACCAAAGATGGCGAGCGCTTCAGCAAACACGATGCCAATGAACATATTGGTAACAATCGTGCCTTGTGCCTCAGGGTTCCGTCCAATCGCCTGCAGCGCACCCGAAACGAGAAAGCCAATCCCGATGCCAGGGCCAATGGCGGCCAGACCAATTGCAAGTGCCGTTGCGAGCAAGCGAGCAGCCTCTACGTCCATTGTGTGTGTACTCCTACGCTATCCTCTATACCTTGTCGTACAGTCTTGTATGGAACAGGGCCGAAAGACCCGGAACCGCTTAGTGATGGGCTCCCTCGGCGTGACTATGATCGTCGCCGTGGTGTTCGGTTGCCAGACCAATGAAGGCAATGGTCAGTACCGAGAAGATAAAGGCCTGGATGAAGCCGACGAAGACTTCAAAGATGTAGAAGGGAATGGGCAGTGCCAGGGGCAACAGGAAGATCATTACGATCAACAGCACTTCGCCCGCGAAGATGTTGCCAAAGAGACGAAACATAAACGCTGGGATACGGGCAATCTCGGAAATGAATTCAAAGATACCAACAATAAACCCGACAGGCCCACCTTTGAGGTTGAAGAACTTGCCGAGGTAGCCGACACCCAGTGCTCGGAAGCCAAAGTATTCGATGGCAAAGACGGCAATCAAAGCCAGAGCCAGGGTGAGATTTAAATCAGCTGTGGGGGCACGGAACAACGCAACCAGGCTCTCACCGGGTTGACACCCGAGGTACTTGCTTTCGCCTTCGGCAGCAGCAAACGGTGACGGAACCAGACCTGCATACGGATCCTGCACATTGAGGGCAAGCGAACCGTGCGTCTCGCCAGCGTGACAAAAACCGATGGAACCAAAACCAGGGATCAACCCCGTCCAGTTCGAGACCAGTACCATCAAAAAGATGGTGGCGAGTAGTGGAAAGGCGGCTGGTGTCCACTTCTTGTTGATCGAACTGAAGAAGTTGAACATCATCTCGATCACCCACTCCATAAAGTTTTGGATCCCTTTAGGAACCATCTGCATATTGCGCGTCGCCAGGAAGGCGACCACAATCAAGAAGATGTCTACCAGAATCAAAACAAGCATGGAATTGGTGAAATTGGGGATACCGAAGATTTCTTCAGCCTTGACCGAGATGGCGGGCTGACCCATGGGGAAAAGTAACCGTGCGGCAATTCCGGCAATGATCGCGCCAACCACGATCAGGATGTTGCGATTACGTGACGACAACGCACTACCTCCTCGACACTGCCAAACCGCACCCTGGCGGCCAACCTGACTCTGTCACGCGTTATGGTTAGAACGCTCAAGCCAGCCCCCTTGACAGTTGCACCGGCCATTCGTTCCGTCCTTCACAAACAAGAATAACACAGGACGGTAAAAAGCACAAGTTGCAACGTGGCTAACGAGACAGGGCTTTTCGGGTGCCAAGGGCGAGTATACCACACCCTTTTTCGTGCGGCAAATGAGGCGAGAATTTGGTTCAGATGAGAATGGACGCCATCGGCGTCCATTCTCATCTGAACCGGGGGATGTTGACCCCATCCCCTATGGTGTATGGAGGAAGTGGCGGTAATCAACCATCAGGCAGCGGCTCTGCACGACCTGAATGCCAGCGCGAGCGAGTTGTTCAGCAACTTCATGGTTGTAAATGCCCGATTGGAACCAGACAGCCTGTGGACGAGTGGCCAGCATATCATCAAGATGGGCTGGCAGGTCTTGCGAGCGGCGAAAGACATCAACCAGATCGAGCGGGCCAGGGATGGCGGCAAGCGTTGGATAGACCTGGCGGCCCAGGATGGTCGGAACATCCTGGTCGAGCACTGGGACAGGGACAATCTCGAGCCCCATCTCGACCAAGGCCGCTGGGACATAATGGGCTGGTTTATGTGCCATACGTTCGGGACGAATACCAAGTACCGCCACGCGACGCAACTGACTCAATAACTGCCGAATGGCATCAGACGTGTGCAGCAAATTAGCTTGCCAGTTCTCCATTGGCCTACCTTTTCTGGTCAACGGACGCTTTAGGCCTCGCTCTCAGATGATCCAAGGATTTTGTTGGTGAGATAAGTTGCCAGCCATGCCGCAGCCAGGCCCAGCGCAAGATTAATGAGGCCATGTACCATTCTTCGTCGTAAATCCTGATCCATTGTTTAGTCCCTCCGTCGCATAAGGATGGTGATGAAATAGAGTAACTGGGCAATCGACTGGGCGGCAGCAGCAACATAGGTCAGGGCGGCCGCCTGCAAGACCGCATTGACACCCGCAGCTTCGCTCGTTGAGACAAGACCACTTCGCTCGAGCATAACTTTGGCACGTGCGCTGGCATTGAACTCGACGGGCAATGTCACCAGCGTAAAGGCGACTGCCGCTGAGAAGAGGATAACCCCAGCAACAGCGATATTATAACCAAGCTGCCCCTGCCCAACCAGGGAGGCCAGCAACAAACCAACAAAAAAGAGGATCGTCCCGAGGTTCGAGCCAAGATTGGCAATGCCAACAATGCTGGCACGGGCACGCAACCAGAAGTAACCCTCTTTGTCTTGAGCGGCATGCCCAAGCTCGTGGGCCACGATAGCCATTGCTGCTACCGAAGGCTGAATAGAGCCCTCGGAGAGACGGATAACCTTGTCGCGTGGATCGTAATGATCGGTCAACATGCCATCGATGCGTTCCACCCCGACATGTTGCAGGCCTTCATTTTCCATCAACGTACGGGCAACGTCGAACCCATTCAGACTGCGCGCACTGCGCACCTGCGACCATTTTTTATAGGCAGACTTGACCCGGAACTGTGCCCACATTGCGAACAACATTGCAGGGACAGCAAAGAGAAAGTAAAGTGGATCAAAAACAAACATTTTTTACTCCGTCGAGATACTCCATATTCAGGCTGACGATGCAGGCGGGGTACGGTTGGCCGCTGCTCGTCGTTGTTTGATTGTCCGTGCAACTAGCACGACCGTCACGATTGTCGCCCCGATTGCGACACCGATCAAGACACCGCGCAGGAGCGGTTGTTCATCTTCGGCAGGAATGAGGCGAGCAATATCGCGCTTCAGGCTCGGCTTCGTGATCGTTTCACTACTCATGAGACGGTATACCTTACGTCAATGCAGAAGCGATGGACTATGAACGAGCATATTGTAGCATGAGGGGCGCAGCTACGCCATAGCAACCTTAGCGCTTTTGCAGCGAGACGTGCTCTGTGCTACACTACTATATATCCAGGTGGCCGTCAAAGAAGACGTTGTGTGTCAACTCTGTTTCGCATGAGTGCCAACCGGCGCACACTTTTCAATGCACCCCGTGCCACACGGTTACGGGGTTTTTTGCTGCGTAGGTATTGTGCGTAGGCGCAGATTGAGGAGAGCCTGATGACTGTATCCATTGCTGATCTTGTCCCTGGTGCCTCCGAGTCGGGAGGGGATCTATCGGCAGCGACATTGCGCGAGATGTTTCGGTTTATGTTGCTGGCACGGGTGCTCGATGAGCGGATGTGGTTGCTGAACCGGGCTGGCAAGGCCCCCTTTGTTATTTCGTGCCAGGGTCACGAGGCCGCACAGGTTGGTGCGGCCTTTGCGCTGACCCGTGGCAAGGATTTCACGTTGCCCTATTACCGTGGGCTGGCAACCGTGCTGGTGATGGGGATGACCCCCACCGAAGTGATGCTCGGGCTCTTTGCCCGGGCGACTGACCCCAGTTCAGGTGGGCGGCAGATGCCAGCCCACTATTCGCATCGCCGTCTCAAGATTATTACGCAGTCGTCACCGGTGGGAACCCAGATTGCCCACGCAGCTGGTGTTGGTCTTGCGGAACGAATCAAAGGTGGTGATGCCGTGGTCTGGACAAGCTTTGGTGAAGGGACAACCAGTCAGGGTGATTTTCACGAGGGTATTAACCTGGCTGCGGTGCAACAGTTGCCGGTCATTTTCCAGTGTGAAAATAATGAGTACGCGATCAGTGTTCCTCAGAAGCAGCAGATGGCCGTGACGAGTGTGGCTGACCGTGGACCAGCCTATGGCATTCCTGGCATCAGTGTTGATGGCACCGATCTGCTCTCGGTCTACGAGGTGACCCGCCGTGCGGTTGAACGAGCCCGGCGTGGCGATGGGTCTACCTTGATTGAAGCGCGTGTCGTTCGTCTCACTGCCCATAGCTCTGATGATAATGATCGTACCTATCGCTCACAGCGTGAACTGAAGAGTATGCGCCTCAGCGATCCTCTGGCCCGTTTTGCGGCCTATCTGCACGACCAGGATATGCTGAGTGAGGCCGAAGAACGCGATCTGCGTGCTGAAATTGGTGCTGAAGTCGATGCTGCAACCGAAGCGGCTGAACAGGCACCTATGCCCGATCCCGAGACGCTCCATAACTATGTTTATGCGCTGTGAGAAACGATTATGCCAGAGATAAACCTACTGGAGGCCATCCGTCAGGGCCTCGATGAGATGATGGCTCAGGATGACCGTATCTTTATTTTTGGGGAGGATGTCGGACGCCGTGGCGGGGTCTTTCGCGTAACCGAGGGCTTGATTGACAAATATGGGCCTTTGCGGGTGCTCGACTCACCCCTCGCCGAGAGTGTGATTGTTGGCGCCTGCATCGGGGCCGCGATGAATGATACGCGCCCGATTGCTGAGATTCAGTTTGCGGATTTCATTGCCCCCGCTTTTAACCAGATTGTCCAGGAGGCCGCCCGCATCCATTATCGCTCGAATGGTGACTGGTCGGTGCCGATGGTGATCCGTGCCCCCTATGGCGGCGGGATTCACGGCGCACTCTATCATAGTCAGAGTATCGAGGCTTTTTTTGCGCACGTGCCGGGGCTGAAGGTGGTTGCTCCTGCGACCCCCTATGATGCCAAGGGTCTGTTGAAGAGCGCGATTGAAGATAATAACCCTGTGCTCTTTCTTGAACATAAAAAGACCTATCGCTTGATCAAAGGACAGGTTCCCGAGCATGATTATCGCGTGCCGATCGGGCCTGCGGAGATCAAACGTCCTGGCGAGGATCTCTCTGTTTTTGCTTATGGCTTGATGATCCATTATTGCCTTGAGGCAGCGCAGAGTCTTGCTGCCAGTGGGGTGAGCGTTGAAGTCGTTGATCTGCGTACGCTGCGCCCGCTGGATGTGCCGACGATCCTGGCGAGTAGTCGCCGTACTGGCAAGGTGTTGATTGTCCACGAGGATAATCTGACCGGAGGTTTCGGGGGTGAAATCGCGGCCCTGATCGCTGAGCATGCCTTCGAGTATCTAGATGCCCCGATTGTGCGGCTTGGTGGGCCTGATGTGCCTGCGATGCCCTTTGCGCGGTCGCTCGAAGATGCATTTATGCCGAATCCGCAGAAGATTATCGAGGCGATGCGCCGCCTCGCCGCCTATTAGTGTGCAGATGGAACGCAACAACCTATGACTACCGAGCTTACGATGCCCCAACTGGGCGAGAGTGTTACTGAGGGAACCATCGGGCGCTGGTTGAAACAACCGGGCGAGCCTGTTGCGAAATATGAGCCTCTGCTTGAGGTGATTACCGATAAAGTTGATAGTGAGGTACCGGCACCTGTTGCTGGGACGTTGCTGGAGATTCTGGTGCCAGAGGGTGAAACCGTCCGAGTAGGTACGGTCATTGCCCGGCTGGGTAGCCCTGCTGGTGCGGTAGCGCCAGCGCCGCCTGAGATGGCGGTGCAACCAGCACCCACAGAGGCCGGGCTGCTGCCTCGTGCCGAGGTCATCGCTGCTCTGTCAGCTACGCCGACACCCTCTGCTCCGGCACACAATACGTTTCTTTCGCCGGTTGTTGCGCGCCTGATCGCTGAACATGGGCTTGATCCGGCGGGTATTCCTGGAACGGGTCAGGGAGGCCGGATTACCAAGCAAGATGTCCTGCGCTTTGTTGCGGCGCGTGACGGTGCCACTACGAGCGCTCCAGCCCAACCGGCGACACCTGTCTCAGCCCCGGTGCCAGCGATGGCTCCTGCGGTTGCGCAGGTGGGGCCAGCAATGCCGGGATCGCAGGCACGTTCGGTGGAACGGATTGCCCTGCCTGAAGACGCTGAATTGGTAACGCTTTCGCCGATGCGTCGCAGGATCGCCGAACACATGGAACGTTCGGTGCGCATAGCGCCCCATGTAACCACCGTGATGGAAGTTGACCTGAGCAGCGTTATGGCGCACCGTGAGGCGCAGCGGGCGAGCTTTGAGCAACAGGGCGTACGTCTGACGGTGACACCATATGTCGTCCAGGCGGTAGCGACGGCGCTAGGCAAAACGCCGGTCTTGAACGGCAGTTTCACCGCCGAAGGCATTGTGATCCATCGGCGCATCCACATTGGGGTGGCCGTTGCGCTTGATGAAGGCCTGCTGGTACCGGTGGTTCGCGATGCCGACGAAAAGAACCTGCTTGGTTTGGCCCGGGCGGTGGGTGACCTGGCAAGCCGCGCACGCACCCGGCGGCTCCAACCTGACGAGACCCAGGGCGGCACCTTTACCATTACCAACCACGGGGTCGGAGGCAGCCTCTTTGCCACCCCGATCATCAATCAGCCACAGGCAGCCATCCTCGGTGTCGGGGCGGTCGTCAAACGACCGATCATCATCACCCAGCATGGGGTGGATGCGATTGCGATCAAGCCTATGGCATATCTATCGCTTACCTTTGATCACCGCATTGCTGACGGGGCGACCGCAGATGCGTTTTTGCTGGATATCAAGCGTGCGCTTGAAGCTGTGTAGGTGAGGGATGGCGCATAGGTTGGTAGGGCGTTCGCCCTACCAACCTATGCTGATACGGGTGAGGGTGGCATAGCGTCAGCCCTAGATACGCGGCGTCATGATCCAGCCAGTAGCACGATCACCAAAGACCTGGCAATGTGCCTCGCCCCACCGATGGGCATAGAGACCAATGTAGGCACAGAAGAGGGCATCGATCTGGTCTTCGTAGGCTTTGAGGCGCTGTCCGCGTAGAGTGGCGACATCAGGCTCGAGCATAGCGAGGTGGCCATTGAGGCTCGGATCGGTGTTGGTGAGCAAGCGCAGATGCTGTTGATAGATGTGCCATGCTGCGACTCGCTGGTTGTGGTCACGCCCGGGGCGGCTTTTGTATTTCAAGGTCTTGTTGAGTCCGAAGAGGGCGATCATGGCGGGATGCGGATAGACCTCGGTCACCAAACGACCGCTGGCGGTGGGTTCAGGGCAGGTGACAGGCAGAAAACCGTAGGGGGCCAGGCGTTCGAGTAGTTGTTCGCCGCGTACACCAGTGCCATCACGATTGAGCAAGCGGCGATTCGCAGGATGGGCTGCAGCTTCATACGCACGAAAGGCGCGTGCGAGGGCAGTTTCAGCAGGACGCTGACCAGTCACATTGGGCACCCAGAGGGGTGCATCAACGGCAAGGATCGCCGGGCCATCGCCGACCTGAGCCAGCATATAGGCAACAAGATCATCAAGCGCCGTTATCAGGCGTGGTGGTTCAACGAGCGTTGCGCCATGCGGCCCACCACGGAGAACAGCAAGACCACTCGGATTGCGGGCTGACCAAGCCAGATCAAGCCCAAGATAGCTCCAGGGGCCTATCGGAGGGTCGCATACCACTCGTTTTGCAACTCCTGAAACGACTTGCCATAGATCTCGGCATAATTGGCTGAGCCTGCGGCACGCCCACGACCATTGGCATAGAGCGTATTGAACTTATCCCAGCCATAGGTACGGGTCAGATAATCAACAAAGCCGACCCACATATCGTAGGCAACATTCTGATTGCGGCGATCCATGGTCGCAAGGCTGCTCGTATAGCCAGCCCGATAGTGATTTTGGGCGAGCTCTTGAAATGACACGGCGCCCGACAGGCTCAGCCAGTATTCGCCAGCGATCCAACTCGCGAGGCCCTCGAGCAAAACCAGATCGGAACGGGACTGCGCATCTTTGCCATAAGCTTCGGCTTGAAGTGCATGCGCAAACTCGTGCGCCAGGATGACGAGCGCATTATGCATATCTTCGCCGGCACGGTAATAAATGCGAACATTCGTATTACCGTGGGTATACGCAATGCCACGGGTTCCTCGACCAGGCGCGAGGCTCGTATGGTAGACACCAGCTGAAATGCGCTCATTCAGGGTTACAGCAAAACGGCGTTGCATGTACGAAAGGGCGTGCTCGGACTTGAGAGCAAGCTCAATGACCTGTTCAGGAGAAAAGGTTCCCCGACCCACATAAAAATCGACTCGGCGACTAGCATAGACAAACTCACCCGGGAGCGCAGGCCCACGTCCGGGGAGAAAACTCGTGGGGGCAACCTTGACTGCCGTCGTCTCATTAAAATCGCGACGTGCAAGGGTTGCGGTTGGATGCAACGGGATTGGTGTTACCGTCGCAGTTGGCACAACAGCCACTGCTGAAGGTGTCAGTTGCTGGGGGGCGACAACAGCAGCAGCAGAGTACATCGAAGGTGAAGGCTCAGGCACACCAGCTCCTAGCAATACAAAGAGGGTGAGCAAGCCGACAACCGATGTAAGCGCTGTCATTCCGCGTTGAATAGGCGACAAGATAGGTTTACTCCTCCAGCACTAACAGGGTGCCGGAAAAAGGCTACGACGCAGATGAAGTTGGGCTAACATGTACCATGAAGAAGAAGTGATGTCAACCAGAGCGAACGACCTAAGACTTTCCACGACCGCATCAACGTGCTATAATGGCACAGGATAGCGTCTCGCAGCGGCGCGTGCTGCTGTGCCTTGTGGTACAGTTAGTGCTCGTGCAGTGTAGCTTTGAGTACGGAGAGATGTCAGCGTGAAGGTTACCACCGAAAAATTACCCAAGAGCCGGATGTCTTTGCAGATTGAGCTTGATGCAGCACGCTTCGAGCACGGGCTCGACCAGGCTGCTCGTCGTTTTTCTCAGAAGTATCAGATTCATGGCTTTCGCCGAGGCAAAGCACCGCGTTTTATCATTGAGCGTACCTTTGGGCGCGAAGCACTGATTCAAGATGCTCAGAATGATCTGATCTCAAAAGCCTTTCAGGATGCGATCATCCAGGAAGAGCTCGAACCAATCGGCCCTGCCGAACTTGATGTCATTACCTCGGTTGATCCCTTTGTTTTCACCATTACCGTGCCATTGCCTCCCACCGTCAAGGTCGGTGATTACCACACGATCCAGGTGCCGTTCGAGCCTGATGAAATCACCGACGAACAGCTTGAGGGCATGATGGACGCAATGCGTGATCGTCATGTGGTGCTCAAAGAACTGGACGAGCCACGGCCAACCCAGGAGGGTGATAGCCTCAAAGTCCACCTTGAGACCTTTGTCGATGGTGAAACACTTGATGAGCGCGAAGAAGGCGAGGAGCGGCCTGAACATACCCTCGATCTGGTCAAAGGTCGTCTGATAGACGAACTCTACCAAGCACTCATCGGGGTCAACGTTGGTGATACCGTTGACGTTGTTTCGCAGATGGCTGAGGATCACGAAGATGAGCGTGTGCGTGGCAAGGAAGTCACATTCAAAGTTGAAGTGCTGAGCATGCAACAACGTGTCTTGCCGTCGTGGGAAGAGTTGCCCCAGTTGCAAGAATTTGAGGGAACCCTCGAAGAACTCCGCGCCAAGACGCGCAGTGATCTTGAAACAACGGCGCGTCATGTCGCCGAGCGCAAAGTGCTTGATACATTCATCGACCATGTGCTCGAGATAACCGAGTTTGATGTTCCTGACGTCATGATCGAGAACATGGCGGATGATATGCTGAAAGATCAGGGCCGCGAATTTGCCCGCTACGGCATTACGCTCGAGCAGATGCTCCAGTTTCGTGGTGAAACCAGAGAGCAGGCGATTGCGACCCTCTTGCCCGAGGCCGAGAAGCGCACGAGAGTGACGCTTGCTTTGGCCGAGGTCGTGGAACGTGAAGAATTGAATGTCTCGGAAGAAGAGATCGAGGCCGAGATTATCCGTGCGGTCGCTGATTACAGTGAAGAGCAGCGCGATCAGGTCATGCAAGCCTTTCAGGGTGAGATGCGTGGCATGATTTTCAATGCGTTGATTGACCGTAAATTGCGTGAGCGGGTACTCAGGCTTGCAGCCGGGATTGAACCTAGCGTGGAAGAAGAACCAGTCGATGCGGCAGGGTCTGACGTGGAAGCGCTTGAGGGTGAGGCTCAGGATGCTGAGGCAGCCAGTGTGAGCGAAACGGCACCGGTGACACGTGATGCGCCTGTGACAAGTGAGGAACGAACCCTATGAAATGGATTTCGCCCAAGAGCATGGAATGGTCATCACAAGGCCCCGAAGCTCTGATTCCAATGGTTGTTGAGAGTACGAGTCGTGGTGAGCGAGCCTTCGATATTTATTCACGCTTGCTCAAGGAACGGATCATCATTCTTGGGACGCCGGTGGAAGATCAGATTGCTAATCTGATCGTCGCGCAGTTGCTCTTTCTTGAAAGTGAAGATCCCGATCGCGATATCTGGCTCTATATCAATAGCCCTGGCGGTTCGGTTACAGCCGGGTTGGGGATCTATGATACGATGCGCCACATTCGCCCGGATGTTGCTACAGTCTGCGTAGGGATGGCAGGAAGTATGGCAACACCGATCCTTGCGGGTGGGGCGCGCGGCAAACGCTATAGTCTGCCGCACTCGACGATCCACATGCATCCTGCTGGTGGTGGGGCGCGGGGCTATGCGCCTGATGTCGAGATTATGGCGCGTGAGTTGCTGCGTATGCAGCAGGTGGTGCGAGAATTGCTTTCAAAGGATACGGGTCAGACAGTTGAGCGCATTGCCAAAGATTTTGACCGCGATCTCTTTATGACGCCTGAACAGGCCAAAGAGTACGGCATTATTGATGAAATTCTGAAGCGCGAAGATTTGACTGACAAGAAGTGACATGACCGGGTGAGGTCGATCAACGGGCCTGAAAGGGTTAGACCAAGGCAAGCCGGGTTTGATGATCGACCTTGACCTGGGGATTAGCGGAGAAGTTCATGTCTCGTTCTCGTAATACTGGTAGTAACAATCGTGGAGCGTATGTCTGCTCGTTTTGTGGTCGCGGTCAGGACGAGGTGCAGCGCCTGATTGCCGGGCCAGGCACGGTCTTTATCTGTGATGAGTGTGTGGCGCTCTGTAGCGCGATCATTGCCGAAGAGACCGAGCAGCAGATGGCGGCCCCGCGTCGCAATACACCGCCCGGTCCGGCACGCTTGCCTGCCCCGCGCAAGTTGCGTGAGAAACTTGACCAGTATGTGATTGGGCAGGATCGAGCGAAGATCGTGCTTTCAGTTGCCGTCTACAACCACTACAAGCGAGTTCGCGCCGGGGCAAAAATTGATGATGTCGAGATTAGCAAGAGCAATATCCTCTTGCTTGGGCCAACGGGCAGTGGTAAGACCTTGCTTGCCCAGACGCTGGCACGTATTCTTGATGTCCCCTTTGCGATCGCCGATGCAACGGCGCTGACCGAGGCCGGGTATGTTGGCGAGGATGTGGAAAATATCCTCTTGCGTCTGATCCAGGCTGCCGATGGCGATGTTGAGCGTGCACAGACCGGCATCATCTATCTTGATGAGATTGATAAGATTGCCCGTAAGGCTGATAATCCTTCGATTACGCGCGACGTCTCGGGGGAAGGGGTACAGCAGGCCCTTTTGAAGATTCTTGAGGGCGGTGTGGCGCATGTGCCACCTTTGCCAGGGCGCAAACACCCACAGCAAGAGTATATTTCGTTTGACACGACGAACGTGCTCTTTATCTGTGGTGGTGCCTTCGAAGGCATTGAAACGGTGGTGACACAACGCTTGCGGGGTCGGCAAATGATCGGGTTTGGTGGCCAGGCGACAGGGAACACCGTCGATGATCATGCGGCCCTGGTGGCGCAGATCAGTCCTGATGATCTGATGCACTACGGCTTCATCCCTGAATTCATTGGGCGCCTGCCTGTGGTTGTGGCCCTTGAGCCGTTGTCCCATAGCGCGATGTCACGGATTCTGACCGAACCGCGCAATGCCGTGATCAAGCAGTATCAGAAGTTGCTGGCACTTGATCATTGTGAGTTGGAATTCACTGCGGATGGGATCGAGGCAATTGTTGAGCGGGCCATGCAGGCGCGTACCGGGGCGCGAGCCTTGCGGAGCATTGTCGAAGAAGTGCTGCTTGATGTGATGTATGAGGTACCGGCCCAGGAACATATTGGACGATGCATTATCAATGCCGAAGTTGTTTACGGGCGCGGCTTGCCGATCTTGATGCCCCGCACCGAACGCAGTGAGTATCGTCGGCGTCTTGATGAAGCCGTCTGATCAGGTTCTATACGGATGCCTTTTCTTCGTACAAATGACCGGGCCGTTGAAGATCCACGCCCCCCCCGGCGTATTTTGATCGCCGACGATGACCCGTCAATCGCCCATCTGATCAAAATCACCCTCAGTGATCCGCGCTATGAACTGACGGCGGTTAGTAATGGGCTTGAGGCGGTCGAGGCGTTTCGTAAACAGCCGTTTGATGTGGTCATCCTTGACGTCATGATGCCCTTTGTTGATGGCTTTGAAGTATGTCGGCACATCCGGGCTGAAAGCGATGTCCCTATTGTGATCCTGACGAGCCGAGATGGGACTGATGATGTCATTCAAGGCTTTGAACTCGGGGCTGACGATTATATTCGCAAACCATTCAAGACGGTGGAACTGATTGCCCGTGTCGAGTCGATCCTGCGTCGGGTCGAGGGTTATAAGTCGCGACGAGCCCCACCTACACTGCGGATCGGGCCGCTCTTTATTGATGGACCACGCCATTACGTGACCGTCCGCGAGCAGAGTGTCAATCTGACGCCAATGGAGTTTGAATTGCTCTATTTTCTGGCCGCAAATCCCGGTCAGGTCTTTGACCGTGAGACACTTTTTCGTGAGGTATGGGGCTACGAGTATGCGGGCGAGACGAATCTGGTAGATGTCTGTATACGACGCCTGCGCGAGAAGGTGGAGGAAGTACCCTCACGCCCGGTGTTGATCGCGACGGTTCGAGGTGTAGGGTATAAACTCACTGAAGCGTAAAGGTGCCTAGCTATGGGCGATCAGGTCTTTGTTTCCACCCATCCGCTTGTTCAACATAAACTGGCCTTGCTCAGGAGCAATCTGACCGAACCGAAGAAATTCCGCGAACTGGTGCGCGAGATTGCCCAGTTGCTCTTTTATGAAGCGACGGAAGATCTCAGTCTTGCCCCGCTGACGGTGCAGACGCCGCTGGCCCCGTGTGAAGGCTTTGAAGTCGCTGATCGCATCGGAGTCATTCCGATTCTGCGGGCGGGCCTGGGAATGTCTGAGGCCATTATTGATATTTTGCCCACCGTGCATGTGTGGCATCTCGGGCTCTATCGTGATCACGAGACACTTCAGCCGGTTACGTATTACAATAAACTGCCTTCAGAACCGAATATTGACCTGTCGCTGATCGTTGATCCAATGCTGGCAACGGGTGGTTCAGCCGTGGCTGCAGTAGATATTCTCAAGCAGTGGGGGTCGCGGCGGATCAAATTTCTCGGGTTGATTGCTGCCCCCGAGGGTGTGCAGGCATTGACGGCTGCGCATCCGGATGTTGATATTCATCTGGCCGCGATTGACAGTTTTCTCAATGAGCTTGGCTACATTGTGCCAGGCCTCGGTGATGCCGGCGACCGTCAGTTTGGGACGGGTTGATTGGGCACCGTGACATGGTAATCCTTGCCCTGGCGCTCACCTTTGGGCTTGCCCTGGTGCTCACCGCCTTGCTCACGCCACCGCTGATCCGGTTGAGCAAGCGCGAGGGATGGGTAGCACAACCAGGGCCGCGCCATGTGCATCGGATTGCGACGCCAACCGTCGGTGGCCTAGCGATGATTGCTGGTTTTGCGATCGCCTTGCTCGCCAGTTTTGCCTTTGAGCAGCTTGATCCTGTGTTGCAACGCACCTCAGCCGAACGCATGCGGCTAGGGCTCTTGCTTGCGGGGTTGAGCGTCGTGGCGGTCGTCAGCCTTATTGACGACCTGCGCAATCTGCCCGCCGGACGCCGTCTCGTGCTGCATATCGTGGCAGCTTTGATCGCGGTTGGCCCCTACCTCTGGGATCAGACGCTCTATCCTGATGCGATGGGGCAAGCCACCGAGGCGCGGGGCATTATTCTGACGGCCTTTAATTTCCCCTTTCTCCAACAGATCCATCTGCATAACCTGAGTCCGTGGCTTGCGATTGGGGCCACGGTCTTCTGGATTGTCGGGATGCAGAATATGGTCAACTGGACGGATGGATTAGATGGGTTGGCGGGGGGAATCACGCTCATTGCCGGGGTTATTCTTGCCTTGCACACCCTAAGTCTCGAGCCGCCACAATACACGGTTGCGTTTCTGCCGCTTGCTCTGGCGGGGGCATGTGCGGGCTTTTTACCCTTTAACATGCACCCGGCACGCACGTTTATGGGCGATGTGGGCGCGATGTCACTGGGGTACATTCTGGGGGTCAGTGCCATCATTGGTGGGGCCAAACTAGCCACCGCGTTACTCGTGATGGGGTTGCCCTTGATTGACATGACCTGGCTGATTCTGAGCCGTACGGTGCGGGGCGACTCGGCTGCCCATGCGGGACGCGATCACCTGCACCATCGCCTACTTGATCTGGGCCTGTCACAGCGTCAGGTCGTCTTGATTTACTACACCCTCAGCACCGTTTTTGGAGCTATCGCCTTGCTTGCCATCCCAGCGAGTGCAAAACTGGTGGCACTGCTGTGTCTCGGCCTGATTGTCCTGAGCATGATGCTCTATGCGATGCGGCGGAGCGCGGTACAGGCATAGATTAGAGATACTCGCGCTGATTGACCCGTCGTTTCCATTCCTCCTTGATCTCCACCGGTTGCTGTTCAGCGATGAGAAAATCGAGCAGCAGGCGTGAAAAGGTTGTCGTTTGCTCAAGGAAGGGGAAGTGGTTAGCTCTGGGCAGAATCAGCAACTGCACCGGGCGATCATGGAGTTGATTGAGAAACATGATATGGTCAAGATTAATAATCTTATCTTGGGCGCCATAGACCGCCAAGAGGGGGCACTCAAGCACATTGACGGTTGAGCGGAGATCGGTATCAAAGAGTGATTCTTGCACACTGGCGAGCACTGTTTCACTGAGGCCCTCGGTATCTTCGAGCAGTTCGTGTTGCACTTCAGGATCAGTGATAGGGATGCTGCGGAGCAACTTCGACCAGACATTGCTCGGATTCGACTTGCCGAGGAGGCGCGAAAAAGTACCTGGCTTGACCAGATCGGCGAGGGTATGGCCTTGCATCGGGGTCGAGACCGTCATCAGGCGTAAAAAGCGGTCTGGTTGCTCGCGTGCAGCACGAATCGCCACCATGCCACCGAGTCCGTGACCGACCAGATTGGCTTTGGCAATCCCCATCTGATCCATAAACTGGCCGAGCATATGCACATAATCGGTAATCGTGAAATGACTGCCGTGCCGATCGCTCTCACCGAAGCCCCAGAAATCGAGGGCATAGGCACGGTAGCGCTCGGAGACAAGATCCATCGTTGAGACCCAGTAACGCCACGAGCCGAGCCAGCTATGGAGGAAAATAATTGGCTGGCCACGTCCTACGACCTCGTAGTGAACCAGACGATTGTCAAGATGAATGGCACTCACGTGGCGTCCTCGTCAGTCTGCTCAGCTTCAGGCTGTTCAAGGGGCAGAATAAAACTAAAGACACTGCCGCGTCCCGGTTCGCTATAAGGTACCCACATTTCGCCCCCGTGTTGTTCCACAATCTGTTTGGCAATCGCCAGACCGAGACCGGTGCCTCCGGTGATATCACGGAGGGGATTATCCGCACGGTAGAAGGGACGGAAGAGTTTCTTGAGCTGGGCGGGGGTCATGCCGACGCCAGTATCTTCGACTTCGATCTGGAGCATGCCACCTGGATTAAGGAAGGCCCGGACGTGGATGCGCCCGCCTTCAAAGGTGTACTTGACGGCATTCGAGAAGAGATTGAAGAAGACCTGGCTAATGCGGCGTTGATCGCCCATCACGAGCGGCAGATCGTCGGGCACATCAAGCGAGACCTGCATCTGCTTATGTTCGGCCTCGAGCAGCAACGACTGCACAGCCTCTTTAATCAATGATGGAATATCAATATCACTAATTTGGAGTTTACGCTTGGAGTCGGGGCGCGAGAATTCCAGAATATCGTCAATCAGCGCGCGGAGGCGATTCGTATTATTTTTGATAATCTGGAGAAACCCAATCTGGTCCTCATTCAAGCTATCCGCAGCGGTCAACAGCAGAACATCCACATAGCCTTTGACTGCCGTGAGGGGCGTCCGCAGTTCGTGGCTCACATCCGAGATAAACTGGCGTTTCGCCTGATCGGCCTCGATTTCACCGGTCACATCACGTAACACAGCGACATTGCCATAATGGTCGCCACTAGGACCAATGACGGGGGCCAGATTAGCCGCAATAAACTGGGTCGGATCGGTGAGATCAATCGAAGTTGAGTAGATCTGCTGATGCAACTCCACCTGTTTGAGGCCATTGGCGAGCGCCTGGAAGATCGCCCGTGCACGCCGTTGCACGGCCATATCATCGGTGTTGAGGTGTTCGAGGATACTCAGCGGATGACCAAGCACCATGTCCGAAGCAACCTCGACGACCTGTTCAGCTGCGGGATTGAAGAGGGTAATGCACTGGTCGGGATCGAGCACGATAATGCCCTCACTGACCGAGCTAAAGACAGCGGCGCGTTTGGAGCTCTCTTCGCGTTGGGTTTCGAGAAGCAAGCCATTGCTATTTGCGAGATCATTAATATAGCTATAGAGCTGGGCATTCGAGACGGCAGCTGCGACAACACTCGCAATCGTGCCAAGGAGATTCATCTGCGAGTCGGTAAAATAGTTCACCTGGGTACTCGAGAGCACGAGCACCCCAAGGGCCTGATCGCTGGTTTGCAAAGGCACAGCAGCGGCTGAGCGGACATCATCAGCACGTCCGGGTTCTTGTTGCCAGCGCGGATCCTGGAGGACATCAGGGATATTGACCGACTCGTGGTATTGCATCACCCAGCCGGCGAGACCCTCACCGCCGCCAAGGCTGAGGGGGATATTCGCGGTACGGGCATCACCAAGGCCAAAGAGCACAGCACGGCAGATCAGCACCTGGTTTTCGGGATCGCGGAGCATAATCGACCCGCGTGTGACGCCAAGATTCAGCGAGATCGACTCGAGGGATTCGCGCAGAATGATCGACGTATCAAGCTGGGTTGTCAATTCAAGCGTAATGGTATGGACAGCCTCGAGGCGTTCTTTTTCCTCAGAGAGTTGCTGATTCGCGAGTTCGACCTCAGCGGTACGTTCTTTCACGCGATGCTCAAGATCGGCGGCGAGATTCGAGATCTCTTCAAAGAGGCGGGCACTCTTGAGCGCCTGACCGGCCTGATTCGCGAGGATGCCAAGCAGGGAAATTTGCTGTGCCGACCATTCGTGAGGTTGATACAACCCGATCCAGATCACACCGAGGCGTTCATCGTGCAGACCAATCGCTGTACCGACGACACTATGAATACCGAGACGAAGCGCATCGGGATTTGAATCTTCGAATGCCTGGAGATCGGCGATGGCGAGCGGTGCATTCCGTTCGAGCAGCGCATGCGTCATACCGTGGAAGCGGAAGTCGATATGGAGATCGTCACGGAGGCCAGAGGCATCAACAAGGACCTGCTGTTCGATGGTTCCGTGGGCATCGAGGCGCAGCACGGCGCACAACTCGGCATTGAGCAACCCGAGCGCACCGAACGCAATGAGGCGCTGGGTCTCATCGAGATCAAGGGAACCTGCGAGGCTACGGGTCACATCGAGGAGCGTCTGCATCTCTTCGGCATTGCGCGTCATTTCGCTAAAGAGGCGGGCATTATTGATGGCGGCTGCGGCCTGATTCGCCACTGTCATCAAGAAACGCTCGTCGCCCTCGGTAAACGCACGTGGTTCATAGCTCTGCACATTGATCACACCGAGGGGTTGATTGCCAAAGAGGATGGGCACAACCAGCAGCGACTCGACCGGATACTCGACCAGAGCGGGATCAAATGGTTCCGGGAGCAAGCCAGCGGCCAGGATGTCATCGCGGCTCGTAAACAGGAGGGACTGATGAGCCTGGACAACCCTGGCATTCACCGCATCACGGAGCATCTGGGCGGTAGGCTGCACACGAAGGCCCTGATGATAGGCGAGGGGGCAGGTAAAGGTATTGGTGGGGACATCATAGAGAGTCACCATTGAAGTACGGACATCAAGCACCTTGCCAATACCCTCGTGGAGATGGGAAATGAGGTCATCAAGTTGGAGGGTGGCATTGACATCAGCGCTAATCGTATTGATGGTCGAGAGCTCGTGAATGTTCTGTTCGCGTTCCTGAAAGAGGCGGGCGGTTTGCAGGGCCGTTGCAGCCTGGTCAGCGAGACCTGAGAGAAGCGCCTGTTCGTCCTGACTAAAATGACGTTCGGCGTTCGTCATCACACTGAGGACACCGATCGTTTCGCCCTGATAGATGACGGGCACACCCATATAGGAGACGAGGTGATTTTCGCGCTGGTAGGTTGGATAGAGTGACGTGCCAGAGAGTTCCACATTATCAATAATGAGCGGTTTGCGAGTGGAGGCGACGCGTCCGGTCATACCTTCACCGACGGGAACGCGCATACTCTGGCGTTGGTCAATGGGAATGCCCGCAATGGCGATTGGTACCAGGACATCCTCACCATTGATAATCCAGAGTGCCACCGTAGCCACACCGAGGCTTCGGCTCACCAGATCCATCAGTTTATTCAGCACCTCATCGGCGCGCAAGAGTGAGGAGAGGATCCCGGCGGCATCAAGCACCGTCGAGAGGTCTTTCACCTTTTGTTCAAGGGCCTCGGCACTCGCACTTGCGGCGGCAAACGCCTGTGCGCGGCTAATCGCAGTTGAGGTCTGATTCGCGATCGTATGGCACAGCTTGACGCGCTGGGTACTGAACTCACCGACTCGGCCAACAAAATCGAGGCCCACGGCACCGATTACCTCTTCCGCGACAACAAGCGGTACGAGGGCAATCGAGCGAATATCAAGCTCACGGAAGGTAGCATGAGAAAGGACAAAGAGTGGATCATGCTGCGCATCAAGGGCAACCAGCGGCTCGCGGTGTTGATCGAGCCAATCAACGGAAGGGCTATCGCGCAGTGGAATGCGGATCTGATCAAGAACGCCACTGGCTCGATGTTCAGCGACAGCATAGGCAACCCCAGCCTCGCGGTCATAGATCACCAGTCGGGCCTGATCGACCCGGGTAGCCTGAGCCATTGCATCGACCACGAGTTGATAGATCGCCTGGACCTGGGTTTCGGCACTAGCCAGGAACGACACCTGATTGACGAGTTGCAACTGGTCAACCTGGGCCTCGGCCTGTTCGAGCAAGCGTACATTCTGGACACCGAGGGCGAGTTGATTAGCTACCGTCGTCAAGAAGGAGCGTTCACGCGGGCCATACAACCCGGGGCTATAACTCATGACGGCAATGACACCGACAACACTGCTCTCGCCAACGAGCAACGGCACCCCCAGCCATGAGGCCGAGACGCGTTCGGTACCAAAGGTAACCGGGTTGAAGTTCTCGTCCATCTCTTCCTGACGGAGATCGTGGAAGAGCAGGGGGCTACGGGTCTGAATAATCCGTGCGGTCAAACTCGTTGGACTGGGGGTACGCCAATGATCATCGAACGTCAAGATCTCATCATCAACTTCAATCGAGAGGGTGATACGATTCTCTTCTTCATAGTAGATAAAGACAAAGAAGGAATCGAGTGACAGGAAACTCTTCAGGTGATCATAGACCTGTTCAAGCATCATCTGGAGATCGAGGGTTGAACTGGTAACGTGGCCAATCTGATTGATCACATCAAGCTCGGCGAGGCGGCGTTCGCGTTCATCGAAGAGACTTGCCCGTTCGATCGCAATGGCAAGCTGGCTGGCGACCGTTGAAAGGAACTGAACCTCAGGTTGGGCAAAGGCATGGGGTTGCACATCTTGCAGACAGAGCAGACCGATGGCGCGGCCCTGACTAACGAGCGGCACCCCCAGCCAGGAACGAATGGACGCTGCTTCATCGGCATAATGCACGGCCTGAGCCTGATAGGCTGGTTCAGCCCAGAGATCCGCGATCAGCAGTGGTTCACCATTGCGGAGCACCAGTTCAATCAGGCCCGATCTTGGCACCACGGTCTTATGCATGGCATAGGCCAATTCGTTGCCTTGCATAAACAGATTGAAATAGACGTCGTCGGTCTCGTGGTGATAGCTTGCCACAAAGAAGAAACTTGGCACCCCAAGGAAAGAGGTAAGCTCGGCATAGACACGATTGAGCAGGGTATCGAGATCAGTGGTTGAGGTTGCGGCCGTACCAACCTGAAAGAGGGCGGTCATCTCGTCGGCGCGGGCATCGGCATCACGCAAAAGCCAGGCATTCTCGATCGCGATAGCGGCCTGGTCAGCAAAGATTGCCAGTGGTTCAACGGTACGTTCGGTTGGGCGGCGATGATCGAGCGGATCGGCCACCAGCATGACCCCGAGCAGATCGCCGTCAGTTGCATAGAGGGGCACGCAGAGGCGGTCGCTCATTTGCCACTCGGAGGGCAAGGGCTCGTCATCACCTTGCAGATAGGCGAAAATATTGGTCTCAAACTCACGCTCGATTGCATGAGCTTCTTGAGCGGGAATGAAATAGCAGCGTCCGAGACGAAAACGGGGTTCGAGGTAACGGGTCACGAGGCGATCATCAAGCGCCAGTTGTTTCATTGAGGCAAGCACATCGCGTGGAATACCCGCAGCGGCGAACGGCGTGAGCAGACGAGGTTGCTGGGGATTGGTCAGACAGAAGAGCGCCTTACGATAATTGGCCGACTCAACGGCACTATACGCGACCTGTTCGAGCAGATTCTCAAGCGAACGATCACCGCGCAGGGCCTGACCGATTTCGAGCACATTATTCAGGATCTCGGCTTTTGTCTCTTGGGTACGGTAGAGATGCTCCAACTCGGCGTAACGCTGGGCATTGCCAATGCCAACAGCGGCCTGGTGGGTCAGGGCACGTAAAAACTCAACGGCATCATAATCAAACGCACGCAAACGGGGGGCAAAAAGGATCAAGACCCCGTAGACCCCAGCCTGATAAAAAATAGGGGCTGCGAGGGCTGACTGCTTGTCGGCAAGGTGTTCAGGAACCCACTCATCAGCCGACAACCGATCGTTGAACTCGGGCTCACGTCGTTCGAGGGCGCGCCAGGCCGTGGTTGCGGTGAAAGGCAAAGGAGTGCCGATTAATTGATCATGGCGTGCCGTTTCAAACCCAACCGCCTCAGCAATAAAATAGACCGACCGAACCTGTGGTACGGTGGTATCGAGGGCATCGCGATAGATGGCGGGGGTTTGCTGGTCACCCAACCCGAGCGTATCGAGCAGCAATGAGTGTTCAGCCGTCTCATCATCATCAGCGGTGTTACGGAGCGCGATCAAGCCATGGCTCGCCCTAGTCACCTTGAGGGCCTGATCGAGCACATACTGCAGGATTTCTTTCTGGTCGAGCGTGGAGGCAAGCTGACTCGAGACGCGTTGGAGTGCGCGTAACTGTTCAATACGAACCTGGAGACTGGTATCAGCCTGTTCATAGCGACTGGCATTGGCGATGGCCTGAGCGGCATAGCCAGCGACAATCGTGAGCAAGCGGGCATCATCTTCGGTAAAAGCGCCAGGTTGCACCGCAAACAACTCACAGGTTCCAAGCAGTTCTTCGCGGAGGCGCAACGGAACCCCCAGATACGATCGTGCAGGCCCCTGGTCAGTGAGTTTGACAGCACCTGAAAGATGCAGATCGCGGAGTTGAGGAGGAAGGAGCGAGAGGTCACTAATGCGCAGGGTACGCTGATGACGTGAAAGCCAGGTGGTCAACTCAGCCGCAGCGAGTGCCTCGTCGAGGCCCCACTGCGCACCGATGCGCAACGCTTGCGCCCGTTGATCGACAAGCGTAATCCGGGCACCGTTAAAACGAGCAAGTTCCTTGGCCCCGGCGAGGATCGCCTCGATCGTTTCTTCAAGCGAGAGTTCTGCCGTCAGCTTTTGACTAATGCTCTGCAGCAACTCAAGCTCGGTGGCGCGTTGCTGGGCAGCGAGATAGAGGCGGCGATTGAGAATAGCCGTTGCAACTTGAGCGGCGAGCACCTGTGCGAGATTGCGGTCGGTTGGCGAGACAGGGTGGCGGGGGCGGTTGAAGCCAAGCGTCATCAACCCGAGGATCTGATCCTGACCGCGCAGCGTCAAGACGAGCGCACTCTGGCAGCCTGCGGCACTGAGGATCGCGGCGAAATCATTATGCCCGGCGATTGCCTGCGTATCTTCGATCAGCATCGTCTCGTCGCGACCGACTTGAGCGAGGATAAACCTGGCCCCTTTCAGGGTCGTAGGAAAGCGCCCATTGCGCTCGGCGTGGTGGGTCGAGTCGTCACTGTAGACACTGATGGTATGCAGGGTATCGGGCGGTGATTGTTCGACCAGATGCACGGCACAGATATCGGCTTTGAGGGTAAGGGCAATATTCTCGGTTGCGCGGGCGAGCATACCGTCAAGTTGACCAGTGCCAGTAATCTGTTGACTATTTTCATAGAGGACGAAGAGCTCACGGGCACGCTGTTGTTGATGGCTCAAGAGGCGGGCATTGCGCACCAGCAGCATCACCTGGGAGGCACATACGTCGGCGGCCTGCAAGAGCCGGGAAGGAACGTGAGCATGCTTCAAGAGGAAGACGAGGGTACCGACAGGTTCGTCCTGATGCTTGAGCGGCACGGCCAGCGCGGGCCGGGCAAGGTCTTGTGGAGGAGCCTGGGTCGTGCGACACAGGTCAAGCGTCAGTGTGCCAATTTGGATGCCCTGGAGGGCCTGAACAATCAGGTTTTCACTAGACAGAGGCAAACTCGTGGTGAGGCGCAGATCACGTGCCCCGAGGGCGAGCAAATTGAGGCGGCCTTCATCGGGGTCAACGGTATAGATCGCGCCCGCCTCAACCTGTAGAAGGGAGGCAACACTGGCCAGAAATGTCTGAAGCAGGGTCACGAGATCGCGATCACCGACCAGTTTGAGCCTGGCGGCGGCGATTTCATAGATCTGCTCGATCTGAGTTGAGGCAAGCAAGCGTTGCTGGGAGGCGATCAAGAAGGCAAGTTGCGCCGCGAGGGCGGTACGAAACGCAGGTTCGAGGAGAACGCCGTAGTGTTCATGGAGGAACAACTGCCCGACCAACTCAGCATCGGCACCACACTCGAGGAGAGTCGAGGCTTCAGACGGCGCAAACTCGGCACCCCAGGCTGCGGTAGCGACGACCCGTCCTTGCTCACAGAGTTCAAGGCGACCTGCCGAGCAAGGAAGATAGCGAGCCAGCAACGCAACAAGCCGACCAGCATAGTCGGCTGAAGGTACTGGTGTTTGAAGTTGCGTGCTCTGGGCAAGCTGTGTGAGCAACTCCCAGCCTGTTGCAGAGGTCAGGGCAAGTGTGGTATCCATAGTTCAGTCGTGGTGCTCCTACACAGCGACGTTCTGCTCATATAAACGGAGATGAAGCAGCTTTCTGAAGAGCCTGAACGGACAACTTCTGTTTAGGCATGTCCCCGACCATAGGCAATCCAACTCTTACGGCCCTGCTCACGAGCCTGATGAGTGGCGCGCTGACGTGTTTCGGCAGCCGTCTCGCTGAGTTCACGGATATCGTAAAACGGACCGTCCTGACTGCTCAGGACACCGATAGCGAGCGACATCAACGGCACCTGGCGCATCGTTCCATTTTCATCAGTGATCTCCAGGAAGCCCTGTTTACGATGACGAAAATTGTAGTGTAACCCGATTTCTTCGTCAAAACGATTTACCAGATGTTCACAGATCAGCTTGATCCGTTCAGGGGTTGAGGTCACGACAAAATCAGGTCCGACCACCATCTGGCCGACAAACTCATCAGCGTTACCTACGCCAACTTCGGTGACCCCCTCATTGAGGAGCAACGAGGTAAACTTGAGCACATCCTCACCCACAACCGAGCCATAACTCTGGGTAAAGGTCTCGAAGCCATTGATATGGATCTGGGCCATCGCCCAGCCCTGGGTCGTCAAGAGATTACGGAGTTGCTCATTGATCAACTCGGCGGTAGGGAGATTGGTGACGGGGTGCAATTGATTTTTGCGCCGGGCCTCATCGAGCTGGTTCTTGACAATCGTATGAACTTCCTCGATATCAAAGGGTTTGACGATATAGTACTGAGCCTGCACTTCACCGAGGCCGATCAGACGGTCACGGCGTTCACCGCGTGCCGTCAAAAAGATGATCGGAATATGGCGTGTACGGGGGTTGGCCCGTAACACCCGCCCGATTTCATAGCCTTCCATATCGGGAAGATTGACATCGAGGAGGGCGAGATTGGGTGGTGTTTTGCTACAGATCTCCAGTGCATGGGAACCCCGCATCGCGGTGAAGACCTCGTAACCACGCGATGTGAAATAGATCTTGAGCAGGTTGGAAATATCAGGCTGGTCTTCAACGACTAGAATACGTTCTTTGCTCACCGGATTGACCTCCTCGCACTGGTGGGAGAAACACCGACGCGCTGGTGCTGCTGGCTGACAGAGCCAGTCGGTTGACTGATTGATCGAGCAGGGGCTGGCAACGACTGATGCTCGTGCAAAGCAGACGCATCGAGGTGATCGCCATTGGAATGGTAGCTTCCGTTGGGATAGGCTGGTTGGATCTGATCAAGGGAGGCCTTGGGTGGTTCAGGATGGTCTGGTTGAGCTGGATCGTGGTAGACATTGGGCCAGTGATAGATAATTCGGCGTGGTTCACCGGTACCAACGTTGACGTCGTCGACATCGTGCCCCCTGACCGTCTTGCTAATCAAGCCCTGATCATGATCAAAGATTATAACGGTATTCGACTCGATCATTCGTCCAGGGTAGACGACAAAGCCACTGCCGATTTTTACATTATGGCCAACGGCTGACCCCAGGACGGGGAGATGCACTTCAACGGCTTCGCCGCGATGCATCACTTTGATTGGTTCATTTTGCAGATTGAAATCGGTAAAACAATTATTGGCCCCGATAAACGTATTGCGGCCAACAACGGTCAACTGCAGGGTGGAATTCTGGGCGACCATACTATTTTCCATCAAGGTGGTCATAAAGAGACCCGCATTGAAGGGGAGGAAACAGCGATCACTGACCACACTGAGCATCACCTGGCTTCCCTGCATCACATTGACATTATTACCGATGATGCTATTGGCAATCACAACGCCTGGGCCGATATAGACATTATCCCCGATCACGGTTGGCCCGTGGATGGTTGCCGAAGGATCAATCGAGCAATTTTTGCCCACTTTGACGAGGGCGTGGGAGGCGAGGAAATGGTTGCGCCACATCTCTTCAAAGGGATTGAGGCGTTGCCAGATCGCCGCCGCAGAGAAGCCGGCCTTATCAACAAAGATGCGCCAGTCTTCGCGTTTCCAGTGCAGCATATCTTTGAGGCGAGCGCGGCTCATTTTGACATCTTGCGCTGCCGCATAGGTGAAGACACCCATCAAGATATTGGCGATGAAGACATGCACCCAGCTTTCAAGGGAAAGAAAAGCGCGCAGCGGGATCTGATAGGTGAGATCGCCCTTATGCGCCATATAGCTTGGGATATGATAATAGCCCATCTCGTGGCTCTGGGTTTCGATAATAAGCGGGGTGGGGTCTTGAACGGGGCCGTGAGGGAAATAGTAGAGTTCGGCAAGATAGACATCGGCGTACGCTTCGCGACCTTCATCGAGGCAGGGTTGCGCGGTGCGTGCGACAAAACCACGGGTCAACTGCAAGGCATGGCGTTCGATAGTGGGGTCACCCCGCACGCCGGTGGCAGGATTGCTGGCACGAAACGCGATCTGGCAGGCACGCCCCGAAGCGCGTGCGGCACTGATGAACGCATCGATCAGATTGGCATTAAAATAGAGATTATCGCGATACACTAATAATTCATCGGTGCTGCTATTTTGTTCAGTAAAAAGATCTTGAATTGAATTTATTTCAAGACTACCTTTGCAATGCTGTTTGAGTAGATCGCGTTGGAGTAACCAAAGGGGCTTATTCAGAATGCGTAATTCGCGTGCGGGTTCAGCAAACGGAGCGATCGGTTCATGATCGCGGATGATGATGCGCTCCATCGAGATCCCCTTTCTTGCACGACAACATGAGAGATAGTAACTACCCACCTTGACGGCATACATCCCCTACGAAGTACTATAGGATGTAGCGACCGGGATCACAAGTAGGCGAGGTTACAGTCGCATTACGAGAACCATGCGTGGTTTCGCAGTAGGGGTGAGTATTGGTATTGTACACGATGGCTTGCCCTATCGTCAACAGATTATGTTAACCTTGAGTAGCCAGTGAAGCATGATGTCTGGCAAGGTATGTCCCCGTGGGTGAGGCGGCGACTTGCATCACCGTTTCAGGGGGGCCAGCGGCGACGAGATGCCCGCCGCCGCTGCCACCCTCGGGCCCCAGGTCAAGCACCCAGTCGGCGTGCAGGATGACATCGAGGTTGTGCTCGATCACCATAACGGTATTGCCTGCATCAACGAGGCGATGCAGGATGCTCAAGAGGCGTTCGATATCGGCAATGTGCAGGCCGCTGGTTGGCTCGTCAAGGATATAGAGGGTGCGTCCAGTGGCGCGACGGGCCAGTTCGGTTGCCAGTTTGATGCGTTGCGCTTCACCCCCCGAGAGGGTATTGGCCGGCTGGCCGAGGCGAATATAACCGACGCCAACATCGAGCAGAGTTTGCAGCCGTTCGGCAATCGCAGGAACACGGGCAAAAAACTCGGCACCTTCGGCGACGGTCATGGCGAGCACATCGGCAATGGTCTGGTCGCGATAGCGTATATCGAGGGTTTCACGGTTGTAGCGGGTCCCACCACAGCGGTCGCAGGGCACAAAGAGATCGGGGAGGAACTGCATTTCGACGCGGATCAGGCCCTCGCCACGACAGGCTTCACAGCGGCCACCCCGGGCATTGAAGCTAAAGCGTGAGGCATCGTACCCGCGGGCGCGGGCCTCGGTGGTGGCGGCAAAGAGGTTGCGAATTGGGTCAAAGACGCGACTGTAGGTGGCTGGATTTGAGCGTGGGGTGCGCCCGATGGGGTGCTGATCAATCGCGACAACTTTGTCAATGGCGGCGAGTCCTTCGAGGCTCGTGTGGAGTCCAACGCGCCCCTGGGCACCATGCAATTCCTGGGCGAGGCGAGGATAGAGCGTATCCATGACGAGGCTGCTTTTGCCACTCCCTGAAACACCGGTGACGACCACGAGGCATCCGAGCGGAAACGTCACGTCGAGATTGTGGAGATTGTTCTCACGGCAACCGCGAAGGGTTAGGAAACGGCCATTGCCGGGGCGTCGCTGCGTTGGGCGCGGGACTCGTCGCTTGCCACTGAGGTACTGCCCAGTGAGTGAGCGCGGCTCGGCGAGCACGGTTTCGAGGGTGCCACTGACGATCAATTCGCCGCCATGTAGGCCAGCGCCGGGGCCAATATCAACAATCCAATCGGCGGCACGGATCGTCGCCTCATCGTGTTCAACGACCAGCACACTATTGCCGAGGTCGCGCAGGCGGATGAGCGTTCGCAACAGGCGCTCGTGGTCGCGGGGGTGGAGCCCGGTGCTTGGTTCGTCAAGCACATAGATCACCCCCGCGAGACCTGCGCCAACCTGGGTTGCCAGACGGATGCGCTGACTCTCGCCACCGCTGAGGGTCGTGGCCGCCCGGTCGAGGGTGAGGTAGCCGAGGCCAACATCGACAAGGAAGGCGAGGCGTTCGACGACGTCTTTGAGCAGCGGGGCGGCGATCAAGCGTTGGCGTGTGGTGAGGGTTGTGGGTGCCGTGCCCGCTTCTGTGGAGGCGGGGCGAGCGTCGGTTGGAGGATGGTCTGCTGGTAGCGTGGGCGGTTTTTCCTCCACCAGCATCAAGATCCTTTGGGTCCATGCCAACGCCTCGGTAATCGGCATTCGATTGATGTTGGGCAGAGTCTGGTCGGCAAAGGTGACGGCCCGAACTTCAGCCCGCAGTCGATCGCCGTGGCACGCAGGGCAGATCTGGAACGCCCCATCGAACAGCGCGGCTTCGTCGGTCTCTTCTTCATCAGCGGGGGCGTCATCAGATAACGCAGACGCAAGCAACTCGCGGTCACGGTACGCGCCGCGATCGCGTTCAGCGACATGGCCCAGACCATCACAGGTTGGGCAGGCACCGTGCGGGCTATTGAACGAAAAATGGCGCGGTTCGAGGCTGAAGAGGTTGATCGACCCGTGATCGGGGCAGGCATAGGCCTGTGAAAAGCTCAGGGTTGCGCCATTGAGCGTATGCACCAGCAAACGTCCTGCGGTAAGCTTGAGGGCAGTCTCGACCGAGTCGGTGATCCGCACGCGATCAGGATGTTCAGCGAGTTGATCAGCGCGGGGGCGAGCCACGTTAATGGGGGGATGGCGGACAATCAAGCGATCGACCACCACCTCGATCGTATGGCTGTGTAGAGGATCGAGGGTAATGACCTCATCAAGGTCACGGACATCGCCATTGACGCGCACGCGGACAAAGCCACGGCGGCGCATTTCCTCAAAGACAAGCACGTGATCGCCGGTACGCTGGGCAATCAGTGGCGCGAGCAAGAGCAGGCGACTGTCCTCGGGGAGGGCAAGGATCGCATCAACCATCTCTTGCACCGAGTGGCGGATGAGAGGCAGGCCGCACTGCGGGCAGTGGGGTTGACCGGCACGGGCAAAGAGGAGGCGCAAAAAATCGTAGATTTCGGTGACGGTTCCGACCGTTGAACGTGGATGACGGCTACCGCTGTGCTGATCAATGGCAATCGCTGGCGAAAGGCCCTCGATGGCATCAACATCTGGTTTGGCAAGTTGGCCAAGAAACTGACGAGCGGCCACCGAAAGACTTTCGACATAACGCCGCTGGCCTTCGGCAAAGATCGTATCGAACGCCAGCGTACTCTTGCCCGAACCCGAGAGACCGGTGATAACCACCAACTGATTACGGGGCAAGCGCACATCAATATTTTTAAGATTGTGCTCGCGGGCACCACGGACAATAATCCAGTTCATGACATCAGCACCATGTCATCACGATGCACGACGGCAGGGCCATACTCATACCCAAGGGTCTCGGCGATCTGGGCGGAACGGAGGCCCTTGATCGTACGCACATCGGCAGCGCGATACTGGGTCAGACCGCGGGCGATCTCGTGGCCTTCCTGGTCAAAGATACGGATCGTCTGGCCGCGGTCGAATTCACCCTCGACGGCCACAATGCCAGCGGGCAAGAGGCTACGACCTTGATAGCGGAGGGCCTGGACAGCACCTGCATCAACAACGAGGCGACTCTGGCGGGCTGTTTCGGCGATGATCCAGCGCTTACGCGAGTCGAGGTGGCTCGCCGCCGCCGGGAAGCGGGTACCGAGGCGTTCACCGTGGGCAACGCGGAGCACCACATCGGGCTGCATACCCGAGGTAATCACGACGGTGGTCCCGGCGCGGGTCGCCAATTCAGCGGCCTGGATCTTGGTCTGCATGCCACCGGTACCACGATGGGTTCCGGCGGCACCGGCAATGCTCCAGATCCGCTCATCGATCACCTCGACTTCACTGATCAATTCAGCGCTGGGATCATTGCGTGGGTCGGCGGTATAGAGACCGGTGATATCAGTGAGGATCAGCAAAAGATCGGCGTCAACGAGGCCAGCGACCATAGCCGAAAGATTATCGTTATCACCGACACGAATCTCGGCGGTGACCACAGCATCATTCTCATTGATAATCGGCACAATGCCGCGCTCGATGCAGAGCAAGAGCGTATTGCGGGCATTGAGGTAACGTCGACGGTCGCGGAGGTCATCGCGGGTCAAGAGGGCCTGAGCGACCTGGAGGCCATACAACTCAAAGAGTTGCTCATAGAGGTGCATCAGGCGGCTCTGCCCAACGGCAGCATAGACCTGTTTGAGGGGCACATTGGCGCGAGAGCGGTGATCGGGCGCATCATTGAGGCGTTCGCGGCCAGCGGCGACGGCCCCGGACGAGACAAGGAGCACCTGGACACCCTGAGCGCGCAGGTCGGCGACCTGGCGAGCGAGGCTAACGAGGTACGGGCGATTGAGGCGATCGGTACCAGCGGTAAGGACACTGGTACCAAGCTTGATCACAAGGCGTGAAGGAAGGTTTGTCATACTAAGCACTACTCGTTGGACGTTTAATGCCAAGCTCATCCAAGCGTTCGGGAGTCGGATCGCCCGCAGGCGACCATCCGTGGCGCTGATAATATGCGGCGAGCATCGACGCAAGGGGCGGAAGTTGATCGGCGGCGGGGCCATCTTCAAGCGGCTCACGCAGCCAGCGGAGGGGGAGCGTATCAACGCCGTCATTATCGGCATAACGACGGGCAAAGAGGCGTTCGACCGTCAGAATACGTTCACCGAGGCGGGACATATCGGCGCCGGTCAAGACAACCCCGGTTGCCCCAGCGATCAGCGCAAGGAGTTCACCGGGTGAAACCTGATAGCCCAGCAACCCAAGGCGTCGGCAGATCCCGGCGGCATCGAGGACAGCCGCGAAGCGCTCGTGCCAGATGAGGCGGGCAACCTTGCCATGCGAGTCGTGGGGCATCCCGGACTGTTCAGGAATCCACGGAGGCGGCGCGGGATGGAAGGGTTCGTAGGCCATCGCATAGCGATAATCGCCGCCAATGGGGGCGGTCGCGGTCGCAAGGGCCAGCAGATAGGAAGCACGCACATCGAGGGCGGGCATCGCCTGGCCCTTGACCTGAGGCGCAAACGCTTCACTACCCCAGAAGACGCCTTGCATCTCACCAACACCAAGCGAGAGCAGATCACGTTTCTCGTGCTTGCGACCGAGATTCTCGACGGCACTGAGTACTGCCTCGCCATCGCCCCAGGCGAGCGACTTCTGTTGGGTCAGCCCCTGCTCCTGGCACTCCATCAGAAAACTGACGGCAGCGCTGGTGGCAACAGGATCAAGCCCGAGACGGAGGCAGCGGTCAGCGAGGAGGGTGAGGCAATCAACGTCAGTGATGCCACACCAGGCCCCAAACCCGGCGACACATTCAAGTTCGGGCACGGGCCGCCGCACCTCGGGACTCTGGAAGAGATCGAAATAACAGGGCATCGGGCAACCCTGGCAGCCACGCGATTCACGGGGATGTGCAGTGAGGCGGGCCCTGATGGTGAGCATATGGTCACTGACGTGTCCGCGTTGTCCATTGCGTTCAGTGAGTGCGCCCGACTCGACAGCGCGTCCGAGGAGATGGCTACTGCCAACCTCACTGAGGCCGGCGGCAAAGAGGCTGCTTTCAACGCGGCGGCGGATGACATCAAGGGCGGCCTGCATACGCTGCGGATCGTGGGCTGTCAAGGGTGGGCCACCGCGGACAACGATCGCCTTAAGGCGTTTCGAACCCATCACAACGCCAGTGCCGGCGGGTTCAGCGGGGTAGCGACCCTCGGCAACAATGCTGGCATAGGCAACCTCGGCCTCACCGGCGGGGCCAAGCGCGAGCACAGTGGCATCATCGCCGTGCTGCGTCTGAAGCATCGCGGCGGTTGCAACCGTATCAGCACCGAGCAGATGCGTTGCGGAGTGTAGATGCACCTGATTGCCCTCGATCGCAAGATAGACCCAAGCGGGAGCCTGGCCACGGATCACGAGCACATCGTAGCCAACTCGGCGCAACTGTGCCCCCCAGTGACCCTGGGCCCAGCTATAGGCAATTGCGCCAGTCAGGGGCGAGCGGGTTCCAACCACAAAGCCGCCCGAGGCAAACGCAGAGGTGCCAGCGAGGGGGCCTGCGGCAAAGACCAGCACATTTTCGGGGGCCATCGGGGCCGTAGCGGGTGGCAGGTGATGCCAGAGCAGCCATGCGATTGCGCCACGACCACCAAGATAATCGCGTTCGACCGTAGCCGGCAAAAACTGGCGAGCGTGACCGCGTGCCAGGTCAATGGTCAGAGTACGGAGAGCCATAAGGTACATTGCTCACAATGCTACATCATCTTCTTTTCCTATTATACCTTGCTCGCGCAATCTGGTATGTTATAGTAGGGTTCAGGCTTGTGAGTAGTTCGTCATACGTATGCTGGTGAGAACGGCCAGCGCCGCTGGCCGTTCTCACCAGCATACATATGGGTTCTTAGGGCTAGCGCCCTAAAGTTCATGCATATGAGACCTAAGGTAGTTAGTAATGGCTGCAAAAAAACCTTCACCAGCCCGTTCGCCTGTCGCGCAGGCGCGAGTTGAGCGTGAGAGTATGCGGCGTAAAGAAGCGCTGGCGGTGCTGGCGTGCCTTGATTGCTTCCAAGATGTGCCGCCCGGTGAATTGAGCCGTCTGCTGGCGATGAGCACGTTTCGCGCTTTCCCTGCGGGGGCGACGCTGCTAGGACAACAGAAACAGGATCGGTTCCTCTTCATTATGTTACAGGGGAGCCTGTTTTTGCGGTTGCGTGACAAAGATAGCCGCGATGTGTTGATGGGAGCATTGTCACGTGGCGATTGTTTTGGCGAAGGACCGCTGTTTGGTGATTTCTTTCGGCGGATGAGTGCACTGACGCAAACCGACTGCCACCTTTTGCAGATACCGATTGCCGAACTCCGCGACGCAATGAGTAGTATGCCCATGCTGACTGCGGCTTTGCGTCGTGTCTACAAGCAGCGAATGGTTGACTGTACCCTGGCGCGCGTCCCCCTGTTGAGTCAACTCTTCCCAATGGAGCGTCTGGCCTTGGCGGGGTTATTGGAACCAATGCATGTTGCCCGGGGCAACCTGATTATCCGTCAGGGCGAACCGGCGAGTTCGCTCTATTTGGTTGAGAATGGTCAGGTGATGGTCGAACAAGATGGCGTGACCATTGCTACATTGGGCGAAGGTGATTTCTTTGGTGAGATGGCGTTGCTGACCAGCAAGCCTCATCGGGCGAATGTGCGTGCCCTAACCCCTACCGATGTGCTTGCCCTGCCAGGGGCTGAATTTTACCGCCTGATTGAAGAGCGTCCGGAACTTGAAGCGCAACTGCGCCAGGTCATCGAAGCCCGTATCAACAACTCGGAGAAGGTGAGCAATGATGAAGAGCGGAAGCACCAGGTTGAACTGGCGGTCACGAAGGGCCTGCTGCGTGGCACCCATCTTCTCGTACGCACCCCGGAACTCTGTCCACCAGAGTGTCGCATCTGTGAACAGGCATGTGCCGATCGCCATGGGCGCGCCCGTTTGAGTCTGAATGGGGCGATGATTGATCAGTTTGATGTTGTGGATACCTGTCGGCAATGCAGTGTCGGTGCTGAATGTGTGGAAGTCTGCCCTGATGACGCCTTCGAGCGCACCGAAAACGGTGTGTTGATCATCACCGACGCCTGCACGGGTTGTGGCAAATGCATTGAAGCGTGCCCCTACGATGCCGTCGCGAGTGTCCCGCTGCCTCACCAGCGTCCCCAGCGTGGACCGTTGGTGACAATGCTGCGGGCAGCGAGCGATCGCCTGCGGCGGAGCCCGATGATTCCGCTGGAGCCAGCGCGGCCGACGCATCGCGCCGACAAATGCGACCTGTGCCATGGGTACAACGACCTGACGTGTGTTAGCAGGTGTCCGACGGGGTCGTTACGGCTGGTTCCGGTGGAAGAGGTTTTTCCGTTGGAACCAGCCGCGCTAGCGCGGTTGGTTCCAACGAAGGTGCGGTCTGGGCGGTTGCAACAGGCGCGGTTGGTTCCAACGAAGGTGCGGTCTGGGCGGTTGCAACAGACGCGGCTGGTTCCAACGAAGGTGCGGCCTGGGCGGTTGCAACAGGCGCGGCTGGTTCCAACGAAGGTGCGGTTGGGTAACTGTTCACGCTTCTCCTGGGAGCGAGGGCGTCCCGCCCTCGAAGGCATTCCGAGGGCGGGACGCCCTCGCTCCCAGGCTTGCCTGTTACCCCACATGTGAACAGTTACGCGGCTGGTTCCCACGAAGGTGAGGCCCGGGCTGTTGCCTCAAGCGCAGTTGGTTCCCACGACGTGGAGGGGACACTCCATCGCTCAGATCTGTTCCAACAACGCTACCGGGAACTGGGCAAGCACATCGCGCATCCAGAAGCCGGTGTGATCATCGTGGGTAGCGATCGTCAGGGTAGCCCCGGTAAACAGGTCGCGGTAGTGGGTGCCATCGACTGCGTGGGGAACGATCAGGCGCGTTTCGCCCCAGCGCTCACCAGTTGGGGGCAGACGGTCGCCATTGGCGAGGCGCAACGGCAGCCGTGGGACAACGGTGAGCAGTTCGCCCGCATCGCTCTGGCGGGCAAAGGCGACCACGTGGTCGGCGCGGTCACCGGCGGCGGCAAGCGGCAGATAGCCGGCTTCGACGAAGAGCTCTGGTCTAGCACGCCGCAGTTGCAAGACGGTGTAGGTTAGATAGAGCTTGATGCGACCATCGGTGATCTGCTCGAACAACTCCTGCGCGAAACTTGCCTGCTCACCAGCCTCATACCGCGTGACTATCTCATCGAGCAAGCGTTCGCGCAAGGCATAATCAACCGGACGGCGGTTATCGGGGTCAACGAGGCTCAAATTCCAGAGCTCGCAGCCCTGGTAAATATCAGGCACCCCTGGTGCCGTCAGTTTGATCAGGGTCTGGGCCAGGCTATTGAAAAAGCCAAAGAAAGCGACGCGCTCGGCAAAGATCGCGAGGCTATCGAGAAAGCGCCCGCTCCGCCGTGGGTCAAGGACACCCTCGACAAAGCGGCGGACAGCGGTATCATAGTCGGCACCGGGATTGACCCAACTCGTATGCACCTTGGCCTCACGGGTAGCCTTTTCCATATACTGGACAATGCGCTCGCGGAAACCTTCAAGTGCCTCACCGCGATAGACCTCGGGATCAGGGGTTGCGCCATTGGCAAAAGGCCAGGCCCCGACCAGGGTCTGATAGAGCAAGTACTCATCGTTGCGCGAGGGCATGGTCGTGTCATCACGCGTCTTCTTTTTGCGCAGATTGAGGCGTGTCCAGCGACTGACGATCTGACGCCATTCCTGAGGGATCTCTGAGAGCACATTGATCCTGGCGCGGACATCTTCGCCCCGTTTGGTATCGTGGGTCGAACTGCCGAGCATCGAAGAGGGCCAGCGTGTACTGCGATGACCGGCATGCTTATGCATATACTCAACGCTATGCCCATAGTTCTCGGGATGCCCACCGACCTCATTGAGCGAGACCAGGCGGTTATAGACATAGAACGTTGTGTCTTCAACGCCCTTGGCCATCACCGGCCCGCTGATCTGCTGGAACTTCATCACAAAGCGGATCACCTCGGGGCGGGCATCTTCGGCGAAACTGTCGAGATTGCGGAGCAATAGCGTATCGCAGAGAAAATTGAAGATCGTCTCGGCGGTACGAGGATTACGGCGCTTGGCCTCGCGCACAGCGGCTTCAACATAGCGCTCGTCCCAGGGCGTGACGGTGTCAAGACCGCTGATATAGGTGCGGTAGACCGGCAGACAGGCAATCACTTCACGGATAATGAAGGTGAGGCTATTGAGCGTAAAGTCACGATAGTGGCGATTGCGCTCGGTGAGCCGGTCGAGCATATGGCTCAGGGTATTGATCTCACTCGCCAGCGAGACGAGCATGATCTCTTTCTTTTTGCTATTGACGAGATTAGCAAAGCGCGGTTGCACGCCAGCCACATCGGTATAGAGGCGATCAAGTTGCTTGCGTGCCGCTTGATCAACAAAAATACCATTGACTTCATTCAAGAAATCGTAGCCAGTTGTGCCAGCCACGGCCCAATCAGCGGGCAAATCTTCCCCAGCCGACAGAATCTTCTCGGCGACCACATAGAGCGGCCACGCAACACCCTCGTGCTCACTCTGCGCAAGAGTCTGCGTGATCCAAGCGGCAACGTGGTCAAAGATGGCTGAGTCGGCGGCCTCCTCACCGGCTTCAAGACCATCGGCTTTGAGGGTTGCGGCGGCCCAGTATTCAAGATAGCTTGCCTGCAACTGGTGGAAATAGGCGGGCGGGCGCCAGAGGCCATCGGGATGATCGATCCGCAGGCCGGTTGCCCGTCCTTCGGCAAGGAGACGAAACACCAGTTGATGGGTTGCTTGCAAAACCTCGGGCAACTCGACGCGGATCGCGGCGAGATCGTTAATATCAAAAAAACGGCGATAATTGATCTCTTCGGTGGCAACCCGCCAGAACGCGAGGCGATACGGCTGACCTGCAATCAACTGCTCGAGACGATCAAAACTCTCGGGTTGACCTGGCGTGCCATTGTAGAAGGCCAGGGTTGCCTCCAGCGCCACCTGAACAGATTCGCTCTGCTCATAGAGATTGGCCAGCCGTCGTTTAATCACCTCTTTTTCGCGATTGCGTTCCAGTACCTTTTCCGGGGCTACCTCGGTATGGGCAGGCAGATACGAGAGGGCCGTCAGAATACTCTGCAACTCGACCACATCGACGTGATCGCCACCAAGCTCGCTGATCAAGGCATCAAGTTTATAGCCAAGCAGATCGGCGTAACTGCATGGATCAAGCGGGAAGAGATGCTCGTAGTAGGCAAGGAAGAACGCACCGCCAGCATAGCGAAGTTGCAATTCACCGGCATCGAGCACATCGCCATACTGCGCCCCCAGAATGGGGAGCAACACTTTAGCGCGCAACTGAGGGCGCACAGGATCCCAATCAATATCAAAATAGTGCGCATAGATTGAAGACGGTCCATTCTCGAGCACATCCGACCACCATGTATTGCGCAGATCACCAATGCCCATATGGTTGGGCACCACATCAAGGATCAGGCCAAGTTGATGCCGCAACAGGGTGTCACTGAAGCGTTTGAAGGCCTCGTTGCCACCCAGATCGGGATTGATCTGGCTATGGTCCGTAATGTCATACCCATGGGGACTCCCCGCACGGGCCGTCAAGATTGGTGACGCATAGACATCACTGATGCCAAGGCGTTGCAGGTACCCGGCAAGCTGCGCACCCTGGTCAAGGTTGAAATCAGCATGAAACTGAAGACGGTACGTTGCCCGGGGAAGGTGGCGTGGCAACTGATGCAACAGTTGCTCGATGCCTTCTTTATCCTGGGGGCGAAGTGATGTTTTCATGGATTTCTTTCACTCTACAAAGCGATCCAAAGACCGTGCAGTCGCGCAACGCAAACAGCGCTGTTACCCACTGCCCGTGCGGATTTGAAAACCAAGACGTTGCCCTAACGACGTAAAAGCAACGATCCACTGCCGTGCTTCGTTATACCCCTGGGACGCCTCGGCCCGTACATCAAGGTAGGTACTCTGAAGCAACCGATAATAGACATTCTGGGTCTGCCAGACATCCACTTCAAACGGCAGCCCGCGGGCCAGACCGACGGCATCGTCGAGTTGCTGCAGCAAGGCGAGATCGCGGGGTTGCGCCTGAAATGCGTCGGTGATCAGTTCGATCGTCTGCGAGAGGCTATAACCGAGGCCAGCGCTATCAAGCGTCACCCCGGCGCGTGAGGCTTCGCGGCGCAAGGTATGAATGCGGTCAAGATCGAGGGTGTCAGCTTCGAGCAGTTGGCGGAACTCGGTATTGAGCGCAAACTCGGCGGCAATCTGAAACTCCTGGGGCACTGGCGTACCGAGGCTTGCCAGAAAGCGCATCAAGGGGGCGTGCTGCTCATAGATCCGCCGATACGAAGCCGTCGCATCGGCGAGGCTCGAATCAAGCACGATCTTGAGGATCTTGCGTTGTTCATCACCAAAGAGCAACTTGAGTGACGACGTATCGCGACCAAACGTATGATCGATCATCCGGATCACACCAGGAAGATCAGCGCGCAGAAAGAGCTCGCTCAACTCTTCGATCATCAGGTGATACGCGGTCTCGCCCTGATACTCGCGCACTCCCCCCGAGATATTGTGGTCACCCATATGCAACACCCCAAAACTCAGACGGGCCGACTCGCCAGTGATCATCGAACTGATGTGCATCCGGCCCATCGCGAGGCGTGCCTTGCCCGAGGGGAGCAGGTGATAATCTTCGTATTCAACGAGATAGCTATAGACCTGAGCGCGCTCTTCGTACCCGGCAAAGAGTGAAGACATCGCATAGTGGGCTCCGACCTTACGCAAATCGACGATTGCTGGGCGAACCTTGCGCTCATAGATCTGGCGGCCATCACCCTGGGCGGGATCATTGCTCTGAGCCTGGGCGAGCCGCACAAGAAAACTGGGTTCATAATCTTCGCCAAACAGTTCATGCGCAAGCTGAATAGCCCGTCCTGCATACATGATCACCTGGATCGTCTCGATTCCCGCGAGGTCATCAAAGAACCAGCCGCACGAGGTATACATCAACATCAGATGGCGCTGGAGTTCCATCAATTTCAAGACAGCGATGCGCTGGCTTTCGTCGAGTGACGGGCGGGCGTGGCGTTGCAGGAAGGCCTCGATTCGTTCGGGGGTACGTTCAAGGACGACCTGGATATAATCATCACGGGCGGCCCAGGGATCATGCAACAGATGACGACCGAGCCCCTCGAAGCGTGGGGACAGCGTATCGCGCACCCAATCAAGCGCAGTGCGCAGTGGTGCGCGCCACGTCTGACGCCAACCCGGATTGCCACCGCTATTGCAGCCACAATCGGTGCTCCAGCGACCAACGCCATGCACGCAACTCCAGGCGGTCTGCTCGACAATCTGCACCTCATGGGTCGGCGGATATGCCGCGAGGTAGGCGGCATAGTTGGTCAGACGTGCGAGGCCACGTTCTTCGATGTACTGCAGAGCATAGGCAAGGGCCATATCACCGTGGCGATGATGGTGTCCATAGGTTTCGCCATCAGTTGCGATATTCGCGATCTGGGGCCAGGGGCGATACTCGCTGAAGGTTCCGGCAATGCGGGCGGCGAAGGTTGTGCCATTGACCAGGAGGCGTTCAAACGCAACGGCGCGGGAGACCGGGCCATCATAAAAGAAGATCGTGATGGAGCGACCACTGGGGAGTTGCACCAGATAGGGGCGTGTCGGATCAATGCGCCCGCCACGCACATCATTCCAGACGAGATCGCCAAGCTTACGGAAATGGCTGACCTGATGCGGTTCAAGGATCGTGAAGGCAATCCCGTGTTCAGCCATCATATCGAGGGTTTCAAGATCGACGGCTGTTTCGGGTAGCCACATCCCCTCGGGATTGCGACCAAAGCGATAGACAAAATCAGCAATTCCCCAACGCACCTGAGTAAGCTTATCGCGGCGTGAGGCAAGCGGCATAATAATATGGTTGTAACACTGAGCTATCGCCGAGCCACGCCCGAAATAGCGAATGCTCTCGGCATCGCCATCCAGGATCGCCTGATAGACACGGGGTGCTTTGTCAGCCAGCCAGTTTAGCAACGTAGGACCAACATTGAAGCTAATGCGGCTATAGTTATTGACAATGCGAATAAGCTGATTCTGGGCATCAAGAATCCGCGAGGCAGCATTCTCTTCATAGCACTCAGCAGTAATGCGTTCGTTCCAGTCGTGGTAGGGGTAGGCCGAGTCTTGCTGTTCAATCGACTCGATCCAGGGATTTTCGCGTGGTGGTTGGTAGAAGTGGCCGTGTATACAGATATATCGCTCAGGCATAAGCTTCTGGTGTAGGCCGATGGCCCTATATGAATTCAATTTAGGGTTGTTGCCCGCAAAACCTGCGGTTCTTCTGGCGCACGATGCAAGCAAAGCTTGCATCGTGCGCCAGAAGAAGAAGAGAGATTCTTGGGGGGGGGCATCGGGTGCCGCAGGCACCCGGGCCTCAACCCTCGACTAACCGCGACTCTTGAAGAAGAGCGCACCGAGTGGGGGCAGGTCGATGGTAAGCGAGAAGGGACGATTATGGCTCGGCTGGTCATCCGCCATGACGCCGCCAGCATTGCCAACGCCACTGCCCCAGTACTCTTTGGCATCGCTATTAAAGAGTTCTTCCCACCAGCCACCACGAGGCACCCCGACGCGGTAGTTTTCACGGATGATCGGGGTTGCATTCATCACGACCAGGATCTGATCGCCATTCGAACGTGCCTTGCGCAAGAAGCTGTAGGTACTATTATCGGCATCATTCGCATCGATCCACTCGTAGCCATCGGGATCGGTATCGAGTTCAGCCAGGGCTGGTTCACTCACATAGAGGCGATTGAGATCAGCGAGCGTGTCAGCGATACCGCGATGCGACGGGAACATCATCAGATGCCAATCAAGGCTCTCGTCGTGTTTCCACTCGCGCCACTGGCCAAACTCACTACCCATAAAGATAAGCTTCTTGCCTGGCTGACCATACATATAGCTATAGAGGAGGCGCAGGTTGGCAAACTTCTGCCAGACATCACCCGACATCTTGTCGAGCAACGAACCCTTGCCATGTACCACTTCGTCGTGTGACAGCGCGAGCACATAGTTCTCGGTGAACATATAGAGCCCGCGGAAGGTCAGTTCGTTGTGGTGGAACCGGCGGAAGACCGGATCGCGCCGGAAATACGAGAGCGTATCGTGCATCCAGCCCATATCCCACTTGAACCCAAAGCCGAGCCCGCCCACATACGTCGGGCGTGACACCATCGGCCAGGCCGTGCTTTCTTCGGCGATGGTTTGAACCCCGGGGCAGTTCTTGTAGACCTCAGTATTAAACTGGCGCAAGAACATGATCGCGTCGATATTCTCGTTCCCGCCATACTGGTTGGGAATCCACTCACCCGGCTGCCGCGAATAGTCGAGGTAGAGCATACTGGCGACGGCATCAACGCGCAATCCATCTATATGAAACGTATCAAGCCAGCACAGGGCCGAACTGATCAGGAAACTCCGGACTTCATTGCGCCCATAGTTGAAGATGTAGCTTCCCCAATCAGGATGAAAGCCCTTGCGAGGGTCGGCATGTTCATACAGATGGGTACCATCAAAGTAACTCAGGCCAAAGCCATCAGTTGGGAAGTGCGAAGGCACCCAGTCGAGAATAATCCCGATCCCATGCTGATGGAGATAATCCACAAAGTACATGAAATCCTGGGGCGTCCCATAACGACTGGTCGGGGCAAAAAAGCCTGTTGTCTGATAACCCCACGAACCAAAGAAGGGATGTTCGGTAATAGGAAGCAACTCGATATGGGTAAAGCCACAGCGCTTGACGTGTTCGGCAAGCCTAGGGGCAATCTCGCGATACGAGAGTGAGCGCCCGCCTTCTTCGGGAACGCGCATCCACGATCCGAGGTGTACCTCATAGATCGACATTGGCGTATTCAAATTCTGACGCTGCATGCGGCTCTCGATCCAGGCCTCATCATTCCAGGTATACTCACGATCCCAGACAATCGAGGCTGTACCAGGGGAAACCTCATACATAATACCCATCGGATCGGTCTTATCTTCTTTGTAGGCATGAAAGCGCGACGAGACGTGGAACTTATAACTCGCCCCTTTGACAACCCCGGGCACAAAGGCTTCCCAGATCCCCGAGTTACCACGAGCCTTGAGCGGGTTGTGACCCGAGTGCCAGTTATTCCAGGCACCAATGACCGCAATATACTCGGCATTCGGTGCCCAGACGGAAAAATAAGTACCTTCCTGACCATCTACCGTTGTGACATGTGCTCCCAGTTTCTCGTACAGGCGGAAGTGATTGCCTTCATTGAAAATGTAGATGTCATCATCAGTCAGAACCGGCGATCCAGGATAGCGATCCACATGTATAGGGATCGGGAGAGACGGTGAAATTGAAGCCACAGGCTCTGGCGCACCCTGATCTTCAGTTGGTGCAACGACTGCTTCGTCAGCCTGACTGGCTGCCTCAACTGACGGTTCGGCAAGCGTAACTGGCGTATCCGCTTCAGGGGCCGTCGTCGTTTCAATCACTGGTTCGGGTGATGGTGTCGTTTTTTTTGCACGACTGCGACGTGGTTTTTTCGCTTCTTCTGACATATACTCCTCATCAAATAGGTAGAACTTCCACACATGGAAGTTTACCCTGTAATCTGGCGTAAAATTCCACTAAGTGGAATACTCAGCCAGGTGGGGCGGTTATTCATCTCATAGGCAACCTCATAGACCGCCTTCTCGAGGTAAAAGACCTCGAGCAGGGTTTCAAGATCGCCCCGTGCAGCGGGCACAAACGAAGCCCCTTCAGTATGTTCACGATAGCTGCGCAGGAACGCGGCACCAACCCAGAAGGCCCAGAAATCGGCCCACTGGCGCAGACGCTCCGTCTCTTCAGGCGACAGCGCAGTCGATTGGAGGCGCCCGAAATAGCTTGAATAGGCTGCATACTGATACGAGCGCAACATACCGGCGATATCACGTAACGGTGACCGTTTAATGCGCCGCTCGCTAATCGGGCGGATCGGCTCGCCTTCAAAGTCGATAATCATGAAGTCAAGGCCGGTATAGAGCACCTGTTCGAGATGGTAATCACCGTGAATCCGGGTGCGCGTGGCCTCGATCTTCGTCGCACTAACCCGTCGGAAGCGGGCCATCAACTCTGACTCAAGGGCCAGCAACTGACTGGCATCCTCGCGGATGTTTTCGGGCAAGCCTGGCAGTACCTTACGCAAGCCCTGAAGGGTTTCGGCGGTCAAACTGCGCACTGACTGGTAGAGCGAGCGTTGATAGAGCAGTGAGAAGGGTTCAGGCGCAAACGCCGTTGATTTACCGCGTGCGAGGGCCAGATGCAATTCGGCGGTACGTTTGCCCAGCAACTGAGCCGAGTCGAGATAGGCACTGATCAACTCACCCCCGGGAGCTGGCGGTTCAACGTCGGCATCAAGCAGCGCAGCAATGGTCACCTCGGTTGTCGGTGCGACAAGGTCAGGCTCAACCAGCACGCGATCAAAATAGCTATTGAGCACATCAATCGCAAAATCGAAGGCGTCGCCTTCATTCGGGACAAAGCCTTGCAGCAGGGCCAGCGTGATCGCTTCTTCGCCAGGGCGTGTATACTCGATCGCCCCGGCCAGCGGCGGGGTATGGGCATAGCCAGCCTCATCGGTGAGATAGCGTCCAATTTCGAGATCGGGATTGACCCCAACATCAACTTTGCGGAAGAGTTTCATGATCATGCGCCCGCCAAAATTGATCGAGGTATTGCTCTGCTCACCGCGCATCACCGAAGCTTCAAGGCCCGTCCCATCACCGACTAGGCCCCGTAGCGCCCGTGTTGTTGCTGCCGTCAGATCGGCCCCATGTTCGCTGCGCAGGCGGCGTCGCCCAACGACGAGATCGAGCAGCATCGCACAGAAGCCACGGTCAATCAAGGGCTCGTAGAGTATGCCAGGTTCTTCTTGCTGATCGTTGACGCGCAGACGAGCAATAACGGCGTGACGTGAGTCGGCGAGAATATCGCGACTCCGTTCGCCTTCGGCATAGGCCATCGGCAAGAGATAGGTTTCGGCGCTTCCTTCGGTGTACTGAACTGTTGCCAGCACAAGGTACGAAAGCATATCATCATGAGGAACCATCACCACATCGGCGATCTGCACATTTTTAATCCGGCGTGCTTTGGCCCCAAACCAGCGACGTGGGCGCAAATAATGAGGCAAAACCTGCTCTAGTTGCGCCTGACGACCATCATAAAAGATCGCATCCCACCCACCGGCTTCAATGGTGAGTAGCGGCACATCGGCACTATCAACAAGCCCGCTCCCATCGCTGCGCACACCCTCGGCACGCTGGGGCACCAGGCTAAACCAGTAGAAGCTGTGTGGGCCGACGGTAATGAAGTAGGGATGATCGCCCACCGGTGGGAACTCGACTTGCCCAAACATCTCGACCAGCATCATCCCGCGGAAGGATGACAGGTCAAGTTCGACGCCTTGCACAAACCGCGAGAGATTGGCAATGACGAGGATCGTCTCTTCCTCATAGCGCCGAATAAAACAGAGCACCTTGCGGTTTTCGGGATGAAGGAACTCGAGGGTTCCCCGGCCAAACGCCTTATAACGTTTCCGCAAGGCAATCAGACGCCGCGTCCACCAGAGCAACGAATGCTGATTGCCAAGCTGATTTTCAACATTGACCATCTCGTAGTGGTACTCGGGGTCAGTGATCACCGGCAGATAGAGGCGTTGAGGATTCGTCCGTGAAAAACCAGCGTTGCGATCCCCGGCCCACTGCATAGGGGTACGCACCCCATTGCGATCGCCGAGGTAAATATTGTCACCCATGCCAATCTCGTCGCCATAATAGAGCACCGGCGTGCCGGGCAACGAAAAGAGCAAGCCATTCATCAGTTCGATCTTGCGCCGATGATTGCCGAGCAATGGCGCAAGCCGGCGCCGAATGCCAAGGTTGATCCGGGCCTGCGGATCTTTGGCATAGAAACGATACATATAGTCGCGTTCTTCATCGGTTACCATCTCGAGGGTCAACTCATCGTGGTTACGGAGGAAGATCGCCCACTGGCATGCATCAGGAATCGTCGGCGTCTGATGCATAATATCAATGATCGGGAAGCGATTCTCTTGATGTACCGCCATATACAGGCGGGGCATCACCGAGAAATGGAACGCCATGTGGCACTCATCGCCATCCCCAAAATACGAGATCAGATCTTCCGGCCACTGGTTCGCCTCGGCGAGGAACATGCGTCCCGGATATTTGGCGTCAAGTTGCTGGCGCAACTTCTTCAGAAAGACATGCGTCTGGGGCAGATTCTCGCAATTTGTCCCCTCTTCTTCATAGAGATACGGAATGGCATCAAGGCGAAGACCGTCCACCCCCATATCAAGCCAGAACTCCATCGCCTTAAAGATCGCCCGATGCACGGCAGGATGCTCGAAGTTCAGGTCAGGCTGGTGGCTGTAGAAGCGATGCCAATAGTAGGCCCCGGCAACCGGATCCCAGGTCCAGTTTGAGGTCTCGAAATCTTTGAAAATAATGCGCGCATCGCGATACTTCTGGGGATTATCACTCCAGACATAGAAATCGCGCTGGGAAGTGCCGGGACGGGCACGACGCGCACGCTGGAACCAGGGATGTTGATCAGAGGTGTGATTGCACACCAGTTCGGTGATGACCCGCAACCCACGCCGATGCGCCTCACGAATAAAGAGGCGCACATCAGCGATATCGCCATACGACGGGTGAACATCGGTGTAATCGGCGATGTCATAGCCATCATCTTTGAGGGGCGAAGGATAAAAGGGTAATAACCAGATAGCGGTCACCCCAAGTTCCTGCAGATAATCGAGCTTGCTCGTCAGTCCCTTGAAATCACCAATCCCGTCGCCATCACTATCAGCGAAGGCCCGAACATGCACCTCATAAATAATCGCATCTTTATACCAGAGCGGATCATGCGCAAAAACCTGCGGCGTCCGGCTCGGTCGGGTCTGCTTTACTATCGCCATGTTCTCCTAAAGGGCATCAAAAACGGTCAACATGCTAGCCAGGCAACTCCTCCTGGCGTTCCAGTCGCAAGATATGGACGGGCATCGTCGCAGGATCAAGTGAGACATAATTATATTCACCCTGCCACACATACCGCTCGTTGCTCAACAGATCGTGAGCAAGATAGGTTGCCCCGAGGTGCCACTCATCGACAGGAACCTGCACCCACCCACTCTGTACCTGCTCGGGGTCAAGATTGACCACAACGAGAATGATATGCGTGGCATTATCGGTTGTTTTGCTATACGCAAAGAGCTGCTCGTTCAGCGCAAAGTTGCGATCAACCCGATGCACGCGCACGTTTGTATTGCGCTGAAGCGGCGGATTCGTTTTACGGATCTGGTTCAGGCGCGCAATGAAAGTACGCAAACTGTTCGGGTCGTCTAGATCCCAGTGGTGGATCTCATACTTCTCGTTGTTGAGATACTCTTCCCGGCCCTGTGCAGGCACGTGTTGCATCAACTCATAGACGGGGCCATACATGCCCCAGCTTGCCATCATCGTCGCTGCCATGGCAGCGCGGGTCAGGAAGACCGAGCGGTGCCCGGGATAGAACTGAGGGGTCAGGATATCAGGCGTATTGGGCCAGAAATTGGGGCCAAAATAGTCTTTGATTTCGGTCTGGGTCAACTCAAGCAGATACTCGGCAAGCTCCCAACGCTGGGTGCGCCACGTAAAATAGGTGTAGCTCTGCGTAAAACCAAGCTTGGCAAGATTATACGTCACCCTGGGGCGGGTAAACGCCTCAGAGAGAAAAATCAACTCAGGATGGTCACGCTTCAGACTACCAATGCACCACTCCCAGAAGCGAAAACTCTTGGTGTGGGGGTTGTCGACGCGAAAGACCGTTACGCCCTGTGCAATCCAGTACTCAAAGACACTCTTGAGCTCATACCAGAGACCCTGCCAATCACTGGTTTCAAAGTCGAAGGGATAGATATCCTGATACTTTTTCGGTGGATTCTCAGCATACTGGATGGTTCCATCGGGGCGAGCGCGGAACCACTCGGGATGTTCACGCACATAGGGATGGTCAGGCGAGCACTGAAAGGCAATATCGAGGGCAAGCTCGATGCCATAGCTTCGCGCTGCAGCGACAAGTTCGTGAAAATCCTCAAGGGTACCCAGTTCAGCATGGATCGCCTTATGGCCGCCTTCAGGGCCGCCGATCGCCCAGGGGCTACCGGGTTCATCAGGGAGCGCCGTGACACTATTATTTTTGCCCTTACGGAACTGGCGGCCAATCGGGTGAATCGGGGGCAGATAGAGGATATCAAAGCCCAACTCGGCCACATAGGGCAAGCGAGCAATCACATCCATAAATGTCCCATGCTTCCCTGGCTCAAGCGCAGCCGAACGGGGAAAGAGTTCATACCATGCCGAAAAGCGCGCCAGAGGGCGATCAACCGTGACATGCAATTCGCGCTCAAAGGTTGTCGCAAACTGGCGCGGCAGGTGTGCGCTCATCAGGCGGGCCAGTTCGGGGGTAAAGGCAGCCTCGGCGTCACCCGCACGCAAGGCTGCGGCGAAACCGTGCAGCGTTGCGGCAACTGAATCAGGCGCATCTGCTGCTGCCTCATCGACCAGGGCAGCGCCAATCAAGAGATCGACCTGGACTTCCTGCCCCGCCTCAACGCGTTTATGCAACTGATGTTCCCAGGTTGCAAAACGATCAATCCAGGCGACCAGGGTATAGGTATAGGTGCCCATCGTCGCGACACTAAAGACACCGCGCCAGTGGTCATTGCCGAGAAGCGTCATCGGCATCTCGTGCCAGGACTGATCAGCGGGGTCGCGCACGCGCAACACAGCGGCGAGCACATCGTGCCCATCGGCAAAGATATCGGCTTCGACCGTCACGAGATCACCGACAACTCGTTTGATCGGATAATGCCCTGCATCAACCTGGGGGATAACGTGTTCGATCAAGACGCGCCGTCGTCCCTCACCAAAGACGGTGAGCCCATTCGATGTGGCGGCCTCTGCCACCGTTGAGCCCTTCGTGGGCGTTTTCAGCTTCGCTGGCATCTCCAGCTCCCCTCATTGCACCGCTACCAGCATTGGTAGGGGCGAAAACAACGTAATGAGTCGGGCACATGGCTGGCGCCATGCGCCCGGCTCACTCAAAACGGATCTGATCGGTTTCCTGTGAACCAATCAGCGTGACGCGCATAGCCTGTTACCAGGCTACGGGATGCATCGTTTGCTTATTGCACTTCCTCAAACTTGCCAATGATCGGCAGGTAGATCTTCTGCGTCACAACGGTTGTGGCACTCCCTGTCGCCAGCACATCGGCATCGTCGTACACATAGTTGTTGTAGGTGTCGATCAACTCAACCCGTGCGGTGACCGCGAAGGTTCCACCGATCAGGTACTTATGGGTTGTGGTCACGGTGGTGGTGCCTGGGGCGACCGTAAGCCGCTCGAAGCTATCGATGGCGTCGCCATACGCAATCACGAGATTGTAGACGGCACCCTCGCTGGCACCAGCGGTGCGCAGTTCAGGCATCGTCACGACAAACGTGGTCTCTTCGGCAGTCGAAACATTTGTTGGGGAGATGGCGAGCGTGCCGGTCACCAGCACCTGCCGGAAGTCAGCGGCCAGCGTGGCCGCCCCATCGGTCAGTTGCGATGCAATGCCAAACCGACCAATCTCGCCGAACGTGTAGGTCTGGTTAAACGTTGCCGCGCCAGTCGCTGCTGTCGCGCTATCCGTAAAGGTCGTTGTCCCGTCAATCGTCCACGCGTACGTAAATGTACCATCGGCAAGGCCGGTCGCACCGACCTCAAACGACACTGGCGTGCTCACCGTGGCACTTGCGCCTGGCGAGACCCAGTTCAACGTGACATTCGCGAGACTCTGGGCGCTGGCTGTTGTGACCAGAATCCAGAAGAGCAGCGCGGCCACGGCGCTAACCAGCGCAAAACCTAGCAGGGCCAAGCGGTTAGTCGAACTTCCGTGTACGGCTGTTCCTGTGTTGTTGTTACGATCCATGAAAATTCCTTCCTCCTGCAGCGAAAACGAGGCGTTGGTAGTGTCAACAATAGAACAACCACCAGAGGCCTGACGAGCTACCCAATCTATCGGCTTCACCAGTTGTTTCCGATCAAACAGACCATCAGGGTGGCCCTCGTGGTTGCGTGAATCTGTGCATCAATCGATGATGCAGCAAGTGACATAGAGCAAACCAGCGTTGAACATCACCATTGGGGAAAAGTGCGGAGCCGCGATGTGTCCACTGATGTACCGCATCTTGAGACATCAGCCCCCCTATGATCCATGCCTAGCCTGTTCATAGAGCGTTACTATCGGGTTGTGCATCAGGCAAGGTTGGCAGACGCCTGACGGTGCAGGCTTTTGTACCCGTACAGTTCAGCCTGGCTATGCAACAACGCGAACGTCACTATCTTGCGGGCCATGTGCTACCGCACCGAAGGCACTTTGCTCGGGCACAGCTTTGATGCAAGATCATGATGCAATTAGCGCTCATGCCTCTGAACAAACTGTGGAATAATCTTACGCTGAGCAAATTTCTCAGCGTATCTTTCAAGTTATGATCAGGATCACTTTCAGGTCTATGTAATACTGCTATTCTACAAGAGCGCTCTCTGTGTGTCAAACGTATCAAGCAAAATCAAGCAATATCAAGCCCAATATCGAGGGCGCGCGCTGCGTGGGTCAGAGCCCCGACACTAATATAATCCACCCCGCTCTCGGCAATTGCCCGTACTCGTTCCAGAGTAACACCTCCACTGGCTTCAAGCAAGGTGCGCCCTTGCACGAGGCTCACCGCAGCACGCATCGTCTCAGGGGTCATATTATCAAGCATGATGAGATCTGCCCCCGCCTCGGCGGCTTCGCCAGCCTGAGCCACAGTTTCAACTTCGACCTCGACGCGCACCATTGGCCCAACCGCTGCACGTGCTTGTTGTACTGCTGCCCCCAGACCAATGCCCTGAGCGGCGAGGATGGCGAGGTGATTATCTTTGAGCATCACGCCATCATACAGTCCGAAGCGGTGATTTGTCGCGCCACCAAGCCGTACGGCGTACTTTTCGAGGAGGCGCAGACCGGGTGTTGTTTTGCGTGTATCCAGGATCCGAGCTTTCGTTCCAGCGACTGCAGCGACATAGCGTGCTGCGAGGGTTGCAATGCCACTCATGCGTTGAAAAAGATTGAGCGCGACGCGCTCTCCGGTCAGCACCCCACGGGCTGAGCCGCTCACGGTTGCCACCACGGTACCGGGGGCAACCTGGGCGCCTTCTTGCACCAGGGGCGTCACAACGAGTGTGGGATCAACGAGCGTAAAGGTGGCGGCAACGACGTCGAGGCCACAGACAAGGCCGGCCTCGCGGAAGACAAAGGCTGCTTCCACGTGTGCCGTCGCAGGAATCACGGCCTGCGTTGTCAGATCACCACTCCCAAGATCCTCGGCCAGCGCACGCGTAAGCAATTCGCGTACCAGGGTGGTGGGCAGTTCCATAGAGAGCTCCACAAGCGAGATGACTGGGGACTGTGCCCCATGCGCATGAACTTTCGGGCTAGCGCCCTCAAAACCTATGCTTGTGCTGGCTGTTTGCGCCAGCACAAGCGTGATACTTGGGGGTTGCGCCCTCACACCCCCAAGCGACGGGCGTTTATGTTGTGAGCAGGCCGTGATCTTTCGGATTCAGATCTAAATCATCACGACTGCCGCGACCGACGCCCCAGTAGGTAAAGCCACGGCTTGCCATCTCCTGAGGATCATAGAGATTGCGTCCATCCACGACAATAGGTTGGCGCATAAAACTACGGATCTTATCCCAGTTGATCTGCTTGAACTCATTCCACTCGGTCACAAGCAGGAGTGCGTCGGCCTCTTTGGCGACATCATAGGCCGTGGCGCAGAAGGTCACTTCGGGCATGACCTCGCCAGCATTTTCCATAGCAACCGGATCATAGGCCTTGACGCGGGCACCCTTCGCCTGGAGAGCCCGAATGATATCAATGCTCGGAGCTTCACGGATATCATCGGTATTCGGCTTGAACGACAGGCCGAGCACCCCGATATACTTGCCGTCCAGATCACCAAGCAACGTCTCGACCTTCTGGACAAACCGTTCACGCGCCGACTGATTAATCTCCATCACGGCCTGAAGTAACTGCGGATGGCAGCCAGCGGAAGCCGCCATATGGTGAAGCGCGAGGACATCTTTGGGGAAACAGGAGCCCCCATAGCCAATACCCGCATCGAGGAAATGGGGCCCAATGCGTTTATCGGCCCCCATGCCACGGGCCACCTCGCGGACATCGGCCCCGAGGCGCTCACAGATCTGGGCGATCTCATTGATAAATGAGATACGGGTTGCGAGGAACGCATTCGAGGCATACTTAATCATCTCGGCGGTACGGAGGTCAGTAATAATGATCGGTGCGCCAAGGGGTGCATGCAACTCGGCGACCTCTTCGGCGGCCTTCTGATTCGTTGAGCCAAGGACAATCCGGTCGGGCTTGAAGAAATCGGTCAGTGCGCTGCCCTCGCGCAGAAACTCAGGATTCGAGACAACCGAGAAGTGGATGCCCGGGGCGGCATGTTCAGCGATAATCGAAAAGACCATATCACCGGTACCAACGGGCACCGTACTCTTATCAATGATAATGGCATCGCGGGTCAGATGCTGTCCAATGCCCAGTGCTGCCGCTTTGACATAGGAGAGATCAGCCGCGCCATCGTCCCCCATTGGTGTCCCAACCGTAATAAAGATCAACCGGGCATCAGCGAGACCAAGCGCATAATTATCGGTAAAGCGGAGCCGTCCGGCACGCATATTGCGTTCTTGCAATTCTTCAAGGCCCGGCTCATAAATCGGCGACTTCCCGCTCCGCAACATTTCCAGCTTGGCGGGATCGATCTCGATACAGTTCACGGTATTGCCGAGGTCAGCGAAACAGACCCCAGTGGTCAACCCGACATAGCCCGTGCCTACCACACAGATATTGCTCAAGAGACTCCTCCTTATTCCATCAACGCAACTTCAACTCCAAGGTTCAATTCACAGGCACGCTGCCAAGCAAGATGAGCAACCGCAAGATCCTGAACGGCATTGCCAACCGACTTAAAGAGCGTCACATCCTCGTCAGTCATACGTCCAACAACGATCCCGGCAGCCACGGCGCCGAGTTCACCAACAATATGTTCAGGCGTGATCAGACCCGCATCACGGGCACGCACCAGTTCACCGGCCTCGGCCCATGCGGCCTGATGCTGATCAACCACAACCCGGGCGCGGGCCACAGTAGCGAGGGGGATTTCGGCCATAGTCGGGCGATAGGCCCCGATGGCATTGATATGCACGCCTTTGCGTAGGGCCGTATCAGCAAAGAGTGGATCGGTCGCCGAGGTCGCGGTACACACAATCTCAGCCTCGGCGAGGGCTTCATCAGCAGTTAAGGCAAACCTGAGTTCACAGGTAATGCCAGCCTCACGCATCCGTTGTGCGAGCCCTTCGGCGCGTTGACGGGAGCGATTCACAAGCCAGATTCGCTCCAGTGGGCGTTCATTCCAGACGGCGAGTGCCTGGGGCAGGGCCTGCGCACCGGCCCCGAAGAGGGCGAGCACATGCGCGTCAGAACGCGCCAGATGCCGGGTCGCAACGCCTGACGCCGCCCCAGTGCGCAGGGCCGTGAGATACGTACCATCAAGCAGGGCCACCGGACGCCCGGTAGCGGGATCAAGCAAGGTTACCAGCGCATAAATCGTCGGCGCACCACGGGTTGCATTCTGGGGGAAGATCGAGACCACTTTCATGCCCAGGGCAGCGTGTGTGGCATGGTCAAGTCGAGCGGGCATAAAGAGACTCGTTGCCTCATATGCAGGCGTATCAACATGGGTACGGATGGGCACCTCGGCGTGTCCAGCTGAAAGCCGCACAAAAGCTGACTCGACGGCATTGATCGCCTCGGGCATCGAGACAGCGGCCTGAACATCAGCAGCAGAAAGGATCCGCATCGTAGTACCTTTGCTCAACAAGACAACCGCACTCTATGATACAACAGAAACGGGTGAGGAGCGATAGATACATCGCTTCTCACCCGTTTCTGTTCTGGCTCGCATAGAGCTATTCAGTTGCAGCCGCTTCGGCGGTCGCATTGACCTCAGTCGGAGCCTCGGTATCTGACTCAGGCTGGGCTTCAACTGGCGCAGGCTCAGCGGCTTCTTCGCCTTCTTTATCATTTTCAGCGATGCGGCGGAGTGACAGACCCATCCGCTGGCGCTGACGATCAAGGCTAATCACCTTTGCCGTCACCTCCTGGCCGGGCTGCAACACATCACGCGGCTGGGTCTGGGGGTCAACATCGAGTTCACTGGCGTGAATAAGCCCCTCGACGGCCTCTTCGACCTGCACAAACGCACCGAAGGGGGTGACATTGGTGACAGGGCCGGTGACCAGTTGACCGAGGGTATAGCGCTGATCAATCGTATCCCAGGGATTGGCCTGGAGTTGACGGATCGAGAGCCCGATGCGCTCGCGGTCACGGTCAATTTCGACCACAACCACCTTGACTTCCTGACCGGGTTGGAGCACCTCGCGGGGATGGTTGACGCGCTGCCAGCTCAACTCAGAAATATGAGCCAGCCCATCGGCACCCCCGAGGTCAATAAAGGCCCCGAAGTTCGTCAACTGATTGACGCGCCCGCTCAACACATCACCGGGCTGGAGCTCGGTCAAGAGCCGGATCTTCTGCGCCTTGCGCCACTCCTGAGTTGCGCTACGCTCGGAGAGCACGAGACGATTGCGCTCGCGGTCAACCTCAATCACCTTGAGCGGAATCTCTTGATTGACCATCTTCTGCAGCGCCTGCTGGCGTTCCTCGGCAGCCGTACGCCCGTGCAACTGTGCAACCTGCGATGCAGGCACAAAACCACGGATGCGGTTGAACTGCACCAGAAGGCCACCCTTATTGAACCCGATTACCTTGCAACGGGTAATGCCGCCATCCTTAAAGAGTTGCTCGGCATATTCCCAGTCTTTTGCCACCTGAACCATCGTCAGGGAGAGGATAAGATCACCATCTCGGTTTTCAGGTTCCTGGACATAGACCTGAATTGTTTCGCCAACCTGAAGCGTACTCAGGAATTCATCGCCCATCTGGCGCAGGTCTTGCGAAGGAATAACACCTTCACGTTTCGTCCCGATCGAAACAAGCACGCCGTTATCTTCAATTTGCATCACCATGCCCTCACGCAACTCACCACGCTGCGGACGGGCATAATCATACTCATCTAATAACAACGTCCAGTCAAGATCCTCCTGATCCTCTAATGTGATCTGATCCGATTGCACCGACATGCTTCAAAGCCTCCTCGAAGAGATTTACACAGCTGTGTGCATTCCGCACGCCATGACCAAAAAAAAACGCCATCCTGATGTAGGCAGGCGCGAAATGTATATCGCGTGAGATGAGCATGGATACGCTAGGAAGCTGTTAGCAACAGCTTCGCGCTCTCCACGCCAGTGCCTTTATGCAGGCTTCACCAGGTGGCTGGCTCTCCGTCCTCATCATGTAGAAAGATGATGTATTATACTGGAGGGTCAAACCAGAGCGGATGTCACAACTATGTTTTACAATACGGACAATTATAGGGGAGATATTCCCGGTTGTCAAATATCTTGCAGGAGTCAACGATGAGTTCAGGGCAGCCTGTGCGTGTTTTATTTGTTTGTATGGGCAATATTTGTCGTTCGCCAATGGCCGAAGCTCTCTTTCGCCACCTTGTTGTTGAAGCAGGGTTGGAGGATGCTTTTGTGGTTGACTCGGCGGGAACAGGTGGATGGCATGCTGGTGAGGCACCGCATTATGCAACGAGTGCGGTATTGAAGCGGCACGGCATTAACGTTGGCGATCAGCGCGCACGTCGTCTGAAGAACGAAGATAGCACGACCTTTGATTATATTGTTGCGATGGATCGTGAAAATATCGCCACGATCACACAAAATCACCCTGCAGCGCGCTCACGCACCCGTCTATTGCTCGACTATGTTACCGATAGTCCTGATATTTCTGGGGGTGAGGTTCCCGATCCATACTATAGCGGTGCTTTTGAGCACGTTTATGAACTTGTTGAAAAAGGCTGTCGTGCCCTTCTCGCCCATATTCGTGCTGAACGAGGGTTTTGAGGGTGTCTATGCATATACCTGATCGCCTTCAGGCGGAGATCGAGCAACGGCTCGGGACACCGCTGATAACCGTGACACCAATGGGCGGAAGTTTTGGTGCACAGCTCACACGAGTGCGTACGCGGGATATGAGTTATGCATTGAAGTGGGCGATCCGTGGGCCTGCGAGGGCAATGGTTGTTGCCGAGGCGTATGGGTTGCGTCGCCTCGCGGACGCAGGTTCTGTCCGTGTGCCGCGGGTTGTTGCCGATGATGATGGCACGTGCGGCATTGCCTTTGTGTTGAGTGACTGGATCACGAGCAACGGTATGGAACCGGATCAGGCCTTGCTTGGTACCAACCTGGCCCAACTGCACCGTACGACCCAGGCTACATTTGGGTTGGAACAGGACAATTTTCTTGGAGGTACGCCGCAGGCAAATAGCTTAATGCTTTCGTGGACGACTTTTTTTCGCGAGTGCCGTCTGTTACCCCAGATTAAACTGGCGGTAGCCAACGGTTTCTTGACCACTTCGCGTCATGCTGCCCTCGACCGCCTCGTCGACCGCCTGGAAGAATGGCTTGCGATCCCCGGCGAACCAGCGCTGATCCACGGTGATCTCTGGAGTGGCAACCTTGTGGGCATGGCTGACGGCACCCCGATTTTGATCGATCCTGCGGTTTCGTTTAGTCACCGTGAAGCGGAACTGGCGTATACCGAGTTATTTGGTGGTTTTGGGCCGCGCTTTTATGCGGCGTATCAGGCTGCGTGGCCGCTCGAACCAGGCTACGCCGAACGCCGGGATCTCTACAATCTCTATCATTTGCTCAACCACTTGAACCTCTTTGGGTTGGGGTATGCGGCTCAGGTTGATCAGATTGTATGCCGTTATGTCGGATAACTACCATGCCACTTTTTCCTTCCAGGCGGATCTGGCAGGTCTCACGGTCGAGGTGGTAAGCAAGCCAGGGCTGGCGGCGGCCCATTTGCTGCTTGAGGCCTCGGACCTTGCGGCGAGCCTGATTCGTCCAGCCCCGATGGAACGGATCTTGCTGATGGGGGCAGGTCATGGTGCGCTTGGTGTTGTGCTGGCCCGTCACCTCACCCGAGGGCACCTGGTACTCATCGAGAGCGATCTGATCGCGCTACGGATGGCGCAGCTGACATTCGCAGCTAATCAGATCAGCGGGGGCGAGCTACGGGGTGCGAACAATGCACTTCCCGGTGAGACTGAGGCCTTTGACCGCGCCATTCTGTTCAGCCCGAAGAGTCGCGCCCTGGGGCGGCGCTGGCTGCTCGAAGCGCAAGCCTACCTGCGACCCGAGGGCAGGCTGAATATTGTCGGAGCACAGGCAAGCGGGGTGCGCTCGCTAATCGCCGATGCGCAGGCCTTGACCGGGAATATGCACATCCTGGGCTATGGGAAAGGGTGTCGTGTCGCTGAGACACGTTGTATGCAGCCTTTTGCCGCGCCACCTGCCTGGACGACGTTGCCAGGGATTATGCCGGGGAGTTGGCTTCCGCTCATGGTCGATCTCCCAGGGGGGGCCCGCGAACTGGTCAGCTTACCGGGGGTCTTCAGTGCCGAGCATCTCGATGCTGGGACGGCCTTTTTGTTGAGCCAACTCGGGCAACGGTGTAATGGCAAGCGCGTGCTTGATCTGGGGTGCGGCTACGGAGTGATCGGCATTGCAGCGGCCCAACTTGGGGCGAAACAGGTCGATCTCGTTGACGTGAATCTGCTTGCGCTTGCGGCAGCCCGTGAGAATGTGGCACGCCTCGGTTTGAGGCAGGTAGAGGTGCGACCAGGTGATGGGCTTGAAGCGGTACTGGGGAACGCATACGATCTGGTTCTCAGCAATCCGCCCTTTCACACGGGCAAAACGATTGACACCGCGATGGCCGAGGCCTTTCTGCGCGAGGCACGGAGCGTGCTGGTTCCAGGCGGTACATTGTTGATTGTTGCCAATCGGTTTTTACCCTACGAGCGCGTGATGCAGGCGCATTTTGACACGGTAACGGTTGCGGCAGCGTGCGAAGGGTATCGAGTTTTGGCGGGATCATAGGGGCACGGCGGCGTAGGGGCACGGCGCCGCCGTGCCCCGACCGGTGCCGTGCCCCGACCGGTGCCGTGCCCCGACCGGTGCCGTGCCCCGACCGGTGCCGTGCCCCGACCGGTTAATATGCGCGGGCAAAGATGACTTGACGTGACGTTGGTCGCCCGGTGTAGACACAGATCCCTGGGGCTTCAGGCTGGTCGAGGGGGATGCAGCGAATCGTTGCCCGGGTTTCGTCCTGGATCCGCTTCTCTTCTTCGGTGGTGCCATCCCAATAGGCGAGGGCAAACCCACGTTCAATCTGGGCTTTGAGCTCGTCATAGGTTGTAACCGTTGCGGTACGGTCACTGCGGAAGGCAAGGGCTCGCTCGAAGAGGGCCACCTGGATTGCTTCGAGCAGCGTGAGCAGATAGTCGGTCAGGCCAGCCTGGGGCACAAACTGCTTGCCGGCTTTGCCGGGCATATCGCGGCGTGCGACCGCGACACTCCCCTTTTCGACATCTTTCGGGCCTACTTCAACCCGGATCGGCACGCCCTTGAGTTCCCACTCATTAAACTTATAGCCAGGGGTGAAATTATCGCGGTCGTCAACCTTAAAGCGAAGGCGGCCCTGCCAGTCGGCGGTCAGGCGCTCAACAGCCTCCATCACCCTGGCACGTTCGTCCTCATTCTTATAGATTGGCACCAGCACCACCTGGATTGGGGCGAGGCGAGGTGGCAAGACCAGACCCTCGTCATCGGAGTGAGTCATAATGAGGGCCCCGATGAGGCGGGTCGAAACGCCCCAGCTTGTTGTCCAACAATGCTGGATCGTATTATGCTGATCAGTGAAGGTAATATCAAAGGCCCGTGCAAAGTTCTGACCAAGGTTATGGGAGGTACCGGACTGCAGGGCGCGGCCATCCTGCATCATGGCCTCGATGCAATACGAACGCAGGGCACCGGGGAACTTCTCTTTTTCGGTTTTGAGGCCACGGATGACGGGCATTGCCATCACCTGCTCGGCGAAATCGGCATAGACATCGAAGAGAATACGGAGCGTCTCGGCCTCGGCTTCGGCCTCATCAACGTGGGCGGTATGGCCTTCTTGCCAGAGGAACTCGGCGGTACGCAAAAAGGGACGGGTGCGCATTTCCCAGCGCATCACATTGCACCACTGATTGTAGAGGAGGGGCAAATCGCGGTACGAGCGCACCCATTTGCTATAGAAATAGCCAATGATCGTCTCGCTGGTTGGACGAATCACATATGGTTCGGCCAATTCTTCACCACCGGCGCGGGTCACTTCAGCGACCTCGGGGGCAAAGCCATCAACGTGCTCGGCCTCCTTCATAATAAAACTCTTGGGAATTAGCAGTGGAAAATAGATATTTTCGTGACCGGTGGTCTTGATCCGGTTATCGAGTTCACGTTGCATCATTTCCCAGATCGCGTACCCCGTCGCCTTAAAGACGATGCAGCCACGCACGACTTCAGCCACCTCAGCGAGATCGGCTTCACGGACAATATCAAGGTACCACTGGTTATAATCATGGGCACGGGTTGTAATCGTCTCTTTGGGCATAGGTTTGGGTTCCTTCAACTGGCTACGTCTTTGCGCAGCAACTCACTTGGCAAGATCACATGGTCGGCCCAGGCGGGTGTACGGCTCACGACCTCATAGCCAAGCCTGAGGTAAAAATGGCGCGCCTGCGTATTGCCAATAATAACACGGAGCATCGTTGACGTTGCGCCTTCAGCGCGGGCATAGGCTTCCATCTGGTGCATCATTGCGGCACCAATGCCACGGTTGCGCATCGTCTGGCTAACCACCACACTATACATAAAGCTCTCACCCTGCTGCAAGGGTGGATCAGCAAAGAGCGAACCACGCACCATTGTCCAGAAGAAGCGCAGTGTATCGGCGACGCCCAACGTATGCAGGGCCGTCGAAAAGAGCTTGGAGGGCAGCGGCGCAAAGATCGGATCGTCAGGGAGCCGAATACTGGCCGTGCTCACCGGGGTACCGTGTTCATCACGAAAGAGAAAACGCCCCCGCGTCCCATCTTGAAACTCGTGGGCGAGCAGATAACGAAACAACGGCACCTGCACAGCCAGAGGGCTGTGCAGATACCCGGGAAGTTCATGCTGATGAAGTTGGGCGACCAGTTCGGCCAGAGGCTGAAGATCGTCAATGGTCGCAACCTGAAGCGTTACAGCCTCGTGAAACATACGTTCAGGAACCTACCAGATTATGCGTGGGCACCGTAGGTTGCGAGCACCCCACTGGTTTCAATCGTCGCACCGACCTGCACCCGTACTTCTGCGATTGTCCCGGCGTGGGGGGCCGTGATCTCATTTTCCATCTTCATGGCTTCAATAATGAAGAGCACCTGACCGGCCTCGACCTGCTGGCCGGGTTCGGCGCGCACAGCGGCGACACGGCCCTGGATCGGGCTGATCACGCCATCAACCTTTGGCCCTCCGGTAGCTTTCTTGGCTTTGCCGACGGGTTTGCCAGCGCGAGTCGGCGCTGCACCGGGTGCAGGGGCAGCGGCGAGGGCGCCGACCCCAAAGACCTTGACCCCGAAGCGGCGATGATTGACCTCAACAGTAAAGGTACGTGGCTCGGCCGTAGCTTCGGCTTCAACGGGTTCAAGCGAGGCACTGAGGGTGCGGGCAGTCTCAACAAGTTCAGGATGTTGGGCAATGAAATTGACACTGATATCGGTGCCGCTGGCAAACACAGGATGTCCGAGTGCCGCGCGATGGAACGGAATGGTTGTCGCCACGCCACCAAGCTCATACTCAGCGAGGGCGCGCAGACCACGGCTAATTGCCTCGGGGCGGGTTTCAGCCCAGACAACGAGCTTCGCCAGGAGCGAGTCGTAGTACTCAGGGATTGTATAGTTAGAACGGACGCCACTATCCACACGCACACCGAGGCCTGAAGGTTCGTGATACGTCGTGACGGTACCGAGGGCAGGGCGGAAATTATGGAGGGGATCTTCGGCATTGATCCGGCACTCGATCGCGTGCCCACGGGGCGTCAGATCTTCCTGGCGCATCCAGAGTGGCTCGCCGCGTGCGATGCGCAACTGCGCCTTGACGAGGTCAACGCCATAGACCATCTCGGTGACAGTATGTTCGACCTGGATGCGGGTATTCATTTCCAGGAAATAGTACTCGCCATCCTGGAAGAGAAACTCGAGCGTACCAGCGCTGAAATAGTTGACGGCTTTGGCGAGGCGCACAGCGGCCTGGCCCATCTCGAGGCGCAATTCGGGAGTAAGGGCAGGCGAGGGCGACTCTTCGATCAGTTTTTGATGGCGGCGCTGGATCGAGCAATCACGTTCGCCGAGATGAACCACATTGCCGTGGGTATCAGCGAGGATCTGAATTTCGATATGGCGAGGCGAAGGCAAATATTTTTCGACATAGAGGGCGCTATTCTTGAACGACGTTTCAGCCTCGCGGCGAGCGCTCGCGAACGCATCGCTAATCTCGCTCGCAGCGCGGACAACGCGGAGGCCACGGCCACCACCGCCGCCGACCGCCTTGATCGCGATGGGATAGCCAAACCCATCGGCGAGGCGGCTAATCTCGGCGAGGTCATCGAGGGGTTCAAGAGTGCCGGGCACCACGGGCACCCCGGCTGCGGTCGCCTCACTGCGGGCGGCCGTCTTGCCGCCCATGCGTTCCATCGCCTCGGGGGGTGGGCCAACAAAAACCATACCCGCCTCGGCGACAGCGCGGGCGAAATCAGGATTCTCGGCGAGAAAACCATAACCAGGATGGATGGCCCCGGCCCCGGCTTCGCGCGCAACCTCGATCAGGCGTGGAATGTTCAAATAGCTTTCAGAGGAAGGAGCGGGCCCGAGCAAATAGGCAGCATCGGCATAGGCCACGTGGGGTGCATCACGGTCGGCCTCGGAATAGACGGCAACAGCACGCATGCCAAGTTCACGGCAGGCACGCATGACACGAATGGCAATTTCACCGCGGTTCGCAATCAGTACTGTGTCAAACATAGGATTAGACCGTTGCATTCAATGCGACTACCCCGGCGCTACGGCAAGGCCACAACGCCAGGCCAATGTTAGCATACCAGATCGTGTTACAAAAGACGCTGATCATGTTACCAGAAACTACTGCCGTCCAAGCAACTCCTTCAAGAGATCATCATCATCATCATCCGACCTGGGGTGAGGAGGAGGCGCGGGTGGCGTCGAGCCTTTCGGGGAGGATGGGCGCACGGGAACACGGCGCGTCGTACCAGTCTCAACGGTGGGCAAGCCATCCTCAGCAAGAGGTTGCGCTGGATCAGGAGGTGCTGTTGAAGCCGCAAACCGTTCGTGGGCCGTGCGGCGATGGCGATAGCCCTGCCGACTCAGACGGCGGCGGTAGTTCTGCCAATCGTTGATAGCCATGACGATCAAGGCGATGAGCGCAATGACGAGTCCTGCAATCACCACAAACGCAAACCAGCCGGGTGAACCTGCGGTTGCCTGGACGAGGGTTTCAACAAGCCCATCAGAGCCTGGTTGAACAGCAGCAGTCTCTGGTAACGGTGAAGCAGGGGCGGCAGGTTGACGCAACGCTCCTGGGGTAGGCAGTTCACCGAGATTTGGGCAGAGCATGGCAGCGCCACCGAGGGCACGAAGTTCGGCCCCAAGCAACCCTGCGCGCACCTGATCAGAGAGCGGGGCATCGGGAGACACACCGGTTGCCAGTTCAAAGCGCGCACGTTCAAAATACTGTACCGTTGTCGGAATTCCGGTCGTCGGATGGTCTTCATTGAGCGAACCACTAATTGGATAGCCAAAGATATTCAATCCGCCATTCTCCAGATAAAAAGCACGAAAACGGGGATCAGCAAACGCATCACGGGCCTCAAGATCAGTGCGACGCTCGACCGGCAGACCAGGATAGCGCCGCTGGAAGGTCGCGGTACCGAGCTGAGTACCGACGACACGATAGGGCCAGGGCTGTTGGGCGTGCCATTCGAGACGCTGACGCTCGGTGTAGAACACGGGCACAGTCGTGGCGCAATCACCTCCTGGCTCAAGCGTAACGTCACCAAGAGGCAAGCCAAGGACGGCAATGGCATCGGTCAGAGGGCGGGGTGCGAGGCCCCCAAGGGTCTGATAATGCTGCGCGAAATCGCCGGGGATGGGATGCATTGGAACCTCGGCCAGCCGCACCTCTGGGCAAACCTCGATACGTGTTCCAGGTTCAGGTGGAGATGCAGGAACCTGGCGTGCGCCGGCGGGATCGCGCATAATGGTGCGCACATGGTTCATCACCCGCTCGTCCTCGCCGGGGCGCAGAGGAGCGGGCCGCGTATCGGCCTCGATATGGATCGTTGGCAGATACCGATACCCTGTGATGCGGACGGATCCATCGCTGGCGCGGGCCAGGCCGACATAGAAGATGACCGACGTTGCGGCAAACGACTCCGCCTGAAAGGCCCCCTGTGAGGCCAGGAAATTGGCGAGCGAATAGATCACCAGGGTCGTACGGTCGCCATTGACCAGCAGATCGACTGGTTGCAACGTATGGGGTTGAGCCCCGAGGATCACATCGGCCCCAGCTGCGGCGAGGCTCTGGGCGGCTTCGATCTGGCTCGCGTGGGGATAGAACTGATACTCGAAGCCCCAGTGGGGGGCGACGATTACCAGATCTGTTTCACGGGCCGCCTGAGCGATCGCATCAAGGACGCTCTGGCGCACGCCGCCTTGCTCACCATACGCATTGCTCTGATAGAGCAGATTGACCTGTTGAAACGGATCGGGAATGCCATTGGTGCCCCAGGTTGCCGAGATAAAGCCAATGGTTATGCTCACCCCATCATGGGTCAAGGTTAGCGGTAGATAGGGCGGGCGTTCCGTCGCCGTACTCCGTACCGCCCCGTGATGGGCCAGACCATTGGCATCGAGGACATCAAGGGTTGCATCGAGACCTTCGGGTCCGCGGTCGAGGATATGATTATTGGCTGTCGAGACGAGATCGATCCCGGCATTGCGGAGGGCCGTTGCGAGGGCCGGATTATAGTTAAAAGCAGGATAGCCGGTATAGCCTGCCCCGGCCAGCATAGCGCCATCAAAATTGGTATAGGCGAGATCGGCAGCCTGCAAAAAGGGGCGCACTGCATCAAAGAGCACATCATAGCCCAGCAGTTCACCGACGGCCTGAATATTCTCGTGGGGGAAAGTATCACCGGTGGCGGCGAGGGTGAAATGGATCTCGTCACCAGTGCCACACTGATTGGCCATGGTGAGAGGCAGATCCAGCCCGTCGCTGCGCTGGGCCGCCACAGGATGCGGCCCGAGCAGCAGCAGAAGGACGAGTAAGATAAGGCTTTGACTGGTGAGAGGGTGTTTATTGCACATACATGCTATAATACCACAAGGCTCAACTGGAAGGCCGATTATTCGCGTCTGTTCTATAATACACCCATGAGTCTTCGTCGTGTACAGTACCTTGCGTTATTGCTTGTCCCACTTGCCGTACTGGTCATAGTTGTGCAGGCTTTTTCAGGCAGCCGAGCGACCCTCTCACGGTGGGGGTTTGCGTCAACCGAACAGGGTTCGCGAGGGGCAGACGCGCTGGTGGGACGCGCCAACGCGGTGGTCGGAATGATGCAACCGGCGGCGAACGAGCAACTTGAAGCCTTCAACCGTGACAGCAGCCTGCAAGAGCGGGTCGCTGAGGGACGGGTGGAATGGTACCGGCGACCAGTGGGCGGGGGCGAACTGGCCTACATTGTTGTGCGGCTTGATGAGATGGTGCATCTCGAACTGATTACTGCCGATGGTGCGCTTCCTGGCAGTGATGAGCATGGTGACACCATCTGGTTGGATCGGCAACGCCACCTTGCCACGGTGGCGACAATGGCCAATGCCCCGTATGCACAGCGTGAAGGTCTGGAACTGCTCGCCGCGATGGCCTTTGGCTTTCACGGGGCTGTTCGCACGTCTAATGAAGGAAGTGTTGTGATCAACGGGGTGATCCACCGGGTCAACGCCGGGCGAGGGGTGCTCTGCCTCACCTATGACCAGCGAGCGCTGATTGGTCTCTTTGATGCGACTGCACTTGCCGCGTGTTGGCAGGCTGTCGGTGGGGGGCCGGTGATGCTCTGGGAGGGCAAGATTGCCAATCCTGAGCGCATTGAACCTGGTGACGGCGAGCTTCCGTTTAACCCGTTGAACGAAGATTTTGTGCAACTCGACTGGCGGATCATGATTTATCAGGGCACCTATCCGAAAACGGCTGTCTGTGTAGGTGATCTTCCCAACGGGCACTCGTTTGTCGTGCTGGCGAATAGCCGGGGGATCACCGGGGTCGAGTTGGCGCAGGCACTGCGGGCGATGGGATGCCGTGATGCGCTTGGCGGTGACGACGACACCTCAACGCAGGCGACCTGGCGCGGGCAACCGATCTGGCCCGGTTCACCGCGAGCCGTCCCTGATGCGATCGGGGTGTATGTGCGTTGACCCGTGTTGACGCAAAGGCGTGAAGTTTTGATACATCACTGCCCAACGAGTTGGCTACGGACAAGTTGCAGCGCCCAGGATGAGGTGGTGATAGCATACTGATCGCCGGGAAGCCCGACGGTGGTCAGATTTTCGTCGAGGGTATAGCGCTCAACATCTTCAGGTGAAAAGTTTCGAAAAGCCCAGGCCAGACCGATCATCTCTTCAAGGGAAAAATCAGTCACAAGATGATCACGTAACGCGGTACTCAAATCAGAAAGCATCTGGGCCTGGACAATGATATTCTGGTCGCGCACCCGGCTCATAATCGCCTGAATAACTTCTTGCTGACGGCGTGAGCGCGCATAGTCGCTGTCGGGATGCCGAATACGGCTATAGATCAGTGCCGAGTACCCGTCCATACTTTGTGGACCCGGCAAAAAATGGGCAACCATATAACCATAATCAATGGTTGGATACATTGGATCGTAGAGTTCAGTTTCGACATTGATCTCAATGCCGCCAATTGCATCAATCGCGGTCATAAAAGCCTGGAAATCGGCGCGCACGACATAGTCGATGGGGAGATCGAGGAGGTTACTGACCGTTCGGCGGGCAAGCTCGATCCCCGAACCAGCCCCAGGATCAAGGTTGCTGTAGGCCGTCATCGCATTGATACGTGCCCAGCCATAGCCCGGGATTTCCACAATAAGATCGCGAGGGAGCGAGAGCAGGGCGATCCGTTGGGTATCAGGCTCAACCCGTACGATCATAATCGCATCAGACCGATTCTGCCACCCCTCACCGGGCCGTCGGTCGCTGCCAAGCAGCAAAATATGTTGTGGTTGCGTGCTTGCCGGCACCACATTGATCGTTGGAATCAGGGTCGGCAGTGGCACCGTGCCATCAATGGTTGGAAGCCTGATGGGGGTCGGACTCAGGTCTGGCGGTGCCGGTTCAGTGGTTGGTGAAGGCACGATCACAATCCCGGCATCAGGTTCCAGCGAAGGCACAAGATAGGGAACGGCGGTCGCTTCGATGGGGAGGCTCGAAGGGGTCATAAGCGCCAGGGCCGTCGCAATAGCGATTTCGGTTGCCGCAAAGTCAACCGCAGGAGTTGGTGTTGGTGAAGGGAGAAACGGTTCGGTGGCAACCGCGTCTGTTGTGGCAAGTGACGTTGGGCCTGAGAAGCCCGAAGACTCGGGGGGGACAACGAGTGCAGGTGTGACTGCACGAGGTGCCGCAGGTGCCACTTGCATCGCCGTCACATTCTCACGAATCGTATACGCGGCACGGGCCACTCGTCCGGCCGTGAAGCCCAGGCTCAAGGCCAGGGCACCAAGAAGGCTTATGACGACATAGGTAAGCCAGGGTGGCGGGCGCCGGTTTGGCGGCAACACGCCCCTCCGTCGCCTGAGCGGTGGCGGTGGTTCAGGGCTATCCATGAGAAGCGAAGTGAGGAGATCGGATGCGTCGTGCTCGTTTGGGTTCACTTCAGGTGCCAGCACGGGATTTTCGAGCGGGCGGGTCGTCGGCGCGCCCGAGTGAGGGGCAGGTCCGTCCGCATAGGTTGTCGACCCGTCGGGGCTGAGGGGTGATGCGGCTGGCACCGGCTTTTCGAGCGGGCGGGCTGTCGGCGCTTCGCGCTGAGCCACTGATGTGCCCAGGGTGGTGGGCGCGGGCGGGATCAGAACCCGTGAGCGGGCTAGGGGCGTGATACGTGCAAGGTAGGCACGACACTCAGCACACTGGGCGATATGAAAACCAAGTTGTTTTCGCTGTTGATTCGTGGATCCAGGTCGAACACCTGCATCGATCAAGCTCTGCGCCTCACGACACTCCATAACTGATCAATCCTGCTGCTTGTGGATGGGTTTAGACAAGGTTGCAAGGTACCTTAGAGTCTGTTCAGTATATCATTTTCCGACAAAATCTGGTATGATAGCCACATTTCAAAGCTGACTGATGTGCAAGAAGGAGTAGCATATGCGTCTTCACACATGGGTATTTGTGCTGCTAATGGTGGCACTCGTTGCCAGTGTGACACCCGCCCAGGCCAACACAGGCCCCAACAATGTCGTATCAGTCCGTTTCGACGAAAAACGGCCGCCGGATCTCTTGAGTGAAGAAGAGGTTGAACGCATCGCACGACTCCAGGGTGAGACCGTCTACACCGTACCGTCAAGTCCAGTCAGCCCTGATGATCAGACTATTCTCTTTACATCGAATGAGACGATCGGCTTTTTGAACATTCAGGATGGATCGACCGTTGTCATTGATCCGGAGATCTTCGGACCATTTATTCCACTCCCCTTGCTTGGTTTTTCTAATTTTGCGTGGCTTGACAACGAGACTCTGGGTTCAGTCGCACTCGATGTGCGAGCTTTTGAGCCTGAAGATGCGTTTGTGAAACTGGGGATCAATCGGACAACCCTTGAGTTGAGCGTGATGCCCCTGCGTTTGCCTGTTGACACGGGGCTTGTCTCGATTTCACCAGACCTGAACCGGTTTTTGCTCGTGCTTTTCCCTGAAGATGAAGCCGGGGATGAGGATTTTTCCAAGCCAGTGCGAGTGCGCATTGGACACCCGCGACCCGCAAGTACGATGGTGACGGATCGTCCGATTGCACCTGCGGCAATGCAGGGGCGCATTGCTCAGGCGCAGCGCCAGCATGCGGTCGCATTGCAGCGGATGTGGATGATGCAAGAAGGTGATGAGACCGAGACGGTGGCGGTCACACCAACATCGCTTGATCTGTTGCTCTACACCGTTGATGAGGGTTCGCGGTATGTGACGACCATTGATATTGCGTCGGCGCTGGCGAGTGCCGTCTGGACGCCAGATGGCAACCAATTGGCCTTTTCGATTTACGGATTGGCCGATTTTGAGGATCAGCGTTTTATCTTTGATGGTGCCCTGCTCTCGGAAGAAGTCTACCGCGACGTGACCGGCAACCTGCCCCCGTCGATCAATCCGGTGTTGCAGAATAACACCACGTATGTGATGGATACGATGAGTGGTGCCGTGCAGCTTTTGCAGCCCGACAAAGGGGCTGCCGCGCCGCCGGTGCTCTTTGCGAGCGGCTGGTCACCTGATGGTCAAGTGCTGCTGGTCGAGGCATGGCACCCGGCACGGATTCGTGGGCGGACGCACCCGATCTATGCCTTGCAGTTCAGCGAGCGGCTTTCGTACCGTTTCTATGATCGCCAACTCCGTGAAGTGGGGCGGTTCGAGAATAACCTCTTTAGCAGCGCGGCCTTTGCGGGTGCAGTCGGTGAAATGGTTTCGCAGGATGAGCTTATCTTCCGGGCGGTACGCGGGACAGATCGCCATGTCTACTACTACAACCGACGCAGTGGCGAAGTGCGCAACCTGTCGAATCGTGCAGGGGCCTATTACAATGTCTTTACCACGAACCGTAGCCGCCAGATCGTCTTTACGCACACCTCGTTTACTGAGCCACCCGACATCTATCGGATGGGCTGGGATGGACGCGGCCTGGCCCGTCTAACCTGGGTGGGCGAAGAGTTGCGCGAATTTGCGAATCTGCGCCAGGATCCGGTCAGTTTCCGGCTTCCGAATGGGCAGACACGGGTCGGGGTACTGATTCAGCCGGCTGGCGCAGCCTTTCCGCCACGCAATGTGCCGATTATCGTGTGGCAACAGGGTGGCCCTGGGTCAGCGATGGTCAATCGCTGGTTGACGAATGTGGAAAATCCGTATGCGTTGCTGCCGAGTATGGGCTTGGCCTTGCTGGTGACACCAGTGGCGGGGCGTCCTGGGTATACGCCAGCCGTCTTTAATAGTCTCGTTGATGGGAGCAACTTTGGCGCGACAGATATTGACGAACAGGCTGCGATTGTGCGCGAGATGATCCGGCGGGGGTGGACGAGCCAGGGCAAGGTGGGCATTACGGGTTGTTCGTATGGGGGCTACTTTACCTTGCAGAGCATTGTGCGCCACCCGACGCTCTACAGTGCGGCCAATCCGCAGTGTGCGCTGGTTGATACGATCACCGAGTGGAACCGTGGTTATGCCTCGTTGATGCCGCATCTGATGGGGTTGCCACCCTTTAATATCCCGCAAGAGTATCAGAACGACTCGCCGTCGTACAATGTCAACCGTATTCGCACACCTGTCCTGACCTTCCACGGTACGGGGGATTTCCTGCCGATTGTGCAGAACGAGAATTTGCATCTGCAACTGGTCAACCGCAGGGTACCGGCACGGATGGTCAAGTTCTTTGGTGAGGGTCATGGCCTCTTTGATGGCGAGAATCAGCTCTATGCAGCCCAGGAGCAGGTAAGCTGGTTCCGGCAATACTTGCGTTAGATGATCGTAGTGGATGGGATGCGAACAACGTGTTGCCGTACTCAGTACGGCAACACGTTGTTCGCACGCTAGAGGTGACATATTCTTTTGAAGGGCAGATTAGCTGCGAACGACGTATCGCAGTTGACCTGTCCACTGTGAGGTACCACGATGTGCCAGGTGAACAGATGCTCAAACTGGTGGCCACGACGATGGACGATGGTGATGCTAGGGCTTGTGTTGCTGCTGAGTGGTTGTGGGTTTGGGGGAAGCACTCCGACACCAACCCCCGAACAGCCCACGCCCGCGCCGCCACGACGAACGATCACGATTCTGAGCCCGACAACAGATGCTACGGTGACCAGTCCAATTGTGGTCACTGGTGATGCGACGATCATGCCCTTTGAGGCCAATCTGAACTACCGCCTCTTTGGGCCAGGCGGAGGTTTGCTTGCCGAGGGCTTCTTTACGGCCGAGGCGCTTGGGGAAGAACTGGGGGGCCCAGGGGTCTTTGCTGGTGAAATTCCGTACACCCTTGAAGCGGGTGGGCCGGGGCGGATCGAGGTGCTTGAACTTAGTATGGCCGATGGTTCGACCATGGCGATTGCATCGGTTTCGGTGAATCTGAGTCCGTCAAATGGCGCGACGGGGGAAGGGGAACCGACCCCTGAGCCACAGGCCCAGGCGATTACGATTGACTCACCGCCACCAGGGACAACTGTTGGCAGCCCGGTAACAATTGCCGGACGCACGACCGTGCCACCGGCGGGCAATAGTCTGACCTTTGTGATGCGCAATACAGCCGGGACGATCATTGGAAACGGGGTCTTTCCGGTGAGCATTACGCCCGAGGGACAGGGCAATTTTACGGCTTCAATTGGCTTCAATCCTCCCCTGGAGGGTGGTGCGGTGACGCTCGAAGTGGTTGAGCCAGGCGCGCCGGGGGCCCCAGCCGTAGCAAGTACCCAACTGGTGATGGTGGTTGCACCGCCTCAGGCGATCGTGATCGAGTCACCGCCCCCTGGGACGACCGTGGGCAGCCCGGTGACCCTGACTGGGCGCACGGCGCGGTTCCCCTTCCAGGGCAACCTGCTTTACCGGGTTTTTGATGCGGCTGGCCGTGATCTAGGCAATGGCTTCTTCCCGGTGCTCGGGGCCGAGGGTGGGCCAGCGATTTTCAATGCGTCGGTCACGTTTAATTTGCCAGTGACTGGCGGACGAATTACGATTGAAATTGCCGATCAGAATGCAAGCACCAACGAGATTATTGCTTCGGCACGGCTCGACCTGAATGTCGCACCGCAAGCGCAGGCGATCATTATCGAGTCACCGCCTGCGGGAACGACGGTGGGCAGCCCAATGACGATTGCTGGACGCACGGTGCAGTTGCCACCGAACAGTCAGTTGACCTTCCGGGTACGTGACGTCAATGGACAGCAACTTGGTACCGGGCAGTTTGGCGTCAGCGGCTCGCAAGAGGGTGGTGGTCGTTTCAATAGCCAGATCTTCTTCAACCTGCCTCCGGGCGGTGGGTCGATCAACCTCGAAGTGCTTGAGCTTGACCCCAACACCGGCCAGGTGATGACGAGTGTGACGTTGCCGCTGAATGTGGCCGGCCCGCCGACACCAACGGCGACGCCAGCCCCCACAGCGACACCAGCCCCCACAGCGACACCAGCCCCCACAGCGACACCCGTTCCACCGCCGACACGACAGGCGATCACGATCGAGACCCCGCCGACCGGGACAACTGTTGGCAGTCCAGTCGTCATTACAGGGCGGGCGGCGCTCTATCCGCAGTTCCGTGAGCTCTACTATGTGGTACGCACCCTGACCCGCGAGACGCTTGGGCAGGGGAGTTTCCCGGTCGCGGGGCAGGCGGGGCAGTTCAATGTTCCCTTTGCAGCCTCATTGAACTTTACCGAGCCGGTACAGGGCGGGGCGATCGCGGTCGAGATCTATGATCGCGATGGGGCCGGACAGATCATCGCGAGTGCCATCGTGCAGTTGCAGGTCAACCCACGAGCGCAACCGCCGACGCCAACGAGTATCGGGCCAGCGGGGGATCAACAGGTCATCAATGTCACCTCACCGGTAACCGATACAGTTATTGGTAGCCCGGCGATCTTTGATGGCACCACAGCGCTCGCGCCCTTCCAGAGTCGCCTGGTCTACACTGTGACTGATGCGGCAGGGAACGAGCTTGGCAAAGGCGAGTTGAGTGTCCGCGAGGTACCGGGGATCGGATTTGTCTTTAGTGGGCCGGTGCTCTTTACGTTGCCACCAGCGGGAGGCGAGATTACCGTACGGCTGGCTGACCAAAATGACCGGTTGCTAGTGCCGTTTGCTGAAACGAGCATCAGGTTAGTGGTGGCCCCGCCACCACAGCCGCGAACGCCGTAATTGATGGTTGCAAAAAATGCCAGCTTTGCTGGCATTTTTTGTAATGAGGAGAGTTTGCAAGCAAGGCCAGCGGTCTACCCCTGGCCTTGCTTGCGACAAGCGATGCAGACGCAATGGTATAATCGGCCTCGACAGGGGCATACTCGAGTGTGCCTACGATCAGTGAGAGGAGCGAGACCAGAGAATGCCCAGGCGCAACGATATTACCACTATTTTGATTATCGGGTCGGGGCCGATTGTGATCGGTCAGGCCTGTGAGTTCGACTATTCGGGTGCTCAGGCGTGCAAAGCCTTGCGGGAAGAGGGCTATCGTGTTGTGCTCGTCAACTCGAATCCAGCGACGATTATGACCGATCCGGGGCTAGCCGATGCGACCTATATTGAGCCACTGACCGTAGCGAGTGTTGAACGCATTATTGCCCGCGAGCGTCCTGATGCGCTGTTGCCGACAGTTGGTGGTCAGACAGCGCTCAACCTGGCGATCGACCTGCACGAGGCCGGTGTGCTGGAGCGCTATGCGGTTGAGTTGATTGGGGCCTCGGTCGAGGCAGTACGCATTGCCGAAGATCGCCAGCGCTTCAAAGACAAGATGATCGAGATCGGGTTACAGGTGCCCCGCTCGGGCACCGTGCATAGCGTTGATGAAGCAATGGCGGTGATCGGTCAGGTGGGCTTTCCGGCGATCATTCGCCCGTCGTTTACCCTCGGAGGGGCAGGTGGTGGCATTGCATACAACCTCGAAGAGTTCAAAGAAATTGTTGAACGGGGCCTCGATGCGTCACCTGTCCATCAGGTCTTGATCGAAGAGAGTGTACTCGGCTGGAAGGAATTCGAGCTTGAGGTGATGCGCGACCGGATGGACAACGGGGTGATCATCTGCTCGATTGAGAATATTGACCCGATGGGTGTCCACACGGGTGACTCGGTGACGGTTGCCCCGGCGATGACCCTGACCGACCGTGAATACCAGCAACTGCGCGATCAGGCGCTGGCGGTGCTGCGTGCGGTTGGCGTCGAGACGGGTGGCTCGAATGTACAATTTGCGGTCAGCCCGACTGACGGGCGCATCTATGTGATCGAGATGAATCCGCGGGTGTCGCGTTCATCGGCCCTTGCCTCGAAAGCGACTGGCTTCCCGATTGCCAAAATTGCCGCCAAACTCGCGATTGGCTATACGCTCGACGAACTCCCGAATGATATTACGCGGGAGACCCCGGCGAGTTTTGAACCAACGCTTGACTATGTGGTGGTGAAGATCCCGCGCTGGACCTTTGAGAAATTCCCGCAGGCCGATCAGACCCTGACGACAAGTATGAAATCGGTTGGGGAAGTGATGGCGATCGGACGCACTTTTGCCGAGGCCTTTCAAAAAGCCTGGCGCTCGCTTGAGCAGGGACGCCTGGGCTGGGGGGCCGATGGTAAAGACCAGATCAACCCCGAGCGCGTGCGCGAGCGGCTGATTACGCCCAATCCTGAGCGCTACTTTTATCTGCGCTACGCGCTGCAGAGTGGTATGAATGTAGCGCAAATCAATGCTCTGACACAGATTGACCCCTGGTTCCTTGAACAGTTCGAGCAGATCGTCAACCTCGAAGGGCGCCTGCGCGCCTTTGATCTCAGCAATGTCCCGGGTGACCTACTGCGTCAGGCAAAACGCATGGGCTTCGGTGACGCACAGCTTGCCTATTTGCTGCGTGCGCCGAGGCTGCGCGATCCCTGGGACGCTGAACTTGCCGTACGAGCGCGGCGCAAAGAGTTGGGGATTTTTCCTACGTTTCACCGGGTTGACACATGTGCCGCCGAGTTTCCCGCGTTCACGCCCTATCTCTATTCAAGCTACGAGAGCGAAGACGAGGCTGAGCCAAGCACACGCAAAAAGGTGATCATTCTCGGGTCGGGGCCGAATCGGATTGGGCAAGGCATCGAATTTGACTATTGCTGTGTCCACGCCGTCTTTGGGTTGCGGAGCATCGGCTATGAGACGATTATGGTCAACTGTAACCCGGAGACAGTCTCGACCGATTATGATACAGCTGATCGACTCTATTTTGAGCCGTTAACGCTGGAAGATGTGCTGAACATTGTTGATCTGGAAGAACCAGATGGTGTGCTGGTACAATTTGGTGGGCAAACACCATTGAAACTGGCCCGGGCACTCGAGGCTGCTGGTGTGCCCATCTGGGGAACCGCGCCCGACTCGATTGACCTTGCCGAGGATCGTGATCGGTTTGGGGCGCTGCTCGGGCGGCTCGACATACCGGCGCCTGCGCATGGCAGTGCCACCTCGGGCGAAGAAGCCCTGGAAGTTGCCCGCACCATCAGCTACCCGGTGGTTGTTCGGCCCTCGTATGTGCTGGGGGGGCGGGCAATGGCGATTGTCTATGACGATGAAACACTCGAACGCTACATGCGCGAAGCGGTTGACGCCTCACCTGAGCATCCCGTCCTGATCGACCGTTTCCTCGAAGATGCCTTCGAAATGGATGTAGATTGTGTCGCTGATGGCAGTGAAGTTGTGATTGCAGGCATTATGGAGCAGATCGAGCTTGCCGGGGTACACAGTGGTGACAGTGCGTGTGTCATCCCAACCTATATGGTGGCCCCGGAACATGTTGCCATGATGCAAACCTATACGGTTCAACTGGCCCGGGCGCTTGGGGTCGTCGGATTGATGAACGTCCAGTACGCCATGAAAGACGGCATTGTCTATGTGCTGGAAGTGAATCCGCGGGCATCACGCACGATCCCCTTTGTGGCCAAAGCGACGGGGACACCGTGGGCGCAGATTGCGGCGCAATGTGCAGGCGGGGCGCAGCTGCGGCTTGATCAGCACCACCTGCACGTTATGCTACCGGGCCAGACCGAGCCGGTGATCAGTCACAAGCTTGACACGGGTGAACACAACCAGAAATACCACGTCAAAGAAGTTGTCTTGCCGTGGGCGCGGTTCCCTGGAGTGGACACCTTGCTTGGGCCCGAGATGCGCTCGACTGGGGAAGCCATGGGCAGCGGAGCTACGTTTGGCGAAGCTTTTGCCAAGGCGCAACTAGGGTGTGGTCAGGATCTTCCGCTCAGTGGGAAGGCCTTTTTGAGTGTCAATGATCGCGACAAAGCCTCGTTGCTGCCGATTGTGCGCGACCTTGCGGCGATGGGCTTCGAACTCCTGGCGACCGGAGGCACGGCGGCGTATCTGCGCGAGCATGGCCTGACGGTGACCTCGATTTACAAGGTGAACGAAGGGCGACCGAACGCGGTTGACTATGTCAAAAACAACGAGATTGCACTGATTGTCAATACGCCCCTTGGGAAAGCGAGTTTCTTTGACGAAGTTGCGATCAGGCGTGCCGCGATCACCTATGGGGTACCAATGCTGACCACCCTGTCGGGGGCTGCCGCCGCTGTACAGGCTATCCGTGCCCTGGCTGACGATGTCTGGACAGTTCATAGCTTGCAGGAGCGCATATAGGTTTGCTATGTCTGACTATTACTAGATCTCTGCGCAATGCGTGCGATGCGATCCAAGGCATTGCGCAGACTACCCTTATAGATAAGCCCGATGATGATGTCTTCCATCCTTCCGTATCTTCGGTACCTACAGATCGGCGCGGTTACTTTTGCGATCAGCATCAGCCTACTCGCACTGGTAGGCTGGATTGCCGATCTCCCTCTCCTGGCGCAATTGCACCCGACTTTACCCCCACTGAGACCGTTGAATGCTGGGATGTTGTTGAGCGCAACATTGATGCTGTTTGTGCCAGGACGCCTGACGCGCATCCTGGCAGGCTTGATGCTTGGCGGTGCCATCGTACTTGGCGTGCTCTATCTCAGCACTTTCTTTTGGGATGGCCTGGAGCCAGTGTTTGAGGTGGGATCGGCTGGTTCGGCGCTTGCCTTTGTCCCGATGGTCATCTTTACGATCCTGCTCGTCGGGTTAGCTCTGTTCTTACGGGAAAACCCAACCGAGCGCAACCTTCGGCTGGCGCAACTCTGTGCCCTGGGCCTGGTCGCGTATGGGCTGATTGCCATCATGAGCTTTTTGCCAGTCAGTATGAGTTTGCGGCCAATTGCGCGTGGCACATCGTTGCATGGTTCAGTGGCTGTCTTCTTGCTGGCGCTTGCCGGGCTGACAATGAACCCTGACCGTGGGTTTATGGCCTTGAGTTTCAGTGCAAGTCAGGGCGGACAGATCCTGCGGCGGCTTGTCGCGAGCAGCTTTGTGCTCTTGATGATTGCATGGATTGTCGCATGGATCACCTGGCGGACAGGCTTTTCCGGGGCAACGCTGGGCTTGATCATGGTAATCATGGGCAACCTGATCCTCTTTTACCAGGTGGCGCACGCCTTTGAACGGGCCGATCAGAAACGAACACAGGCCGAAAAGCGGCTCGAGGCGCTGAATCGCGACCTGGAATACCTCGTGAGCGAGCGTACCGATGACTTGGAGGAACGCGAAGCGCAGCTTGGGGCGATTGGCGACAACCTGCCGGGCGTTATGCTCTATCAAGAACTTGTCGTAGACAATGGCTCTGGACATTTCACCTATGTCAGTGCTGGTGCAGAGCAACTGTCGGGCTTTACGCCAGCGCAGGCCCTCAAGAAGCCAGAACTTTTATACGAGTTACTGGTTCCCGACGATCGTGAGCGGCTGTATGAGGCCGAGCAGCAGGCCCGCGCCGCCTTTGCCCCGGTGGACATCGAGGTGCGGAAAATGACCCCGTGGGGCGAGCGCTGGAGTCGGATCCGTCAACGACCGCGACGGCTTGATGCACACCATGTGCTGTGGGACGGCATCGAGATGGATATTACCAGCCAGAAACAAGCGCAGGTCAAGGTCGAACAGGATCGGCGCTATCAAGCCGCGCTCTTTGCGTGCTCGCAGATCTTGATTCGACCAGTCAACACGCCGGCAGCGCGCGAGCAGGTGCTGCGTGAAGCTCTGGGATGCTTGCTTGACGGGATTGATGTTGATCGCATCGTCTTGCTACGAGGCGTACGCGATCCCGAGTTGGGTCTGTGCCTTGATCAAACGATAACGATAGCACGCCCTGCCTTTTTGCTGCCCCCGCATCAACCGTTGCCGCGCCTGCCCTGGAACAAAATCCCGGCGCAGTTCCGGATTAATCCTCGTCAGGGCAGAGCGGTCAGTGGCACGATCGAGAGCCTGCGCACCCAGGCTCCAGAGTTAGCGATGTTGATGGAGCCGCTTGGCATCACCTCATTTCTCTTTTTGACGATGCAGACCGGGGAAGAGCTTGCCAGTGCCCTTGGCTTCTACCATTGCATGACAGCCCAGCGCTGGCAGGAACAGGATTACATCTTGTTGCAATTGGCAACCGGGCTGATCGGCAGCACCTTGCGACGCTGGAAGAACGAAGATGAACTTCGCGAACGCGAAAGCCTATTACGGACGATCTTTGATATCTTGCCCGTTGGCGTCTCGATTGTTGACCCCAAACGACTGCCCATCGAGCTCAATCGTGCCGTTGGACAGATTCTGGGGATGGAAGTGAGCGAAATACTGGCCGGGGGCTACCGGCAGATTCAGTATATTTACCCCGATGGCGCTCCGATTCCCTTCGACGCTTTCCCAACGATCCGTGCGGCCAACGGTGAGGTCATGCGTGACGTCGAAATTGGCATCATCCGACCGGATGGCAAACAGCGTTGGGCAAGCATCAGCGCCGCACCACTGCCCGTTGCTGGAATGGGGGCGGCGATTGTCACCCTCGACATCACCGAACGCAAAGAGAGTGAAGCCCAACGCGAACTTATCCAACGCAAACTGCTGGAAGCACAGCGACTCGAGAGTCTCGCCATCCTGGCGGGCGGCGTTGCCCACGATTTTAACAATATCCTCTCGACCATCCTGGGCTACGCCGAGCTCGCCCGTCTCGACACACCGCCGGGGAGTGAGGTTCACGATAGTCTGAATGCAATTATGCTGGGGGCACGCCGTGCCGCCGAACTGACCGCACAGATGCTTGCGTATGCAGGGCGCGGGGCATTTCAGCTTGTCCCGGTTGACCTCAACCTCATTGTGCGCGAACAGAGCGAACTGATCAGCCTCACGCTCCCACATACAATTGAGATTCACTACCGCCTCGAACCTGATCTACCCCAGATCCACGGCGATGAAACCCAGCTACGCCAGATGCTGCGGAGTCTGCTGACCAACGCGATTGAAGCGATCGAGGCAATCGAGCATGGAGTGATTACGGTTACCACAGGCCAGTGGGAAGTAACGAAAGTCATTCTGGCGAAGGCAAGCATCAGTGCCGCTGAGCCAGGCCGCTATGCATACCTGGAGGTTCACGACACCGGGTGTGGCATTGACCCAGCGACGCTTCGTCGTATTTTTGATCCCTTTTTCAGCACCAAGTTCACTGGCAGAGGGCTTGGCCTGGCTGCGGTGCAGGGCATCGTCCAGACACACCACGGGGCGTTAATCGTGGAGAGCGAGCCTACGCAGGGGAGTCGCTTTCGCATTTGTCTGCCATTTGCCACCAATGAGTAATACCTGGCGGTACGCACGCACAGGGGCACGGCCACCGGGGGTGGGGGCACAGCCACCGGGGGTGGGGGCACGGCCACCGGGGGTGGGGGCACGGTGACGCCGTGCCCGTACGTTGCTTTGCCTGCAGGAGGTGTCAAGGCCGGCTTATTCCGATGGGCACATGCGGGCCAACCAGTTCTGGAGATCATTCAGACTCGTAAAATCGAGCAGGCTCTCACTCAAGTCCAGGAGGTGTTCAGGGCTCAGGGTGACGAGTTGATGCTGCACCTGCTCAGATAGTGGCCCGCAACGTCGAGTCAGTTGGCGCAGTACCACGGTTTGCAGGGTCTGGTGGCGGCCTTGCTCAAGCCCCTTCTCGATGCCTTGCTCAAGCCCCTTCTCGATGCCTTGC
>NZ_SIJK02000129.1 GCF_004762035.2 Candidatus Chloroploca mongolica | reverse complement strand
GGCGCGGCCCACCTGCCAGGTCGGGGAAGGTTGCGGTGGACGCTGGGCCAAGTCCCGGGCGGCAAGGGCGCGGCCCACCTGCCAGGTCGAGGCACCAACGCGGCCCCGTTCGACCTGCTTGGGGTGCGCCGCCAAGACGTCCTGGGAACTTGGCGCGCCCCACGGCGCACCCCTGGCAGGTCTCGCCAAGGTGGTCTCCTCTGCCTCGCTTGCCAGGTTTAAAGATCTTCAAAATCATCCTTATGCGCGGCGATAAACTCCGAGAGCCCACCGAAAGACGTGAGAACCGTATCACGCTTCAAGCGGGTTGGTTGTGTTCCGATGAGTGTTTGATATGACGAATATGTCCAGGTACGAAAATCGTCAATCAAGCCGTGGCGCTGCGGGTTGCGATGAATGTAGATGATGAGTTGGCGTAAGTAGCGATCATCGGTTACGGCTTTACGCTCAAATGAGCGTTCAAACAAGACGCCGCTGCGCCGATAGGATCGGTTGAAGGATCGTGCATACGCATTAAATAGATTGGCAAAACAACGACTGATCCGCTGTCCATCGGGTGCGTCGTCGCGGATACGTACCGAAAAATGAAAGTGGTTGGGCAACAAACAATATGCATACGTCTCGGCTACTGGTGAAATGTGGCGGTCATACAGCTTGAGAAAATAGATGTAGTTGCGTTCCTCACGAAAAATTCGCTCGCGATTGTTGCCGCGATTGTAGAGGTGATACGCGATCCCTGCTTGAAGTAACAATGCCATGACCCCTATTCAGTATACCCTTCAACCAAGCCCAATGCACAGACAATGTGCGGGTCATCCACAACCGGTTCGTCAGCATCGCGTACGACGACCAGGCGCTCATCTTCGTAGAAGCGCACGGCATTCGTCGCGACCTCTTCATCCGAGGCCCCCAGGCGGATTTGCTGGCTGAGGGCCGTGCGTGCCGCTTCGCGCAGCGGAAAGCGGAGCACGGCTTCGATCAGGGCGGGGAGGGTGCGCAGCAAGGGTTCTGAGAAGAGCGTTGGGCGGCGTTGGTGTTGCTCCAGGCAGCGCTTCACCCGTTCGTAGACCTGACGGCGCGTGCTGCGCAGTGAGCCAAGTTGCCCCGCAAAGGTCTGTTGCTCGTGCAGGGCGGCTTGCAGCGCCGCTGCGACCAATTCATCGTGGTTTGGCAGGTGCGGCACCGCTGGCGTATCCGGGCCACAGGCAAGGGCGCGAAAGGTGGCCGCCAGCGCTTGCGAGACGAGGCGACCCTCGGTGTCAACGCGCACCATCGCATCGGTGCCATCCGGGAAACGCAGGTAGCTCACGACCCCGGCGGGCGGTGCGGCGCTCGTTGGGCCGTGTACGGGGCGCGTGGCCCCCACAATGGGGGCCAACGCCAGCGCTGCCCGCTGATCCTGCTCGCTGGCGCTCTGCCAGACTTGCAGCGCGGCGCTGGCGAGATCAACGTCTTCGTTGCTGTCATCTTCCAACACCTGCGCCTGCTCGGTGTAGAGGTCGCGCAATTGGGTGGCCGACGCCTCACCAAAGAAGGTCTCATCCGTCCCGACCACCTCCTGATTGGCCTCCAGGCGCTCGGCCAGGCGCGTGCGCAAGCGAATGATCCGCTCGACCCCGTCGGCGGGCAAGAAGGAGTAGGCGTGGATCGTCTCGGCTTGCTGCCCGATGCGATCCACCCGCCCGACCCGCTGGATCAGGCGAATGATCGCCCAGGGCAGATCGTAGTTGACGACAATATGCGCATCCTGCAAATTCTGGCCTTCACCCAACACATCGGTCGCCACCAGCACCCGTAGCTCGGTTTCACCGTCCCGCAAGCCAGCATTGCTCGTCGGACTAAAGCGGCGGGCCAGCGCCGTGGGATCACCGGCCTGGCCGGTTGCCACCGCCAGATCCGTGACCCCGTGCGCCCAGAGTTGGGTCGCAAGGTAGCGTGCGGTATCGGCAAACTGGGTGAAGATCAAGACCTTCTCGTGCGGATGGATCTCGCGCAGCAACCGGGTCAACTCGGCCAGTTTCGCATCACGCGCAGGCTGCCAGCGCCCGACCTGCTGCGCCACTTCGGCCAGCATCCGGGCATCGTCGCGCAGCGCCCGCTTGAGCCTCGCCTGAAAGAAGCTGGGCGCGAGCCACTGAAAGCGCCGGTGGAAGCGGGTGGCATAGGCCGTATAGACCTGCGCCGCCCGTGCGGTATAGGCATTCAGCGCCACCTCAGAGTCGGGCAGCGCCGGATCAAGCGTCTGCTGCTCGGCACTCGCCGCGTCCTCATCATCGCCCTCGTCAGCCGTCGCCACCTCAGCATCCACGTCGCTCAGCGCCGGATCGAGCATCGCCACATCCTGCGTCCCAATCGGCACCGGCAGACCCTGCTCCAACGCGTGCAGCGTCACCATATTGCGCAGAATCTGGCGGTCGAGCGAGATCAGGAAGCTCTGCCCACTCGACTCGAGGCGCTTAAAGAGATTAGTACGACTAAAGCCGAGCAAGCGGCGTCCGGCGCGGGCCAGATTCTCCAGCAACGCACGCTCGGCGGGCGCAGCGCGTCGGGCCGCCGTCTGGTTCACATAGGCGGCCAATTCATAGCGGGGCAAGGCCAACTGCTCAATCACCTGGACGACCTGCGCGCGATAGAGGCGGGCATACTGGTCGGTGGGATCGTGCTCATCGAGCGCAAAACTCAGCGTGCGCGGCTGCCGCAGCGGAAAATAGGCCCGCCGCTCGCCAATCATCACATACGAGCGTTGCCGTTCGGCATCGAAGGTCGCATAGGTGCGCAGAATAAACTGACGGGTACGGCGCACCATAAAGAGGCGCATCAGATCGCGCCAATCATCGGGATGGTTGCTCTGCTCAAAGGCCCGCAACGACCGGGGCGAGGCGTCAAAATTGGCCTGAAAATCGGCCTCATTGCGTCCATCAGCGCAATACTCCTGAAAAAACCGCTCGGGGCGAATGCGCAGATCGCGGCGCTCATCCAGAAAGAGCCGCAACTGATTGCTCAAATCGGTGAACTGCTTATTGAAGGGCGTCGCCGTCAGCAACAGCACCCGCGCCCCATTGCGCTCGATATAGTCATGCACCGCCGCATAGCGCTTGCCCTGCCGATGGCGCAGATTGTGGCTCTCGTCGACAATGACCAGGCGGTAGCGCGGCAGGTGGGGCAACTCCTCGGGGGCCTTGCCCAACGATACCACCGCGCCAGCGACCTGATAGCGGGCGAGATAGTCACGCCACATCGGCATCAACTTGGGCGGACAGATCACCAGCGTATTGCTCTGCTCACTCGCTTGAAAGATCCGCGCCACCGCCGTTGCCATCAAGGTCTTGCCGAGGCCCACCACATCACCGAGCAGCACCCCCTCGCGGCGCTGGAGATACCGCGCCGCGAGCGCGACCGCCTCAGCCTGAAAGGGCAACAACACCTCACGCAGATCGGCAGGCAGCGGAAAGGCATGCACCCCTTCACGGGCATCCTGCGAGAGATAGTAGGCCATCTTGAGATAGACGTGGTAGGGCGCAACCACGCGATCCGCGGCCCAACTCGTCTCGATCAGATCCGCCAGGTCAGCGGAAATATCAAACGCAAAGGCATCATCCCAGCGCTCATCGAACCAGTGTTGCAGCTTGCGTGCAGCGTCCTGCTCGACGACATCCACATTGAGCTCACCGTGACCACTGAGGCCCGAAAAGCTGAGATTGCTACTCCCAACAAACCCAATCAGGGGTGTCATCGGATCATCGCGTTGCACCAGATAGAGCTTGGCATGGAGCGGATGGCGCAAAAAGAGCTTGACGCGCAGCTTGCGTGCCCGCAGTTGTGCCGCCAGGACGTGCAGCGTGGCCCGGGCCTTGGAAGAGGGCACCCCAAACTCAAGTTGTTCCCGAAAGCTCTGGGCGGCCTGCCGGCGCAAGCGGGCCACGGTCGGGCCATCGAGATAGCCCTCGCCCTCACGTGGCAGCCGCTGCAACGCCCGCATCACCTCGTGCTCGGGGCGTTGCATCCCCACCAGCAGACGACAACAGTGGTCATCAGTGCCCGCAAAGCGCTCCACAAGATCCGCCAGCGCGTCCCAACCACGCAGATGGAAATAGCCCACCGCTACATCAAGGCGATGGCTGAGTTCCAACATCGTACGGAGTGTCGGGAGCAAGTGCGTCGTGATATTATCGAAGATCGTCGGCATGCGCACCCCGCTAAGAATATCCGATTTTGCACCCAAATCCCTTGCGCTTTTTTGCTTCCTCGCGCCTACGGATCCATTGTAACACTAGTTAAGCCGCACCGTTCGCGTTGGCAAAGACCGCGCCGCTTGTTTTAACGCAAAGACGTAGAGGCGCAAAGGGTTGTAACGTCGACCTTATAGACCCCAGCGCATCCCTCACCACTGGGCGGGTAGGGCTTGATGCAAAGTCAGATCTCCGGGGGCACCGTCGGCGTCAACGCCTCAGCTAGGGTCTGCGAAGATCGCCTGCGCGGCCTATACTCGATTTAATTTTTAAAAACCATAACCGTTGTCTTGGGGTGATAGGGGCACCCGCAAGGGGTGCCCGTACCGGGGCGGGGGCCGAATCCGGTGTACGGG
>NZ_SIJK02000128.1 GCF_004762035.2 Candidatus Chloroploca mongolica | reverse complement strand
GCGCGGCGAGGTTGTTGAGGCTTTGGGCGGTGTCAGGATGGTCAGCCCCGAGCGCGTGCTCCCGGATCGCCAGGGCGTGTTCGTAGAGCGGGCGGGCTGCCGCGTAGTTGCCCTGCGTGTGGTACAGCGCGGCGAGGTTGTTGAGGTACGTTGCGTAGTTGCCCTCATCCGTCTCTGGCGTGAGCGAGAGCGCTTCTTGGTAGCAAGCCAGAGCTGCTGGGTAGTTGCCGACAGCGTGATGAATGTTGCCAAGCAGACTCATGGATGCGCCCTGTCCCCTGAGGCTATGTATGATCTGAAAAGTAGCATACGCTTCCGTGGTGTCCTGCTCCGCCACGGTGTACTCGGCACGTTCGTAGCGCACCAAGCCTAGATAGTAGCGCACCTGGGCAATCTCGGCCTGTCGGCTGGGCATCGTGCGGAAGATCGCCAACGCCTGTTTCAGCCCCTCCAGCACTGCGTTCCAGTATCCTTGCGCAATCAAAGCAGGCACGATGGTGTTGAGGCAGGAAGCGAGGACATCAGGGTCGTGCATAGCTGCTTGCCATGTCTCGATCATCTGCGCCCAATTGTCGGCGTGGGTGCGCCAGACTGTGAACGCTTCACCATATGTTGGATTCAGGAGGTCGTGGTGCCAGCGGCGCAGGCGCTGTTGGGCTTCCTTGACTGCCCGACGATCATAGCTCTCCGCCCAATCCCAGAGTACCTGGTGCATTCGCAAGCGCCCCGCTCCGTCCCCATCAATGAGGCTCCGCTGGATCAGGAGGCGCAGCACAGCTGCTAATTCACCTTCATCGCACTCAACGACCACACTGGCGGTCGCTACATCAAAGCTCACCGGATTAGGTGGGAAGCCTGCCAGCGCCACAAAGACGCGCTGCGCAAGTCGGGGCAAGGTCTCGTAGCTCAGCCCAATGATGGCGTTGGGGCTAAGTGGCAGGATTGGTTGCCGCTCGCGTTGCCAGAGGCGAGCCAACCAGCCCCGCTTTGTGGTGCGTGCCTCTGCCGTATCCAACGTCGCTACTGGAAGGTTGAGCCGTGTGGATGCTGCGCGGAGGGCTACGAGTGCCTGGGTGAACCACTCGGCCTGCTCGCCACGCTGCGTACGCACATAGCTGCCCATCACCGTTAGCAGAAGAGGGAGGCCGCCGACGAGTTGCGCGAGGATCGCCAACTCAGCCTCATATCCCGTCGGTGGAAGCCCTGCGGTTGTGCGCAGCAGGGTAACCGCAGAGGAAAGTTCGAGTACAGGGATCGCGATGAGCGCATCGGGGGCAAGGTACGCCCCGAGGCTGAGCAATGCATCACGTTGGCGCGTGGTAATCAGTAACTGCACATGATCTGGCAAGGTAAAGAAGGAGCGGAGGTGGTCAATGTGCCACACATCATCAACGACCACCAACCACGGGCGAGGATCATGGCGGATGAGCCGGGTGATCTGAGCAAGATTCTCGGTCATGCTGAACTTCGGGTGATCTTCCAGGCCCAGATCCGCAATCCAGGTGCGTAGTGCCAGATCGAGTTGTGCGATGATGCCCAGGTGGGCGACGAGGATGCCGCCACTGAAATAAGCGCGGATGGCCGGGTCAGCGACAAGCTCCATTGCGAGTCGTGATTTGCCCACCCCAGGCTTGCCATGGAGCGCCAATCGTTGGGTCGTCCCATCGCACAGCCGCGCTCGGATCGCATCGAGCTGCGGTGCATGCCCAATGAAAGGATTTGCTGGGCGCACAAACGAGGGCGGAATGCTGGATCTGGGCAGGGACGAAGCAGGCGTCGGCGGGAGTTGGATGGTGCTTCCTGGGGCATAGATGCTGCCCGGCCCCAGCGTGGGCTTATGGACATCACGCCCAGCGACATCGCCCATCGTCACATCACGGAACTTGTTGCCGCTGCCAAAGTCCACGAGCGCCTGCCGTTGTGCATCACGCAGGGCGGTCAGCGCCGCGAGCACTTCGGCGAAGCGAGCCTCGCTGCGGGCGGTGATGGCATCGATCACCCGGTCAGCCTCGGCGATCACGACCGGCCCCAACGCGCCGCCGCTCACGTGCAGGCGCTCCATGTCGGCACTGACACGGGTAAGCAGATCGTACTGGGCGCGCAGCAGATCGCTCTGCGCCCCTTGTTCCTCAGCGATGGCCGCAAGCGCTTGGGGCAGCGCGTCGAGGGTACGGAGCAGCCGCGCCAGTTCGGTGGCGAGCGCTTGGTCACTGACCGCCGCCGCATCGAGGCGCTGGCCCAGAGCGGCGACCCACGCCGGATCAGGTTCATCCTCCGCGAGCGCGGCCTGCACGCCGTCAGCGGCCAGATTGCCCACCCAACCCGCCAGCGCGTTCATGCCCATCCCGGTGAGCCAGGCGGCTACCGGCGCAGTCGCGAGCGTCCCGACGCCCAGCCCCGCCAGCAGCGGAGCCAGCCCTGCCGCGCCGAGCAGGCCCAGCGTGGCCGCGCCGCCCGCCCCGGCGAGCAGCGCAGGCCAGCGGGTGCGGCGCAGCCCGGCGCGGGCCTGCGTGGTCAACGGATCGTCAGCGGGCGGCGTTGGTGGCATTGACGGTGCCCTTGTTAGCTTGGTGTGCGTTGCCTGCTCGTAGTATACTCGATTTCAGGCACGAATCTGAACGGCTTGGCAGGGGCGTTCTGGAACGCCGCGACGGGGGTTCGTTGCGCTCATGCTCCGCCCCATCGTTTGACGCCGCGACGCCAAGATCGCACGGCCAGGGCGTGCGGCACGACCCTCGTGCGGAGGCGTCCAGCGCATCCTGATGCGTTCGGCGCTTTCCGCTTTCCGCTTACCTCGTCTTGGCATCAACCCAGCCGCGAGGCTTATGCGGCGAGCACCGTGATCCCCCTGGACGGCGCGGCGGGCGCGGTGCGCAGGTCGTCCAGCAGGCCGTCCAGCAGGGCGACCAGGCGGGCGGGCGGGACGCGGGCTGCGAGGCTGTCCAGGAGGGCCTGGGTTGCCTCGCGGTCGTTGCGCCGCATGGCGGCGGCGAGGGCGGTGAGCATCGCGTCGGTGGTCATCGTAGGGGCCTCCTTTGCATCTAGCAGAGTAGGTACTACCTTCTAGACCGTCTGCGCCGCGCAAAAGATACGCTCCCGTGGCAAGATCGCCGTAGATGCGGCGCAGGGCCGGGCAACAATGATCATCACGGCGACGCGATCAACGCCAGCACCCGCTCGATCAGCGCCGCGTCCTGGTCGTCGAGGCCCACCACGAGCGCCGCGCGATCCCGTTCACCGGCCCAGATGCGCTCGGCTGGCCCGCGCAGCATCCAGCCCTGCTGCTCTGATTGCACCAATGCTGCCGTGACTTCCTCCCGTGGCCCCTCGTCGCCGTTCGCAACGGCGGCAATGGCGGCGAGCAAGGGGGCGAAGCGTTCGAGGGGGTCTTGTTGCTGGGACGCACGCACCGCATGCGCTTGGAGCGCACTGAGGTCAACCATCACCTGTTGGCGCTCCGCTTCAGGTAGCGCTGCCAGGGCCGCCTCGAAAGCGTCGTTGTCTTGCTGCGCTAGGGCACTCCGCACCGCTGGTGGTAATCCCGCGACAAGCTCATCAGGACTACGGCGGGTCAAGGCATCCATCACCTGCTCGGCTTCGGTACGGAGCCATGCTTCGACGCGGGTGCGCTCGTCAGGCTCCAACGCTTCCAGCGCCGTCTGGATAGCCTGCGGGTTGCCCGTCGCCAAGGCATCGCGGATTGAGGAAGGTACTGCTGGCTCAGGATGGTTGAGCAAAACGAGAATCCGCCGCACGAGCATGGCTGAGTTCGCATCGATCCCCTCGGTCAACCGTGCCTCATCGCGCTCACCGACCCAGATGCGTTGCACGGCGCTCGTGAGTTGCCACCCTTGTGCTTCACGCTGAGGGAGCACTGCCTCGATCTCGGCCCGTGGCCCCTCGTCGCCGTTCGCCACCGCAGCAATCGCCTGCAGCAGCGGCTCGAACTCGCGCAGCACCGCACCCATATCCGGGCCACCACCAATAATCCCGGCTTCCTGAAGCTGCGCAAGCACGGCATGACGTTGATCTTCTGGCAGGGCTTCCAGGGCCGCCTGAAGGGCCACGGCATTGCCCTCACGGAGCGCGGTGCGTAGCGCTTCCGGCAGGCTGGTGAGCAGTGCTTGACGGCGTTCGATCAGCGCTAGCACCCGGTCAATCAGCGCGGTGTCTTGATCAGCGAGGCCCGCCACGAGCGCCGCGCGATCCCGCTCACCGGCCCAGATGCGCTCGATGGGTTCGCGCAGCCTCCAGCCCTGCTGCTCAAGGTCGGCCAGGGCCTCAGTGACTTCCTGCCGTGGCGCATTGTCGCCAGTGGCAACGGCCGCGATAGCGACGAGGAGTGGGGCAAGGGCTTCGCGGGGATCGCTCGGTTGCGGCGTTGCGAGGCGACCACGTTGTTGCTGAATAACGGCAAGACTCTGGCGTGAACCCTGCGTATTGGGGTGATCAGGGCCAAGACGGGTCTCACGAATCTGAAGCGCCCGGTGCATCAACCGTTCAGAAGTTGCCAGATCGCCCTGATAGCAATAATTGATCGCGAGATCGTTGAGGCTTCTAGCGGTAGCGGGATGCTCGGGGCCGAGCACGCGCTCGCGGATGTCCAGGGCGCGTTCATAGAGCGGACGGGCCGCGTCGTAGTTTCCTTGGGCACCATACAGGCCCGCGAGATTGTTGAGGCTGGTGGCGGTATCGGGATGCTCGGGGCCGAGCACGCGCTCGCGGATGGCCAGGGCGCGTTCGTAGAGGGGGCGGGCCGCGTCGTAGTTCCCTTGGGCACGCAACAATTCTGCGAGAT
>NZ_SIJK02000127.1 GCF_004762035.2 Candidatus Chloroploca mongolica | reverse complement strand
AGACGCGTCGGTTTGAGGCGGAAGTTGCCACGTGGCAGACACCAATCCAGGAGGCGGTCGTGGAACTGATCACAGAATGGGAATTGAAGGGGCGAGAAGAAGGGCGCGAAGAAGGGCGCGAAGAAGGTCGGCAAGAGGAACGCCAAGCGTTAATCCTCCGTTTGCTCGAGCGCAAAGTGGGGCGTCTGTCTGAGGTCACTCGGCGTGAGGTCTTGGCGTTGACGCCCGCGCAGTTACTCACGTTAAGTGAGGCCTTGCTGGAGTTTGATACGCTCAGCGATCTGACCGACTGGCTTGTCCAGCAGAAGGCTGGGGCGTAACATTTCCTGGAGGTGTGGTGGGGCTAGGGGGCAACGGCAGCGGAAGTGGGTTCAAGCGAAAGGAGATCCGATGCGTCCCATGACTTCCACCGAGGCGCGTGACTTTTTGCTCGTACGGGCGCGCACGGCAAAGCTAGCGACGGTACGCGCCGATGTGCGACCACACGTCGCCCCGATCTGGTTCGACCTGGAAGGCGACGAGGTCGTGTTCACCACCTGGCATACAAGCGTCAAAGCCGCTAATCTGCGGCGCGATCCTCGGGTGAGCCTCTGTGTGGACGACGACACCCCACCGTTTAGCTTCGTCATCATTGAGGGCCTTGCCACACTCAGTGAAGATCCGGTCGCCCTGAAGGCCTGGGCAATGCGCCTTGGCGGGCGGTATATGGGTCTGGAAAAAGCCGCCGCCTACGGCGCACGCAATAGCGTACCCGGTGAATTGCTGGTACGCATCCAGATCACCCGCCTTGCAGTCCAAGCCGAGGTAAGTAGTGGGTGAAATGATACGAACACCCCATCGCCTGCGCCCATGCGTGCGTGGGCCTGCCGCTCGCGTTGTTTCCTGGCGGTGGCGCATCGGCCTGCCGCCGCGCCGGAGCCCCCCGCCGGAGCGCAAGGGTTGCTGCGCTCGCGCTGTCATGCGTTGTTCCTCGCCCTCGGCACGAGGGTAACGCCAAACGAGGTGGTCAGCCTTGCTGAGCGGTTGGTACAGATCAAGGCGGTACGCATCAAGGCAATGCGGCTCAACGGACGACGGATCTGCGCGATGGAGTGCCAAGCATTCGGCGGTAGTGTGATGCGCAAACTCAACGTACCACAGAATTTCAGATGTAGATTCTTCCTCAAGGTCGCTGTGCTTCAGTGGTGAAATCACCGGACGATCATCCAGGAGTGTCTTGTAATGGGGCATCGACACCGATGCCCAGCAGCACCGCGATCACGACCTCGGTGATTATCAGCCCCCAGGGAAGGTGCTTCATCTTGATCGTAATAAAATCTGTGTAATGAGTGTAATTTGATATATTTACATTTATCAAAAAATACCTTTTTAATAAATGTAAATATATATATAAAAATTGATCCAGTATTTGCCATCTAAAACATTTCATGGTATTATAAGCTGTTTACTCATTCATATATTTGCAGTATGGTAAGGTTCGTGGTTGGCTATCTCTATCTTATGAGTTTATCTTATGAATTCCATCATCCAGACTTTCACGCGCTTGATCAAGTTCCAGCCAGATGTTCCATTGAAACTTCGCCTCAAAAATAAACGTGTCTACTGGACAGAGCGGCTCCGTGGCAATCCACTCCCACCAACGACGATGATGTTCCTCGTTCAGGGCAATCATGAGGCCAATTACTTTGTGGAGGGCGGACGCAAAGCCTTTGATACGGTGTGGGAAACATTGGAAAAGAGCCATGTGAATCATCCGTTCCACACGATCCTGGACTTCGGTTGCGGATGTGGCCGCGTCCTACGCCATTGGAAATCGCGCGCTGCGCAGTTTCAACTCTATGGCGTCGATTATAATCCTGAGCTCGTGATGTGGTGCCGTCGCGTAACTCCCTTTGCCAGTATTGATCAGAACCGCCTTGAACCGCCACTGCACTATCCCGACGATATGTTTGACCTGATCTATGCCTTCTCGACCTTTACGCATTGGGATGTCGCGCTGCAGATGGCTTGGATGCGGGAGTTCAGACGAATCCTACGTCCAGGTGGGTACATTTTGTTTACGACACATGGCGACTATTATCTACCGGCATTACCACCAGACGCACAGACCGCGTTTCTCAATGGACAGCCTCTCGGTGGTCCGTCACCTGATCCAAATGAGGTAGGTACGAATCACTATGCTTCTTTTAGTCCATTCCAATATGTACGAGATGAACTCTTACAGGATTTTGAATTGGTCGAATCCTACCGGCGCGCATCGCGCGGTACGCCCTGGCAGGATGTTTACCTAGCTCGGAAGTCTTGAAAAGTAGCGCATGAACGTGCGGATGCTGGTATGCGCACGCTGCTTGCTACGCGCTGCCGCCACTCATTGCAGCACCTGTCGTAGCTTCGTCCGTGGGGACACTACGCCATCCTGGATAGATAGGATCAGGCGCATTGTTGTGCGCCATAGAGGCAGCCTGGTCTGTGCCATGTGCAACGATGCGCTGGCTCGCTGTGCGCTACGATACCCACCCGATGATCATGCGGTCTGATGGGATGGAGTGCCTTCAAGCCTGTCAGTTCTCGGCGAGGGTGTGCCACGCCTGACCACGTTCTTGTGCTGGATCGCTGCGCTTGCTGCGACGATGGACCAGCGCGAACCTGCGGGGGGGGGCGCAGACCTCGCGGCCTCAGCGTCCGGCTGGTTCGTCGGCCATGGCGATAATTTGCCACTATGGCAAATCATTCCCGCTGAACCCGGAAGCTGATGTGCCATAGTGGCAAAAAACAGCTTGACAGCGTGGCTTGGATGGCGCATCATTGACCGATTGGCTAAGAGCGCCGGGTGAGGATCTGCCGATGAACCATACGGAAAAGGTCGCTGCGCTCGCACCGTGTCCCGGCACTGCACCGCAGCGCTATCCTTCGCTTGGCGCATCCCGCGTGGTTCTTCCCGGGGGACGGCCACGCGGGATGCGCCCGTGAGCGATGTCGTCGTGGTAGCGGGCCAGCGCGGCTGAAGTGCTGTGCCAGCGCCCGCCGCGTTTGGAGCCTTCCAGACGCCCTTTGCGAATGAGCAGCGCCAGGTATTCGGCACTGTAGGGTGAGGTCGCGGCCAGCGTGCTCAGGGGCATCCAGCTTTCGTCTGGGGTCGCGTCGCAGGCTTCCAGATAGAGATCGAGGCCGCTTTCGACCGCACGACCCACCAGGTTCAGGAGCGGTCCGCAGCGCCCGCGATCCGCCTGTGCGAGCGCTTCCAGGTAGCCGAGCCGCCATTCTTGGAGGAGCAGGGCTGGCGGCGCACCGCCACGCATGAGCAGCAGATTGAGCACCAGGCGTCCGGTGCGCCCGTTGCCGTCACGAAAGGGATGCACCGCCAAGAAGCCATGATGTGCCAGGGTCGCCCGCGTGATCAGGTCGTCCTGCTGCCCGTCAGCGTCAAGCCAGGCGAGCCACTGCGCCATCAAGGCGGGTACCTCCCGTGCCGGCGGCGGCTGCAGGAGCGAGCCCCGGATGCTGACCGCACCGCGCCGCCACTGGCCCGCTTCGTCCAGCAGCCGATCCGTCACCAGGCGATGCAGTTCCCGTACCACGTCCAGGGTCAGCGGCGTCGCTGCGTTGACCAGGGCCTGCACGTACCGATATGCCGCCGCATGATTGGTTGCCTCCAGATGTTCGTGGAGCGCGTGCCCACCCACGGTCAGCCCGTGCTCAATGACGAGTTGGGTCTCGCGCAGGGAGAGCGTATTGCCCTCGATGGCATTGGAATGAAAGGTCAGGCGCACTTGAAGATCGGCGTGGAGCTGGCGCAGGGTCGCGTCGGACAGCGGGCGTCGGGCCTCAAGGAGGGCCTGTTTTTCCGCCAGGCGACGAGCGAGGCGGGGATCCATGCGTGGTTCAGGGGCCATTGCGGTACTCCAAGAAAAGATATCGGTATGGCAAAGTATAGCATAAACCGATACCTTTTTTCAGGCAGTAAGCGCGGTTGCCAGGAGGGTGCGTGGCAACGGCCCTGGCCCACCCACCGTGCGTGCGCAGCTCTCCGCTGGCGCTGGTGGCACGGCCCGGCGCGGCCCCTCGCCGCGCCGCTGAGCTGGCTCACGGGAGCGCCAAGGCTGGTGTGCCAACGAGGCCCATCGCCTCCGCTGAAGCCGGAAGCTGATTTGCCAATGAGGCAAATCACTCCCGCTGAAGCCGGATGCTGGTGTGCCATAACGGCAAAAAACGGCTTGACCTCACGACTCATGCCGTCGCCCGCCTGAGCATCGCTCACGCCACGCTGGGTTCGCCGCTGGCGCGGCTTGCGCCGAAGCGCTTTGCCGCAGATCGTTCCAGCGGCGGAATTGGGTGCGGAGCCAGGCCAACGGGGATCAGTTTGGCGACGCGATCAGTGCCAGCACCTGGTCGATCAGCGCCGCGTCCTGGTCGTCGAGGCCCGCTACGAGCGCAGTGCGATTCCGCTCCCCCGCCCAGATGCGCTCGACGGGTTCGCGCAGCATCCAGCCCTGTTGCTCAAGGTGCGCCAGCGTCTCAGTGACGTCCTGCGGTGGCGCATCGTCGCCGTTCGCCACCGCAGCAATCGCCCGCAGCAGCGGCTCGAACTCGCGCAGCACCGCACCCATATCTGGGCCACCACCGCTACCCTGCGCCTGGGCGATAAGCGCGTCCACCTGCGGCACCATCTCTTCGATACCTTGTTGGGCAAAGATTGCTCTGGCCCGCTCCAGGTACGGCAAGGCCTCAGCGTTGCGCCCATGCTGGAGCAAGGCGATCCCATAATTGCCGAGATCAGCACCCATGCTGTAGCGATCATTGATTGACTCACGGAGGGCGAGAGCCTCCTGGAGCAGTTGTGCTGACTGAGGGGGATTGCTATCGAGCATCAACCGACTGAGGGCCGCCAGCACATTGGCCTCGCCGAGGCGGTCGCCCACGGCCTGGAAGAGGGTGAGGGCGGC
>NZ_SIJK02000126.1 GCF_004762035.2 Candidatus Chloroploca mongolica | reverse complement strand
CCCGTCAATACCGCTACCGGCAACTATTTCTATGATTTCCCGGATCTGCGGGAAGCCACGCCTGGGCTGCCGCTCGAGGTCACCCGCTGGTACAACGCCCTTGACGCGGATAGCGTTGTCGGCCCGTTTGGCCATGGCTCGTCTTGGCTCGCTGACATGCACGTCACCTGGCGCGACGATAAATCGGCCCTGGTGCGCTTTGCAGATGCGCAAATTGGCTACTACCTAGGCACGATTGATCCAACTGACCCGACAAATCTCGCCGGGGTGTACCTCCCTCAAGGCTTCCAGCAGGGTGAACTCGTGCGGGCACCGGATGGCGCGGCCATCCTGACGATGCCCGACCAGACGGCCTATCATTTTGCGGCAGATGGTCAGATCGATCAACTGCGCCATCCGTACCCGGCAACGATCACCATTCAACGCACTGATGATCGCCCCACCGTGATCAGCCACTCAAGTGGCGTAAGTCTGACGATCACCTATCGCGACGACCTGATTACCCAGATCGCATCGAGTCGTGGGCGTGCGGTTGACTATGCCTATGACGCCGAAGACAATCTGATCGCGGTAACGATGCCTGATGGTGCTGTCTACACCTACCACTACGACGACCAGCATCGGGTCACCGCCATTCATGATCCAAATGGGACGGCCTTTGTCCGCAATGTCTATGATGACCAGGGCCGGGTGGTGGAGCAATACGATGCCGCTGATCAGCCGAGTTTCTTCCAGTATGCTGTGCCCGTGACCAGTACCGATCTGAGTGGGGAACGAGTCTTTACTGATACGCTCGGCTTTACGGTGACCCATACGTACGACGCGGATGGACGCGTGATGGCGATGCGCGATCAGCTGGGACGCGAAACGCGGTATACCCGCGACGCACGGGGCAACATCACCCGTCGAACCGAGCCGGATGGGAGCGTCTGGCGTTTTACCTTTGATGCCCATGACAATCTGCTCACGCAAACGAATCCCCTCAGTGAAACGACGCGCTACACCTATGACGGGCGCAATAATCGACTCACGATGACAGATCCGCTCGGTGCAACCTGGGGGTATACCTACGATGCCCAGGATCGCTTGATCCGTACGCGTGATCCGCTCGGGTATGAGCGCCACTATACCTATGATCAACGCGGCAACCTGATCGTTGAGCGCGATGAGCTTGGCGCCGAAACCAGGTATGGCTCCAACGAACTGGGGTGGCGTACGGTCATCACCGATGCGCTCGGCTTCGTGACCCAGATGATCTACGATGACCAGGGCAATGTCAGGCAGTACATTGATGCTGAGGGCCGTGTGGCAACCTCGCAATACGATGCCCAAAATCGGTTGATCGCTTCGGTTGACCCCCTCAGCACCACCGTGACCTTTGCCTATGACCCGATGGGCAACCTGCGTTTCCAGACCGATGGCAATGGCTTTACCCGCACGATCACCTATGATGTCTATGACCGCGTGATTGCCGACCAGGATTATGCTGGCGCGGTGACGCAGTATGCGTATGATGCGCTGGGTCGCCAGACAGTCGTTACCGATGCCCTCGGTTTCACCAGCGTGATCACCTACAACGCTGCCGGTGAGGTCGTCGCACGTCAGGAAGCTGATGGGAGCGTCACGAGCTTTGCGTATGATCTGAACGGCCGCGTCATCAGCGAAACCGATGCCCTGGGACGAACCACGTTCTACCGCTATGATGCCGCCGGACGCCAAACGACGGTCGCCCGCCCCTGTTCTGTCTGCGCAGACGGTCTGGCGCTCAGTCAGACGGTCTACGATGCGGCAGGACGCGTCATCCAGACCGTTGATCCTCTCTCGGCGACGGTGCGCCTGGTGCTTGACCCACTGGGGCGGGCGACCCAGCGTATGTTGGCGAATGGTGCCGTCTCCACCTCGACCTACGATGCCGCCGGGCGGCTCATCGCCCAGGTTGATCCGCTCGGGGCCGTGACCCGTTCGGCCTATGATGCGCTGGGGCGGGTTATCACGACCACGGATGCCCTCGGTTTCACGACCGTGCATCAGTATGATGGGGTTGGCAATCGCCTGGCAACCACCAATGCCCGTGGGCACACCACCAGGTCGGTCTATGATGCCAATGACCGCCTGATCCAGCAGATCGATCCCCTGCGAGCCGTGACCAGTTATGGGTACGACCGCTTGGGGCGGGTCATCAGCGAAACCGATGCGCTCAGTCAGACAACCATGATGACCTACGATGCCCAGGGGAATCTGCTCAACCGGCGGGATCGCCTCGGTGCCGTGACCCACTTCGGCTACGATATGCTCGGGCGCCAGACCGTTATCACCGATGCCCTTGGGTTCGTGACCACGATGGCGTACGATGCCATGGGGCGCGTCGTGACGACCACAAATGCCCTGGGTGCAACGGATATCGTGCGCTATGATCAGGTGGGACGCCGCATTGCGACCCAGGATGCGCTCGGCTTTACGCGGATCTTCACCTATGATCTGGCGGATAATCTGATCGCCCAGCAGGAACCCAATGGGGCCATCACGCAATCAGGCTTTGATGCCGTGGGCCGTCAGATCGTCATCACGGATGCGTTGGGCTTCACTACCCTGATGACCTACAGTCTCAGTGGGGAACTACAGGCCCGCCAGGATGCGCGTGGAGCCGTGACCCACTACACGTATGACCTATTGCAACGGCAGACGGCGCAGATCGACCCGCATGGCAACCGGAGCACGACGACCTATGATCCGCGTGGGCATGTGCAGACGACGACCGATTTCAATGGTGCGACCACGACGATGGTCTATGATGCCGTCGGCAATCGGATCGCATCGGTTGATCCATTGGGCGGACACACCGTTTCGACGTATGATGCCCGCAACCAGATGGTGGCGAGTACCAACGCATTGAGCCAGACCACCCGGATGGTCTACGATCTGCTTGGCCGCACCATCGCGACGATCAGTCCCGCGGGCAACCACACCCGCATGGGCTATGATGCTGAAGGACGGGTCGTGAGCGCGACCAATGCGCTGAGCCAGACCACCCTGACGACCTATGATGCGCTCGGACGCGCTATCCGCACCACCGATGCACTCGGGCGCGTGACGCAGGACGCCTACGATGGGTTGGGGCGGATGATTAGCCAGACGGATGCGTTGAGCCAGACGACCACGATGAGCTACGATGCCTTGGGACGGTTGCTCGCAGTGCGCGGCCCGGATGGCACCACACAACGCTACACCTATGATGCCGTCGGCAATATGCTCACCGAAACCGATGGCACTGGGTTTCAACTCACGCTCACCTATGATCAGCGCAACCAACTCGTGCGCCGCTCCCATCCCTACACGACGACCGAGCACGTCGTTCCAGGCCGCATCATCTGGCTCCCCTTCATTCAAGTTGACCCAACCACGGCATCGGTACGCCCTGGTGAACGCCACGTGTCTGTGTCGCCAGCACCAAGACTGCACGCCAGCACGGTCACCACGCGAACCTGGACCTACATCTACGATCCGGTCGGCAACCTGGTGCGTACCGTCCCACCGAGTGGCCGGAGCACCGCATCAACCTATGATGCGCTCAACCGTCTGCTCACCACCACCTACGATGGGGGCGACGCGGTTGCCTATCGCTACGATGCCAACGGCAATCGCCTTGCGATGGCAGACACCTACGGCGAAACGACGTATCAGTATGATGCCCTGAATCGGCTGATCGCCAGCACCGATCCGACAAGCCTCACCATCCGCCTTGCCTATAATGCGCTGGGCCAGCGCACCCAACTCACCTACCCGGATGGGAGCGAGGCCGCGTACCAGTACAACGATGATGGTGCGCTTCGGCAGATCATCGCCCCGGATGGCGGCGTAACGACGATCATCCTGGATGCGCTGAACCGTCCCATCCGAACGAACCAGGCCAATGGCGTCGTGGTCGAGCAACGCTACGATGCCGTCGGCAATCAAACCTTGCTGATCCAGCGTGATGCGGCTGGCGTTCGCCTGGCCCGCCAGAGTTCGACCTACGATGACCTCAATCGAGTGATTCGCGAGGAAGAGAGCCTGCCACAGGGCGTCTGGCTCACGACCTATGCCTACGATGCGCTGGATCGCCTGATCGCAACGAGCCGAAGCGATGGCACCTCCACCGCGTACCAGTTTGATGCGGCGGGCAACCGGCTCAGTGAAGCGGGCGTGCGCATGACCGCCAACCTCACCAGTACGTACCAGCGAACCTTCGCCTACAGCTGTTGCAACGAACTGCTGAGCGTGCGCGATAGCCAGACGGGCGTCACCACCTATACGTACGATCTGGATGGGAACCGGAGCGGCATGTTCCGCCCACATGAGGAGGCACGCTACACCTATGATCCGGCGGGACGCCTGATCGAAGCCCGGATCAGCGATCTGAGCGGTGACAACGCCACCCTCCGTGATGGACTCTTCGAGCGTTACGGCTATGACGGTGACGGACGGCGTGTCCATCATGAGTCGATAGCGGCCGCAAACGGCGCCTCAATCATTCGCCGCACGCGCTACGACGACAGTCGCGGGTGGGATGTCCTGCTGGAATACACCACCCTTGCGCCAGGCGACGCACAGCACTACCTCTATGCCAACCCCTTGCAGCGCATCGGCGCGAGCAGCGCCAACGGGGAACTCAGCTACTATCAGCGGGATCGCCTGGGCAGTGCGCTCGGGGCCACCACGCCAGCCGGGGTGCTCAACGGCGACACGCTGATGCGCTACAGCGCATACGGCGAGCTCGAGGCCCCAGCCGACATCCTCCCTGCTGGCGGCGACAGCTACACCGGGCACCAGTACGACTATTACACCGGCCTGACCTACGCCCGCAACCGCTACTACGACGCCCCAACGGGCACCTTCCTCACCCCCGACCCATGGTCGGTGGATCACCGCGACCTGCTCAGCCTCAACCGCTACCTCTACGTCCAGGCCAACCCCTTGAACTACACTGATCCG
>NZ_SIJK02000125.1 GCF_004762035.2 Candidatus Chloroploca mongolica | reverse complement strand
GTGACGGCACTGCGGTGGGTGACGGCACTGTGGTGGGTGACGTGGTGGGTGACGGCACTGTGGTGGGTGACGGCACTGTGGTGGGTGACGGCACTGCGGTGGGTGACGGCACTGTGGTGGGTGACGCGGTGGGTGACGGTACTGTGGTGGGGATGGGGGCAGGCTTGTCGGTGGGGGTGGGTGACGGTACTGTGGTGGGCGTCGCTGGTGGTAGTTCACAGGTGGGCGTCGCTGGTGGTAGTTCACAGGTGGGTGTCGCTGGTAGTGGTTCGCAGTCCTTAGTTAGCGAGATCATCACATCATCTGATGGCTCATCTGCAACAACCAGCCTCATACTTCCGCTCACGAGGATGGTGAGTGGGAGTATGAGGGCGAAGATGAAGGCAAAAGCAAGGTGTTTCATCACATCTACCGCATTAATCAAAAAATGCCATTGATGCGTACCAGTTGTTGGCAGCAGATACCGTGTTCGAACGCACCTTCCAGCCCACGGCAAAACTGTTCGACATCTACCTGCTGCCAAGATCTCCTAGGCCCGTGACGACGCGGCGGTTCTCGGCTCCACTGCATCGCTGCGTACGCGCCAACGTCTCATCTCTGCTGGACGTTGCGCTGGGAAACGCGATCGAGTGGGGTGCCTAGCCGTCTGACGCGCCTTTGCTTTTGGGACATCCTGTGGATGCGGAGCGTGCGGGTGGCCCGCACATAGCTAGGGCAAACTGCCCCGACAAACCAGGTTGACGAAGGCCAGGAGAATAACTGCTTGCACTTGGATCATAACTTGTAGCACAACTTAAGTATAATCCTGGGATTGGCAAGCAGGTAGCAGGCAAACGGTGTGTTCCCGGTCAGGGTTTTCCTGTCAATGCCAGGAGGGTGAGGGGCGATCGATCTCATTCTCAAAGGGTTTCACCAGAGGGCGTCAAATCGCCCTGATGCCCACGATGGCACCCGGGTGGCGGGCCGCGTCGTGGCGCCGCTTCCCAGTGGTAGGGGCCATCCGGGGAGGCTTGCCCGGTGTGCGCCAGGCCATGTCTCTGGCACTCTATGGATCGCAGCGATGCACACCGGGTAGGTCGGAGGGGAATCGCCCGACCCTTACACGGCCTGGGGTGGCACGCACCATGCTTGTGCTGGCGAAAACGGTCAGCGTCGCTGACCGTTTTCGCCAGCACAAGCATGATTCTTGGGGGCCGCAGGACCCCAAACCCACAGCTGGAGGCTTACGTTGCCCACTGCATTGCTGCTGCGCCCTCGTGCAGGGATGGATCTGCTCTACAACCGATGAAAGACCTCGCCCCGCCCGTTCACCATCAGATAGCCATTGCGGGTAAGCAACATTGTGTGCTCGTCGGTCTGGGGGATCGCGACAGGACGGGCGACCATCACTTCGCCGTCAGGTAATTCGACGCGCAGGGTTGGCTGCACCGGCTCTTCAAACGCGGGTTCGCCACTGGCAACCCGCCGAGCGGCCTGCCCGAGAACCTGCATCTGACGAGCAACCAGACTTGTCACGACAACCACGGCTGCAATAGCGAGCCCAAGCGCCGCTGCTGGAAGAATGACGGCCAGGGTTATGATCAAGGCCGCGGTGAGGAACAGGACGATGCCTGCGAGTTGCCCCCACTGACGGACAGAAGACGTGTATGATATATTCATTGCGAGACCCTTTTATCCCAATTATGCTTGAAGCTGCTGGATTGTCATGCGGAGCGGAGCGAAGCATCTTGCTCTTCCTGATGCGGGAGACTCTTCGCTGTGCTCGGAAGCAACACAACCTCATCGTCGGAGCGCAACGGCTCCACGGTCATTCCGAACGAAGCCGCAGGCGCAGTGAGGAATCTGCACTGATCGTCATGGAAGACCCCCCACTCCGTTCGGGGTGACCATGCCGTTCGGGGTGACCATGCAGGCTGCCCACGCGCACTCGTTGCTCTCCATACCACTGGCCCGCGGGCCATTTAGTACTCAGGGTGACACATTGTCACACCTCTGCTTGCTTGTCAGTATAGCAGGGTCGTGTTGTATGGGTGCTAGCAAAGTGTTAGCAAAGTGTTGGCGTTAGCGTTTGACAAGTGGTAAGAAGAGAAGCCTGCGCGGGATGTCGTCTTGATCATGAAGGCGTACGTGCGTCAGTGGATCACCGAGCAGGAGATAGGTGAAGAGCGGGCCGGTGTTGAGACCGCTGTTGGTGGCGAGGTTGTGCAGACTCGCCAGGGTGAGGGTGCCGAGGGTGGCCTCGTTGGCTGGGGTAGCCCAGAGCGCTGCGAAGAAGCCCTGGTGAAGCTGGTTGTGCCCGTAGGAGACCCCAAAGCCGGCCGGCCCCCAGACGGCAATGGCACCGCCGCGGGCCAGGACGAGGCGCTCATCAACGGAGGTGCCGCTCATGGCCGGGGTGGCAAAGGCGCTACTCAGGCAGGTCATAGCTAGCACGATGGGGAGACGGTCGCGGTTGGTGAGTTGGTCAGGGTCGTAGAGACCAAGGAGCCACGAGTATTCGCCACTTGGATCGGTGATGGCCCATTGCCAGGCGTGGCTGTGGCCGGTATAGACGAGCAGACTCGCGCCGTTGTTGAAAGCGGCGAGCGTTTGCTGACGCGCCTCAACCGCTGAGGCGTAGCCATTGGTGTCAGAGGGATCGTAGTAGACGCGTCGCACCTGCATCTGGGCAGGGAGGGCGTCGGCGATCGCTTCGGACTCGGCGGCAAAGTCGCCGGCGGTATCGGCGTCGTCGGCGATCAGGGCAATGGTCTGACGCCAGCCCTCGCCGACAGGAGCGGTATCGTACGCGGTCAGTTTGCCCACCAGCGCTTGCAACTCAGCTTCACTCTTGACCGGTAGCCGTCCAATGGCGAGGGTCGGCATCCGTTGATCCCGTGGATCGTCGGTGGCAAGCCGTCCATAGCATGTATCGCAGGCCGCCTCGCCAAGCCATGGGTCAACATAGGCCAGGTAGGGCGGAATAATGTTGCGATTGAGGCTCCCGCGTTTTGTCCAGTCGTGCGGGTCAACGCTGCCATCGCCTACGAGGATGATCATCGAGGGTGGATCGGGCCAGGTTGTTGTGAGATGGCGGAGAAAATGCCGGATTGCTTCGGGATCAACGGCCCCGTAGCTCCAGGCCCCATAGATCGCTTCGATCGAGGCCACGGCTGTGCGGTAGCCCTGCGCCTGGCGATGCGCAAGCAGTGGCTCCAGTGTGGCGTGCCATGCTTCCGGGGCAATGTAGAGCGCGTCGAGGCTTTGTGGTGCGTTGATGGTCGTGGCGTGCCATGCTGTCACGGTGGGTTGGTGGAGGGTGCCAGGGCCGGTGATTAGGTATCTGCGGGCTTGCGGGCCGTCAACAAAACTGGTGGCCGCCGGGTGCAGCCGCACCGGTACAGCTGGTTCGCTGATGTCGTACAGATTCCAGTTTGGGGGGAGACCGGTGAGTTGATAGCGCCAGTTCCCGCCGATGCCCTCAAAGAGGACGCCCTGTTCCGCCAATTCGAGCCGCGCCGGACGCTCCCAGGTGATGGTATCAAGCAGCGTGCCGACGGGTTGTTCTGCCGCACTCAGGCTTACCTGGAGCATTTCGTCGGATTGAGCGAGTTCACCGACGTGATTGCGTTGCTGCTCTATCCCTGGTTCACAGACGATGCCTAATCCGGGAAGTTCCAGCGCGAAGCCGCCGCAGTCTAGTGCCTCCCTTGCCCCCCACCCCCTGCCCCTCCCCCACGAGGGGGGAGGGGAGTTTTCCCGCAGCACCGTAGCGTTTTTGGCAGGCGACACCTGTTCCCCCCACCCCCACCCCCTGCCCCTCCCCCACGAGGGGGGAGGGGAGTTTTCCCGCAGCACTATCTGGTGGTTGGTTCCCACCTCCCCTACCATCAACTGATGTTCCCACAGGCCTATCCCCGTCCAGGTGATAACTGCAGACTGGTTGGCGAGGGCGACGTGCAGATGCAAGGCACCGGTGGTATAGCTCTGGCCGGTGACGGTCAGGCTCAGGGGGCCTGTGGCCGGCGGGAGGGTCGCATCGAGGGGGAGCTCGATGGTAGCGGGGCGCCCTGGTTCGGCGCGCAGGTCGCCGCTAAACCAGTGGTCGTTGTCAGGGCCGGCGCGGCGCGAGTCGTAGCGTTGCGGGGTGTAGATCTGGCCTGTTTCGCGTGCCTCGGTGCGTAAGGGGGCCGTGCCTTCAGCGACGTTCCGCGAGGCGAGGCGTGGTCCGGTGGTCGCCTCGACGGTGAGCCAGTAGTGCGCCGTGAGATTCCAGCGATCGCCCGGTGGCGGCGCGTAGAAGCGGATGGTATCGGTTGGATCAAGGCGCTGGTCGCCACCGTCATCCACCTCCAACGGGATGGCATGCCCGGCGTGATGAAGCCAGAGTTGGGCTGGATCAACGGCAGGATCGAGGCCTGCTGCCAGCAAGGTAGCCCCGGTCAGGTGCTGCATACCCCCTGCGCTCACCGTGATGACCAGGGCTTCAGTCGTCGTGGGTGATTGAACGATCGTCTGGCTCGTGGTTGCTCCTGGGAGATTCAGGCTGACCAGCAGCACAACGAGCAACCCAAGCAGGGTGCGGTGCAGGCCGAGACGTCTCTGTGTGTGGATTAGCGTCGCCACCGTAGCACTGCTCCGATCACGATGAGACTCAACGCAAGCGCATAGAGGCCTGGGTTGCCAGGGGTTGTGTGCGCAAGACCGGCGTGGGGCAAGATGACCGAGATTTCGGGATCACCTGGGCCTGTGCCAGACGTTGGCAAGGTTTCGGCGGTTGGTTGCCATCCTGTGGCAAGGGTTGGCGTTGCTTGCGGCGTTGATGTCGCCGGGACATTGGTGATAGGTAATAGGATCGTTGGGATGGCCTCTTCGGTGGGCACGACATCCTCGGTGGGCAGAGTGATTACGATCACAGAAGGAGTCGCGCTTGGCACGATATCCTCGGTGGGCAGAGTGATTACGATCACAGAAGGAGTCGCGCTTGGCACGATATCCTCGGTGGGCATGGTGATGACGGGTGCCGAAGGAGTTGGGCTTGGCACGATATCCTCGGTGGGCATGGTGATGACGGTCGCCGAGGGGGTTGGGCTTGCCGTAGCCGTCGAGGATGGATCGGCGGTCGGAGTTTGGCTTGGGGTTGGCTCCTCCGTGGGGTCGGGCGGGACCTCAGTGGGCGTCGGCACTTCAGTGGGGTCGGGCGGGACCTCAGTGGGCGTCGGCACTTCAGTGGGGTCGGGCGGGACCTCAGTGGGCGTCGGCACTTCGGTAGGATCCGGTGGCACCTCGGTTGGGGTCGGCACTTCAGTGGGGTCGGGCGGGACCTCAGTGGGCGTCG
>NZ_SIJK02000124.1 GCF_004762035.2 Candidatus Chloroploca mongolica | reverse complement strand
CCGCCAAGGCACCCGCAAGGGCACCCGCAAGGGCACCCGCAAGGGGTGCCCCTACGCCGGATGCGGCCTTGCGCCGGTACGGGCACCCCTTGCGGGTGCCCCGTTGTATCCGGTTTCGTATGATGCAATCGCCCTGATCTAGGACATTACACCGCCAGGCAACGTGGGCAGCGCCCAAAGAGTTCGAGCACATGATCGTTGATGTGGTACCCCGTTTGTTGCTCGAGCGTCGTGATGAGATCGCGCAACCCACAGTTATCGAAGCTCTTGAGCGCCCCACACGAGACACAGATCAGGTGGTGTGCGTGGCCCCCGCTAATGCTGTAGCGGTGACAATCTTCGAGACCGTGGATGCGCTGAAAGAGTTCAAGATCACAAAGGAGCTTGACGGTACGAAAGATACTGGCGATGCCGGGCGACTCGTTGCGTTGCAATAACCACTGTTCAAGTTCATGCACCGTAAACGCCTTATCGAGCGCAACAGCCGCCCGCAAGACCGCGAGGCGTGGCTGGGTCACTTTGTACCCTGCCTCAGCCATCTGTGCAGCGAGCTCGTGCGCTGGGGCAGGGAGGAGAGCTTGTTGTTGTTTGAGGAGACGACTCATCATATGCCTCATGAGAGTAAGGATGGAGGCGCTAGGAAACAGGAAGATTGTAACACGATTATGATGATACTAACTATCATTCTTGACAATTTACACGGCAAATGATACTCTATGTCAGGTAGTGTTGATACAATATCTCAATATAAACGGTATGTACAGCCTATTCAGGCGCGAGTGTAGATAAAGATTTCGGGGGGTATGCAGATGCTTTTGCGGAGCAAACGACGAGTGCTTGCGAGTCTCTTTGCCGTGTTGACGTTCTTGCTGGCTGCGTGTGGCACATCACCAGCCGTACAGTCACCAACGGCGGTACCGACTGCGGCACCGACCGCAGCGACTGAGGCCGCACCAGGAACCGAGGCCACAACGCCGCCGACCGATGCTTCCTCAAAGCTGAAGGTTGTCGCAACCTTCAGCATTCTTGGGGATCTGGTGACGAATGTGGCCGGTGATCTGATTGACCTGACGGTGCTGGTTGGGCCGGATAGTGACCCGCATGTCTACCAGCCGGTGCCTCAAGATAGTGTGACCCTGGCTGGGGCGGATGTGATTATTGAGAATGGACTGGAATTTGAAACCTGGTTTGATGCGCTCTATGAAGCATCAGGCTCGCAGGCAACACGGGTCGAGGTTGCCGAGCGGGTGACGCCGCTGCCTGCTGCCGAGGGGCATAGCGCGCACGATGATGAGCACGCGTACGATGAAGAGCACGCGCACGATGATGAGCACGCGCACGATGATGGTCTGGCCCATGCCTGCAAGCACTTTGGCGATGACCCGGTGGCGGTGACAGCGGCCGCAACGTCCGCCGAGGCGACGGTGGTGATGCCCGACGATCATACGCGCTACGATCTTACTCTGAGCAATGGCGAAGGTTTTGTCGCCTTTGAGCAAGACCGCGACGGTGATGTGCTCTTCTTTCTCGGCAGTGACACCCCCCTGACGCTTTTTGCAGGTGATACGCCCCTCGTTCCCGAGTCGGTTGAACCAATCAGCGAAGGGTGCGATGCCGTCAAGGTTCTCTATACCTTTGATCTTGAGCCAGGGAGCTATGTCGTGCAGTTTGGCCCGCAGGCCGAAACGCTGCTCACGCTTGTCTGGGAGCGGGGCGAAGGGCATAGCGAACAAGAGGGGCACAGCGATGATGAGGCTGCGCATGAGGACGACCATGGACACAGCCATGGTGAGTACGATCCTCATATCTGGCAAGACCCCAACAATGCAATGTTGATGGTCGAAGTGATCCGCGATGCCTTGATCGCCGCTGATCCGACCAACGCCGATACCTATCAACTCAATACCGAGCGTTATCTGGCTGAACTGACGGCGCTGGATGCGTTTGTCCAGGCTGAAGTGAGTCGGCTGCCGGTAGAAGCGCGCAAACTGGTCACGACCCACGACACCTTTGCCTACTTTGCCGATCGCTACGAGTTCACGGTTGTCGGCACGGCCCTTGGCACCACAACCGAAAATGCCGATCCGTCAGCAGGTGACCTTGCTGCGCTGGTCAATGAAATTCGCGCTGTCGGCGTGCCCGCTATCTTTGCCGACAATGTGTCGAATCCGACGTTGATGGAGACGATCGCCCGCGAAGCCGGGGTGACCCTGGTGACTGATCTGCATACCGATGCCCTCAGCCAGCCGGGTGGTTCTGCAGGCACATATGTGGCGATGATCCAGCACAATGCCACCACGATTGTCAATGCATTGGCCGAGTAGCGAGGAGCCCGCTTGCCTGGGTGCCCCACGGTGCGCCCAGGCAAGCGAGCAGGGTTTAAGAGGACAACATATGGCTTTCACATATAGTGGCCGGCATCATGTCCATCCGATTGCTGATGCCATGGCACTTGAGCTCGAGCAACTAGTGGTAAACTACCCTGGCTCGCCTGAGCCAGCGCTCGATCATGTCTCACTCAAAATTGCCAGCGGGTTGCGGGTGGCCCTGGTTGGGGCCAATGGCTCGGGCAAGAGCACCCTGCTCAAAACGGTGGCGGGCCTGTTGCACCCGCAGGCCGGCACGATCCGCATCTATGGGCATCCAGTGGGGGCGTGCCATCACCGAGTTACCTATCTGCCGCAGCGTGGCGATGTCGATTGGCGTTTTCCGGTGAGCGTCAAGCAGATGGTGCTTGCCGGGCGCTATGTGCATCTCGGCTGGCTGCGCCGTACTGGGCCGAACGATCGTGCCATGGTGATGCAGGTGCTGGAACGGCTCGGGTTAGAGGAACTGGCCGAACGGCAGATTAGCCAGCTTTCGGGAGGGCAGCAGCAGCGTGCGTTGCTGGCGCGGGCGCTCGTGCAAGAGGCAGATCTCTTGTTGCTCGACGAACCGCTGAGTGCCGTTGATGCGCCGAGTCGGGCGATCATTGCCGGGGTGCTTGCCGATCTGCGTCGTGAGAATCGGACTGCGCTGGTTGCCACGCACCATCTGGATCGGCTTGATGATGAATTTGACCGTGTCATCAGTCTTGAGAACGGGTCTTTGCAGACTGATCGTGTGATTGAGGAGACTGGTCGTCGCCTGGCCCCGGCCAAAGCACCGCGTTATGATCAACTGGCTACTCGAACCATTTAGTTTCACCTTTATGCGGATCGGCCTGGCGGCGGCTATTCTGGTGAGCATCACCTGTGCCGCGCTGGGTTCGTATGTTGTCTTGCGCCGGATGGCATTTATTGGCGATGCGCTGGCCCATACCGTGCTGCCTGGACTCGTCGTTGCGTTTCTGAATGGCTGGAACCTCTTTGGCGGCGCGATCGCCGCTGGGCTTCTGACCGCCCTGGGTATAGGATGGGTCTCGCGGCGCGGGGTGGTACGCGAAGATACGGCGATCGGCGTGCTCTTCACGGCCATGTTTGCCCTTGGCATTCTGATGATGAGCCGGATGAACAGCTTTCGCGACCTGAGCCATATCTTATTTGGCAATGTGCTGGGGGTACGCCTAGGCGACCTGTATATCACCGCTGCAATTGCCGTGGGGGTACTGCTCACGCTGGCCTTGCTGCACAAAGAACTGGAACTGACCAGCTACGACCCAACCTATGCCGAGGGCATTGGCTTGCGTGCTGATCGCCTCCGCACCCTACTCTTGATCTTGCTCGCCTTTACGGTCGTCAGTTGCATCCAGATTGTCGGCGTTGTCTTGACAAGCGCCCTGCTGGTCACACCGGCGGCGGCGGCCGCCCTGCTCACCAACCGACTCCCCCGGATGATGGTACTCGCGGCTATCATCGCGATCAGTTCCTCGATTATCGGGCTCTACGCTTCATACTACGCCAACGTCGCCTCGGGTGCAGCGATTGTGCTGGCCTGCACGGGCAGCTTCTTCCTGGCCTGGGTTTTTCATATGCTTCGCACGCGAGTGGTGCGTGTGTAAGTGCTTCGCTGGTCGGCAGAGCTAACGTCGATAGCTTTGCCGACCAGCGAAGATGCGTGAACTATCGCCCGACGTTTGCATGAATGACGCGACTGCGCTACAGTGTTTGCCAGGACGGCTTATCTGGTGGATCTGTGAAAGTAGAGCGCTATGTCTTCTCAAACAATGCCTGGACGCGCCCCGCGTGAGCATAGTCTGGGGTATGCTGTGGCTGGTGGAGCGGTGATTACCCTGATTTCGATGCTGATTGGCGGGGGGCTGTTTGCCTGGATTCTGCTGGCGACGCGTGGACCTTCGGCGGGTGAGTTGTTGCCTGTTGATACGCAGCTTTATGCGGCGCTGGCCCCGAATGTTGGTGGGGTGGTTGACGTGAATCAGTTGCAGCGCGCCCTGCGCGAAGGCTTTGGGATCAGTGATCCAGCGGCGCTGCTGGAGCCGGTTGAGGCGCTGGCCGGGGTGCCGCTCGAGGGCAATATTGGTACCTGGCTCGGCAGTGAGATGATCGTGGCGGTGCGTGGTGTGGAGGCAGGATCGTTGCAAGGTGTTTCTGATAGCACAGCTTTTCTCAATGACGCCGAGGTTGTCTTGCTCTTTGGTTCAAAGAATGATCCGCAGGCAAGTGCGTTCCTCGAAAAGCATCGCACAGCCCGCGAGGCGCGTGGCGAGACATTCCAGGCAATAAACAGTGGTGAGGTGACGATCTATGCCCAGGAGGGTGGCGCACCAGGTTTGACCACGGCTTTTGCGCTTGTTGATCATTACGTCGTCTTTAGCAATCGGCGTGAAGCGATTGAAGCGATGGTCGCCGTCGAACCGGGCGTAAGCACCAATCAACTGGCGTCCCTTCCTGAATTTCGCACGTTTAGCGCCCAACTGACCCCGCAGCGTGCCGGGGCCGTCTATACCGATGGCACGGCCAATGGCGAAGCGGCGCGTCAGGGCTTGAGTGCCTTGATGCAAAGCCTGATTGCGCCTTAGATTGACATAACTCACTTTTCGCGCCGGGCGGCGGCGACAATCTGCTGGAGGTAGCTCTGCCAGTGTTGCTGATTGGCCCTGGTGATGCGGCGAATCGCTTCGAGATCGCCGCTTTCGCCAGCCTCGTATGCGGCTGCGAGCGACTCTTGAAAGGTGCGCGCTAGATCGGCTACGGCGCGCCGGAGCTCGGCATTGACGGTGCGCTGATGTTCGAGTTGCTCTTGGAGCCATTTGATCAAGCGGGCTTGTTCAGCGAGTTCTTCTTCGTGTGACATTTTGGTATTCTCCTTTGACATGGTTTCAGAAGGGCCGGATCAGCTTTAGAGGGTAGTGCCGACTTCAGTCAGCTGAACTGGAAGCCGACTGAAGTCGGCACTACTTACTGGTGTGTAACCTAAGTTTTCTGCTCTAGGGATTGGCTTCGACAAGCTCAGCCAACGGCGGACGATGGGCGTT
>NZ_SIJK02000123.1 GCF_004762035.2 Candidatus Chloroploca mongolica | reverse complement strand
GGGCACCGGCAAGGGCACCGGCAAGGGCACCGGCAAGGGCACCGGCAAGGGCACCCGCAAGGGCACCCGCAAGGGGTGCCCCTACAGGGCCGGGGGGCGGGCCCGGTGTAGGGGCACCCCTTGCGGGTGCCCCGCCCCGGTACGGGCACCCCTTGCGGGTGTCCCGTTGTATCCGGTTTCGTATGATGCAATCGCCCTAGCATGTTCTTGCATGGGTCTAGACTCTCCTGTAAGCCTGTGCTATCATAGATAATTACAGATTGTGTGTCCCTGTGTGCCACCCCTCCTTGCGCCGTGTTTCTGCCTCCGCAACCACGTTTGTCTCCCATCAGCGACTTGATGACACAAAGGAGTTTCATCATGTTCAAGAAGATTCTGCTTGCGACTGACGGTTCGGCCCCTTCCGAGCGTGCGACCGATATTGCGGCCTCACTCGCCTTGCGCTATCAAGCCGAGATCCTTGTCTTGCACGCACTGACGCGGATTCCCGGTTCGCTTGGTGAGCCGAATTATAGTCGGACGCTCAGCCATATGCTTGAGCACGCCCGTTCACTTGTTGCCAATGTCGAGAGCCGCCTCCGCGAGATCGGGGTTCCCCACGTTGACACTGATGTCATCGAGGGCGGTGCCGCTGATGTGATTCTCGATGTAGTGCATACCCGTAACCCTGACTTGCTGGTCATCGGTGCCCGCGGTTTGAGTCAGTGGAAGGGCTTGATGCTCGGTAGTGTGAGCATGGCGGTGACCCATCGTGCCCCTTGCCCGGTGATGGTTGTGAAGTAGGGGTGAGCCTTTGGGTGCCTGTGGCCCCCAGGGGTTTTCTTGCGCAGAAAAAAGCCAGCGTCGCTGGCTTTTTTCTGCGCAAGAAGCTCCATAGTGGGGCGTCAACGCTTGATCAAGGCAACTAGCGTCGCCAACCCGAGCGCGCCAGCCGAGAGCATCATGCCGTAGGCAAGGCCCCCCGGTAGGTCGGCGATCAGTCCGGTGAGCACTGGCCCGATTAGTTGCCCCAGCGCAAAGAGGGCGACGGCATGGCCGGTGACGAGTGCCCAGCGTTCGGGTGGCAGCCGCCGACGGATTTCACTCGTCACCGCAGTCACAACCGAGAGAAATGAGCCCCCAAAAAGCAGCGCTGAAAGGGCGTAGCTCCAGGTTTGCGGTGCAAGCAGCGGCAGCAGCGCGGCCATGGTGAGCATTGACATAATGAGCGCTTGCCCATAGCGCGGCCCAAGCCTGCCAATCACCGGTACCCAGAGTGCCCCTCCCATAATCGCGACGAGGCCCAGGCCGCCCCAGAACCATTGCACAAGTGTGGGGGCGGCTCCTTGGGCCTGCATAAAGGCGATAATAAAGGTCATGTAGCCAATGTACCCGATGCCATAGATGAAAAACGAGAGCATGAGGGGCCAGATAGATCCGTAGTCGCTTGCGACCGGGCGCGCTCGTCCAGGTGCCATGCCACTCGCACGAGCATGGGCTTCGGCGGTACGCAAAAATGGTTCCATCAAGACGAGGGCAAGCAACCCGATAAGCCCCATCCCAAGCCAGATGGTGCGCCATCCATCGTGTTGCAGGGTTGCGAGCAGTGGCGGTACGGCTAGCCCCGAAATGGCAATGCCAATCCCTGGCCCACTGTAGTAGAGTCCAAGTGGCGGGCGTCCCGCCGTGCCACTACGATTCATCACCACGGTCGCCCCGCCGACATAGATGAGTCCGCCCCCGATACCTGTCAGAATGCGGAGCACCAGGAGGGCGGGGAAGAGACTGAGCAACCCGGTGAGCAAAAGGCTGAGGCTGGTGAGAACGAGGGCAATGCGTACCGTGAGCGGTGCGCCCCAACGGGCGACGGCGAGCCCAACAAGCATGGTGCCGACAAGGTAGCCGATGGCGTTGGCACTGCCAATCAGCCCCGCCTGGGCATAGCTCCAGTTGAGATCCGTGCGCATCGGCTCAAGCAAGAGCGCATACGCAAAGCGACCAAACCCGAGGGCCACGGCTCCTCCCAGGCTCAAAACAAGTGCGGCAATGATGATCTGGCGATCGCTGGTGGAAGATGGGTTGTTGTGCATCAGTCTATTATACGGGTGATTGAGGTGGTCTCAGGCCGCCTCAATCACCCGTACGAGGGTGTGCGGCGTGTCGCCTTGCACAGGAGGATTTGCTTATATAATGATACAACTGCTGTTACGTAGTGGAGACGCACATGGCGCTCAAAATATCCAGGTTGCCGGCAAGATTTCAACGCATAGGCCACATTGCCTTGCTGCTGTTGTTGATGGCACAGTTTGTTGTGCTAAAAGAGTAAACTATGAAAACAAATCGGATTTCACTTGCGCAACGCGTTTCTCTGGTCAGTCTGTTGCTGCTGTGTGCGCTGCTGCTTACGCTGTTGCCGCCGGTTGCTCAGGCACAAACTCTTACGCCCGATGGGTTTGCCGATCCGGCTTTTCGCCAGATCTGGACGCGGGCTGATGCGCTGGTGGCCGCCGGTAGCGCGGGCCGTTCGTGGGTCTGGGGTGAGTTGCCCGGTTCGCGCCGCTACGAGCGTTTTGACCAGGCTCCCGGTGGGGTGCGCCTTGTCCAGTATGTTGATAAGGCGCGCATGGAGATCAATGATCCTGCCGGTGACCGCACTTCGCCATGGTTTGTGACCGGCGGGTTGCTGGTGGTCGAGATGATTGTTGGGCGGTTGCAGGTGGGCGCGACGACGTTTGTGAATCGCGCGGCGGCGGCCATTCCGGTCGCTGGCGATCCTGTGGGCAATCCTGACGCTCCGACGTATGCGATGCTCGCTCCGCTTGCGGCGCTTGATGGGGGTAATCGGGTGCCCTCACGTGTCGGTCAGCGCGTCAGTGCGACCTTTGGGCCAGCCGGCGTGGGTGAGAGTCCGGCCCTGGCGCGGCCCGAGACGACGATTGTGCGCTATGAGCCGGTGACGGGGCGCAATGTGCCGACGGTGTTTCAGCAGTTTATGGAGCAGCGCGGGCCCGTGTTGGTCAATGGACGCGTGGTGCGCGAGCAGGTTGTTGATCCGCTTTTTGTCTTTGGTTACCCGATTACCGAGCCTTACTGGGCCACGGTGACGGTTGCCGGGCAACCAGTGCCGGTGCTCTTCCAGGCCTTTGAGCGCCGTCTCTTGACCTATAATCCGGCTAATCCTGATCCCTGGAAGGTTGAGATGGGCAATGTGGGCCAGCATTATCTGCGCTGGCGTCACGGCCACACGTTGCACTATGCGCGCCCGGTGCCCGCCGAGCCGCTGACTGTACGCGAGACGACGCTGACGATCCCGACCTACGATCTTGCCCCGGCACTGCGCCCGACCCAACCCGGCGATTCAATCTATCCGTATGACCGCCTTGAACCAGCCCTGGTTGGCCCGCCGCAGCCCCGTGAGTACCGTGCGCTTGTGGTCGAGAACCGCTTCCTCACGCTCACCTTTCTCCCGGAACTCGGCGGACGCCTGGTGCAGGCGGTTGATCGCACCACCGGACGCCGGATCTTCTACCAGAATCAGGTGATCAAGCCGAGTCCGTTTGGGCAACGTGGCTGGTGGCTTGGCGTTGGTGGCCTTGAGTGGGCCGTGCCAACCGAGGAGCATGGCTATCTGGAGAATCTTCCGTGGGCGATGCAGGTGATCCGTGAGGGCGACCGGGTCGACGTGATCGCGACGACGACCGAGCGCCAACGTGGGTTTGAGGTGCTTGGTACGGTGACGCTCCGTGCCGACGAGTCGCGTTTTGCGGTGCGTCTTGAGGCACGTAACCCGACGACGACGGCGCAACCGTTGCAGATGTGGACCAATGCGATCTTGAGCCCTGCTGGTGACAATCAGGTTGGGCCGGGGATGCGTTTTATCGTGCCTACCGATGAACTGATTGTCCATGCGACTTTCGATCAGGCGTTGCCTGCCCCCCGCCAGCGTTTTCCGTGGCCCTATCAGGCTGGCCGCGATCTGCGCAACCCCACCAACTGGACGGGCTATATCGGTGCGTTTGCGCCGACGCCGGTGCCTTTTATCGGGGCCTATGATGTTGAGGCCGATTATGGGGCAGTGGTGAGTCACGGGGAAGGCACGGTTGGCGGCAAGATATTTGGCTTTGGGCCGAGTGTCGAGCCAGGTTTGTATACGGATGATGGCAGCGCCTATGTCGAAGTATGGAGCGGCGCGCAACCGACCTTTTGGGACGACCCGCTGCTTGCGCCAGGAGCATCCCGCGCGATTGCGACCACCTGGCAACCAGTCTGGCAGATGGGCATGCCGGCCACGGCAACCCCCGAAGGAAGCCTTGGTCTAGAGCGACGCGACGATGGTGGTCTGACGGTGACGCTGGCGACGCCGCAACGCCTTGCCAATGCAACTGTTGTCGTCAGCCTCGATGATCGCGAAGTCTTCCGCAGTGCACCCGTTGAATTGCGCCCTGATCTGCCCTTCGTGATTGAGTTGCCCCCAGGTTCGACCGGGGTGGTGGGCGTTGCCGCTGCGGGACGCTTCTGGCAGGCGCGGGAGGTGCCCTGATGCCAAAGCTTGATCTGGAACGGCTGGTACCTGTTGCTGGGGAGCTCTTTTTCTCGCGTAACGATCCGAACGATGTGCGCCTGGGCGACGTGGTGCAACGGGGGATCGCGGCCTATGCCGATGCGTCGGTGGTGATCCTCGGGTTTCCCGAGGATGAAGGGGTGCGCCGCAACGGTGGACGCCCGGGCGCAGCCGAGGCACCTGCGGCGATCCGGCGCTGCCTCTATCGCATGGGCATCGCCGGGCTCACCGAGCTTGCGCTGGTTGACCTGGGCGATACTCCGCCAGCGCCAACGCTCGAAGAGCGGCACGACCTGCATATGGCGGTGGTCGCGCAGATCATCGCCGACGGCAAACGTCTGCTTGTGCTTGGCGGCGGCAACGATGTGGCCTATCCCGACTATGTGGGATTAACGGCGGCGACCGGGCCGGCGCTGGCGCTCAACCTTGATGCCCACTACGATGTGCGGGCCGACACCCCGCGCAACAGCGGCACACCCTATCGCCAACTGATCGACGAAGGCCGCCTCGCGCCGACCAACTATCACGTCATTGGTGCCCAACCCTTTGCCAATTCACCCGTCTACACCGCCTTTCTGGAGAAGTGTGGAGCCCAGGTTACGACCTTGCAAATGGCGCGCTCCAGGGGTGTCACCGCGACCGTCGAGCACATCACCACGGAGAGTAGCGCAACCACGATCTTCTGGGGCTTTGACATGGATGTTGTCAACGCCGCCGAAGCCCCCGGTGTCAGTGCGCCCAACCCACTTGGCATGCGCGGCGACGAATTCTGCGCCCTCGCCGAACTCGCCGGACGCGATCCTCGCACCCGCCTGATCGAACTGAGCGAAGTCTGCCCGCCATACGACCTTGACCTGCGCACCTGCCGCCTGGCCGCCGCCATGCTCTGGTATGCGTTGCATGGCTTTGCCAAGGGTATGGGTTGATGCGTATGGGGCGCAGCCGGCGCAGTCGGACGCCAGAAACCGGAAGGAGATGCCATCGGCGCTGCCCGAGGGATACACCGTCGTGCTGACGTTGCCCCCGGGACAGGTGCAGGTCATGCGGGCGAAATCCACCTGGAAGTCGGCGACGCTGAAGCGGGCGGGGTCGCTGCCGCCGCCCTGCGGAA
>NZ_SIJK02000122.1 GCF_004762035.2 Candidatus Chloroploca mongolica | reverse complement strand
ATATTCAGACCATCGTTATTCATACCAATTTTGTCAATACGGTTAAGCAGACGCATACGCTCGCGTTGGCCGATCTGGAGACACCAGAAGGCTTGCAGATGCTCCGCAACGTCTTCTTTCACCCGTATGCGCTTGAGCCAAGTCTGACGATTCAGCAGGTGACGGAAGCCGCCGCAGCCGAGTTTGCCCGGCTGGCTGACTTGCTCCGTCGTTATGGTGAGCAGCCCCAGGCGATTGCCCACTACCTGATTCGCCTGCTCTTCTGTCTCTTCGCCGAAGATGTGGGGCTCCTTCCCGCTGGGATCTTCACCCGGATTATTCATGCGACCCGTCATAAAGCGCCTGCCTTTACCGCGCAGATCAAGGCGCTCTTTGGGGCGATGGCAACCGGCGGCTACTTTGGCACCGACGAGATTAAGAACTTCAATGGTGGGCTGTTTGAGGATGATACGGCGCTGCCGCTTGATAGCGATGGCTTGCACATTCTTGAGCGGGTCAGCGCCCTTGACTGGTCGGCTATCGAGCCGTCGATCTTTGGCACGTTGTTTGAACGCAGTCTTGACCCGGCGAAGCGCTCGCAGCTTGGGGCGCACTATACCAGCCGTGATGACATCATGCTGATTGTTGAGCCGGTGCTCATGGCTCCCTTGCGCCGCAGATGGGCCGAGGTTGAGGCGATGGCACGTGAGCTTGCGGGCCAACGTGATGCGGCAAGTGGCGCAAAGCGCAACCGGCTTGAGAATGAGCTTATCCGCCTGCTGATGGCCTTCGCGGGTGAACTGTCGCGTGTTCGTGTGCTCGACCCGGCCTGCGGATCGGGCAACTTTCTCTACGTTGCCTTGAAGCAACTGCTCGACCTCGAGAAGCAGGTGATCAACCTGGGGGCTGATCTGGGCCTGACCCGCATGCTGCCTAGCGTTGGTCCCGAGCAACTCTATGGCATCGAGATCAACGAGCTTGCGCATGAACTTGCGCAGGTGACCGTCTGGATCGGCTATATCCAGTGGCACAAAGACAACGGCTTTGCCGAGTTGAAAGAGCCGATCCTCCAGCCGCTTGACACGATCAAGCGTATGGACGCGATCCTGGCCTTTGACGAGACCGGCACGCCGGTTGAGCCAGCGTGGCCCGAGGCTGAGGTGATTATTGGCAATCCGCCGTTTTTGGGGGGCAAGCGCCTGCGCACAGAGCTTGGTAGTTCCTACGTGGATACAGTTTTCATGCTCTACGATGGTCGCGTACCACGTGAGGCTGACCTTGTGACTTATTGGTTTGAGCGCGCACGGGCGTTGATCGAGCAGGGTCATGTGCAGCGTGTGGGCTTGCTGGCGACTAGCTCAATTCGCGGTGGTGCCAATCGCAAAGTGTTGGAGCGTATTAAGGCGAGTGGCGACATCTTTATGGCATGGAATGAACGACCGTGGATTTTGAATGGTGCAGCAGTCGAAGTCTCCATGATTGGGTTTGACACGGGTGTTGAGCAAGAGCGCTCTTTTAACGGATCTTCCGCTCAGCACATCAACCCTGACTTAACAGGCGATCTCAATCTTACGCAGGCACAGCGACTAACTGAAAACAGTGGTATAGCCTTTATGGGCGACACAAAGGGTGGCGCTTTTGACTTGACGCCTGAGCAAGCTGTGCAGATGTTGACAGCTCCGCTCAACCCGAATGGACGCCCAAACCGTGATGTCGTTCGCCCATGGGTGAACGGCCTCGACATCACTCGGCGACCACGGGGCATGTTCATTGTTGATTTTGGCGTCGATATGCCAGAGGCTGATGCCGCGCTCTACGCTTTGCCCTTCGCTCACATTGAACGTGAGGTCAAACCTGAGCGGGCGAAAAATAATCGTGCGGCCTACCGCGAGCGGTGGTGGCTCCATGTCGAGCCAAGACCAGCGATGCGCCGTACATTAGTACCGTTTCAACGCTTCATCGGTACCCCCAATCTCACCAAACATCGCATCTTTGCATGGGTCTACCCGCCAACTATTCCCGACCATCAGCTCATTGTTTTCGCTCGCGACGACGACTACTTCTTCGGCGTGCTCCACTCCCGCCCGCATGAAATCTGGGCCTTGAGACTCGGCACCTCACTTGAAGATCGCCCCCGCTACACCCCCTCAACCACCTTCGAAACCTTCCCCTTCCCTTGGCCGCCTGGCCAAGAGCCGCTCGATGATCCCCGCATTACCGCGATCAGCGACGCTGCGCAGCGACTCGTCGCGCAGCGCGATGCCTGGCTGAATCCGCCTGACGTGACCGAGGCCGAGCTCAAGCAGCGCACGCTCACCAAGCTCTACAACCAGCGCCCTGATTGGCTTGACCAGGCGCACACGGAACTTGATCAGGCTGTCTGTGACGCCTATGGCTGGCCGCATGACCTGAGCGACGAGGAGATCCTGGCGCGGCTGTTGGCGTTGAATCTCGAGCGGGCGGCCAAGCAGGGTGATGCAGCGGCTGGCGCCGTGGAGACGCATACCGACGACAAGGACAACCTCACCTTATTATAGTTGCAACAAGAGCGGTAAGCAGGGGTGAAGGGGCTTGTTACCTTAATAATGATAGCGACAAGCAACGATGATAATCCCGTCGCCCGTAGCAGTGTAGACGAGACGATGCTCGTCATTGATGCGTCGTGACCAATAGCCACTCAGGTTGGCTTTCAGCGGTAGGGTTTCATACATCAAAGAGTTTCCGTTCTGCGATCACGCCTTCCGTGACTTCGGCGATCGACGTGCGTACGTGAGCCGCATTGGCTGGACTCGCCAGCAGGTAGCGCGTTTCTTGCCACGCCGCGTATGCTTGCTGGGGTAGGAGCACAACCTGTTGACCACTTACCAAAAGCACAATGCCCGTGCCAGCTACGCATCCTCGCTTTTGACGCAAAGGCGCAAAGGCGCAAAGGAGAGTGACCCAGAGCGCGCAACGGTGCGGCGACGCGCCTCGTCCCGCGCTGCCCGATCTCTCGGCCAGTACCTCCCGATCGCGACGCCCACGCGCACATCTGGCTTGAGGGTGTTCGATGTGAACCGGTTGCTCACCCTGATTGCCGTCGGCCTCGCCAGTGGGTGACCGCCGCTTCCGTAGGGGCCGCGCTTGCCCTGATCGGTGTCCCTACCACGTTGACGTAGCCCTACTGGGAACGTCGCTGCATAAGCCACCCAACGATGGCCCTTAGCCGCCCCACTGGCAGGCGTCGGGATCGAGACGAGCGTCAGCACGAGACGAACGGAGCAAACTGCGGATTGTTCGCCACCGGGCGGTGGAATGGGCGTGTTGATCGGAACTGCGTCGCCGCGCGTCGGAAGAGCCATAGAACGCCGCCGTTTGCGGCCTAACTCGCGCCCAGATGATCGCCCACGCCAGCGGGGTCGGCGACAGAGCGTGTTCGGCGGCTCAGGTCAAATGTCATCTCTGTGAAGATTTGGTCAATAGGGGTTTTCTGCGCTAGGTTCTCGCTCCATGTCAGTAACATACGTGTAGATGGTTCCTTTCGGTCGTGAAGACTGATCTCGTAACATATAAAGCTCGTGTGGTGTCTTTTCATCTTCCTAGCTTTTGCCTTTCCTTGATTACATCTAACTTCAGTCTGTTCTCGGCGCGTAAGGCAAGTCGGGTGCATGCAGGGTTAGGCACATCTTTTTGAATATTTTTTAGTGGACGATCATGGGCAAAAAAACCTTGTAGAGACAGGTTGAGAAAATCTGGAACCATGTAAGGCCATCATCGTTGCTTTGCCAAAGCCCATCGTCTCTCACTTGTAACAATTGACCAGGGGATCCATAATTCGGGATTAGGTTATTTCCAGCTATAGGTGATACCTGTTCCCAGTGATTCCCTGCATCTGTGCTATGATACAGTCCCTGCCTACAACGCGCTAATAATCTCTGTGTCTGTGTAGGGTGAGCCAGTAACTGCCCACATCCTCCTGAAGGCATAGTTTCCCAAGGTGTCCAACTCCTTCCTCCGTCGTTGCTACTCTTGCCCGACATGTAATATATTGCAGGATACTCCTGGGGGTTGAAATCAGCTAGCCCGTAGAGATGCTCAGAGGCAAGCGCATCCAATGCAAGTGTATCAACGGGAAACGTGTAGCTTTGCCAATAATGAGTGTCTTGCCACTCATGAACCCGAACAAATCCATCTTCGGGGCTTATTGGTGATAGCACTGGGTTGCCAATAGTCGTCAAGCTAACTGTATATACTCTTGTCCAGTTTATCCCAGCATCTGTACTCAAGTAGGCCCAAGAGTCGAGCCAGTCTGGGCCATACCACCATGAAGTCGCGAAAATGTACAGGCGATTTCCATCTGCAGGTGAGGCAACCATGCCAGTAATAAAGGCATGAAGCGGTCCATCAAGGCCAAAATCTCGTTCAGCCCAAGTTTGGCCTCCATCACCCGTGCGATACAGAGACTCTCCTGAATAGGCTAAAATTCGCACTGGTGCCACTGGATCTTGACGAGGGGCAATGGCTATACCGCTGATAGCAGATGCGGGCATTGTGGGAACTACCTGCCATGTAGAGCCACCATCCGTGCTGAGCCGCGGTGGCAAGGAGCTGCCCTGAAAACTTACATTTAGAGCAATTACATTGGGTAAATCAGAGGATGTGGCAACCTGATCAATTTTAAGTTGAGCACATTGCAATGCTGATATATTCGGGTCTCCTGCTGCATGTATAGTATGGGAGTGAGGTTCAATCTTCTGATTGATGCTGGCTATCAACATTGCCCACATGAATATGCCCGCCATTCTTAGGAAGCTATGAACTGCTTTCTTTCTGTCAGACATGGCTACTCCTTGTTGCTGATATTCAAATGGCTGATGACTTGGTTTCCGTTTTGGACGGTGTGCCTAACATGAATTTAGACAGCGATTCAGCGGTCTCGCTCAGCCTTACCCGTGCTCTACTACGATGATACCACCTAAATCTGCTCTGTATAGTGCTACGATTGCACGGTTGCCGCCTAGCCACGATCCTGGTCGGTGCGAGGCCCACTAGTGTTCAAAGAAGCTCACGCGAAGGCATCGCCTGTCACGACCGCAGCAGGTGTGGGTTGCGGTTAAGGCTGGGGCGGGGTGGCATCGGGTCCGCTGACCAGACGGTACTGGCTGGTGTCAATTCAACCAGTTCGATGTCAGCTTGAAGCGTGGGCACGGTCGTTGCGGTGCTTTGAGAAACGGTTGTCGGTGTCCCGGTAGGCAGGCGAGAAGGCGTGCGTTGTGCGGGCTGCGGGGTCGGCGAGATGCCCACCTGGGTGCAGGCGGTCAACAAAACCATAGCGATGAGCCCCAGTGCAATGAGGGACATCCAGATGTGGATTGTATCTTTCAAATAAGCTCACGCGAAGCCGCGAAGTCGCGAAGGGTCAAGCTCACCTACGCGAAAAACGTTGCGCCTTTGGTCCTTTGCGTCAAAACAACCGCCTTCTTTGCAAGATACTGGTACTAAGACAACTGCGCAAGCGCATCCACGCCGCCCTGACGATAGGCGAGCCACGGCAGGGATGGGGGGATGCGTTGCTGCTGTTCGGCCAGGGCAGCCTGCCAGGTGGCACGCTGTTCGGCGACAACCTGAGCATCCTCAGCCTCGGTGCGGAGGCTCCGGCGCAACGTCACCAGCGCCACAAGCCAGCCCTCATCGTACTTGACGCCACCGGTCACCCGGCCATCGCGTTGCAGTTGGCAGACATTTGCCCCACCGGTCGCAAGTACGAGGCGTTGTTCAGCGACCTGAATCGCAGTCTCAAGCTGAGTACGCAGCATAGCAAGCTCCAATGGTAGGCCTTTTTAGCATTCTTGATCCCCAGTTTAGCATACTCTGGTCGACCAAAAAAGGCCAGCGCAGCGGGTACGTGTTCTTGAAAACCATGACACCAACAGTCGTCCCTCCCTATAGTGCGCTATGGGCATGGTATACTTGATCTACACAAGACCAGGAGCAACCTCATGCCACGGCGTTTCAATGTTGCCGGGCCGTGCAAGCCCGAACTGCACTATATG
>NZ_SIJK02000121.1 GCF_004762035.2 Candidatus Chloroploca mongolica | reverse complement strand
GGCAGCATGAGGCACACACCGGTACGTACACGCACCGGCAGGCACATTGGCCCAGGGGCACCGCATGGGGGGCCAGGGCAGAGGATGGGCAGGGCCGCACGCGGCATCAGCAGCCGCAGAGCCCACAACGGGCGCACCGCAACGCCGCCGCTGTACGCAGCGACGCCACGCGGGTTCACCGCACGACACCGCGAGGGCACCGGTGGAGACACAGGATGGGAGGCCCAAGCGGGCAGAAATGACCTCCGGGGACGGAGGCCAGGGCGAGGCTGCCGACCTGCACGCAGGTGGCGTCCGGGCAATGCTCCGGCCTATCGTCCGGGTGACGATTACCGGCTATCGGCTATCGAACGTGGAAACGTCCAGACCAGCAGGGCGTTCCCTGCGGTCATGCGGCCTGCAGCAGGACAGATGCTTCGTGATCGCCACGCCAACACGCCCAAAGGTGGAAGAAGGGGGTGTTCCGCGTGGGGAGCGGGAACCACGTGGCTGCCGAGGCCCGCGTGGGGGCAGTATAGCATGCTCGGCTGCGCAGCGGCAAGGTGAACGACGCCGCGAAGCATCCTCACACAAGTGCATCGCGAAGGCTCAGATAGCCCTCCCAGTGCTTCCCACTATGCTTGATTCTGCATTTCCGCCGACCTGATCACTGCTCGCCATACCCACTACGGTACACGTGCCCCACGACGCCCGCAAACAAGACGTTTCGGGCTAACACCGAAAGAAATATCTCGTCTTTGCAGCTACGCCTTCACACACGTGCTGAATAGCTTGTTCTGAGGAAAGCTACCGGTTGGTTGATGAAAATCAACCTGTAGCTCAAAAAAGACATGATCACAACCGGAATAAAAAAACAAGAGTCTTTCGCCCGTGATTGGTACATATCAAGTGTGAGCTAGGTTCCGATGATTCGGCCATTCCAACACATACTCACCGTCGTGATGGCCTCGGTTATCACAATCTGAACGGTCACCTGATATGCAGGGTTTCTGGAAACGGCACAAACATCAGCACCAAGGGCATAACACATGCGCACGATGACGTCCCAAGAGAACGACCCTTCGAGACATGTGTTTCATGGCGTTATCCCACTTCTTATCTAGATACGCAGGTGAAAGATAAAGGCAAAAGCATGCAGGAATCACCGTCTCATTCCATCCGTTCGAAACGTCATCAAGCCGCAACGACACGCTCTTTCTCCTTGGCTGCAGGTATTTTCGTACGGCGTCTGATGTTGCTCGTGTTGCATGCGACCCTGCAACACCCTGCTATCCTCCGCCTTATTGGTTGGTGTAATCGCCGCTGGATGTTTTTGGGTTCGGTCTTCCTCGTCTATGCGGCTAACGAAGAGTACGCATTAACGTATGCATCACCTCGGTACTATCCCCTCATGCGTTGGTCGCCCTGGATCGCTGGCGTACTGCGCCAGAATGGACGTTGGGCACTGATGCTCGTTGTGTCGAGTACAGAAAGAGATTTTACCAATCCAGCATCGCATCGCCACCTCACCGCTTTAGTCGAGGAAGTCGAACGGCTTCGACGGTTGGTCGGTGCCCCCCAGAAAACCTTTGCAGGGATTCTTCCTGGCGTCTTAGCACGCACGGGAATCCTCACAGACAGCCCTGAGGCCGAGGTCACACTCGTCGCTATCGTTCAGGCCGAACAACAGGTACGCGAAGCCACGGGCTATGCCGCTGATGTCCCAGTGATTATTCTGGGCGGTCGTGGCTTTATTGGCAAACGTCTCGTTGAACGCTTCACATCGTACGGTCGTAACACCTATAGTGTTGATGTGATTGATGTCGCATCCAATCCATGGCCCGCGCATCTCACGGGTCAGCCTGCTATCTTAATCAATGTAACCCGCAAAACTGCCCTCCGCGCCTACATTCCTCACTGCTGGCCCGCCCTCATCATCCTCAATGAAGTGTATCCTGAACCAGAGCCTGAGGAATTGGCAGCGCTGACTCGCATCGGGGCACCCGTCTACCATCTGGTCGGTGTCGCAGGAACTGCCTTTCCCCGTTTTCCCAAAGCCTATGCTGGAGCCATTCCATGCTGTGCAGCCCAACACCATCCCAAACTCCGTGCAGTGATCCGTCGTTTGGGATGAGCACACCTCGCACGGCAGGCATGGTCGGCCCAGCGCCCCCGCAGCGAGCCGCTGCGCCAGCGGCAACCTTGGTCGCGTTCACGGGGGCAGGGACGGAGGGAGTGATCAACCGTCCCAGCGATCCGCTACGTGGAACACTATGGATACCTGGTTCTAGCCCAGGCGTCCCTGATGACCTTGTCCACCAGTTGAACAGGGCGGTGCGCTCGACGAGCCTCGCGGCCCCCGCCCACCCAGATCCCGAGGCGTCCCGTGCCTGCCCCGGTCACGCCCCAGCATGGCCAGAACCACCCATGCCAGGCGTTCAGGCAGACGAAGACGGCCCGGTTGCGTGACGAGCACAGGGGTGACCCACCGCACAGATCGCCTAGCCACCCGTCCAACGGACTTCCTAGCTTGCCTCAGAGGGCCACGGCATGCTATCATAGCCCACAAAGAATCGATCATCCTGCGGATCACCCTTCAAGAGGCCATCTGATGAACTATCCACCGGTTGCCATTCCGTTACGCTTTGTTGATGCTGATCCTACGACGCCCGATCCGGCTGCGGTCGGTGCGCTTGCGCGTGGCACGGTCGGTGCGCTCCGTCAGTTGGGCACATCGGTTGAGCCGCAATCCACGGGGGCGAAGAGTGGGGCCGAGGTCTTTCTCTGGTTCATGGCCGCGGCAGGCGTTGCCCAAACTCTGGTGGCCCTCCCAGATTTTGCGCTGAAGGTGGCCCAACTCCTCACCGAAGTGAAGAAACTGAGCAACCCTCCCCCACCGACGCCAGCAACGCCACCCTCTGCAGGCGCACTGCTCATCGTGGTGATCCGCATCGCCGGTACCACCGCAACCCTCCCGGTCGCGACCACGCCGACGGATCACGACCTGCTGCACGATCTGCTGGCTCAAACCCTCCCCACTACACTTGACCCCGCCACCATCACCGTCGATGTCCAGGTGCCAGCAACGCCCCCCAATGAGCTCTGACCCCACCATGCCACCCCCCGAGGCATCACCCCCACCCCCCACCCGCCGCGCCCTGGTGATCGGCGTGAATGGGTCGGCCCGTGACTCGATGCAAGCACCCCTGGCTCGGGCAGAGGACGATGCGCGGCGACTTGCCGCCACCCTGGAAAGCCCAGCCTGCGGTTTTGCCGTCCAGCTCGTGACCGGGGCCGACGCGGAGGCCCCGACCCTCATCCGAGCGCTGCAGGATCTGCTCTACGAGGCCGCCGCGACCAGTGAACTCTTCGTCTTTTTCAGCGGGCATGCCGTACCAGTCGCCCGAGGCCCGCGTGACCAGGAGACCTTCCTCGTCACCAGCGATTTCGATCCGCAGCGGGCGGCCAAACAGCCCGAGCGCTATCTCACGCTGGGCTGGCTCTATGAGCAGCTCTATCGGCATAAGGAGGCCCGGAGCGTGATGCTCTTCCTAGATTGCTGCTTTGCTGGTGATATTGTGGGACAGGGTGATCAGCGGCTCCAGGTGGACTTCGGCGAGGTCATTGCCCAGTTTCGCGAGGGTCTGGCTGCGCAGACCATGGCCCGGTACCGTGACAAATTGCGGGTTCTGCTCCCCGTCGTCGGGCCAGGCCAGCAGGCACACGAGGGGGCCACCGGGAGCGTCGCAACCGCGCTCTTCATCGATCTGCTCAGCGGGACAGTCCCCCATGCACAGCTTGATGATGGGCGCGTCACGGTCGATCTGGTCATTGATCGGCTGCGCAAAGCGTTGCCGCACTTGCTAACCCCGCTTACCAGTGGGCAAGGACTCTGGATCCTGGCCGATCACCAAGCGGCGATCACGGCGGCCCGGGCTGCGGGAACCACAGACACGGCCCAGCAGCGTGCGCAGCGCCTCCGCAGCCTCCTCCACGACCACTCCGGCTTCCTGGCCAACCGCATGGAAGCCTTCGTCGGGCGTGAACAGGAACTGGCCGACCTTCGATCCCGCATCGCGGCGTTGCTCCCCAGCGGGGGCTACGTCACCATCACCGGCCAGGCAGGGCAGGGTAAGAGTAGCCTCATCGCACGCCTGATCATCGACGCGCTCGCCTTCACGGACCCCGCAGCCCGCACGGACAGTGCGGCAGTGCACGCCAAACTCCACGCGCCCGACCGCAACGTGCCCATCGGCCACTTTATTCCCTTTCACCCCGGGCCAGATCATCAGGTCGGCTTGTTGCGCAACCTCCTGGCGCGGCTCTGTCTAAGCTACGACCTCCCTACTTTCTATGCCACCGCAGAGAGCCGCCCCGCGCTCCGCGACTATCTTGCGACCGCCCTACGCGAGATCGCCGCCCAGGGGCACGAGGCCATCATCTACCTCGACGGCCTCGACCAGCTTGAAGAAGATCTCAGTGGCGTGCGCGACCTGAGCTTCCTGCCCGAAGAACCGCCCGTCGGCATCGTCTTCGTGGTCGGCACCCGCCCAAACGACACCCTCCAGCCCTTGGCGCTCCGCAAGCCCCAGCACACCTACGCGGTGCCGCCCCTCAGCCGTCGCGACTTCGACCTGATCTTGGCGCATCGTGGCGTGCGCCTGGACACATCGCTGGCTGACCGCTTCTACACCGCAATGGAGGCGAATGCCCTCTACCTCGATCTGGGAGCCAAGGAACTACGCGAAGACCACGCCCTCCCACCCGAAGCCCTCATTGCCCGGCTTGCCGCCGACCCGAACGCCATCTTCTCCATCAGCCTTGCGCGACTGAAACGCCACCGCCAGCAGTGGCGTGAGGTGCTGAAGCCAATCCTGGGCTTCCTCCTTGCCAGCCGCGCCCCGCTCAGCCAGCGGGCGCTCCGGGCGTTGGTGGGTGTCGACGACGACACCATCCGCGAGGGCTTGGCACGGCTGGGGGGCTTGCTGCAGCGCGACGGGGAAGGCCGCTTCAGCCTCTTCCACCTCAAATTCGGCGATTTTCTGCGCCAGCATGACGCCGAGCCAGCGCAGGCATACATCTTCGCCCGCGATGAAGCGGAAGCGTACCATCAACTGTTAGCCGACTGGTGTACCGGCGGGCGTGGTGGACTCGCCACGATCTGGGATGCCGCCCCTGGTGATGCCCTGGAACAGGAACGTCGCGCCTACGCCCGGCAGCACGTCATCGCCCACCTCGCGGCAGCCCGGAGCTATGCTGCCCTATGGGCCGTGATCGACGCAGGCACGTATAGTCAGGCCAAACGTCGTCATGATCCGAGCATGCGGAGCTATGTACTGGATCTCGATCTCGCACGGCAGGCCGTCCTCGACGAAGCTGGCGATGACCACAACCGGCAGGTGCATGCGCTGCCCCGCCTCTTTCGCTACAGCCTGCTGCGGGGCACCCTGACTAGCCAGGTAGATCGGTACCCAAAACCGTTGTTTATGGTTCTGGTAGCCCTGGGGCGAACCGGGGAGGCGATCAATCTAGTTGAAGTGATCAGTGATCCCGCAACGAAAATAATGAGCCTCTTTTTGATTGCCATCACGGCAGTCGCGCAGGGCGCATTGGAAGAGGCGCAAACAATTTGGGAACGCATCTGGTCAAGCCTATCGGTGGTCGCAGATGCTACGATACGTACGCAGATGCTGGTGGAATTGGCTGAGATATCGCTCTTGACATCACAGCAGTGGGAGAATCAGGGACCCGTTGAGGATGATTTCTTTCTTGATAAGTTGATGCAGGCGGATGTCCTAGCAGAGGCGTCAGGGCTATTGGCTAGGGCGAAGCCGTGGGAAGTTGCACGTTCGACTGCAGAGGACATTGCCAAGGCAGTGGTGCGAGGGGAACAGTTGACGAAGCTCGCCGAGTCACTTGCGACAGCGGAGCACCCTGCGGCGGAGGCGATTTTTACGGCGGCGCGAGCCATTATCGATGAGATCCCCGAGGCTGACGAGCGTGCGCAGGCACTAGTCGCCCTGGGGCGGACGTTCGCCACAGCCAAGCATCCCGCAGCAGAGGCCACCTTTCTAGCAGCACGAACCGT
>NZ_SIJK02000120.1 GCF_004762035.2 Candidatus Chloroploca mongolica | reverse complement strand
CGGACGAGGCGGTTGGTGTTGGAGGCGTGGGATCGGAAGAACGACAACCACTAGCAGCAGGGAAGAAGGCACAAAGAAAATGCCAGAGAAACTTCAAGACGTGATCCTACTCCGACGCTGTCCAGCCTGCAAGGCGCAGCACTTCTACGCGGTGGAGATTGAGCGGGCTCCCTTCCTGGGCGCGAATCCGCTGCCAGTGCGCCCGCTCAAAATCACACGGTTGTTCACCTGCCCGACGCAGGACGAAGACTTCATGATCGAGTTCTACCTTATCCAGCCGACGCGGGTAAGCTACCAACGCGTCCAGATGATTGGGTTGCTCGCCGACCCGGCTGACGGGTCGCCACCGGATCTATCGACCCACTACTTCGACCAGGCAGGTCTCAGTAAGTATCTGCGCGCCAACGGGGTGAGCAACGCATCGCTCCTGGTGCCACCGGGCGGATTGCCCTTCGGCCCGCTGAATATCGTTTGTGTTATCCAGTAGCGAGGTTCCAATGTCTGAAGACCGCGTCGTTGTACGCACTCTCACGCCCCACACGCGAGCGCTTTACGAGGCCGGCAAGAAGTTGATCGTCGACTCAGCGGATGTGGGGCGGGAATTCTGCAAGTTCATGATCACCACGAGCATTGGGGCCATTCCGATCTACCTTGCGCTACTAGAATTCTCAGGCATTAAGGCGGCCATGCCAACCCTGGCGTTTTGGCCACGCGTGCTGCTCTGGTCGCCCGCGCTCTGCTTCACGCTCGCTGCCCTGCTCTTCATGGTGGGCTACTTCCCCAAGACAGGCGAGATCAGCTTGGACATTGTCGAAGAGATCGTGGCACAACGTGAGCGGCTGCTGACCCGTCAGATGCAGTGGATCATGATGGCAACAACCGCGCTGATGATCGGTATTCTGGGCTCTGTCTTCACCTTCTTCCTGCTACCGTAAGGAGATCGATTTGAGCAACAGTAACCTAACGGCCGAGCAGTATCTACAGCAACTCCAGTTCCACGCCATGCTCGAAGTGGGCATCTTCCCCGAGATCGAAGCGGAGAAGCTGCGCACATCGCTCCAGGCCGCGCTCAACCAGCTCCCTCCTGAACAACTGCGCCAACAGGTATTGGCGGAGATTGAGGATTTCGAGCGAGACCGCCAGCGGGAGCGAGACCGCCTGATGAGCGATCCACAGCTACGGGTGCTATTCGACCAGGTTTACCCCGGCAGTCGGGTGCTCACTGAGGAGGAACTGGCGGCGACAGCATTGCGACTGTCTGCCACGCCTGAGCAGTTTGAGGCGTTCTGGCGAATCGCTATGCCGACGCCGTACGAGCACCCGCTCTTCCATCGCGCTCTGGTCGTCGTCAAACCGCTGATCGAGAAGGCGGTCGCGAGGCTGAACCTGAGCCCCAGCAGCCTCCCGCTTATTGGAACCCTCCCAACCGGCGAGTTTCATGCCAGGGTTATGCCCGTGCCAGACTCCGCGCAATCCCTGGTTCTCTTCAACAATGGCTGGTTCGCCTTTCTGCTGCGAGCAATCCCGATCCTCTTCCGCTATATTAACTCGCTGCAGCCGGCCATCCAGTCCCTGACCCGCAGCGAGATCGAGCGACTTGCCCCTGGCGAGGCGGTACTGTTGAAGGCACTTTCGCCAAAAGATCAGGTAAAGGCCATCGTTGCGGCCGACCTGTACAAGCTCATGGCTGCCTACCTCACGACCCTGAACCCAAGCAAGACGCCATACGCATTTAATCAACTGCCGGATCCGTTCAAGATGATGGTCACGGCCCATTGGCTGCAACCGATCCAATTCTTCGTGATGGCCCACGAGTATGGTCACCTGATCAACGGCGACCTCGATCCGGCCAAGGCCATCTTGGCAAAGATCGGCGATGAAATCTTCGCCTATCAGGAGACCTCCTGGGACGACGAATTTCGCGCTGACGAGACTGGTATGCGCATCGTCCTCAAGGCCTGGGAGTCTAGTCATGCACGGCACGTTCCGGGTGCCGCCATCGATATCTTCTTCATTCTGGTCGAACTGCTTGAGCAAGCGCGAGCGCGGCTCACCTTTGGGAACGCTGATGGCGGTGATAACAGCTACCCGCCTGCGGGAGAACGTAGGGAACGGGCGCGGATCTGGATGCTGGCGAACGTGGAGCCGAAAACGGCCACCTACTTGGCAAATCTCTACTGGGCCTTCGACGACCTATACCGTACACTCTCTAGCTCCATTCAGGTGAGTTTCATCGCCTTGCACGCTCAAGGTGTCCGTCCGATGGAACCCTGGACGCGGAGCATATTCCATCTCTACCCGGATCGGGGTATGTAGCAGAACCAAGATTATTTTCGAACCGGAGCATGTATGTCCCACATCAATCTCCCCGCCTCGCAGCCCTTCTACGATGCCGCTCAGGCTTTCGTTGCGCTATGCCTCCGTGAAGACCGTTCGCTCTTCACGCCAGACGTGGCGATCTGGACGCAGGCCAAGCTCAACGAGTTGCACCGCCGCTTCAACGACGACCCCGACACGAGCGGCGGTAGCTTCGCGCAGAAGTTCGAAAAGCAGCTCGCCGGTGCCGACCCGGCGATCTACCAACTCGCCGGTGAGGTGATCTACGTCCATCTGCTGATCGCCACTGGTACCATCGGCGGCGGGGCCAAGCGCACGCTCATTCACCGTGTGCTCGGCTGGTCGCCGCGTGGCGTGACCATACCCACAGAGCTCGATGCGGCCCTCGACACCGGTCTGGCCCGCGTCGGCACCGCCTTCCTGACCTATCGGCCCTTCCAACTCTGGTTCCTGATCGACTTTGCCCGCGCCTGGAAGGGCCTCCCTGCCGATGAGCGCACGCAGTTGCTCGCCGACCCCTGGGCCTTCAAGGCGATGGTCTTTGCCCTGCCGATCAGCCGAGCCTACGCCCAGCGCGAGGCCCTGCTCCACATCGTCCACCCCGACACCTTTGAGGCGATTGTCTCGCGCGAGCATAAGCGCACCTACGTCGCCACCTTCCACGATCTGGTTGCCACGCCCACGGGAGATGTTGATCGCGACCTGGCCCAGATCCGTGCCGCCGTTGACCAGCGCTTTGGCCCAGGGCATGGACTCTACGCCATTCGCGATGGCACGGTGATCCCGCTGCCATCCGCAGGGCCGCTGCCGCGCACCCTCGGCACTACGCTGAAGCCCTATGTGCGCCTCGCTGCGCTGCTGGACGGGCCGAGCTATACGCCAGCCCAGATCGTCGAACGCCTCGCCCGGATCAGTCCGCCCGTGGCGAACCTCACCGCACTCCCTGATCCCGAAGCGCTCGTCGGCGATCTTCTGCGGCTGCGCTTGCTCAAGCCACATGAGGCCGGCAGTACCTATCGCCGCTGGCCGTACCTCGACGGCGCCATTGAAAACCAGGTGCTCCGCTATGCCGCCCTGACGCTGCTTGTGCCACGCGGTGACGGACGCCACGAGTTGCCGGCCCTGCGCGCTCCGCTCGATGGTGAGGCCCATCCTACGGCGGCTTGGCCGTACCAGGAAGCCTTGGTCGCATGGTATGAGGAGGCGGGGTTGGTGCGGGCAACGGGCGATGGGTACTGGCAGGCTCTCCCTGCGGCGCTGAGCCCGCTGCCAGACGATAACGACTGCGCCCGCGCACTCAATACCTTCCTTGGCTATCTGACGGAGGCCCGCGCCGGCCAGGCGGGGCTCCCACCCATCACCGACGCTGCGCTCCCACTCCTTGATCCGAGCGTCCTTGAGGAGCGGATCGCCGAAATCCAGCGCGTGTTACTCATCGACCGCAGCACTATGCTCCGCATCTATCGTGCGCTCGTCGCCGGGCATCACGTCATCCTCAGCGGCCCGCCCGGCACCGGCAAGACCCACTTGGCCACACTGCTCCCGCGGGTGCTCTGGCGCGACGCGGATCCTATGGTGCAACGCACGATGGGCACTGATCCGCGGATCGCACCGACCGAGCCGCCCGAGGATCACCTGGTCTATCGGGACGGCTATGTGGCTGATGTCGTCACTGCAACCGAAGACTGGGGCGTGCGGAACGTGATCGGCGGCATTACGCCCCAGGTGCTCCGCGAAGATGGCCGCGCAACCCTCGTCTACCAGGTGCGCCACGGCTCCCTCACCAAGGCCGTCCTGCGCAACTACGCTGGTTATGATGGCAGCACGCCACCGACCACCTTCCAGCGGACGGACGTGCTCGATGGCGATCAGCGCTGTCGTGGGCGCTGGCTTGTGATCGACGAGTTTACGCGAGCGCCAATCGACGCCGCCTTCGGCAGCCTGCTCACGACCCTGGGTGGGCAGCGCAGCCCGTTGGCGGTGCCGACCGACGATGGCGAGGTGAACGTGCCCCTGCCGCAGGACTTCCGCATCATTGGCACGCTGAACAGCTTCGACCGGCACTTCCTCAACCAGATCAGCGAGGCGATGAAGCGCCGCTTCACCTTCATTGACGTGCTGCCCCCAGGGCCACACCTGGCCGACGCAGAACGCGGCGTTGCGGCTTCACGCGCCCTGCGGCGTCTCGAAGAACAGGGGCTGCTCGAACTCGGGGGCGCTGCGGCGGCAGACGACTTGAGCTGGGAGGACGTGCTCACCATCACCCGCACTCAACGCGACGCGAGCGACGCCCCAAGCTATGCGTTGGTGTGGGATGACGAAGACGGCGCACGCGCCCTCAACACCTTTTGGCGCATCTTCCGCACCATCCGCGTCTACCGACAGCTCGGCACCGCCCAGGCCGAGGCCGTCTGTAGCGCCCTCTTCAGCGGTCATCTGATCGGCATGGGCTGGGAAGAGGCCCTCGATGCGGGCCTGGCCGACACCCTCGCCGATCAACTGCAGGTGCTCACCCGCGACGAGCAGCGGGTGCTGCTGGCCTACCTTGACCATGCTAGCGACCCGACGCGCTTTGCCGAACAGGTGCGCCAGATCCTCGGAAGCGTGCCGGTGGCCCGGCAGATGGGGCACCTGGCCCAGCTTCGCAATGCCGATCATCAACCCGACGGCGACGCGATCGACGAAGTGGACAGCGCCACACTCACCCCGGCCCAACTCGGGCGCATCTTTGCCCTTGAAGCTCCGTTGGCGGTGGGCGGGCGCGGCCTCTTCGCGCAACGGATCCGGGCCTTCGTCGGCGAGCGCGGACTGTAGCGATGGCACCGCTGCCAACACCCACCGAGGTGGCCGCCTATGGCGCGATGCAGGCGCGCCTGGTTGCCTTACTGCTGCGTTACGACGAGGGCGGCTTTGGCCGCCTGATTGGCCCACGCGCCAGCCACGCCGCAGAGCGGATGGATGCAACGCTGCAACGCTACCGCGACCTGGGTGCCGTCTTTGTGCTACGCGACGCGTTGTTTGAGGACATCCTGCCGCGCATCGTGCGGCGGCTCAGCTTTGCGTCACCGCGCACCCTGATCGTCGAAGAGCCACCCGCCCGCGGACGGATCGACTGGGGACGCAGCCTCGACAGCGCCTGGGCCGAGCGCCCCGGCGAAGCCCCGCTCTTGCTCCACACCCGCCAGCGCCGGCGCGACTTCGCCACCCCAGAGAACCTGCTCACCGTCATCACCCTGCTAGAGTATCACACCGAGGTGCAGCGTCTGCTCTGGGACGAACAGATGACCGCCGGGAGCATGGCCCTGCGCCACCCGCTCAACGAACTAGCCGAGCGCTGCGAGCGCGAACTCGCCTTCCCCCAATTCGCAGGCCTCAGAGGCGCGGCCCAACACATGCTTGATCAAGCGCGGGGCGGCGCAGAGAGCCTGGAGCATCAGGTACAAGAGCGGCTCATCCCTGGTGGCAACAGCGCCTACGAAGATCTGCTCGCGTGGCGGGCGCGCCTCCGCGCCCTGCGCCTGCTGCGGCGGAGTGAACCGGCCACCGACGATGTGCTGGGGGCCAACCCCGAGCGCGACAACTACCTCTACCAGGTCTGGATCTTCTACGAACTGGCCGACCTGCTCCAGGAGCGAGGCCGCCTTGAGCGCGTGAACCCCCGCCAGGGGCAGATGGCGCTGCGCTTCCGCTGGGGCGACGGCGACGACGCGTGCGTCTACGAGCTCCGCCACGATCAGGCCGTCCCCATTCCGCCTGCCCGCTGGGGGGCAACGCCGCTCCGCAAATACGCCGTACCGGGCGTCCGGCCCGACTTCTACCTCTGGCGTGTAGCGCCAGCCCCGGCCCGCGTTGAGCACAACGGCGTCCTCTTCTGGCGCGAGCCCGGCGTCGTATGGGACGCGAAATACTATCGCGAGCGAGAGCGTGCCGCAGCGCCATCGTCGCCCATCAAGCGCATGATCGCCGACCTCACCCTGCTCGGCGAGC
>NZ_SIJK02000011.1:84247-138218 GCF_004762035.2 Candidatus Chloroploca mongolica | reverse complement strand
TGTCACCCCGAGCGCAGCGAGGGGTCTTCGATGCGCCGCAATGAAGATTCCTCACTCCGTTCGGAATGACATGGATGGCGTTGGCATCCCGCTGCGCCAGCACTGTCACCCCGAGCGCAGCGAGGGGTCTTCGATGCGCCGCAATGAAGATTCCTCACTCCGTTCGGAATGACATGGCTGGCGTTGGCATCCCGCTGCGCCCGCCCTGTCACCCCGAGCGCAGCGAGGGGTCTTCCGTGCGCCGCAGGGAAGATTCCTCACTCCGTTCGGAATGACAGGGATGGCGTTGGCACCCCGCTGCGCCCGCCTTGGCACCCCGAGCGCAGCGAGGGGTCTTCGATGCGCCGCACGGAAAATTGCCTTTTGTGCATCCTGAGCCAGCAGGCGAAGTCGCGACAGCCATTCCCCGCAAAATCTCGTCTTGAATCTTTGCGCCTCTGCGCCTTTGCGTCAACATGCGCGCCGCACCACCGCCACCACGCGTGCGAGGTCTTCGAGGCTGAGGTTCGAGCCCGAGGGGAGGCAGAGGCCGTCGCGGAAGAAGCTTTCGGCGACGCTGCCCCCACTGCGTTCGGAGCGTTCAAAGATGGGCTGGAGGTGCATTGGTTTCCACCCTGGGCGCGCTTCGATGTGCTCGGCTTCCAACGCTACGCTGTTTTGACGCAAAGGCGCAAGGGCGCAAAGATCTTTTTTCGACCTTCGCGCCTTGGCGCCTTTGCGTCAAGATCACCGCCGTTCCCCCCGCCACACCAAAAACGCCGTGTCGCCCAGGGATGTGCCCTGGTAACACGGCGTTCCGGAGGTTGTAACGCAGAGGCGCGGAGGCGCGGAGGCGCAGAGTTTCCGCTTGAATCTCTGCGCCTCTGCGTCGCTGCGTTAAGTGGTTATGCGTCAAGTTCCTGTTGAATCAGGTCAATCAGTTCCAGAATGCTCAGTACCTGACCCGGTTCAATGCTGCCAGTTTCGCCAATATGCACATGATCGGGAAAATTGGGCAAGTTGGGATAATGCGGGGCATTATCCCAGCGTTTTCTCAGCAGGCGGCGTTCAGCATCCATCCACTGATATCGGTATTCCGTCGTTTGGATCCGTGCTTGCCTACTCTGGAAGAATTCGGCAACTTCGAGAAAGTCATGGTTGCAGAGCGTCAGTCTTGCTCGGAAGAAGCCCTGGGTGGGGGTGGCATATTCCTGTATGATATCAATGTGCATAACGAGGGCACTGCTCGCAAGCGTGGCTTTCAAGTCAGCCAGGTAGTCTTGTGTGTCCACCTAGCCACCCGCTGCGTTCAGGAGGTTGATCTGCTCCTGGGTCGCTAACCACATCTGGTAGAACGCACTCCATTCAAAGAAATCGGCTTCATCACCCAGTTCCCCTGCTTGAAACTGGCGATAGAAATCCTCAGAAGAGAACTGATACCGCTCCTCAAATTCATGAAGAGTCGCTGTCAGTCGTGCGAAGGCTTGTTTGGCTTGTGTCTGTTCTCGAGCGATAAGTTGCTCAATCGTGGTATCAATCATGTCACTGTGGTATCCACGACGATAGAGTTGTTCCAACGATTGGATCTTACGTAAGGTCTGTTGGCCGGAGGTCATAGACGCCCTCCTTGGGTCACGGCTTCATACCATCTATGCCTTCCAGGATATCATATCTTGGTGAACCATACCAGGGATGCGTTTTGAACCTTGGCGCCGTTGCGTCAACATGACCGGCGTTCCGGAGGTTGTAACGCAGAGGCGCAGAGGCGCGGAGGCGCAGAGTTTCCTCTTGAACCTTTGCGCCTCTGCGCCTTTGCGTCAAAATGCGCGCCGCACGACGGCGATGACGCGTTCGAGATCTTCCTCGCTGAGGTTTGAGCCTGAGGGGAGGCACAGGCCGTCGCGGAAGAAGGCTTCGGCGACGCTGCCTCCGCTGCGTTCGGAGCGTTCAAAGATGGGCTGAATAACAATGACCACCCTGAATCGCTGCTCGCTTACTCCTCTTCCTCCAGAATAAAGAGGATATGTTGGTGAAGTACGGGTATCTTATTGATTATGACATCGTACACGATATCATAATCAATTCCAAAATAAGCATGAATGAGGCGATCACGTACGACGCGAGACATATTCGACCTCTTGGAGAATACGCGGCCCGAGATAGGGACTTAATGAGTCAGCGGTAATCAGGTCAACCGGTCGTCCAAAAAGGTCTTCGAGATACCAGGCGAGTTGGATAAAATTATCAAATGTTTTCTGAGCTGGGTCAAACTCCACAAGCACATCAATATCGCTCTCGGCATGCGCTTCATTCCGGACAAACGAGCCAAAGAGTCCGTAGCGGGTCACACCATAGCGCCGAATAGGGGCTTCGTGCGCGGCAAGCAGGGTCAGGATTTCCTGTTTTGAGGTCACGGGCATCTCTTTTTGCCTCCGCATGCGCCGACGGTCTCCCAGGGTTTCTGGTCAGGTAGTATAGCATAGCGGCCATCGTCCTGGGGTTGTTTTGCAGGTACCACGGCGTTCCGGAGGTTTTAACGCAGAGACGCGGAGGCGCAGAGACGCAGAGGCGCAGAGGCGCAGAGTTTCTTTTCTACCTTTGCGCCTTCGCGCCTTTGCGTCAAAAGCAGCCGTTCCCCCCACCCCGCCACACCACAAACGCCGTGGCACCCAGGCGAGGCCCTGGTACCACGGCGTTTTGGGGTGTACCACAGAGACACGGAGACACAGAGTTTCTTTTTCTACCTCTGCGCCGTTGCGCCTTGGCGTCAAAATGTCCGCCCGCGCTACACTGCGTTGCGCTGACCAACGGTGCGTTCGGTGACGACGACGGTGCTCCAGAGCAGCGCGGCGCTCAGCAGCGGGACAATGATTGCTGCGATCGCACTGCCAGGTACGCCTCTGATCCAGAGCAGGGCGATGATCACGCCGAGCACGGCCCACCCAAGGTAGAGCAGAGTGACGCTGCGGTGACTCCATCCGGCGATGACGAGGCGTTGGTAGACGTGCGTACGGTGCGCGGCGAAGATGTTTTCGCGGCGCTGGAGACGGCGTAGGATGGTGAAGGTCGGTCGTGCCGAAGACAAAGGGCCAGAGCCCCAGGATGCAGCGGCGCTTTGTCAGAGATTGAGAAACTGTTCCGGCGTGATGTCAGCCTGTTTGAGAATTGCGCGCAACGTTCCCTCAGGCATATCACCGGGATGGTTGGGAATGGTGGTGTAGCGATTCTGTGCAGCGTTGTACCAGATTTCATGGCTTCCAGCTGCCTGGCGATCAAACTCAAAGCCCAACTGCTTGAGTCGCTTGACGATCTCTCGATAGCGGAAACCAGCCAGTCGTCCCATCAGTCGGCCACGATCAGCGGGTAATCGAAAGCATCCATGGCGGCAGCCAGTTCGATTTTGGCTTGTCGCTCACGTTGCGCTTCGATCAGTTTTCTTGCGACATCACGTGCAATTTCCAGCGTCTCGGTGATGGTGCGACCTTGAGCCACTAACCCAGGAATATCCTCAGATGTCGCCAGATAGACTCCTTCTGCAAGCCTTTCGATGTGCAGATTTGCAATTCTCTCCATGACGCGTTTCCCTGACGTCGGTAGTGACGTACTATGGCCATTTTTCGCACGAGATCCGAACAGTAGGTAGCCTACACCACATCCCAGAGGCATGTCATCTTTGATCCACCGTCAATCAGTTGACATGGCATGTATGTCCGATGAAGTATACCACAGTGGGGCACGAACAAAACGGATGCGGAAACTTTCTTGTGTTATGCACCGCCGAGTGCAATCAAGGCACAGTAGCGCGGTGTTCGACACGCCCGCCGCCCCGCCACAGCAGGGCGGCGCTCAGCAGCGGGACGATGCTTGCGGCGATCGCACGGCCGGGCACGGCGCTCATCCAGAGCATGGCGCGCTTCGATGTGCTCGGCTTCCAACGCTACGCTGTTTTGACGCCAAGACGCCGAGCCGCAAAGATCTTTTTTCGACCTTCGCGCCTTCGCGCCTTGGCGTCAAAATGACAGGTGTTCCGGAGGGTTTAACGCAGAGGCACGGAGACGCGGAGGCGCAGAGATTCAAGAGGAGCCACGATCTTCCGGTTGTTTGTTGGAAACCATGGCCTGCAAATCTCGCGTCAACTGAACTAAACGCCGAGCGGATCGCAATGCATCATCAGCACTTTGTTGCGTAAATAAATCCCAAGGCAAGGTGTAATTGGTCTCATCACCATAATCGGTTAGGCAGTGCGTCTCAGAGCCTAAAATGGTTATCTCCCCAGGTAACCGCCCATTCCTGGTTAGAGAAGGTCGGGAAGCGCCACATCCATGTTCCGGCGACACGTTGTCGTGCCAAGCCTATCTCCTGCACGGCCTGGAGGACACGGGTGCGAAGTTCGGCAAAGCAGGCTTCGCCATAGAGGCTTTGACCATCCACACACACATCAACCACCAGTGAGGTCAGGTGACTCTGCACTTCTTCGGGAGTGCGGGCGATCATTGCCAGGCGTTCGGGCATGAGATGCAGGGAGGGTAAGAGCGGGGCCATCATCGTTCGCTGCCGTGCCAGCGGTTCGCTGGGCAAGCCTTCAATCACCAGGAAGAGATCGTGGTCACTATCGCTACGAGCCTCGCCACGACTACGTGAGCCGAAGAGCACAATCATTTTGAGCCGTTCACCAAAATGGGTGACCAGCGTTTGGGTCAACGTGCGATACGGCGTCAGCAGCTCGCGTTCAGACGTCACCGCTTGCGTAGACACGACCACTCCTTGGGCAGCCTCATTCCCGATCATCTGGCAATAGTATACCACGCCAACGGTCAGTCCTTCGGATGGCCCCCACCCCGCCACCCACGCCAAAAACGCCGTGTCGCCGAGGGATGTGCCCTGGCAACACGGCGTTCCGGAGGTTGTAACGCAGAGGCACGGAGGCGCGGAGGCGCGGAGGTTCAAGAGGAATCCAGTTCTTTGTTGGAAACCAGGGCTTGCACATCGCGCGTCAACGGAACGAAACGCCGAGCGGATTGCAATGCATCATCAGCACGTTGTTGCGTAGATAAAGCCCAAGGCATCCTCCGTCACCCCGCCGCGCTCTCCCTGGCACCCCACCGCGCCAGCCATGTCACCCCGAGCGCAGCGAGGGGTCTTCCATGCGCCGCAGCGAAGATTCCTCACTCCGTTCGGAATGACATGGATGGCGTTGGCACCCCATCGCGCTCTCCCTGGCACCCCGCCGCGCCCGCCATGTCACCCGCCGCACCCGCGGTGTCACCCCGCTGCGCCAGCACTGTCACCCCGAGCGGAGCGAGGGGTCTTCGATGCGCCGCAATGAAGATTCCTCACTGCGTTCGGAATGACATGGATGGCGTTGGCACCCCGCCGCACCAGCCATGTCACCCCGAGCGGAGCGAGGGGTCTTCCATGCGCCGCAATGAAGATTCCTCACTGCGTTCGGAATGACATGGATGGCGTTGGTAGCCCGCTGCGCCAGCAATGTCACCCGCTGCGCCCGCCGTGTCACCCCGCTACGCTCTCCCTGTCACCCCGAGCGCAGCGAGGGGTCTTCGATGCGCCGCAATGAAGATTCCTCACTCCGTTCGGAATGACAGGGATGGCGTTGGCACCCCGCTGCGCCCGCCTTGGCACCCCGAGCGCAGCGAGGGGTCTTCGATGCGCCGCACGGAAAATTGCCTTTTGTGCATCCTGAGCCAGCAGGCGAAGTCGCGACAACCATTCCCCGCAAAATCTCGTCTTGAATCTCTGCGCCTCTGCGCCTTTGCGTCAAAACCCTCGCCGCACCACCGCCACCACGCGTTCGAGATCTTCCTCGCTGAGGTTCGAGCCCGAGGGGAGGCACAGGCCGTCGCGGAAGAAGGCTTCGGCGACGCTGCCCCCACTGCGTTCATAGCGCTCAAAGATGGGCTGGAGGTGCATTGGTTTCCAGACGGGGCGCGCTTCGATGTTCTCCGCTTCCAGCGCTACGCGGATCGCCTCGCGATCAGTGCCGCTTTGCGCCGGGTCAATGGTGATCACCGTGAGCCAGCGCGTGTGCCGCCCCCACGAGGCTTCGGGCATGAAGGCGATGCCCGGCAGGTCGCCCAGGGCTTGCTGGTAGAAGGCGCAGTTGCGCCGCCGCGCTACGACACGCTCTTCCAATACCTGCAATTGACCTCGTCCAATGCCAGCGAGAACATTGCTGAGCCGGTAGTTGTAGCCGATTTCGGAGTGCTGGTAGTGGGGGGCCGGGTCGCGGGCCTGCGTTGCGAGTTTGCGGGCGTGCGCGACGAAGTCGGCGTCGTCCGAGACGAGCATGCCGCCACCCGAGGTGGTAATGATTTTGTTGCCGTTGAATGAGTAGATGCCGGCTTTGCCAAAGGTTCCCGGTGCTTTGCCGTGATAATCGCTGCCTAGCGCTTCGGCGGCATCTTCGATCACAGGGATGCCGTAGCGCTCGCAGACGGCCATGATCGGATGCATATCGGCGCTCTGCCCATAGAGATGCACGGGCACGACGGCTTTCGGTGGTTTGCCCTGGCGCACTTTGCGTTCGATGGTCGCGCTGACCAGCGCCGGATCGAGATTCCACGAGGTCGGTTCGCTGTCGACAAAGACCGGGCGCGCCCCAAGGTAGACAATCGGATTGACACTCGCCGAAAAGGTCAGCGTCGAGACCAGCACGTCATCGCCTGCACCGACCCCGGCGAGCAGCAGCGCAAGGTGCAAGGCTGCCGTGCCCGAGCTAAGCGCAGCCGCATGGCGACTACCGACGAGCGCCGCAAACTCTTGCTCAAACGCATCAACATGCGGACCAAGGGGCGCAATCCAGTTGGTGGCAAACGCCTCCTGGACGTATTGCTGCTCGCGGCCTGACATATGGGGCGAGGAGAGGTAGATACGTTTCACAGCGTCCTAGTGGGGTTAGTGCAACTAAGAGTCAAGAGGTTTAGCAGGTACACCTGCAACTTTTACAGACTCGGGAACATCTCGGATAACAACTGCACCAGCGCCAATAATTGCATCAGCGCCAATAGACTTGACCCCTGTCATAATGTTTGCCCCCATCCCTACAAACACATTTTTATTAATAGTAATTCCAGCTCCCACATTTACACCAGTGGACAAAAAACAGCCAGAACACAATTCAACATGATGAGCGACATTAGTACTCATACTGATCATAACATAGTCGTGAATCCGGACATATGGCATAATGATAGAGCCGGGAAGAATATACACCCCTTGACCAATGACAACCTCTTTCGCAATAATAGCTGTAGGATGAATAAAATTCGGGGTTAATAGGCCTGATTCTTGAGCCTTTTCAAGTATACGAACTCTTGCTTTATTATTACCAATAGGAGCAATAATGCCTTCAATGCCCTGACACCGATAGTGCAAAAGATCGTCAGTATTGCCTACAACAGGTACACCCTCAATAAGCTTACCATTAAGCATAGGATTGTCGTCCAAAAAACCAACAACCTCAAATAATGCTTGCTCTCGCAAATAGCTAAGATATACCTGACCATATGTACCAGCACCAACCAAGAGCAATTTCACGCAGTATCGCCTTTTTGCAGTTGTTCCGGTGATGCTTCTTTTGTATCTTTGGAACCAGTAAATCGATACATAGTAGCATGTCCAGACGCACTAATCCCATCACGTCTGAGAATCGCAACAATCGTCATAACGATAATTTTGAGATCAAGATAAAACGATGCCTGATTTACATACCACACATCTAGATCAAATCGTTCTTCCCAAGAAAGTGCATTGCGACCATTCACCTGTGCCCATCCAGTAATACCCGGGCGAACCTCATGACGTCGAGCTTGATGAGTTGAGTAAAGAGGAAGGTATTCTATGCGCAACGGACGTGGTCCCACTAGACTCATCTCACCCTTGAGCACATTCCACAACTCTGGCAGTTCATCGAGGCTACTGCTGCGCAAAAACTTGCCAAACCGCGTCAACCGTTCCGCGTCAGGCAATAGGTTGCCTTTGGCATCACGCGCATCGGTCATCGTGCGAAACTTGACCATGGTGAACGGCTTGCCGTGCCGACCAGGGCGCTGCTGGCGGAAGAAGACGGGGGTGCCCAGTTTGACGCGCACGAGTAGAGCCAGCACCGCGAGCAGCGGGCTGAAAACAAGCAGCACCGGGATGGCGACCAGAAGGTCGAAGATGCGTTTGCCTGTGTGGCGGTAAAAGGAATTTAACGAATTCATCCAGGGATTTAGTCTATATTCTGCCGATTGGACAGTGAGATCAAAAGACGTTCGAACTCTTTTGCCTGATCAGCCCGGTTGAAATGTTGCGTAACATAACGACGGGCATTATGCCCCATGATAGCACCAGTTTCTGGATTGGTTGACAATGCAAGCACAGCCACCGCAAGCGATGCAGGGTCGCCCGGTGGAACAAACACTCCCCCTTGGGCGGCATCAATGACCTGACGAATGACGCCATCAATGGCAAGAATCGTGGGACGCCCTGCGGCCATATAATCAAACACTTTGTTTGGGTATGTGGTGGTAAACATTGGGATGTTTTGCAAGGTAGCAATGCATACATCGGCTGCTGCGATCACATCCTTCATCGCTGCTTTCGGTTGTGCCCCAACAAAGAGTACATTGGTGAGCCCTCGTTGCAAAACCTGCGCTTCTAGTGCAGTGCGTTCTTTGCCATCACCAACCAGCACAATTTGGATGGATTGATGCCTCTGTAATAATTCAGCTGCAGCTACAATGGTAGGGATATCATTGGCTAGACCGAGCGCCCCGGTATACATTGCAACAAATTTCCCATCTAAACCCCACTGGGCACGGAACGCCTCGCCTCGCCGATCGGGATCAAACATATCAGGTGCTACCCCGTTAGCGATGAGGGTGACTTTATCTGATGATATACCCCTGGCGATCAGATAATCACGGTAGGCGGGGGAATTCACTAAAATATGATCCGCAACACGATAAAGAAACCGTTCAAGTAATCGCGACAGCTTGATTAGCACAGGGTTTTTGAGTACGCCTATATCAATGGCAAACTCTGGCCATAGATCACGTACTTCAAGGAGAAAGGGGCGACGACGCATTACCGCAACTAACCATGCTGAGACAGACTGGAAGATTGGGGGCGTTGTGCCAATAACAAGATCGACCTTGTCAGCACGCAAACTTGCGATGACGGATGTAAACATGAAACTGAAAAAAGCCACAACACGCCATACAAAGCTACGATGAAGGACGGGGAGGGTATAGGCCCGTAAGATGCGAAGGCCTTCAACCTCTTCTTCAGTGACCAACCCCGAATACGCACTCAGTTGCGCACCAGTGCGATAGCTAAGATTGCTTGTCACAACCGTACATGCATGTTGCTGCGCCAATAGATGCTGTGCGAATTCATAATGGCGCGTACCGCCTGCCTGCGCTGGTGTGGCAAATGCCTGGTGAAGCAACAGAACTTTGATAGACATAGGTAGTAGTGTATCCTGTACAGGTCTTCGCAATACAATTCGATCGACAATAGTCCTTGTACGATCTTCGCTCAAGATGCAATCCGCTTCAAGTGAGGGTCCACTCAGATGCAAACCGTGTGAGTTCGTACGAATGGTCAAGGGTAAAGCAGAAAATAGTGTCCAGTAACGAACCCTACTTCCATCTGTGACGGCGGCCAGTGAGACGGCCGGCGTTCGTTCAAGGTAATATGGTGCCTGCCAGCCGCGTGCATCATCAATCCCTGCCCGCACCAGACTACTCGCTACCTCGGCCCCAAACGCACCCCATTGCACGATATAACTGCCGTTCGAAGTTGAGAGTTCCAGGCGACCCGCGTTGAGATCGCTCAGATAAGGGAGATCATCAAAAAGCCAGTGTAACCGATAGGTATGACGAGCTGCACCAGTGAGATCGTCAAGAACCAGCCAGGTTCCTGATCCAAGCCCAACAATAGCTCGGCGATGAGATACAGGGCTTGCCAAACGCTGATAGCCACTATGCTCACCCTCCCAGTAGGTCAGCTCGCTCTGCCTGGATGATCGCTGTTGACGCACGTTACCGCTGATCCAGGGTAACCACAAAAAACGGCTGACGCGATCCATTTGATCAAGGCCATCAACAGTTACGCTATTGTGGTGGAGGGTGCGCGACAAGGGATCGTCCCACGGAGGCGGCGCATTATAGCTATATGTGCCAGGGTCAAGCGCGATATTCTGGCCTTGATACCAGAGATCAAGGTGCAGGAGATCGGCATGTCCAGGCCGTTGCCTGAATGAGCCACAGCGGATAAAGATGGAACTCGCTGCATCGCGGATGAGATAATAACCACTTGCGTCTGCTTGAAGCGACGGTGGCTTGGCACATTCTTTGGGAGCTTCGAGCGCAGCAGGCCCACTCAACCAGAGAAGTTCTTCGTCCCAGGCACCGGGAGCCAGGGTTCGCACACCTTCAAGCAGATACAGCGCCGACTGGATGAGCGGGCGAAAATCGCGGTGATCGCAGTTTGTCAGAGGCAAGACAAGCGCGCCATCATTGGCCCCATAACGGGGCACGCTGCCAGTTGCAGGTTGGAGAAATGCGTGGAGAAATCGTGCTGACGTGCGCACACGCTCGTGCAATGTGGGGCTGAATCGCTGGTGATTGCATTCACCCAACCGCACGGCCCACAGATAGTCGTGCAACATGACCCGGTGATAATTCATTGAATGCTGGCTGAATGCGCCATCATCGGCAATCAATTGCTCAGCCAACTCTTCGAGCACCTGGCGGCCACGCTCGCGCCATGTTGCCGCTTCGCGAAACTCGGGGAAGAGCAAGCCAATCGTCCACAACCCGACGCCTTCACTGACACCATGATTGTTGCGCTGGCTCAGGGCATAGCTCAGATTAGAGGCAATGCGTTCAGCCGAGAGTGCGATCATCTGAGCCAGTTGCTGGATTCTTGCTGGGGTCGAGGATGAAGCGAACGCAAATCCATAGAGCGCAAAACACCAGGCCATGACGCGAAAAGTTGTCTCTTGACCGCAACGCCAATGGACACCTTGATAGGGTTGATTATGATTGCACCAATGCTCTAGCAGTTGCCAGAAGGTCTCGGCATAGCTTTCATCGCCAGTACGCCAGTAGGCCCGCACCAGCGCATACGCCCATCCAAAGCGGCCTGGTTCCCAGATAACTTTGATATCACCATGCCCAAAGTCACCGAGCTTTGACCAGTGCGTATCCGGTGGCGTCGCTTCACCAGTCAACGCATTGCGATGCCAGTTTGGGGGAAAGCCTGTCTGCCACCAGTGGTGCTCAAAAAAGTGCCCTTGTCCCTGGCGCAACTGTTTGACAAGGTACTGTGGCGTCTCTTCTCCATGATCATCCCACTGGCCTAGCAAGGCCTGGTAGGCCAGGCGCTGGGCAGGATCGAAGAAGAATTGTGGAGCCTGGCTTGCACGGTATTGCTTGTAGATGAACGGATCAGCGAGATCGTCATTGATCAGAAACGTCGCAAAAGGGCGCTGGTCCCATGTTGTCACAGGCCAGCGCCGGGCAAACCAACCACTACGTTGGCGTAGGGCATATTGAAGACGAAAGAAAAGCCAGGCAAACCCGAGATGCCGTAGCAGCAAGACGATCTGCCTGGCTTTGAGGAGTGTATGCATCGCGTTAGGCCTTAGACAAGGTTTCAGAAAGAGCTTTTGAGCATGACCGTGGTAGTGCCGACTTCAGTCGGCTGAGGCCGACTAAAGTCGGCACTACCACGACGTAGGGCGCAAACGGTCAAGTGCCTACGAACTTTGTCTTACACAGGATGTTAGCGATACGTTCGGCAGCGTGCCCATCCCAGAGCGGGATTCCACCAGGAGGACGCTGATCCCAACTGTCGTCGCCATCAAGAATGGCATGGAAGCGGGTGCGCAAGCGATCGAGATCGTTGCCAACGAGCATGTTGGTGCCCATCGCTACGGTGACCGGGCGTTCGGTATTGGTTCGCAGCGTCAAGCAAGGAATGCCCAGGTAACTTGTCTCCTCCTGGATGCCACCCGAGTCGGTCAGCACGATCCGCGCCTGGCTCGTCAGACGCTGAAAATCAAGGTAGCCCAGCGGATCGATCAGGCGCAAGCCCTCGGGAGGTAACCCCAGGCCAAGGCGCTCAAGACGGTGACGGGTGCGGGGATGGACAGGAAAAACGATGGGGAGACGTTCTGCCAACGCAAGAATGGCCCCGAGCAGCGCACCAAGCACACGATCGTCGTCCACATTGGAAGGACGGTGCAGGGTCAAAACAGCATAACCGCCGGGCACCAGGTGTAACTCGTCAAGCACCGCAGAGTCGGCCACGGCTGGCTGCAACCGTACCAGCGTATCGATCATGACATTGCCAACACAGTGAATCTTCTCGGCAGCAATGCCCTCACGCAATAGATTCTGATCGCCATCGCCCGACGGCGTAAACAGAAGATCGGCAAGCTGATCGGTCACCAACCGATTGATCTCTTCTGGCATCGTGCGATCTCCTGAACGCAGGCCAGCCTCAACGTGAGCTACCGGTATGAGCAATTTGGCACAGACGAGGGTCGCCGCAACCGTGGAGTTTACGTCACCGTAGACGAGCACCATGTCAGGCTTTTGCTCAAGCACGACCGGCTCGAAGCGGGCCATGATCTGGGCGGTCTGCTGAGCATGACTCGCCGAACCTATCTCCAGGTTCACGTCTGGCGCAGGAATGCCAAGTTGCTGGAAAAAGATGTCAGACATGTTGACGTCGTAATGCTGTCCAGTGTGAACAATGATCTGCCTGACGGTATCATACTGACTCAGTGCATGTAACACTGGTGCGACTTTCATAAAGTTGGGACGAGCGCCGACAACATGCAGGATCTTCACAGGGTTTTGTCCTTAGGTATGGTTTCAGAAAGAGCCTTTGAGTGTGACACTTGTAGTGCCAACTTCAGTCGGCTTAGGCCGACTGAGGTTGGCACACTCTACTCAGCTTACCTGTTCCACGGCGTCAAACGTCGCTTGTGTGACATCTGCCAGTTCTTCCCAGGGGATGAGCCACGAGCCACCTTGTGCAACTCGTTCAACAAATGCAGCCACTTCGGCGCCATGTCCTTTATCCTGCCGCCACAGCCGCTGGCCCTTGAAGCCTGCCCAGCCATAGCTGTGCAGCCGCTGGAAATTGTCGAGGGCCAGGATGCGCCCAGCACTGAAGACCTCTAGCCGCTCTTTGGGAAACTGCTTGCTGCCATTGGCAAAGTAATGCACGGTGCCCAGGGAACCGTCGGCAAAGGTGAGGGTGATAGTCATCTTGTCTTCACGCACCGCCAGGCCAGGCGCGACACCGATGGCGTGCGCACTGACGTTGACAATGGGATGGCCCGCAAGAAAACGGAGTAGATCGATGAAATGACAGCCTTCACCAATAATGCGCCCACCCCCCACCAGAGGATCTTGCGTCCAGTGTTGCGCCGGGATTGCGCCTGCATTGACGGTATAAATCATGGTGAGTGGCTCGGTACGAGCACCAAGGAGCTTGCGCATCTCTACTGCAAGCGGAGCAAACCGACGGTTAAAACCGACCAGTAGCTGAAGATTGGGTGCTTGTTGCCGCGCAGCATTGATCTGATCGAGCTCATCCTGGGTAAGCGCCAGAGGTTTTTCGACAAAGACATGTTTGCCTGCCGCCAGGGCCTCAACGATCAAGCGGGCATGCGTATTATGGCGAGTCAGAATGAAGACCGTATTGATCGCTGGATGCTCGAGGATCTTGCGGTAATCAGAGACAGCCTGGGCAAAGCCAAATTTACGTGCCGCAATCGCCGCCTCACGACCAGTCGTGGTTGCAATCGCCTCAAGACGAGCACCAGTCTTGACAAGTGCCGGGATCAAGACGAGCGAGGCAAAATTGCCGGCTCCAATGACGCCTACAGCAACTTGAGGCTGGGGGGTAGATGTGGCCGCAGGTGCTTTCGCAATGCGAGGTTGCACCTGAACGACTTGTTCCAGACTAGGTTGCACATCGGGATAGGTTAGCAAGACCCCAAGCAACGAACGATCCGTGACAAGTTCCTGATAGACGGCAGGAGCCTGAACCAGCGGGACACGGCGCGAGATAAGGGAAGTTGCATCCATGCGCCCACTCGCCATCAGATCGAGCACAGCCTCGAAGTTGCGCTGTTCGGTCCAGCGCACAAAGCCGAAGGGGTAATCTTGACCCTTTTGCTCGTAGAGTTCGTCGTAGCGTCCTGGCCCATACGAACAAGAGACCTGAAACGTCAACTCTTTCTCATAAAAATCAGCCCGCGAGAGTTCCAACCCAGTCACACCAACCAGCACAATGCGCCCACGCTTGCGGCTCATCTGCGCGGCCTGGTGAACAGGTTCACTGCTTTTCGTCGAGGCGGTGATCAAGACAGCATCAACACCGCGCCCCTCGGAAAAAGCCATGCCTGATGCCACCGGATCAGCACCGCTGCTCAGATCAACGGCCTCAGCGCCAAGCTGTCGTGCCACAGCGCACTTCTGACCATCAAGATCAATGCCCAACACCTGACAGCCATTGGCGCGCAGCATCTGCACTGTCATCAAGCCCAACAAGCCCAGGCCCACGACGACCACGCGCTCGCCCAGGGTGGGGTTGACCAGGCGAATGCCCTGCAAGCCCACAGCAGCCAACACCGTGAACGCTGCGGCGTCATCGCTCACACCATCAGGAATGCGGGCGCAGAGGTTCTGCGGCACAGCTACGACCTCGGCGTGGGGTCCATTGGAGACCACGCGGTCGCCGACCGCAAAGCCGGTCACGCCCTGGCCCACCTCCAACACCACGCCTGCATTGCAGTAGCCCAGCGGCAGCGGCTGATCGAGGCGAGCAAAGACAGCCTCCAAAGTAGGCAGCAACCCGTCAGTCTTGATCTTATCAAGCACCTGGCGCACCTTATCGGGCTGCGAGCGCGCCTTGGCGATCAGATTGCCCTGGCCGAACTCGACCAGCATGCGTTCGGTACCGGCGGAGATGAGACTGCGGCGGGTGGCGATGAGAAGTTGACCAGTCGCGCAGGTTGGGATGGGGGTGTTGAGTAGTTCTGTTTCGCCGGTCTTGAGGTTTTGAATGATTTGCTGCATGTAGTCATCAATCCAGAATGATTTTCAATATTAACTCACCGTTTGCTAGCTTTTCGCTAGGTTCTCATTTTCCCGATCCGTGAAAGAAAGAGTTGCGCATCGCCGCGTGACAGGTGGGGCTTCGTGTGGTACAACGTTGGGAAGAAGTTCACGAAAGAGATTGGGAGCCTACGCGGTCACGAATATCCAAATCGACATACTGGAAGTTGTGAACTGCCTGCTGCAAACGCACCAGATTCCAGGTGTTGTCGCCCTTCGGCCCGAAAAACTCGCGCCGCATGTTGTTGTCAACGCCGATGACGCGGTAGCCCTGGTTGTCGTAATATTGCACAGCTTCGGAGCCAATCAGCCCGCTGCTGCCTGTGATAATTACTTTTTTTCATGATCGCATCATTCCGCTTTTTACTTTGAAGTATCAGTGACTGAACATCTCTCTGGGTTATGACAACAGAAAATGATTGGATGTCGTTTGAGACATGCACTCTCTTGCCCGCACAACCCGACTCACTTTCATGCTAACTGTTTAATGTCAGCAAACAACTGTGCTGTGTCTTGGCGGAGTCGATTCTGGCTATATGCTTCTGCTGCCATCTCTCTAGCGTTCCTTCCAATCTTGGCGGCCGCGCCAGGATCGGACATCATGGTTACTATCACTTCGCCCATCTCTTGGTGCGAGGAAGCGCTCAAGAAGTGCACACCGTTGGTGCCTGCGACACCTTCGATGCCAATCTCCGTAGAAATCAGCGTCTTGCCTGCGAGTAACGCTACCAGGCTTTTCAACTTGATGCCTGAACCGCTTTCCTGCGGGTTGATGAAGATTGATCCACGCCCCAAAAAGCCTTGAACGTCATCAATAAACCCCAATCCCCAGACACCCTGTGGCGCTGCCGCGTATTTCTGGGAATTCTTGCCCGCCAACAACAATGTAGCGTCTGGCCTGTGCTTGCGGACAGTTGTCCAACCCCGCTCAATGAATCCAGCTAATCCTCGGCCCTTGCGCAGATCCGCCCCGCCAAGGTGTATCACCACGCTGATATCGCCAAATGACGCCTGATACTGATCTGCATCCAGACAAACGCCGAAGACACCTGCTGGAGATTTTTGATAGAGTTGTTCATACGTGTTGAAATCAGCGTCAGAAATCGCCCAGAATCGGTCAGCACTTCTTAGCAGCATCTCCTCAAGTCGCAATAGACGACGGATCTCATGTTCCCAGAGCAATCGCTCCAACGGGTTTGACTTTCTGGCAATCGTCTCAAAGACTCTGCCTGCTACATTTTCGCTCCTGACAATAACTGGAATGTCACGAAAGCGCTGCTTCAGGTCAAACCAATATGAGCCAATCGGGATATCTTCTATGATGAAAACTGGCGGATGAGCTGGATTGATCTCATCCTTAAGTATTGTAAACACTTTCTGCTTGACATCTTCGGCATGAAACTGATGTGTCACAGCAGGTAGTGCATTACGGTAGCTGAGGAGAAAACGCACTAATGGTGCATACCGCGTGATTTTGACATGGTGAAATCTGACCATTCCATTGGTCGGACAGTGCTTCTGCCATTCCTCACGTTGCTTTTTGTCAAAAGGCGTCTCCACAAGGCCGATAAAACAGACTTCTCTAAACTGCTCAGCAAACATCTGCAACGCGCTGCGGATTGCTATGCCAGACCCATTGGTCTCAGCAGGCCATGCAGGCGAAAGCACTATAGCCTTTCTTGTACTTAGCTGTGAGGTAGACAAGTTGCTAGCTCCTTGTGGCCAAATGCTCTGTTGTGAAGATCCATCACGAAATCTTTGTTGCCGCATTTGAGCGTGATCCGTTTGCAGAATCAGGTTGATGAATCATGTTCCAAACCTTCACTTTGATCGGATTCAGGAAATAGAGAGAGCGCAGCCCATACAAAAACAATTCCTGTCGTGAGAAATACATTCTGAGCAACGCCCACCTTTCATCCATACTGCGGGTGCGCATGTCCTGGCGCGTTGAGTAGCCGCCATACTCGAAGTTAGCCAGCAATACAGGAATCTTCTGCGCCGGTAATCTCTGTTGCAGCAATGCACGCCAAAGAAACTCCTGATCAGAGACGATTGCCTGTTGCTCCGGCTTGACAGGCGAATCGGCGCGAAAGCCACCTAACCGTCGATAGACATCACGCCGCACCATCCACGCTTGATGGCACAGGTTCTTCCGAAACAAATAATACCTACTCAGTCGGGTTGGGTAGTTTGTACTTAGCGAGTAGGGATGTTGCATGACATCTCCATAAACAACAGCTGCGTTCATATCTATATGTGCTGCCACCCGACCTAGCACACCGTCGTCATAGAATGTATCACCTGCATTCAGGAAGTAGACATACTCTCCCTGGCAATATGCAAGGGCCTGATTCATCGCATCATAGATGCCGCGATCCGGTTTCACATAGACAATCAAACCTCTGTTACGGAGTTGCTCAACAGTGCCATCTTGTGAGCCACCATCCTTGATAATGTACTCGTAATCGAGATAATGCTGAGACAGCACACTCTGCGCGGTGAAAAGAGCAGCGTCAACAGAATTAAGTACAACCGTAACGATACTAAATAACGGTCGATAAATCATTATAAATCCCCATTCAAGATCACCGGTTTATTTTTTAGAGGGTATCATCAATATGAGAACCAGAAAGATTGCAAATCCTTGATTAAAAATGCCATGCAAAAATAAGGAGTAAAAAATCACCGGGATGATATAAGCAAAATTACTCACCCAGTCAATCTTCTTGAAAATAACAGACAGAACCCAAAGATACATCACCGAAAAAAATAACCCATTAGTGCCAACTGAATTAAACAGAGTATTATGAGGTACGTTCCCAAGCAAACCACGTGCGATCTCACCAAATCGCTGTCCTTCCCCAACAAACAAAAAAATTGGATCATTGATAAAGCGGTAAAAAAGAATGTAGTTAAATTCAAGCCGAACAAGGGCTGATCGATCATTAAAAGAAAATAAGCGTTCAAAACCCCTAACACTAAAATCAGAAACACCCATCTGAGTTACAACAAAAAAAGCGTAGACTAACAGTAATATATTAAGAGTCATGATTATCACAAAAAAGTTTAGTCTTCTAACAAGAGGGGCTAGAAAGTCTCTAAAGTACATCAAAAGAAAAAAAACAGTAAGAGCTAAAAAATAAGTCCTGCTTAAAAATAACAATACCGAAATCAATGACAATACAATCCCAGGCCAGAATTTACATCTAACACTAAAAAAAAGAAACAGCAACATATATAAACCCGAAAAATTTGTATCACCAACATAAAGTTTGGATGTATATTCCCAGTAGCCAAACGTTCCAAAGTTCTGAATCAGTTGATAAACTAATGAAAAGAAAAAAAGCCAGCAGAACAATAAAATCAGGCCATAGTTAAAATGTATCGAGAGCTCTCTTCTTTGGTAAGCCAATGAAACAAACAGTAAAAGCATCGAAAAGACAATCGCATCAGTAATAGTATCGTAATGCCCTGTCAAGAAGCTACTGATTAACAAAATCCCCGAAAGTAAGAAATCAAAAAGGGATATTTTATGTTTTAGTAATAATAAACCTAAAAAACCAGCAAAGAAAGGAATCATAAATAATGCATGTCGAATCCCAGTACCTGTAGGCAGGACAAACAAAATAAAACCAGAATAGAATAAAAACGCATGATAAAACACATCACGCAGCGATATATAATAGCTACGCTCGTGTAGTTGACTGAAATTTTCGGTTCTAATCGACATGCAAACCTCTTTTTTCAGAATGATCAACAATTACTGTACATAAAACTTGCAAACCAATTGACAAAAGACTCAGCCTGAGCTTTCAGGCTAAACGAATGCTCAGCATAGACGGCAGCCATTGTACCCATGTGTTTACATCTATCTGGATGGGCCATGAGCCAATGCACATGCTTCGCAAGCATGACACTATCACCCCTAGCAATTAAAAACCCGGTCTCGCCTTCGATAATCTGCTCGGGAATCCCTCCCACGCTAGTTGCAACCACGGTGGCACCGCAAGCCATTGCTTCAAGCACTACGAGTGGGAAGTTTTCGGCGTTGGCAGCGTGCAAGAGTACGTCGGCGCAGCGATAGTAGCGCGCCACAGCGTTGGGATCGGTGAGATAGCCTGTGTAGACAACTCCTGGATCATCTGTGTTCTGTGTCTGGCCGCCGATGCATATCAACTGCAACCGAGAAGAGACATCACTGCCCCTAAGCAATTGCACAGCTGTGCGAACCGTGGTGAAGTCCTTGTAGGGGTTGGTATTAGCTCCACTAAACGCGCTGAACACGACGACAAATGCATCTGCGGCAATGCCACATTCAGCCCGTGCCTGGGCGCGGTCGCCAGGATGATAGATGGACAGATCCACGCCGTTCGGGATGACACGCGCCTGCCACGGCAGCAGCATAGACTGTTCCACATAGTTCATCAGCCAGCGGCTCGGCGTCGATATGGCCAACCGGCTGTTGCGATAGATAGTCTGTTTCTGTTGCCAGTTGGCGGCTGTCCGGTCGCGTTGGATGGCTGGTGGTCGGCCCAGGTCGGGGCACGCACCGCAGCCAGTGCGCCAACGCTCACAGTCGATGAAATAACCACAGTGCCCGGTGATTGCCCAGGTGTCGTGCAATGTCCAGACAACCGGCAGACGCTGGCTCAACATTGATAGGGCACCCAGGTCGAAATAGTCGCCGTGCAAATTATGGGCATGAATGACATCAGGCTGCCAATCATTGTCTGCATCCAACAGATGCCAGGTAAACGGATAGTTGAAATCTTCGGTGCCACGCCAACGATCCCACAATCGCTGCGGCAGGGCAAGGCGGCGCAGCATATCGATCAGGCGATACTGGCCGCGGAAAGCGGATTGTCTGCGCACCGACTTTTCCAAATGCCGACACATCCCTGCCCAGGGAGTCGTATCACGGTAAGGATCAACCTCGAATACAAACGGCTCTTGCGTGCGTTTGTAGCGCACAAGAAGACGCGCATCATGTCCGCGTTGACAGTAGGATCGGCACAGGTCAAAGGCCACTTTTTCGGCTCCACCAGCGCGATCGTAAGTGCTAAACAGCAGGATCTTCACACTCTAGCCCTTTGCCGTAGAATGATCGGCTTGAGAGCAGCTTGCACTGAGGTTGGAAGCAGGCGAAACACCGCTCTTGCGGCTGCCTCAACGTTGCAGATCACAAAACCAGCCCATTTGACGCACTGCCTTCCCACTCGATATCCAACAGAATTCAGTAATCTCTCGATGTCATCGTTTTGCCTGATTGCAAGATTGCTATGTTCTTGTGAGCTCCTGGTGTCTTGCCACATTGCGATGACCTGAGGCGGATGCGGGCCTGCATACCGTTCGAGCCAGCTTGGATATCGGTAGACATTATGCACCCGATAAGGATGCTTCAACTGGGTATAATTCTCAGTTGCCCAGTCATTCATCCTGTCAAATGGCCCCCAACTTACTTGTGAATAGTAGGCGCTTTTCCCACTCACTTGATGTGGAAAAACCAGCGAGTAGTGATAAAGAAATATCTTCCGTCGCGCCAAATCTCGCGCCCGCAGGTGGCCCAGTTCCCGGAGGTCTACGCCATCTTCATTCACGACTGTTGGCGGACGATGCGTTGCGTAGACATAACCGGGGTCCCACCGAAAGAGACGGTGAAACACTTCGCCACCATAGTGGCGCAGATACCATCCGTCTGCATAATAGTCTAGGCCTCCCCAGAATTGGATCTGCTTGAAGGAGACTGCATAGATCGACGGGTTACCTGACAATTCGCCGATAATCCAGGTCATATCCAGCGGCTGATAGAACTCATCCACATCCACCTGCCACAACCAATTGCCGGTAGCCCGCTTTGCATAAGCCTGGCTCTGTTCATGCTTCTCGCCCGGCCAGAAGCCGTTGGGATGGCCCTCGTCTTCGGCTGTCACAACGATCAGTTTGTTTTCTGGATCCTCATGCGCTTTGAAGTCCAGCAACGTCTGCATCGTGCCATCCACCGAGTGTCCATCGGGAGTGGCAATGCTGGCAGCGGCCGGTGCGGCGCCTTCGACCACGATGATCTGATGGGCAAACGGATAGAGCGCGCGTAGATTATAGCGAATAAAGGGTTCGCCATTGAGCACGATCATGCCGAAGGTGATTTTGGGTGAATTTACGGCCATCATAGGTAGATGAAACTAAACTCAGTTCCCCTATTGGAAATATTAAACAAACGATACCCTCTTTTTTCGAGTTGACGGATTGAATTCGCCGTGGCATTGTAAGTTAGACCCTCAAAAAAAGGGTGAAATTCGATCAATATCTGGCGAATTATGATATTGTGCGTATCGAGCAGATCAGTGATTACCTCATATTCAGCTCCCTCAATATCCATTTTCAACAGATCTATCTGCTGATGACCAAGCATGTCAGCGATTGTTTTGAGCCGAAACAATTGCACCTGAGTAGGGGCACTCGCTGCATTTCTACGAGGAAGTATCGAATGCGAAACATGAGAGGGATCGTCAGGGGGAAAGAAAAAAGCCATTCTATCACTGGAGCCTATACCGATAGGATGAAAATGAAAACGGTCGGGCCATGAATTTGACTGCACCCAAGCAATCGATTTCGGAGTAGGGTCAAAGGCATGCACCTCAACGCCATATTGCGCAATCAGTTCCAGGTCGAAAGATGTATCTTCACCAACGCCAAAAGAATAAATCAGACTAGATGCTGTAAGACCGTCTGGACAGATTGTCCATCCACCGTATTCTGTGCCATGAAAACTTGTCCTAACCTGAAATACGGATAAACGACTCATCAGTAGCCGTAACTGAAATGCCTTCAGCTTATAGATAAACCATTGTTTCCACCTGCGCAACTGTTTACCCTCCAAGATTAATGCTGGTGGCTTCTTGCAATGCCTAATCGTTCCTTCGGCACAGCCAGGCAGTGATAGGCTCTCTTCTCGTCGCCAGGAGCTATCTTGATCCGCTGAGTTCCCTCCAGCGACCACAAATCATAGCTTGCTGAGAGCAGTTCAGCACGCGCCGCCCATGTCTCTGAATTGTGAAATTCCACAAGCAAAGTAGGACGTTGATTGCGCAATAGATTGCGCATACCTGCCAACGCAAGCCCCTCTGCTCCTTCAATATCCATCTTGACAAAGTCAACAGGTTGACCGGCTTGAATATATCCATCTAGCGATGCAGCAGGCACCTGCAATTCTTCCAGAGTCGGTTGACCAGTTACATCGTGTCCCACAATATTCCATTCTGTCGAGCTATCTCCCCTTCCTGCATATAACGCAATTGTCAGCTCACCACCGTCTGTAACTGCAATCTGTTTCACTGTAACACGTTGTTGAAAACTATTCAGTTGGATATTGCGTTGTAGAAGCAGCGCATTTTGCGGATGCGCTTCAAATGCATAGACATGGCCCTGCTGTCCAACCAATCGGCTAAGCAGCAAAGTAAAGTAGCCCTGATGAGCGCCGACATCAAGACATACGCATCCAGGATTCACAACGTCCATGATGACTTGAACAGCACTTGCTTCGTAACCACCTGTGGCATATGCTCGTCCACCGGCTCCGAGCATTCGACATCCATGTAGTGGATATGAAAGTGGCCAACCGATTGATTCATCTATGTACGCACCTATTCCAGATTTGAATATCAGTTTTTTCGCAACATGGCGAAACGTCACTGGCAATCGAAGACCAGTTCTTAATACAGCTAGGGAAATCCGCGAAAAAACTCTCGATACTGAAGAAAAATTCATCTGGCAGTCCTATAAGACAGTCTCAAGCCTGGAGAAGAATCCATATGGAGAAAGGTGAGTCTCCCATAACCTTCTACAAGCACGTTGTAACTCAACAAAGTCAGATTGGCTCAGTCTCTCGTGAAAGGCTTGAACTCTCTCACCAATCTGGCGAAGATCCTGTTCCTCCACCCAGACAAAATAGTCCTTGTAGTTGACGATGTGATCGAATGGCAAACTACAATCAGTATTGACCAAGACCGGAATTCGGCCGCAGGAAAGAGTCTCGTAAAGCCGATAGGAATAATTCCCAACGCCACGAACACAGAGAACGTAGTCACTATCAACAATGTTGGTGACATACTCTCGACGACTTGCGTGCAGCGCAGAATACCGAACTTCTCTGGCGTTATCCGGTACAAGGCCTGCCATGAATTTGTCGCGTACTACAAAATTCGTTTCAATGCCTGGATGGCGCTGAAGATTATGCATTGCCTGCGCGCGCAAGGCGCGACTCGTATCATATGATTTTTCGGCAAGAGTATTCAGGAGACGTTTTGTCACGTACTTCAGCCTGTTCACTGCAGACGAGCGGATCGGCTCAGCCGCACCACAGAAACCTACAACAGGTATGGGGCGCTTAGAACGTTCAATCAACTGGCCACCCAGATATCGCTCCATGAAGTCTTCACTCCAAGCAGGCATTGGATACTCATTCGGCAGCCGTTTCGACGCATACAGTGAAGTGCGAAAGATGATGCTGTTTTGCACATGCACAGGCTCTGAAGAGTCGTGCCAGAAGAATATCAATGTTTGCTTACCGGCAGCAGTCGCCAACTCAACGAAATTGCTGGCAAGTCTCCGATACTCTTGATTGTCACATATATCTTCCCAAGGCACAGGCAGAACAGCAACATCAGCATCGGTCAGAGAGGTTAACTCAAATAGTTCATGACCATGCGCCGTGTAATAATCATAGCGCCCAGATGTAGGTAACTGTGGATCTTCATCGTTCTTACCCCAAAAAGGGTAGAGCATGGTCACGTGGCGCCGACTGCCAACTAGATAAGTGCGGTCTGAGAAGATTTTCATTTGAATACTCTCTTTTTACAATTGACCGTTTTCTAGATTAGCCTGAGACATGTACTCAGAGAAATATTCACTAGATTTCCCAATGCAGACGACGATGAACTCCGGCCCGAATATATCTAGGTCGTGACCATAGCCACCACAACATTTCCAGCACCCATGTGAATCGCTTGAGCTTGGAGTTGCCATGACGCTTCGTCAAAAGCTCGCTTTCAAATTGTGCAACATTCAGAATTGTAGAACTCTTAGCTGTTTCATGATTGCGAAAACAGGCTAGTGGAGGACCAGAAATTCGTCGAGAGGGGCCATACCTGGTCAAACGGATGAACAAATCGCGATCCATACAGAATTTGAGTGTAGGGTCAACACCTCCAATTTGTTTATAGGCGAGTCTCTGCCAGAAACCTCCTTGTTGTGGCCAACTATGTTTACCGAGATTAGCAGTCAGAAAAGCGTTGGGACGTCCAGCATAATTACGTCGAATAAGACCACCGTCGGCAGTCACTGAGTCAACATCCCCTACGGCAAAGATCACAGTAGGATGAAGACCAAAGAATTGTGCCACACGCGAGAATGCACCCGGCAAGTAATAATCATCCGAATTGATCCAGGCCAGGATTTCACCCGTGGCCTGACGAAATCCCTCGGCGATAGCCGCCGATTGCCCTCCATCAGGGCCAATCCGCACATAGTCGATCCACGGCTCGTACTTCCGAATAATCTCTACACTCTGATCAGTACTACCCCCATCCATGACAATGTACTCCAGGTTGGGATAGCCCTGCAGCAGCACCGAGCGGATCGTCTCTTCGATAAATTGGCCCTGATTGTACGATGGCGTCACGATGCTGATGCGCGGCCAAGGTGCGCCGTTTGCCATCGTGTTGGGCAGGGGGGTGCTTGCTTCGATCCACGGCCAGCCAGTTCTGTGGGGTGGTGGGGGTGGTAGGTCTGCCAGTTGCGGCCTCTGTTGAGCGCTCATCAATTACTCCCATTCATCTGACCGTCGCAACATGCCATCGCTGCGTACAAAACAGACATCAACTTGCCCAGGGCACCATCCAGCTGGGCGGCGAAGGTAGCCGGGAAGATCGTAGATGACATAGCCTCGCTCGGCCATGAATGCCACTACTTCATGCAACAGCGGCATGTTCGGGAAGAAACGATAGAGGCTGGTTTCCAACACAAATGCTTCCGTCTGACCGAATAATCGCGCCCCCCCCGCAGCGCCTCCAGCTCAAATCCTTGCACGTCAAGTTTTGCAAGTTGCGGGACAGGCATCTGGTTGCTGGAAATAAGCTCGTCGACAGTCACAATTGGCACTGTGCGCTGACGTCCGGTTGTTGGCAGTTCTACTGACGACGCTGACGGCAAAAAAGACGATCCAGCCAGATCATCCGAGATGGTCAAGGACATCTTGCCACTGACCACCCCAGCGCCAGCCAGAAAGTACTTTGAACCAGGATGTTCAGCACAGAATCTTTGCAGATGTGGCTCCATTTCAACCTGCGGCTCGATCATGAACAGGTTGGCGTTGGAAAAAACAGCTTTGGCTATACGGCTCCACGAGGCTCGATTTGCACCGACATCGAGGATAGCGGTCGGGGCAAAGTTGCGCTGATACAAGTCTTCCAGCAGCATTTGCATGTCCCCGACGGGGCGCTGCATGGAACCTGACGGCACGCTACGTCGGACTTCGTAACCGAGTGCGGCGAGACTACGTTTAACTTGCCTGCGCACAAAATGGATCAAGTTCATATCATATTCCACCAAGTAAGTTTGTTATAGGATTCGGTTGTGTTTGTTCCCAAGCGAGATACGCATCCCACTGCGGTGCAATTGAATGACCATCACACACGAATTCGCTCATGGCAGTACTCCAGGCTTCCCAGTTATCCTCAACCATTTGCACACCGGGTGGCACGTCTAAAGCCAGGGTAGGATGGCGCGAAACCAGCACGGGAACGCCGCCGCATGCCATCTCCGACAGGCGTGTCAATGCACCAAATCCACGGAACTGCGGAACCAACACCCCCTGACATTTGACCAGCAGTTGATCTAACTCATCTTGGGGTAGACGTCCGCGGCATTCCAGGCGAGGGACGGTTGCCCCGGCAGGTAGCAGTTTGTCTGTGCCAGAACCGCCCACGATAATCCGCACGCCAGCAGGCAGACCGTGCCGCTGCGCCTGCTCCACAAGCCAGGCGAAAGCTTCGGCCGTTGTATGATGCCCGGCGCTCCCAAGCATCAGGAACAACCCCGCCTCCTGCGCTGTTGCACCACGCGCTTCTCGCACACGCTGCAAGTTGCTCCGGATTTCACCGACCGGAACATAGGGGTAATAAGCGGAATGTAATCCCAGACCACCAACCATCCCCGCTTCGACTTTGGAGATAAATAGACGCTCGTGACACCTGGAAAGGACGTTCAATTCAACGGCAAGGTCGCCCACACGTGCTGCCGTTTCTTTTCGAGCACCGTCAACAGCGCGGCCATAATCAAGAGACTCGAGATTCTGAATGCAGGCTATGGTGGGAATGCCTCGTTCGGCATTGATTTCTAGGATGCTGGCAAACCCGGTATGTTCAATCAAGACAGCCAAAGGTTTATCGTGTTCCCGCAGGGTCTGCTGGTAGAGGCGCAGAAAATCCGGGTGCATCCAGCCATTTGAAAAATATCCGGTCTTGAACCACAAGCGCAACGGATTCTCGGCATAATAGCCCAGGCGGTACTTGAGGCTACGAAGAATTCGCCTGAGCAATGGAGGAGTTGGGGGAATTGGCCGTGATGCACTCCAGTGCGGCAAACTGAGCACCTGCACGCAATCAGTGCCCAAGGTTGTATGCAGATCGTGAATGATCTGATACGTGCGGTGTTGCCCGCCGTGACCGATGGGTGATGGGGAGAACTGAGTGATGAATATTACCCGACCAAGTTCACCAGACATTCAGGATTGATCTCGTCGTTTTTGAGATGCATACAGCATATATGGTCTTGGAAGATCCTGGGATCGCGCCCAGATGCCTCGCCAATGCACATTATACATCGGGTTGATCTCTTGCAAGTATTGCCGAATGATACGGGCGTTTTCTTCTTGGTGATAAACTGCAATCGATAGTTGCGGGCTAGAAGTACGCAGAAGGCTGATCCCACCCTGAACGGCAGCCACCTCGTGTCCTTCAATGTCCATCTTCACGAAGTCAATCGATGGCACCACTTCCTGCTCAAGCAAGCCATCCAATGTGTAGACAGGAACAATTATATCTCCGTCTGCTTCAAGACCTGATAAGTAAAGCTCATCCTGAGCTATTCTCAGTCCAAACTCACCCGGCTTGTCGCCTAATGCGCCCCATAAGATTTGAACTCGCCCAGCCTTGATCTCTGCCTCAAATGTGTGCGACAGCGCTTCTACCAGCACAGGAACCGGTTCTATCACCAAGACATTTGCACCACGCTTCAGTGCGTAATAGGTAAAAAAACCTTCACAAGCGCCTGCATCAATGACCCAGTCTCCCATTTGAATAGCAACTTCACCATATTCAAAAGTATGAGCATTCCAATGCGCCGGGGCAAATACCTCTTGATAAATCCAGGTGAGCGGACTCGTCTTGTTGCCCTGAGGCCAAAAGAACGCCAAGTCGCCAATCCGCAAATGCTGCCACCTATCATCCTCGGATAATGTTTGGAGTGACGGTGGACGATGACGCACGAACTCGAGTTCGAGCGGCTCATCCAGGAGTAGACGACGATACGGGCTGGATGCAATGCGTCGTATCCGGCTATATCGCTGTTAGAGTGTAAGGAGCCGAGCACGGGAGCTACAAAGCACCCGGTTCATTAAATTCATCATTTTCACGCGCTAATATCCTACTTCATCAGGGCCAAGCATGCGACAGCTCTGGCGGCTGCCGCTCCATCAGGACTTGATGGTTTCTGATTTCGGCGTTGATCGAGGGGTAACATGCACCACGGAAAGTACTCACTTGAAGCGCATTGGTCAGCATCGGATAGCTCCCAACCCTGATGTGTATAGCGGTAAAATGTACGATTCGTATTGATTGATTGCACTGACGACTCAAGCGACTGTAGCAGAGCGAGGTCGAACTGTTGGAATGTCCCGAAATCCTCATACACTCCAAACGGGACGGTAATTAGTAATTGACCGCCGGGTTTCAGAATACGCCATAGTTCTTGCATTGCAAGCCTATAATCAGCTTGACTAACAGGACGTCGTTCTGTCTTACCAGATGTAAACAAAGAGTTATCAAAGCCAACATGCTCAAGGGTAGATATAGAAATAATCGTATCAAAGTACTGATCACGGATTGAGATACTTCGAAGGTCTTCATATAAATATGAAATACCCCTTTGCCAAAAGCATTGAGCTTCCGGCGCAAGTGTCAATATATATAACTGCTTGTTTGTAAATATGGATTGCTCAAGGATATGTACATGATTGAGAGTAGATCCAGCATCAAGGCAACGTATTGGCTCAGGAGACAAACGGGTAATCATCCAAGGATATTCGACACACCGCTCGTCCAAGCCAATACCGTAGCCGATCGGTAATGGCTTCTCTCGGCGAAATCCGTCAAGAATATCATTGTCGGCAAGAACAGAACTGATATATTGAGCACGATATTCCTTATAACCTGTCGACCATGGAATTCTGCCGCCATCAATATACTTTGCAATTGCCCGACGACTTGAGAGCGTTTTTAGCTTTTGACGTATACGTGATAGAAAGGTTGACAATTTGTAGACCTCTAGGTTTTCACACAGAGACTCATCGCCTTAAGAGATATTCTGCGGTGCAGGTACAGATCCCAAACTGGGGCGGGGTTGCTGATTACTCTTGCTAGAAACACTAAAGTCCCGGCGAAAGAATAGCGATGTAGTCGAAGTTAGCAGTGCGACTGGTACAAACCCACTGAAATCGACCTGCAACAGACCAGCGTCCCGCAAGAATTTCGCCGAATCAGGATACCAATCGGAGTTATCTAGCACAATAACCCCGCCTTCCCTGAGAAACAATGGAGCAATTAGGGCACATTGGTGACGATACGAACCATCAACAATAATAACATCATACTTCTGGTCATTTTGGCGTATAGCATCTATGTAGCGCTGCTTGTCTTGAATCAGATGAATATCTAGATTATCAGATCTGTATTGTTGAATCTTTCGATACCAGATCGGATCGTCTTCTACGCTGACGACAGACTTCGCAGAACGAGCCCAGTACCGAGAGGAGTTTCCTGCGCCCCACTCAAATACCGTTTTCTCCGTAAAGTCAAGCTGGTCGAGGTATTCAATTGCTGGATAGGTATACCATGGAGTCGGTTCTCCATCTATTCCGATAGATTCTCTGGTCTTGACACTGTGCCAATGACCATACTTCCCATCAAGGATTGAAAGCATAGACCGTGCAACCTTGATTCGATATGGTAAATATCTGTAAACCATGGAGAGAACTCTATTTCTGAAAGTTATGTTTCTCCTCACGACAAATCGGGGTGACTATACCAGCGATGTGGCACTAAAACAATCCCATGAAGTGTGGAGTCGCCCTGGCCAAAAAAATCGCCATTTTCCACCAAGATTGTAAATGCTGAATCGACCCAGTCGGCTACCTCGTCGTTGACAGAGCAGAACGCAATGCAATCATATGAGCCTGCTGTAAGATTGAAGTTCTTCCAAACACATTCAAAAAAACCTCTTTCGTACACATCAAGAACAGCAGAGCCACTGTTGTAGGAATTCAGGTTGATTAGTATCCGACCGCGATCAACAATTGCCAACGACACATGTACTCTCGCATCGCATAATTGTTCTGAAGCCGCATAGTAAAAGCGAACATAAACATCTTGCCCAGAAAGCACTTGTTCCAATTCGCTACCACCAGCATCGCAAAGAGCCACCCTGGTGAATCGAAGAAACTGATTACCTCTTCTGTCTGTTCTATCAGCAATACTCACCTTCTGGAGATCACTTACGCTAGTCAGGTACATTCCTAGTGCTTGTTCAACACTTCCATAGTCAGCAACCTTACCTTGCTGAAGAACCATAGCCTTCTGGCAGAGTTGTTCGATTGCTACCATATTGTGACTTACAAACAATACAGTCCGCCCTTCATGTGCTACATCCCCCATTTTGCCTAGACATTTCTTCTGAAATGCCGAATCCCCTACGGCAAGCACTTCATCTACTACCAGAATCTCCGGTTCCAGGTGTGCGGCGACGGCAAAGGCCAGGCGTACGTACATGCCGCTGGAATAGCGTTTCACCGGCGTGTCCAGGAACTTCTCTACCTCGGCGAAGGCCACGATCTCGTCGAACTTGCGCTTGATCTCGAGCCTGGTCATGCCCAGAATGGCGCCGTTGAGGTAGATGTTCTCGCGTCCGGTCAGTTCGGGGTGGAAGCCGGTGCCCACTTCGAGCAGGCTCGCCACCCGCCCTCTGATCGACACCCGTCCGGCGCTCGGTTCGGTGATGCGGCTCAGCACCTTGAGCAGCGTACTCTTGCCCGCCCCGTTGCGCCCAATGATGCCCACGGCCTCGCCGCGCCGGATCTCGAAGTTGACATCCTTGAGCGCCCAGACCTCCTCCAGCGTATCACCCTGCACAATCGGCTTGCCTTGCACCAGGTCACGGGTCTTGTTCCAGACAGAACGAGCATTCTGCATCAGCACATCGCGTAGCGCCGTATACCGTCCGTTTTCTCGCTGATGACCAATGATGTATTTTTTGCCGAGTTGTTCGGCTTTGATCACAATGTCAGACATAGTTAAATCATATCCGCAAAGCTCTTCTCCATCTTGCGAAACTGGCTAATGCCGAGCCACAAGAAGAAGGCGACGACCAGAAGACTGAGCGCAAAACCAGGCCAGTAGGGAGGGCTATCGGCCCCCAGAATAGCCCAGCGAAAACCGTCAATGACCCCAACCATCGGGTTCAGGCTATAGACAAGCCGCCATTGCTCGGGGATCACATTGCTGCTAAAACCGACTGGCGACACATAGAGCCCAAACTGAACGACAAAGGGGATGATATAACGAAAATCGCGATACTTGACATTGAGCGCTGTAATCCAGAGACCCGGCCCCAGACTAGCCAGCAACGCCAGCAGCATAAAACCTGGCAACAGCACGATCGACCAACTCGGAGCATACTGATACCAGATCATCATACCCACGAGTATAACAAAGCTGATCAGAAAGTCAATAAAGGCTGTCACCACAGTAGCCGTTGGAATGATCAGGCGCGGGAAATAGACCTTGCTAATTAAATTCGCATTGCCGATCAGGCTATTCGAGGCTTCGCTCAACGCCGAAGAGAAGAGCGTCCAGGGTAACATCGCGGCAAAAACCATCAAGGCATACGGGGCATTGCCATCACTGGGCAAGCCGGCGACACGGCCAAAAATAATGGTGAAGACAATCATCGTCAGAAACGGACGAATAACGGCCCAGGCGAGACCAATAATCGTCTGTTTATAGCGTACCGAGACGTCGCGCCAGGCGAGGATGAGGAAAAGTTCGCGGTAGCGCCAGAGATCGCGCCAGTAGTTTTTGTCGGCTCGACCTGGTTCTAGGATGAGGAGGTGTTCGGTTTGTTTTGTTGGTGTGTTGTGCAAGGGTTTTTTTTCGTTTTTTTGGGGCTGCGCCCCGTGCTATGCTTCTGTGGGGCTGCGCCCCGCTCCCCGCTCAGGGGGACTATGCTCCGCAGGGGGTTGTTGCGATTAACAGACTGCTTGCGGGCGCTGCGCCCCGCACCCCGCCCAGGGGGTTGTTGCTCCGCAGGGAGTCTTGTGATCAACAGACTGCTTGCGGGCGCTGCGCCCCGCACCCCGCCCAGGGGGCGCTGCCCCCTGGACCCCCGCGAAGGGGCCTCGCCCCTTTCGAAACCCCAAGTTTGGCGCGGTGCTGGCTTGTTTAGATGTTGGCGCATGCCTCGTGGCGAGAGCCATGGCGGGCGGCGTGTTTCTGCTTTCTGCTTTCTGCTTTCTGCTTTCCCCCGGGCGTTGCCCCTTTCGAAACCCCAAGGTTGGCGCGGTGCTGGCGTGTGTAGGTGTTGGCGCATGCCTCGTGGCGAGAGCCATGGCAGTTTTAGATTTTACCGCTTTACCGCTTTACCGCTTTGCGCTTTACCGCTTTGCGCTTTACCGCTAAAGACTTGCTTGGCGCCACCATTCGACGGTTTGGCGGAGGCCGTGTTCGAAGGGGGTGCGGCTGGTGAAGCCGAAGTATTGTTGGGCGCGGCTGACGTCGAGTTTGCGTCGGGGTTGGCCGTTTGGTTTGCTGGTGTCCCAGCGGACTTCGCCGTCAAAGCCGACGACGCGGGCGATGGTTTCAGTGAGGTCTTTGATGCTGATTTCAAACGCGCTGCCGAGGTTTACGGGGTCGCTTGCGTTGTAGCGTTCGGCGGCGAGCACGATGCCTTCGGCGGCGTCTTCCACGTAGAGGAATTCGCGGGTCGGCGAGCCGTCGCCCCAGGCCATGATGTGGTCATCGCCCCGTTCTTTGGCCTCGACGAATTTGCGGATCAGCGCCGGGATGACGTGCGATGAGGCGGGGTCGAAATTGTCCCGTGGGCCGTAGAGGTTGACTGGGAGCAGGTAGATCGAGTTGTAACCGTATTGGGAACGGTAGACTTGTGACTGCACCAGCATCATCTTCTTGGCTAGCCCATACGGGGCGTTTGTCTCTTCGGGGTAGCCATTCCACAGGTCTTCTTCTTTGAAGGGGATCGGCGCAAATTTGGGGTAGGCACAGATCGTGCCAACGGCGACGAATTTGCCGACCCCTGCTTGCCACGCTTCGTGGAAGAGTTGCGTGCCCATCATCAGGTTTTCGTAGAAATACTCGGCCTGATGCACCAGATTGGCCCCGATGCCACCGACACTGGCGGCCAAATGGATGATCAGGTCGGGGCGCGCATCGGCCAGCAGTTGCAACGCCGCTTCCTTGTGAACCAGATCATAGTCGCGCTTGCGGGGCACAAAGATATGCTCGGCCCCACGCGCACGCAGTTGTTCAACGACAAATGAGCCAAGAAAACCAGCGCCGCCGGTCACGGTCACCCGTTTATTATGCCAAAAGCTGTCAGTATCAGGCCATGTCTGAGTCATCGTGTACCCTTTTCCATGCTTGCAACTTGATCTTGCCACCGATGCCAGCCATCGTAGCGCTCTTCCAGGATGCTTCGCCCCTCACCAGGGGCAGCAAGGCCAGCCAGCTCGAGGTCGGCATCAACCATAATGCGCACAAGCTCGCGAAAGTGGACGCGGGGCTGCCACTTCAACCTGGCGAACGCCTTCTGTGGGTCAGCGAGCAGATAGTCTACCTCAGTCGGACGGTAATACTTTTCATCAATCCGCACATACTGGTTCCAGTCGAGGCCAACATACCCAAACGCCTCATCGAGCAACTCGCGCACCGAATGGGCTTCGCCGGTACCGATCACAAAATCTTCGGCCTGCTCCTGCTGCAACATTAACCACATGGCCTCAACATAGTCAGGGGCATAGCCCCAATCGCGGCGAGCATCGAGATTGCCCAGATAGAGATGCTGCTGGCGGCCTGCCACAATAGCAGCCACAGCACGGGTAATCTTCCGGGTCACAAAGGTCTCGCCACGACGCGGCGACTCGTGATTAAACAGAATGCCATTGCAGGCATAGAGACCATAGCCATCACGATAGTTGCGCGTCACCCAGTAGGCATAGAGCTTCGCCGCAGCATAGGGGCTCTGCGGTTCAAAGGGCGTCTCCTCGTGCTGAGGAGGCGACGCACTACCAAACATCTCGCTCGACGACGCCTGATAAAAGCGCGCATGGCTGTCGGCGCGGCGGATCGCTTCGAGGATACGCACCGTACTGAGGCCAGTGACATCGCCGGTATAATCGGGCAAATCAAAACTGACGCGCACATGGCTTTGCGCGGCAAGATGGTAGATCTCATCGGGTTGCACCTGACGAATCAGGTCAGAGAGATTACCGGAACTGCCAATATCCCCATAGTGAAGATAGAGGCGTACATCATCACCATTGTGTGGATCACGATAGAGATGATCGAGGCGCTGTGAATTAAACGTACTTGCCCGACGGATAATGCCATGCACCTCATAGCCCTTGGCGAGGAGGAATTCCGTCAGGTAGGAGCCGTCTTGTCCGGTGATTCCGGTGATCAGTGCTTTTTTCATGGTGTGCTTTGCAGGATTTTGGCGGGGCCAATGGACTGCTTGCGGGCGCTGCGCCCCGCGCCCCGCCCAGGGGGACTATGCTCCGCAGGGGGTCTTGCAAACAGACGGCTTGCGGGCGCTGCGCCCCGCACCCCGCCCAGGGGGCGCTGCCCCCTGGACCCCCGCGAAGGGGCGTTGCCCCTTTCGAAACCCCAAGGTAGGCGCGGTGCTCGCTTTTTTAGGTGTTGGCGCATGCCTCGTGGCGATAGCTATGGCAATTTTAGATTTTAGCGCTTTACCGCTTTACCGCTTTACCGCTTTCTGCTTTCCCCCGGGCCTTGCCACTTTCGCCCCTGAGTAGACCAGAGCGAAGATCGCTGACCAGAGAGTACGTTGCGCTACGTCGGCGCGGGTTGATAACGTGCAGGCCTGGGCAGGGGGTGACCTTCCCGCTGCATTGCTTCCACAAGCAGAACCAGCACTGCCTGTCCATTCGCAAGCGCCTCTCCATAGGTTGCACCGTGGGTATGTGACCCCGGAAACTCCGGCAGTGTGACAACATAGGCCTCGTCTTCGTCAGACCACTCGATCACGATGCTGTAGCGACTCTCAGGATTCATCACGCTTCACGAATTTTTCTGGGCATCAATGCTTGTCCTGCGTGTACGTAGCCTTGCGGCGAACAGACTGCTTGCGGGCGCTGTGGCCCGCTCCCCGCCCAGGGGGCGCTGCTCCGCAGGGGTTTGTGGGTGAAACTCGACTGCTTGCGGGCGCTGCGCCCCGCTCCCCGCCCGAGGGGGCGCTGCCCCCTGGACCCCCGCGAAGGGGCCTCGCCCCTTTCGAAACCCCAAGGTTGGCGCGGTGCTCGCTTGTGTAGGTGGTAGCGCATGCCTCGTGGCGAGAGCCATGGCAGTTTTAGATTTTAGCGTTTTGCGCTTTACCGCTTTACCGCTTTACCGCTTTACCGCTTTCTACTCGCTGTTTGTCTCTTGTGCAAGACGATGGAGTTTTTCCGCCTCAAGATTCGCCAACTTTGCCAATTCCTCGAGCGGGAGCCGGGGCAAATGATCCCGACGCCAGGCTGTGTAATCAAAGGGTTCACGCGAGACAGCCATTACAAAGCGTTCCGCCTCCACCAGGCCCAGCGCATTGATCAGTGCCTGCATGCCTGCCATGCGCAGTTCAGCCTCAGTCTTCATACCAACCCTCCATCTTAGCCAGTGCGTTCTGAGGCAACATCGCAATGCGCTCGGCAAGCTGGCTATAGGCGATGCTCATAACTCAAGCCCGTAGCGGGTAATCGTCTGCTGGAGGGTGCCACTAACCAAATCTAAATCAATGAGATCTACTTCGCGATCGGTAATAAACTCCTCTACGGTACGCCAGGCCGCCCAGTAGTCGCTCGGAGCAAGCCCTTCGACCGCGAGATCGACATCAGAGTCGCTCGTGAACCAAACCCCGTCAACCAGGGAGCCAAAGAGCAGTACCCTGCTGACGGCAAAGCGGCCCTTCAACGCTGCGGCTGCCTGGCGCACATCAGCCAGCAGGCGCTCGCGGAGGCGCAACTCGGCTGAATCTGGCACGTGCGGCATGGCTGCCGTTGGTGCTGGATGCAGGTATTGCTGCCACTCGTCACGGGTAAGTTCAAGGGCTGTTGGCATGTTGGGTTCTTTCTGCTTGCGGGCGCTGCGCCCCGCGCCCCGCCCAGGGGGACTATGCTCCGCAGGGGGTCTTGCAAACAGACGGCTTGCGGGCGCTGCGCCCCGCACCCCGCCCAGGGGGCGCTGCCCCCTGGACCCCCGCGAAGGGGCGTTGCCCCTTTCGAAACCCCAAGGTTGGCGCGCTGCCAGTCCGTATGCGTGTTGGCGCATGCCTCGTGGCGATAGCCATGGCGGGCGACATGTTTTGCCTTTTACCTTTTGCCTTCCCCCCCGGCTTCGCCCCTTTCGAAACCCCAAGGTTGGCGCGGTGCTAGGTTGGTTAGGTGGTGGCGCATGCCTCGTGGCGATAGTTATGAACGACGCCAATCCATTATGCCGCCACCAGATTCTCAAGCTTCACTCTGGGTTCACCCGCAGCCGGTAAGAGGTCGCTGGCGTCGAGTACCTCAATGCCCACAATCTGTTCATCCGGACCAACGTTGATGGCAATGCGATCGTTCAGTTGAATGACCTGACACTCGATCTGGCCCTCAACTAGTCGGATATACAGCGCGTCCACATCTGGATCATAGCTGATCTTCATTGTCGGCTCTCCATTTTAACCTCAATAGTAAAATACGTAGACCGTGACAACGACCAGTCGATCTGCTTCTGCAACAACAACTGGCGCTACCTGCTTTATGCGGTAACTACGTCCACGCCAGAGGCCATCAAATTGGAAGTTCTTCCGATACAACATGCGGTTATTGCGCGCTGGTTCTATTGTACCACTACGAATTGCTGCAATGACTTCGGCTTCGTCCGCGCCTCGTTCTTGCATCTGTGTTTGGGCATGGCGGCTAAAGATAATCAACGGAGGCTGCGGCTCATTCATAGTGCTGCTATGTATCTCAGCTCTGCGGGGGTTTGTTGCGACTAACAGACGGCTTGCGGGCGCTGCGCCCCGCCTTGATGCTCCGCAGGGGTTTGTTGCGACAACAGACTGCTTGCGGGCGCTGCGCCCCGCCTTGATGCTCCGCAGGGGTTTGTTGCGACAACAGACTGCTTGCGGGCGCTGCGCCCCGCACCCCGCCCAGGGGGCGCTGCCCCCTGGACCCCCGCGAAGGGGCGTTGCCCCTTTCGAAACCCCAAGGTTGGCGCGGTGCTAGGTTGTTTAGGTGGTGGCGCATGCCTCGTGGCGATAGCCATGGCGGGCGGCATGTTTCTGCTTTCACTCAAAAAAACTGCGCATACTGATCCATCAAACCTTTGCGCCTCTGCGCCTTTGCGTCACATCACCCACTGTATGTGCAGGGTTGACCCGTTTTGCCACCAAGGCGCGCATACTCTACCATCAAACCTTTGCGCCTCTGCGCCTTTGCGTCAAATAACCCACCGTATTGTCAGGTTCGTTTCTTTACCTGCGTCGGCGTTTGCTTCGTTCAGGACTGCCGCTGCCAGCGGCGACAATCGCTGGCTCGGCTGCGTCGTCGAGGTCGGTAGCAGCATAGGAGCCATTGATGGCAACCGGGGTTGTCGCTGGTTCTTGTGGTGGTGTGGCTGTGCTGTCAGTGGTGCTTGTCGGTGTGGCTTCGCTGCTTGCGTGCTTGTGCTTGCGTTTGCCACCAGTCAGGCGCTGCCATTGGGTTTTGAGCCACGATTGTTTGGTCTTGTTGGGATCGTCGGGGGCATAGCCGTAGCCGTAGCCGTACCCATAGCCGTACCCGTACCCATAGCCATAACTACGCTTCGAGACCCGGTTGAGCACAAGTCCGGCGAGTTTTGCGCCCGACTGGTCAAGCAGGGCTTTGGCCTGGCGCAGCGCGCTGGTGCGGGTTTTGCCTGCCATGGCGACTAGCACGACCGCATCACAGAAGTTGAGCAGCACGGTCGAGTCGGCGACCTGCAAGATTGGTGGGCTGTCAAAGATCACGATGTCAGCCATCTCTTTCAGCGTCTCGACAAGGTCGGCAAAACGCTGCGAGCTCAACATTGCCATCGGGTCAGAGGGCAGCGGGCCACTGGGGAGCAGCAGCAGGTTTTCGAGTTTGGTTGACTGAAAGTGAAAATCAATGCTCGAGCCAGGGTCACGTACCATGGCCGTCGTTACGCCACGCAGGTTGTGGTGGCTGAAATAGGTGTGCATCGTCGGACGGCGCAGGTCGGCATCAACCAGGATCACGCGCTTGCCCGAGCGCGCCAGCACGACGGCAAGGTTGGCCGCCGTCGTACTCTTGCCCTCGCTCTGGTTGCTACTGGTCACCAGCACGGTGCGCAGGCCCTGCCCGTAGGCGGCCACATCAAGCCGCACCCGCAGCATCTGATAAGCCTCAGAGATATTGGCATAGGGCGTTGTCAGCGTCACCAACTTCTCGGGTGCCCGCTCGCCCTCAATGTCACCGACCGTTGCCAGCACTGTCGTGCCAAGCATCTCGCCGGCTTTATCGCTCGAACCAACGCGGTCATTGAAGAATTCAAGCAGCAAGACCAGACCAAACATCAGCATCAGGCCAACCACTGCGGCAATGAGGGCATTCTGCATCACGCGGGGGCTGATCGGGTTGACTGGCGCAAGGGCAGGTTCGATCATGATCACGCTATCGCTCTGGCGCACCTCGGTCAGCCGGATCTCTTCGATGCTGCGCAACAGCGACGCATAGCTCGTACGATAGAGCGCCAGCAACTCCTGGAGGCGTGCCCGTTCACCGGCATTCGCCGCACCGGTCGCCTGGTCAAGCAACGCCTGCGTTGCGTCAATCTCCCCCTGGATCTTTGCCAACTCTGTCTCAAGGCTCTGGCGGGTCGCATCAAAGCGGCTACTCTGCAACGCGGCATTCTGCCGCACAAAGATTGTCACAATCTCGTTAGCAAGCGCCGCAATCTGGGCCGGATCTTCGCCGGTCACGGTCAAACGCAACAACTGCGTATTACGGACGGGGGTTGCCGTCACACGCCCCGCGAGTTGACCAGGCGACATTGACAACCCGAGCGAGTCAATGGCCTGCTCGAGAATCGGTCGACTCACCATCACGGTGGCATACGTCTGCGCAAGCCGCTCACTGGTCAGGATCGATTGATACTCAGCGGAAGAACTGCCGCCACTCGACGCCTGGTTGATCAGCAGCGTAGTTGACGTCTGGTAGATCGGCGTAATCTGGCGACTAATCAGAAAGGCAGCACCACCAGCAAGCAGCGCGCCAAGGATCAGCAACCAGGCCCAGCGACGGAGGATAAAGAAATAACGGAGCAGGTCGATCTCGACCGAGTCGTTTTCCATGCAGAAACACCTTAACTATGGAAGAGCAGGCTCATCACCACCTGCGCACGACCTCCAGCCTCTGGTTAGTTGAAATGCAATGAATGTGACAGAATGCACGGAATGTCAGGTAGGCTCTTCATTGTACCTGATAATTGCGTTTTAGCAACTATTGCGGGACGGGCAACCAGGGCACCCGCAAGGGCACCCGCAAGGGCACCCGCAAGGGGTGCCCCTACACCGGGCCCGCCCCCGCCCCGGTACGGGCGCCCCTTGCGGGTGCCCCACCCCGGTACGGGTACACCGGGCCCGCCCCCGCCCCGGTACGGGTACCCCTTGCGGGTGCCCCACCCCGGTACGGGTGCCCCACCCCGGTACGGGTACACCGGGCCCGCCCCCGCCCCGGTATGGGCGCCCCTTGCGGGTGCCCCGTTGTATCCGGTTTCGTATGGTGCAATCGCCCTGGACGGGCAACTCTCCTGAGAGCGAGGGCGTCCCGCCCTCGGAATACCTTCGAGGGCGGGACGCCCTCGCTCCCAGGCTTGCCTGTCCCGCCCTCGGAATACCTTCGAGGGCGTCCCGCCCTCGCTCCCAGGCTTGCCTGCGCCATCAAACCTGGCAGGTGTGCGCCGCAGAGATACTGGGGGTAACAGAACTATGTCCCGGCGCACACCTGCCAGGTTTTTTATCGCAGCGCCGCTGCGATGTCATCGATCGTCTTTTCGAGGGTGATGGTGGGTGTCCAGCCGATCAGGTGTTGAATCCGGGTGATATCAGGGACGCGCCGGTGCATGTCTTCAAAGCCGGGGGCGTAGGCTTCGGCGTAGGGGACATAGGCAAGCTCGGCGCTGCTGCCGGTCAGGGTTTTGACAAGTTCGGCGAGGGCTGTGATCGTGATTTCGCGGGTATTGCCCAGGTTAAAGACGCGCTCGGGGCCAACCAGGTGGTGATCGGCCAGCGCAACAACGGCACGCACAATGTCGCGCACATCGCAAAAGCAGCGCGCCTGCTGCCCGTCGCCATAGATGGTCAATGGCTCGTTCGAGAGCGCCTGGCGGACAAAACGGGGCACGACCATGCCATACCGGCCACTCTGGCGGGGGCCAATCGTATTGAAGAAGCGCATCACCAGCGCGTCCAACCCGAACTCACGGTGATAGGCGAGGGCCAGGAACTCATCGAGCATCTTGCTGGCCGCATAGCTCCAGCGGCTCTTGCTTGTTGCCCCCAGCAGAATATCGTCTTCCTCGGCAAAAGGCACCCGCGTCGCCTTGCCATAGACCTCCGACGTGCTCGCCACCAGCACCCGCGAGCCATACCTGAGCGCCGCCCGCAGCACCGTCTCGGTACCACGCACATTGGTCTCAATCGTATGCACCGGGCGCTCAACGACCAGTTGTACCCCGACGGCGGCGGCCAGGTGAATAATCACCTGTGCCTCTGACGCCAGTCGATCGAGCACGACCAGATCATTGACATCAGCCCTGGCGAAACGAAAATGCTCGTTGGGCAACAGATGCGCAATATTCGCCATCGCCCCCGTCGAGAGATTATCAATTGCCAGCACGCGCTGCCCCTGCGCCAGCAAATACTCAGCCAGATGTGAGCCAATGAAGCCGGCCCCGCCGGTGATCAAATATGTATGCATATTATGTGTTGAGGGCTGTGCTATAGCAATGGCTGATGATTTGACGCAAAGGAGCAGAGGCGCATGTGGTAGTGCCGACTTTAGTCGGCCTCAGCCGACTAAAGTCGGCACTACCACTGTTATGCTCAAAAGCTCTTCCTGAAACCTTGTCTAAGCAACAAAACCTCATGCTCGGAGCGCAACGGCTCCACGGTCATTCCGAACGGATCCGCATGGAAGACCCCTCACTCCGTTCGGGGTGACAGGGCAGGCTACGCACCGGCACTGGTTTCGCTCCACACCACTGGCCCGTGGGCCATGTGATACGCAGCATGACACGGTTGCGAGTCCTGGGAGCGAGGGCGGGACGCCCGCTGTTGCTCCCGAAACGGGCGGGACATAGTGGTGCGGGCTTCCAGCCCGCAAACCCCACGCGGGCTGGAAGCCCGCGCTACCATGCCTTACCGCAGCGTCCGGCGGGTGTCAACGATGACACGGGCGGTGGCGTGGATCGTTGGCCAGTCGTAGGTGCTGTGGTCGGTGACGATGATGGCGCAGTCGGCGTCGGCGAGGGCTGCGTGCAGGTTGGGCACGCTGGTCATCGTAATGCCGTCGTGGTCAACGTCGGGCACATAGGGGTCGTGGTAGGTGACGCTGGCCCCTTTGTCTTGCAGCAGGTGGATGATGTCGAGCGCGGGCGATTCGCGCATGTCGCTGACATCTTTTTTGTAGGCAATGCCAACCACCAGCACCTTGCTCCCCTTGAGCGCTTTGCCGACATCGTTGAGCGCGTCCTGCACTTTTTGCACCCAATAGCGCGGCATGCCGGTATTGATTTCGCTTGCCAATTCAATAAAGCGTGCAGTGTAATCAAGCGTACGCAGCTTCCACGAAAGGTAGAGGGGGTCAATGGGAATGCAGTGCCCCCCGAGGCCAGGGCCGGGGGTGAATTTCATAAAGCCGAAGGGCTTGCTTGCCGCGGCTTCGATCACTTCCCACGCATCAAGGCCAAGCTTTTCGCACATCAAGAGCACTTCGTTGACCAGACCGATATTGACCGAGCGGAAGGTATTTTCGAGCAACTTGGTCATCTCGGCGGCGGCGGGCGACGAGACCAGCACCACCGTCTCAATCGCAACGCCATAGAGCGCCTGGCCTGCCTCAAGACAGGCGGGCGTCTGGCCGCCCATCACCTTCGGCGTATTCCTGGTTGTCCAGTCGGTACGACCCGGATCGACGCGCTCGGGCGAAAAGCAGAGGAAGAAATCCTCGCCGACGCGCAGGCCATCCTGATGGTCACTCAAACGGGGCAGAATCACCTCACTTGTTGTCCCAGGGTAGGTCGTACTCTCAAGCACCACCAGCATCCCGCGGTGCAGATAGCGGGCAATCTGCTCGGTCGCATCAACAATATACGAAATATCGGGATCACCCGTCTTGCGCAGCGGCGTCGGCACACAGATGCTCACCGCATCGCACTCGGCCAGCACTGCCACATCGGTAGTCGCCCGCAGGCGGCCAGCCTGCACCAGCGGGGCCAATCTTGATGTAGGCACATCCTCAATATAGGACTCACCAGCATTCAACAACTCTACCTTGCGCGGATCAAGATCGATCCCGACGACGGTCAAGCCCGCTTCGGCAAACACCACGGCGAGGGGCAAACCAACATATCCGAGGCCGATAATGGCGACGCTGACGTCGCGACGGTGAACACGTTCGAGAAAGGCTTGAAGAAGCACGGGTTGTGAAGTCATACAATGAAAATCCTACAACAGCCTGATCTGATTCACTTTGAGCTCAACGCGGATCTGGCGATCGCCAAGCAGATCAATTAAGACGCGGACGCGGTCGCTATCGCGGAGACGGGCGTCAAAGATCGCCTCGTACTGAGCAAACGGGCCGTGTTCAATGACAACGCGATCGCCGGGGCGCAGCTGAAAAAAGGTCTCGCCGCCGGCGGCGTTGATTTCAGTGAGGCGTTGATCAATCAGTTGGAGCAACGCATCATCAACGACCGCCGGCTCGCCGCCAAAGCTGACGAGGCCAACGGCAAAGGGCAGATAGCGAAAGGCCGAAGGGCCAAACTTGCCAAGATCAGCCTTGACAAAGACATACGAGGGAAAGAAGGGGCGGATCGTGCGCGAACGCGGATTCACCGGCTTTACCACCAGGTGCGGGTAAAAGACCGGCACGCCCCGCTGCTCAAGCTGCTCGGTGATCAGCGCCTCTTTCCGGGCCTTTGTCTGCAATGCATACCAGTGTGCTGCCATAGACCTCTTGCCACCTACACCCCGCCACACGCCAACTCGGTGTCATCGTTCGGATGACCGTCTTCGGGTAGCGCGTGGTTGACCCGCTGATTCCACGACTGGATCAGCGTCGCCATCAAATCGTCCACCGTCGTACACCGGACTGGGGGGGCTTTCCCTTCGGGATCAACCAGCCACAATACAAACTGTGGCCCCCCGGTCTCCTCATCTTCCGACCTCTGCATGAGCAACAGCCAGCGCAACTGTGCCATGAGTTATCCCTTGCGTGGTTTTGGTTTATAGGGTTGCGGCGCGCAAGCGCGCCGCAACCCTATGCATAGGTACCTTGCGGCGCGCGCGCCGCGCGACCCTATGCGTAGGTACCTTGCGGCGCGTGCGACGAGTGGCCCTATGCATAGGTACGTTGCCGCGCACGCGCCGCGCGACCCGATCCATATACTGGGCACGCTCCGCCATTTCGACATCGCCCTGCGATGCCGAGACAAGCGCTATCCTAGCAAGAGACCGTCACGTTACCTGGCAATCCCCTGACAACCGTGGGGACATAGCCACCGTCTGAACAGCTACCGTCCGCTGACCCGTGCGTTCGCTTTGAGGTCACCGCCCCGCGTCACAACCACAATGCCCTGTTCACGCAACATGGCGAGGTCACGTTTGATCGTGCGCACATTGACCTCCAGGACACGCGCAAGCTCCTCAAGGGTCGCAAAACATCCTTGAGCGATGGCCTCACCAGAGAGGCGGAGCAGGCAGATATGGCGGCGGGCAATGCGGTCAACAGGATCATCCGGGGCCTCAATTGTCCAGACGACCGGGTGCAACTCATCGGGTTGCAGGGGTCGTCCGGTTGGTGCATGTCGCAAGGGGAGCCAGGCGAGACAACGCGGGCGCTGTAGAACCGGCTGGCAAGCTAGCTCCAGGTCAAATGGTTGCAAGGCAAGCAATGTACGACGTACCTCAGGCTCTTTATTATACCCCAATTCAGCGAGCAATGTGTCAAGGGCGTCGATCCGTGCTGTTGCCGCCTCGATGGGTTGCTCGCATGCCGCCAGTACCCCGGCGATCCGCCAGCGGGTCATTGCCGGGGACCAGTGCGGCAGGCCTGGCTCAGGCAGGATGGCCGCAGCACGGGCATGCGCAAGGGCACGGTCAGGATCACATGCTGCGGCATAGACTTCGGCAGCCAGCACTATGCCCTCGACTGGCAGCGCCGGGACACCAGCTGGCTCAAGCTGCAGCAACGTCGCATAGGCCTCACGGGTCTGGCCCAGCCCCAGTTGTGCTGCTGCGACAAGGGCAGTATGCAGCGCCACGGCAGGCTGGCTTGCCAAACGCCGAGCCAGTTCGGTGCCTTCACGGGCCAGCGCGAGCGCCTCTTCGTACTCGTGCAACGCCAGGAGCGTCAGGGTCATACTGGCAAGCAACAGCTTGAGCGGGGCAAGCAAGCCGGCCTCGCGTAGCAACGGCAACGTCGTCGCACCAAGCAAACGGCTCTCTTCAAACGCCCCAACCAGGGCAAGCGTATGCACCAGTCGCGCCCGCACCTCCAACTCAACGCGCTGATCGTCGGCCAGTTGCGCCTGGAAGAGCGCCGCACGCAACAGCGCCAGCGCCTCGCCATAGCGACGCTGACTCAGACAAACCAATGCCTCCGCCAGCAACGCCCGCGCCGCCAGCAGTGGCATCGTCGCCAGCGCAGCATCATCAACCAGGTGCGCCATCACCGCAGCCGCCGCTTCACGCCGGTGTGCAGCAAGCAAAGCGGCAACAAGGTTCAAGCGTGCTTCGGTCAAGACAGTGGATTGGGCATGTTTGCCGCTGTGGGAACGCACCTTGGCCCCGCATCCAACCTCCATCGCCGCAAGCTCAACAGCCCGCTGCGCATAGAGCACGCCCTCATCATACGCCTCACTGATCGCCAGCACCTCCGCCAGCGCCAGCGACGCCTGCGCCTCAAGCCGCGTCAACCCGGTGCAGCGCGCCTGGGCCAACGCCTCACGGAGCACCCGCTCGCCCTCCGCAGGATCAACCAGCGTCCCGCGGGCCAACCCGACGCAGATCAACGCCTCGATCTGCCAATCCTCCCGCCCAGCAGCCTGTGCCTCTTCGAGGAGCAGGTCTGGTGCCGAGGCAGGCCTGGCCCCACCCGCCCCCACCGCTCTCAACGATAGCGTTTTGGGCTGGTGCCATCCTTGCCCCCCCACCCCCAACCCCTCCCCCACCAGGGGGGAGGGGCGTTGCCCCGCCGCCGCACGCGGCGGCGCCCCCCCCCCTCTCCCCTCGTGGGAGAGGGGGGGCAGGGGGGGTGAGGGGGCAGGCCGAGCGCCCCCCACCCCCAACCCCTCCCCCACCAGGGGGGCAGGCCGAGCGCCCCCCACCCCCAACCCCTCCCCCACCAGGGGGGAGGGGCGTGGCTCCCCCCCTCTCCCCTCGTGGGAGAGGGGGGGCAGGGGGGGTGAGGGGTTGCTAGACCTGCCAGGTGAGCGCCGTGAGGATCCAGAGGGTAGCAAAGACGATTTGCGGCGCCCACCTAGCAGGTCAAATGGGGGGCTGCCGTCAGCCATATACGCCATCAAGCGCGCCGCTTCCCAACGCAATGCATGGCCGACGGGGAGGTTCAGCGCTTGCACGGCGGCGCTAGCAAAGCCAAGGCTGCGTTGGGCCAGGGGCAACGTGCCAGCGGCAAGGGCCTCATACGTTGCGTCGAGCGCCTCGTCGAGCACGGCATCCCACAGGTGGCCCAGGGCCCCATGCGCAAGTCGTTCGAACCGCAGCGTCACAGGACAATCTAGCGCACGGCCAAGCGCCGTGGCGAGTTGGGCGTGCAAGGTACGCCGCGCTTCAGGGTCAAGTCGCTCAAGCAGGTACACCCCCAGGTCAGGGTGGGCCAGGCGCAGATACTGGCCCCGTTCGATCAGCACCCCGGCGATCAGCAGGTCAGACAGCAGGGCAACCCGCTGCCCCGGCTCAGGCCAGAGCGCCTCGATCAGATCCTCATCGGCAGGTCGCCCAAGCAGCGCAAAGGTACACGCCATCATCCATGCCGCAGGCGCAAGCCGTGCGACTTGCCAGCGCATCAACGCGGGCATCGTTGTGGGGAGGGAAACATCCGGCCTGATGAGGCCCCATCCCGTCGGTGGGTCATACCAGAGCACCTGATGTTCATAGAGAACGTGGATCAGGCCAAGGAGCAAGCCGGGATGACCACCACTGATCGTGAGTAAGCGGTCGCGCAATGCAGGGGCAATGCGACCACCTACGGCAGCCTGGGCCAGGTGTAGCGTCGCCTGGGGGTCAAGCGGCTCAAGGGCCAGCAGGCGCAGGGGCAAAAGGATCGGTCGGTGCAGCGTTGCCACAGGAAAACTCGCCTCACCGGGGGGCGCCGTCAAGACCACACAGAGGGCGCGTGGGCCGGCGAGCAAGCGGATCACGAGTTGCCGCAGCGCCTGATGATCGCCAGGAAAATCATCGATCACGAGCAGCAAGGCACCCTGCGCAGCCACGTGATCCAGCAACGCGACCAGGGCCTGCAGCGGATCAAAGCGAAGGCGTTGCGCACGACGCAGCGGCTGCGGTGCGCGCTCGGGCAGCACCTCACGCAGACGGGGCATCTGGCGACAGAGCAGATGCCACTGCTGGTCATCAAGGCTCGCGCAGGCGGCCCGCAGATAGACACGCGCCGTACGGCCAGCGCCGATCACCCCATCCTCAAAGAGTTCCCAGATATCGTGCGCTCCCGTACGAGGCGTCAACCAAAGGACGGTCCACGAGGCACGCAGGCGCACCTGGGCGGCAAACTCCTGCACCAGACGCGTCTTGCCCAGCCCGCTCGCCCCCTCGATCAACACCGCTGCGGGGCGACGGGCCAGCGCCTGCTGCCAGACCTCAGCCAACCCCTCAAGCTCGCGCACCCGACCGATCAAAGGCAACGCCGCCGCGAGACCACTCTCGACCTCAACAGGCAACGCCAGCGGCAACGTCGGCAGTTCAGCAAGGGGAGCTATCGGGGCAGAAGCCACCGGGGGCGGCGTCCGCGCCAGCAAACGAGCCAATTCATCCAGCGCAGGCCAGGTATGCTGTTGCCACTCGGCACGCAGCATCGAGCGGGCCTGACTCACCTGATCCAGGGCAGCCTCGTGCTCACCGAGATCAAGCAACGCCTGCACCGCCGCGACGTGGGCCTGCTCCTCCCATGGCTCCTCAATCACCCAGCGGCGAGCGGTGCGCAGCAAAAGCATCGCCGAACCACTGGCACGAGCGAGCGTCACCAGACGATGGAGCACCTCGAGGTAACGGACTTGCGTCACACTCGCCTCGTGGGCGGCCCAGGCATCAGCGAGCGAACCAAGGAACGGCCCGGTATAGAGCGTCATAGCGTGCTCAAGCTCGGCCTGGGTCGCATCGGGGCGACTATGTTGCAAAAAGGCATGGTAATCGCTGAGCACCACCAGGTGGGGATCAAGGCCAAGGTGGTACTCGGAAGTGACCAGGATCGGGCCAAGCGCCTGCCGAAGGTAATGCCGTGCCGAACGCAGGCGACGCTGAACCTGTGTCGGTTCCAGCGTCGGAAAGAGATCGTCACCAAGCAACGTCAGAGGGATCGGCGAAGGGAACGCACAGACAAGACGCGCCAGCAGAACCTTCGCCATACGGGTCGGCACCTGAACCAACTCACCATCGAGTTCGACCCGCCACTGTCCAAACATCCACAGACGCAACGTATTATGCATAGAAGAAGGAGGAAGTAGGAAACAGGAAATAGGGTGAGCGTATCAGAACGCCCTATACACCCCCATCGTCGCCATGAACAACTCGTTTATGGTCTGCGACCACCCAAGCCCCTCGCCAAAAGCTCACTATGCTACAATAGACGCAAAGCATTATACCAGAAAATCGTACCATGCTTCACAAAGTGTGAACAAACTCATACGTTTTCTCCGCAGCTTTTCCATATATTAAGTAAAAGTTAAGCAATCCGGGAGTTCGAGGGGATCTATGATGAAACATACGTACATAAGCGTCATAGCATTGTTCACACTGCTCGCGCTGTTTGGGGCAATGCCGGCGCAGGCGCAGCAACGGGAACGCTGTTTCGCTGCGACGGGCTATTGCATTGCCGGGCCGATTCAGCGCTTCTGGGAACAGCATGGTGGCCTGGCGGTCTTTGGGTACCCGCTGACGCCATTGCAAACCGAGGTGATCGAGGGGCGGCGCGTGCAAGTGCAATGGTTCGAGCGGCACCGGCTCGAACTGCACCCCGAGCTTGCCTGGCCCTACACCGTGCAACTGGGACGCCTTGGCATCGAACGGCTCGCCCGTGACGGGCGCAGCCCGGTGCTACCGGCAGCGGGGCAAGCAGCGGCGGGGTGCCGCTTCTTTGGCGACACAGGGCTCAACGTATGCGGCGACATCCTGCGCGCCTGGGCAGCGAACGGCATCGAAAACGACGGACGCGCCGGGTACAGCGTCGCCGAAAGCCTGGCGCTCTGGGGGTTGCCAATTACGGAAGCCCGCCCGGAGACCCTGGCCGACGGACGCGAATACATCGTGCAATGGTTCGAACGAGCGCGGCTCGAAATCCACCCCGAGCAACCGGCACCGTTTCGGGTGCTGGGCGGGCTCCTGGGGGCCGAACTAAAACCGCAGGCACAAGCTGCACCGCAGGCCATCCGCGCCGTACCGCAGCGGATCGTCGCCCCAGCGCAAAACATTGATAGCCCCATCGTCTCGGTTGGCCTTGATCCCCAGGGCGTACCCATTGTGCCCAGGCACGACGTCGGCTGGTACAACCTGAGCGCCACCCCCGGCGAAGGCGAAAACATCGTACTCTGGGGACATGTGCTGCGCTTCCGCGACGCACCATCAATTCCGGCCCCCTTCGCCCGCATCAAAGACCTCGTCCCGGGGGACATCATCACCCTGCACACCAGCACCGGCCAGCGCTTCGACTACGTTGTCAGCCAGCAGATCTGGGTCAAACCCGATGAAGTACACTACATCCTACCGCAACAACAAGAACTGCTGACCCTCGTCTCGTGCATTGGCGACCAGGTGATCGTCCAAAACGAAGTGGTGGACATGACCCACCGCCTCATCACCATCGCCAAGCCTGTGACGGGAAGGTAACAAGCGTACCAACAAAGCTAGTACTTTGGTAACAGTACTAGCTTAGTACTAAAGGGCTAATTCGAAATAGTACTTTTTTCACTAACCTTTTTTAACATGAGTGGGTATCTTTACGACTATATCAATGTCGAATTATATGGTAAGCCTGGCGCACGAGTGAAGGCACAAACATGCATCGCGGCAGCGTGTTGTTATGCGTGCATCAGGATCTTTCAAGGCTCACAACGAGGGGGAAGCATACAGAGGAGTATCAGCATGTAAGTCATACGTACAAGAACAAGGAGTGGGTGTATGGAAGATCACAGGCTACTAGTGGTAGAGGATGAGCCAGTCACGCGCATGATGCTGGATGCACAGTTGCGCACGGCTGGCTTTCTGGTTACGACGGTTGAGAGTGCGGAAGCAGCGCTCGGGTTACTGCATCACGAGCGCTTCCCCCTGATGATCACCGATCTTCTGTTGCTCCAAATGGACGGTTTAACCCTTCTGCGTGAGGCAAAAGCCTTGGATCCGGATCTCGAAGTGATCGTGTTGACCGGGGCAGCCAGCCTTGAGTCGGCGATCGCTGCCATCAACCTGGGAGCGGCTGGCTATCTGCGCAAACCAGCCAGCATGAATGACCTGGTTGCGCAGGTGAAAGTGGTTATGGGGAAGCGCCGCCTACGGCTCGATCACCTAAAGGCCCTGCGTCACCTTGGTACTCAGTTATTGCATCTGGCCGATCCTGCTGACACATCCTATGCAGCTACGCCCCCTGAACAGCGTTTACGTGTTGGTCGCCTCGAAATTGATCCTATGCGTCGCCGCGTTGCAGTGGATCAGCATCCTATACGTCTTTCGCATGGTGAATTCGATCTGATACTCTACCTTGCTCGCCACAGCAACTGCGTAGTACCGGTTGAGAAGATCGCTCGCGAAGTCCTGGCTTACCATGGCTGTACCACCGACGAGGCGCGTCAACTCGTCAAAGCGCTGGTCTATCGCGTCCGGCGTAAGGTCGAACCCGATCCGCAACTCCCCTGTCTGCTCATCTCCGTTCGTGGTGCGGGCTATATGCTGACCTCTGATGGCCCAGATTCCTTCTGATGGGTTGGGGCACGGCGCTGCCGTGCCCCGACGGCTTGATGGAAGTTGGGGCACGGCACCGCCGTGCCCCGACCAACAGTAACAAACCCTTCACTATAGGTACAACTCTCTCATCTATACCAGCAACGACCTCAGGCTATCATGGATCTTGGCACCCCTTCTGGCAGCCTCATCTTGCGGTGCAATGCGCACTGAGCCGGGGTGAACCCTAGTTTGGATGGATACGTCCCTATGCAACAACAGATTGTGGTGATTGGTAGTGGTTTTGGCGGTTTGAGCGCAGCAATCAGGCTTGCCGCTAAAGGCCATCAGGTAACCCTTCTTGAAAAGCGTGATAAGCCCGGCGGACGGGCCTATGTTTACAAGACCCAGGGCTTTACCTTTGACAGCGGGCCAACGGTAATTACGGCCCCGTTTATGTTCGATGATATCTGGCAGGCGGCGGGCAAGCGTCGCGAGGATTATTTCGAACTCGAGCCCTGCAAGCCCTACTATCGCCTCTTTGATGCCAAGGGTCGCCATTTTGAGTATGGCGATGATCCGGCGGCAATCCTGGAGGAGATCAAGCGCTGGAACCCTGGTGATGTCGAGGGCTACAAGAAGTTTATGGCTTCGACCCGGGCGATCTTCCAGAAGGGTTTTGTCGAACTCGCCGATCAGCCCTTCCTCCACTTTACCGATATGGTGCGCGTGGCGCCCGATCTTATTCGGATGCAGTCGTACCTCAGTACCTATCGCTATGTCTCGCGCTTTATCAAGCACGACTTCCTCCGCCGCTGTTTCTCGTTCCACCCGCTCTTTATCGGGGGCAATCCGTTCGATTCATCGTCGATCTATGCGATGGTTCACTATCTCGAACGCGAGTGGGGGGTTCACCATGCGATGGGCGGCACCGGAACGATTGTCGCGGCGATGGCAAAGTTGTTCAAGGAGATCGGGGGCAAGCTCGAACTCAATGCCGAGGCAAGCGAGATCATGGTAGAGAATGGGCGCACTGTTGGGGTGCGGCTGGTGGATGGGCGGATCTTCAAGGCCGATACAGTGGTCTCGAATGCCGATGTGCCGTACACCTATCAGAAGCTGATCGCCCCCGAGCACCGGAAGTTCAACACGGATCGCCGCTTGCTCAGCAAGAAGTATAGTATGTCGCTGGTGGTGATCTATCTGGGGCTGAATCGTCGTTACGACGATCACGGTCTGGTGCAACATAACATTATCTTTGGCAAGCGCTACAAGGGCCTGCTCAACGATATCTTCAACCGCAGGCACCTCAGCCGCGACTTCTCGCTCTATCTCCACCGCTCTTCGCACGCCGACCCGAGCATGGCCCCGGCAGGCGGCGAGGCGGTCTATGTGCTGTCGCCGGTGCCGCACCTCGGGGCACGCACCGATTGGTCGAAGGCGGCCAAAGGCTACCGGAACGCGATCATCAATTTCCTCGAAGAGAACTATATGCCCGAACTCAGCAAGCATATCGTCGTCGAGCATATGGTTGACCCGCGTTATTATCGCGACGCACTCAACACCCACCTTGGCTCAGGCTTCTCGATGCAGCCGCTGCTCACCCAGTCGGCCTGGTTCCGCCCGCACAACCGCTCGGAGGACATCCCGAACCTCTACTTTGTTGGTGCCGGCACCCATCCCGGGGCCGGCCTGCCCGGGGTGCTTTCGTCGGCGATCATTGCGGAACGCTTGATCGGCGAAGCGTAAATTGAGGGATGGATGTGCGTGCCAACTGCGTTGGCATGCACATCCATCTCTGAGAGTGTAAAGTAATGTATGCGTAAATTCTATCTCCTGCTCCTCCTCGTTCTGATCCTCATTGCACCACTGCTTTCCCTCCCTCGACCTACCACCGCCCAGGGCTTGCCCTGGCAAGATAAGAGCACGCCCTTTGGCGTCGTCGCAGCACTTGGCAATCGCGTGCGTAGCGATGAGATCCCTGCTGCCGTTGCGCTTATGCGCGAGGCAGGGATCCAGTGGCAACGCGAGGAGATCTTCTGGCACGAGGTGCAGAAAGAGCCTGGCGGCCCCTATCGCTGGGACGGCAATGAACAGGGGATGTACAATTACGATCTGGCCATCAGCGCGCAGCGACGGGCCGGCATCAACATTCTCGGGTTGCTCACCTACAATCCCGCCTGGTTCAAAGGGAAGAATCCCACCCCCGAGGAGTGGATCAGCGACTGGGGCGATTATGTCTACCAGACCGTCGCCCGTTATGGCCGGGAACGCAACCAGATCACCTACTGGGAACTCTGGAACGAACCGAATCTCGCCGCCTCCGGCTACGAGAGCGGGCTTTATACGGTCGCCGATTTTGTGCGCATTCTGGAGGTCGGGCGAGCGGCGGCGCTAGCAGCGGATCCACGCGCAAAGATCGTGATGGGCGGCCTGTCGAGCATCTGGAGTGTGCCGCCCTCTGAGCATTACTACGACTATTTTGACTATCTCGACCGCGTAGGTCAGCTTGGTGGGTGGAAGCATGTCGACATTATCGCGATCCACCCGTATCGACCCGATGCGCCAGAGGGCGACGCATGGCGGCGCGATCAATCGCTGACTTTCGGCCAGGAGATGCAGCGGCTCGACGACATTCTGCGCACCTACGGGGCCAAGCCGGTTTGGCTAACCGAATGGGGTTGGTCAACGACGCGCAGTTGGCAAGGTGTTGATGAGGATACGCAGGCGTTTTTTTTAGTACGCTCGTACCTGCATGCCATTGCCCATCCAAGCATTGAAAAGGTCTTCTGGTACGATTTCCGCAACGACACATGGCCTGAGGCACCGTATGATCAGCCAGTTTACAACGAAAACGAAGTAGAATTTCACTACGGCCTGTTGCGACGCAGCTATCCACTCGATCCGAATCGAGCTGATCTACGTAAACCAGCCTTTGTCGCATACCGCACGATGACCGAAATGCTGGGCGGGCTGAGTCTGCGGGAGGTGATCCGGCATGGCGACGAGGGGATTTACTGGCACCGCTACGGCGGCAACGGGCGACGGGTGGATGTGATCTGGCGAACCGGCAATAGCATCCCGGCGCTCGAGGTCGCGTGTGAATGTCGGCAGGCCCTGGTACGAAGTTGGAACGGCCAGGTGCAACACATTCTCACCAGCAGTGCGGGGAGGCTCACCCTGCATCCTGACGCTCTGGGCGCGCCCCTTTATGTCGAGTACGACCAGCCACCGCGGCATCCTGCCATCTTCGAGGCAACAGGACACAGCCTTGGGGGAGCCTTCCGCACCTTCTGGGAGCGGCGGGGCGGGTTGGCGAGTTTCGGCTACCCGCTGACCGAAGAAGTGATCGAACCAGAGCCAGGCACCGGACGACCGCGGACCGTTCAGTATTTCGAGCGGGCGCGCTTCGAATACTTCCCCGAGCTACGGGGCAGCGCCTACGAAGTGCAACTGGCGCGCCTCGGCGACACCGCGCTGCAACGCCAGGGTCTCGACTGGCGCAGCCTACCAATCACTGAGAACCCCGACCCGGGCTGCCAATGGTTTCCCGAAACGGGCAAACAGCTCTGCCCGCCGTTCCTCGAAGCGTGGCAACAGGCAGGCGGGCTTGATCTGGCGGGGCTACCGCTGACCGACGCCTTCTTTGCGACCGGCGCGACCGGGGGAACCTACCGAGTTCAATACTTCGAGCGCGCCCGTATCGAACACCACCCGGCCAATGCAGGAACACCGTACGAAATGCAATTTGGCTTGCTCGGGCGGGAACAATTTATTCGGTACGATCGGATGCCATAAGGGGCACGGGCGCCGCCGTACGGGCACGGCGCCGCCGTGCCCCAACACGGAAGGGCACGCGCCCC
>NZ_SIJK02000011.1:0-84147 GCF_004762035.2 Candidatus Chloroploca mongolica | reverse complement strand
CGTGCCCCACCACGCCCGTGTGCCACCAACGCAGGGCACGGGCAAGCCGTGCCCCGACCACGCGCCCCCGTGCCCCACCACGCCCGTGTGCCACCAACGCAGGGCACGGGCAAGCCGTGCCCCTACAGCGAAACGCGGATCTCTTCTAATACGGGGATTGTCAGGGCATGCAATTGCTCGATCTTGGCGAGGTGCCCCTGGATGTCGTTGATCGCGTCGGCGCGGGCCTCTTCTTCCAGGATGCGCGACGCTTCTGCCAGGGGTTCGGCACCCACCAGTTTGCTGGTTGATTTCAGCGTATGGGCCGCCCGGCGAATGCGGGCCAGGTCGTCATCGATAATCGCCTGGCGCAACTGTTCGAGCAGGCTGGTCGCTTCCGAGAGGAAGAGCGTGATGAACTGGACGATCATCGCGGTGTCACTGCCCCCCTGAATAGTCCCGAGGAGCTCGAGCGTTGCGCGGTTGATATAGGCCGAAGCCGATGGCATAACAGGGGCTGGCTCGGCCACCGGCTCGGCAACTGGCTCATACGAGGAGCCCGCCAGGGACGCATACGAGGGGTCGTCTAGTGACGCATACGAGGAGTCACCCAGTGACGCATACGAGGAGTCACTGTCAGGATCAGGCAAGAGTTGCCAGTCGCTCTCTGGTGCCGCAACGGGGCCAGGGTCAGGCTGAGCTTCGGGGGCCTGCAACGCTTCATGCCGCATCAGGGCGGCATCAAGTGCTTCGATCCGTACTGGCTTGCTAATGTAGTCGTCCATGCCAGCCGATAGGCAAAGCTCGCGGTCGCCACTCATCGCATTCGCGGTCATGGCAATGATATACGGGCGCTGCGAGGGTTCCATCCGGCTGACAATGCGTTTCGTTGTCTCGATCCCGTCGAGCTCGGGCATTTGCAGATCCATCAAGACCACATCGTAGGGCTGGCGTTCTAGCGCATCGAGGGCCTCGAGGCCATTGGCCGCCAGGTCGGCATGGTAGCCGAGGCGGTCAAGCATGCGCACAGCCACCAGTTGGTTGACGGCATTATCTTCGACCAGCAGCAGCCGAACATGGGCTCGTGCCTGCTGCCTGGGAATTTCAAGCGCATCAAGCTCGTGCGTCTGCGCCTGGGGTGACACCAGACCCAGGGCTTCAAGTAAGGTACGATGGAGGGCGGCCCGTTTGATTGGGCGACGCAAGAAGAGGTATGTATGCTGCGTTGGCAATGCCTGCGAGCCAGGGGCAACCATCAGGATCAGAGCCGTCCTGGTTGCTTCCAGATGATGGCAGAGCTTTTGGAGCACCCTGGTTCGCTCGGGTTCTTCACAGATAGTCCCAATCAAGGCAACGTCAACGGGATGCCCCTCGACCAGCCAGGCGTGGACTTCTGACACTGAAGCGAGAGGGTGCGCCACCACACCCCAGTGCTCGCAGTGGTACATCAGCATCTGACGTGCTGCGGGATTGCGTTCGACAATCAGCGCTTCACGCCCAAAGAGACTCGGCCCGTCCTGGTCAAGTTCAGCCTGACACGCATCACGAACAAGCGGGAGCGTAAGGGTAAACCAGAAGGTACTGCCGACCCCAACCTCGCTCGACACACCAATCTGGCCGTGCATCAATTCACAGAGCCGCTTGGAGATCGCGAGCCCGAGGCCCGTGCCGCCATAGCGCCTGGTCGTACTGGCATCGGCCTGGATGAACGCCTGGAAGAGCCGGTCGATCGTCTCGGGAGGAATGCCGATGCCGGTATCCTGGATCTCAAAGGTCAACTGCATCTCGGTTGGCGTCGGTTGAGACCAATCACTTGACCAATCAATCGTATTCGGCAGGTGCTCGGCAGCGCGCACCGTCAGGGTGACACGACCTTGCGCCGTAAACTTGACCGCATTGCCAAGCAGATTCAAAAGAATCTGGCGAATCCGGGCAATATCACCCGACAGCATCCGTGGCACACCTGGTTGGATCAGGCAGGTAAGATCGAGTTTCTTGGTCGCAGCGGTGGCCGCAACCATATCGAGCACCGTTTCGACACACTCTTCGAGATCAAACGGCATCTGCTCGAGTTCAAGCTTGCCCGACTCGATCTTGGAAAAGTCAAGGATATCGTTGATCAAACTGAGCAACGTCTCGCCGCCGTTGCGGATCGTCGTAACATACTCACGCTGCGCCTCGTTGAGCGGGGTCGAAGCGAGCATGCCAGCCATCCCGATAACCGCATTCAGCGGCGTCCGGATCTCGTGGCTCATATTGGTGAGGAACTCGCTGCGTGCCTGAGCCGCAGCCTCGGCGGCCTCTTTGAGTTGCAGGTTGGTCAGGGCCTGGCCCACGGCGGTGGCGACCCGCTCGGCCAGCGCAATCTCATCGGCATTGAAGACCCGCGTCTGGGGAGAAGAGAGCCCGATCGTCCCAATGACCGTATCGTTAATCAAGACCGGCACGATCAGCAACGAAACCTTGCGGCGCAACTTTGCGCCATTGGCATTGGGTTCACGTTGGGAACTAAGATAGATGTCAGCAATCGCAACCGTCTCACGGCGAGCGATCAGATCCTGCGTCAAGAGATTGCCCCGAATCGGGATCACCGAACCAATCACCGAAGGCCCGGTCTCATCACGATACTCGGCCACAACCATCTGCGCCGTCCGATCTTCATTCAACAGCGCGCAGAGCGCTTGGGGGACATCGAAGGCATTGGCAAGATCGACACAGATGCGCTGGAGTGCCTGCCGCATATCGGGGGCCGTCGCGATCACACTCATCATCCGGTTGAGCAACAAGGTTTCGCGTACCACCCGCTGCTGATCGCCGCGGAAGCGCGTGCGCTCAATCGCCTTGCCGACATCATCGCAGAGCGTGTTCAGAAAGCGGAGATCACCGTCGGTCAACGTACCAGCCTCGTGGCGCACCACCGCAAGGACGCCAACGAGCCGATCAATACCCTTGATCGGCAGCACTGCCAGCGAGAGCGGATCAGGGGACGGCGCCGCACGACATTGACAGGCATCAGGGATCAGCAACGGCTCGCCAGTCCGCACCACCGCACCAATCGGACTCTCGGCGAGGCTATCGTCCCAGCAACTAACATCAGCACCGAGACGATGCTTGACGGCAAGGGTCTGGGCCTGATGCACATAGAGCGTCACCCCATCAAAACCTCCGACCTCAAAGACAGTGGTCGCAAAGGTCTGAAGGATCGCATCAAGGCCATCAGCGGCACCGATACGCGTACGTGCACAAGTTAGACGATTCTGGTCCTCTTTGTTCCGTCTGACCCGTGCGTCTAGTTCTTCATAGCGCTGTTCAAGCACCTCAAGCTTACGATGAAGGCGGTGAACGCGCCCACGGGGAACACGGAAGATACCATGGGAAGACTCTGACATAAGACGGCTCCGTAGCACAGCCAGACCTCAGGCTTTTGCCCCCTGCCGCTGAAGTTGGCGCTGATGAACACGTTTATGGGCGGGCGAACCAGTCGCCGCCGGGCGATGACGGTCAGCTTCGGTACTCAAATAAAAAGCCCAGTCTTCGAGCAGAATGCCGAGCGGCTTGGTCGGCATTTCGAGAACCGGAGGCGCACCGCGGTTGAGGGCACTCACAAAGAGATCGTGGGCAAACGGGATGGCCGTATCAAGGCTACGACCGAGTGCCTTTTCGATATCTTTGCGTGGCAAACCACCGCGCTCAAAGGTCACATTGATCAGCAATTTAATCTTTTCGGGATCATAGCCCAGCTGGGCAAAGACATCCATCGCGCAGGTTGCGGCCACGACCGAACCAATTTCGGGGGCAATGAGCAGGATAATCTCATCCGCCGCATCAAGCGCCGCAAGCGAAGGTTCGCTAAAACTATGGGGTATATCGAGCACGACATAGTTGTAACAAGAGCGCAGCACCTTCAACACCCGTGAGACGAGTTCGCCATTGATTGGCTCATTATCCTCGGGACGGGGGGCCGAAGGCAGCACCCGCAGACCACACGCATGGCTCAGCATCATATGGTCGAGCGTATCGGCGTCAATTTCCTCACTATTCTTCGTAGCAAGATCGCCCCAGCTATAACGCAACGGCAGGTTCAACATCAAGCCACTATGCCCACCCGTAAAGACCATATCAACGAGGGCCACGCCCCCATTCCAGAGTTGCGCCAAGCCAGCCGAGAGATTCACGGCGAGCGTCGAAACCCCCACGCCACCGCGGAGCGAAAAGAACGCGATCACCTTGCCACTGGACTGCTCTTGCGGTTGAATGCTGATCACAGAACGGCGCAGAAGCGCCCGCGCCCGCGCAAGCAACTCCTCGGTCTCAAACGGCTTGCCCATATAATCATCGGCACCAGCCTCAAGACCCTGGATTTTCTCGTGCAACGACGTATTCGCCGTCAACATCATCACCGGAAGCGTCGCGAGGGCAGACGAGCGACGGATACGCCGACAGACTTCGTAGCCGTCCATCCCTGGCATTTCGACATCGAGAATGATCAAATCAGGGCGAATTGACTCAGCCAGACGCAGACCCTCACGGCCATCCGGGGCCAGAATAACCTCAAAACCACCCGACACCAGAGCCAACTCAATGGTCTTGAGGTTCATCATACTATCATCAACCACCAGGATGCGCTGTGCCATGCTCCACTCTCCAGATCTTTGTGTATCCTAGCTATACTGTAGCATATCTCTATTACCACTTTGTGATCTACTCAGGAAGCTTTCTTTCGCTCGACAAAACGCCCGCGACGCGGGCGTTTTGTCAAGCGATGCAAGCGCCAGCCTTGCACAAGCACAGGCCGCAGGCCCAACCACGCGCCGCAGGCAAAACCCTTGACAACCTTCCACCAGAAGCTATAATCGAAGTATTAGAATACCCCCGCCGCACGCCTGACGCATATCTTCCCCTCTCAGGAGTCACCCTATGTTCCCACGGCTTACCCGATCGTTTTTTGTTGTCTGTTTGCTTAGCATATGTGCCGGTGTCGCCGTCGGGATGTTTGCCCTTCCCACGGCAGGGCGCGCCCAGGAAGACGTGCTCTATTTTGCGGCTACCGGGCACCGCTTGAGCAATGCGAATGGGTTTCTGAATCACTGGCGCAGCAGCAATGGGTCCCAGACCCTCGGTGCTCCGTTGACCGAGCCCTTCGAGCAGCATGGGTTGATGGTGCAATACTTTGAATATGGACGACTCGAATACCATCCCGCCTACGATGGAGCCATCCTGCGCGGTCGGCTCGGGGCCGAGTATGCTGAAGCCTTGTGGAAAGAGTTTGCGCCCCCTGACCCGGTCGTGCTTGGGCAGCCCGAGGCTCGTCTGTTTCCCGCGACCGGGTATGCCGTTGGCGAGCCCTTTTTGTCTTTCTGGGAGACAATGGGCGGGCTGGATGTTTTTGGCCTGCCGATAAGCAACCCGGCCTGGGAATATATTGGCACGCAGATGGCGCTGGTGCAGTACTTCGAACGAGCGCGCCTCGAAGCCTACCCTGGAGCCAGTGAAGCGGGGACGTTGGTTCAGATCGGGAGCCTTGGGCGCGACCTGGCCCTCTTGCGTGGCCTTCCGACAGCGGCGGTCGATCCGGCGGGGGCAAGCGTTGTTGATCACTACGGCCAGCCTCTGCCGATCCCAACGCCGCTGCCACCGACGGCGGTTCCACCGACAGCCATACCACCGACAGCCGTACCCGCAGCCCCGGCCCCCGCAAGCGCCCCGGCCCCTACGGCAGTCCCGGCCCCCGCGTCGCCGGCGCCATCCCCGCGTGGCGGCAAAGGCATCATTGTTGACCTGAGTGACCAGTGGCTCTATGCCTACGAAGGCGACCGGATGGTCTTCGATGCCCCGGTCTCCACCGGACGCGACGGCTTCAATACGCCAGTTGGACGCTATGCGATCTACGCGAAGGTCCGGTCACAAACAATGTCTGGCTGCATTGGCGGCGAATGCTGGAACGTGCCCAACGTACCTCACGCCATGTACATCGTCGGCGACGTGGCGCTGCACGGCACCTACTGGCACAACCAGTTTGGCACCGGCGTACGGCGAAGTCACGGCTGCATCAATCTGCCGCTCAACGCAGCCGCCTGGGTCTACGAATGGGCCCCCACCGGCACCCCCGTCACCGTCCGTTGGTAAGGAAGCGCGCATACGGCAAGCTTCGCTTGCCGTCATTTGTAAAAGCGGTTGTATGCTTGCTCGCGGCGTAGCCGCGAGCAAGCATACAACCGCTTTTACGAAAGGATCCTAATGAACCATCAAAACTTTGTCACTACCACCCGCGGCCTGCGCCGCGACAGCCCACCGATGCGCCTCTTTGAAAAGGCGAAACGGCTGGGCATCTGGAACCCGAGTACGCTTGATCTGACCCGCGATGCCGCTGATTGGCAAAGGCTGAGCGCCCCCGAGCAGGATCTCTTGCTGCGTCTGACGGCGCTCTTCCAGGCGGGCGAAGAGGCGGTGACCCTCGACCTCTTGCCGCTGATCCAGATCATCGCCCGCGAAGGCCGCGTCGAAGAAGAGCTCTTTTTGACCACGTTTCTGTTTGAAGAGGCCAAACATACCGACTTCTTTGCCCGTTTCCTCGACGAGGTCGCGCAGAGTGACCACGATCTGAGCCGCTATCACTCACCGAGTTACCGCGCCCTGGTCTACGAAGCCTTGCCTACGGCGATGGGACGCTTGATTGACGATCCCTCGCCCTTTGCGCAGGCCGACGCCTCACTGACCTACAACATGATTGTCGAAGGCGTGCTGGCCGAGACAGGGTACCACGCCTACTTCACCATGCTCGAAGCCAACGACCTGATGCCGGGTACGCGCCAGGGCATCTATCTGTTGAAGCAGGACGAATCGCGCCACATCGCCTATGGCGTCTACCTGCTCTCACGGCTGATTGCGGCCAACAACGACATCTGGCCCTACATCGAAACGCGGATGAACGACCTGGTGATGTATGCCATGGGCGTCATTGACGAAATCTTTTCGAGCTACGAAACGATGCCGTTTGGCCTAGAGCTGGAAACCTTCAGCACCTACGCGCTGGGCCAATTCCAAAAACGCCTTGATCGCGTCGAAGCAGCCTGTGGCAAAAGCCTCGCCGACATCGAACAGATCGCCGAACGCTACATCGCCGACGACGATGGGTAAGTGGGGGCCTGCGGCCCCCACGTAAAAGGGGTATGCTGGCGAACGATGCCAGCACAACCCTGGGTTTTTAGGGCGCCAGCCCTAAACAAAACGATACCCCACCCCCCATTCGGTCTGCAGGCGTTCGGCGAGGTCAGGGTCAAGCGTGGCAAGGCGGCTACGGAGGCGCCGGATATGCACATCAACGGTGCGCGTATCAAAAAAAGCCCCCTGCCCCCAGACCTGGCGCAAGAGGGCCTCGCGGGTAAAGACCTGGCCGGGATGCCGGAAGAGCAGTTCAAACAGCGCAAATTCGCGGGGGCGCAAGACAAGGTGCTGGTCGTGCAGCGCAACGCTCCGTCGCACTGGATCGAGGCTGAGATCAGTGCGTGCGGCGGGTGCAGCGGGTTGCTCGGCGACCTGGGCGCGCAGCGCTGCCACCGCTGCCATCCGCCGAAAGAGCACGCGCACACGGGCGACCAGTTCACGCAACGAAAAGGGCTTGACCATATAGTCATCAGCCCCAAGTTCAAGGCCAACGACCCGGTCGATCTCGTCGCCACGCGCCGTCAGAATAATCACGGACGCATCAATCAGGCGGGTACGCAACTGGCGCAACAACTCGAACCCATCCATACCGGGCAAGCCCAGATCAATCACAAAAAGCTCGGGCGTCACCGTGTCGAGCAAATGCAACGCCGCTTCACCGGAAGCCGCCGTCGTCACCGCGAAACCCTCGGCCTCGAGGCGCTCACGGATCGCGGTGACAATCGCGGCTTCATCTTCCACCAGCATGATCTGTTGCATACGCATAAAAGAATCAATGTTTGCCAAGCTCACCGTGTTGCCAGCGGATATTGCCGCGCAGCAGCAGATTGGACGAACGGAGCTTGTAGGCCAGATCAGCCGCAATATTGCGCATCACGAGATAGCCAATGCGTGGATTGCGCTCGCAGATCTGGGCAAAATCATGCTCGGTCAGCACCAGCAGGGTCGTTGCCTCAACACAGGTCACCGTAGCCGAACGAGTCGCACCACCAAGCAACACCATCTCACCAAAGCTCTGCCCCGTATAGAGCATGTTGATCGTATTGGGTGTCACAGTCCCATCTGGCTGGCGCGTCGTCAGCGCCACCCTGACGCAACCTGCGAGGATGATCATCATCTCATCGCCAGCATCACCCTCGCGAAAAACATCGGCACCATCAGCCAACCGACGCACTTTGCACACAGCAGCAACATGAAGCAACTCAACATCAGTGAGTCCTTGAAAAATCTCGATCCTCCGGAGGTGATCAAGCACACTCTGACCTGTACTCATGTCCCGTACCTCCTCGCCACATTGCTGCATTGTGGCGATTCAGTATACCACAAGGATCTTGTTGTTCTCTGGGAGAGGCAGCATACGCTAGGGCTAATGCAAAGTCCTCCTGATCATCCGCAGATTACGCAGATTACGCAGATTTAGAGCGTCCGCATCTGCGTAATCTGCGTAATCTGCGGACACTATTCTAACCCTACTGGGACTTCGCGCCAGCCCTGCAGTATACGCCTGATGCTGCTTCGTCCGCACGCCCTACATCCGAAACACCCCAAACTTCGTCGGCTCCACCGGGGCGTTTGCCGCCGCCGCGAGGCCCAGCGCCAGAACCTTGCGGGTGTCGGGTGGCACCAGGATGCCGTCGTCCCAGAGCCGTGCGGTGGCATAGTAGGGGCTGCCTTCATGGTCGTAGCGCGCCAGGATCGGTGCCATAAACGCCTCCTGCTCTTCCGGGGTCAGATCCTGACCTCGCGCCTGCAGCGCTTCACGCCGCACGGTCAACAGCACCATCGCCGCCTGCTGCCCACCCATCACGCTGATGCGCGCGTTCGGCCACATCCAAAGTTGCCGCGGTTGGTAGGCCCGCCCACACATGCCGTAGTTGCCCGCGCCAAATGAACCCCCAACAACCACGGTGAATTTAGGAACATTTGCACAGCTTACCGCAGTAACGAGCTTGGCACCATCTTTAGCAATGCCACCATTCTCATATTGCCGTCCCACCATAAAGCCGGTGATGTTCTGGAGAAAGAGGAGCGGGATGTTGCGTGAGGCACACAATTCGATGAAATGCGCCCCTTTCAACGAGCTTTCGCTAAAGAGAATCCCGTTATTGGCGAGAATCCCGACCGGAATGCCCTCAATATGCGCAAACCCACAGACCAGGGTTGTCCCATAACGGGTCTTGAATTCGTGCAAGCGACTGCCATCAACTAGGCGCGCAATAACCTCGCGGATATCGTAGCTCTTACGGCTATCGCGGGGCAGAATGCCATAGAGTTCTTCGGGATCGTAGCGTGGTGGCTCAGGGCTGCGCAGATCCCACGGCGGGCTGCGTCGTACGCCAAGGTGCGCCACGATATCGCGCACAATGCCCAGCGCCTCGCGGTCGTCGGCGGCAAAATGATCCGCAACCCCCGAAAGACGGGTATGCACATCGGCCCCACCCAGTTCTTCGGCAGTGACTGTTTCGCCCGTCGCCGCCTTGACCAGCGGCGGCCCCCCAAGAAAGATCGTCCCCGTATTTTTGACGATCACCACCTCATCGCTCATCGCCGGCACATACGCCCCACCCGCCGTACACGATCCCATCACACAGGCGATCTGCGCAATGCCCCGCGCCGAAAGCTGCGCCTGATTATAAAAAATCCGCCCAAAATGGTCACGGTCAGGGAAAACATCCGCCTGCATCGGCAAAAAAGCCCCGCCGCTATCCACCAGATAGATGCACGGCAAATGATTTTCAAGCGCGATTTCCTGTGCGCGCAGATGCTTCTTGACCGTTAACGGGTAATATGTCCCCCCCTTAACCGTCGCATCATTCGCCACAATCATCACCTCGCGCCCAGCGACACGCCCGATCCCCGCCACCACCCCGGCACCCGGGACAGCATCGGGATACACCTCATAGGCGGCCAGTGGGCCAATCTCGAGCCATGCAGTACCAGGGTCAAGCAAAAGATCGACGCGCTCACGAGCCAGCAATTTGCCGCGTTCGGTGTGTTTACGGCGCGCCTCATCGCTGCCGCCCTGCGCCGCCTCTGCCAGTCGCGCCTGCAATTCCTCTGCCAGGCCACGATGATACTCGGCATTCTCGCGAAACTCGGCACTGTGCGTATGCACATGACTATGAATGAGTGACATAAGCGTGTAGGGGGTCTTTCATCATTGATACATCCCAGAAGCAAGCCTGCCTTACTGTAGCAGACTTTTCGCCTTCAGCCAACTTGTGCCTGCCGGCATAGGACCCGCAGTAGGCTCCCAATATATGGTTCCGATAAGATGCCAGCTTCGCTGGCATCTTATCGGAACATGCAACCTTTGCCCACCATCCATCGTCATACACACCGTGGAGCGAAAACACAGATGCTGAAAGGATCTTGACAATGGCAGCGCAAACGGTCTATCAAACCGAGCGCGGGGTTCACCTCGTGCTACGGATACTCTATTTCTTTTTCTTTGGTCTTTGGTTTAGTGCCATCTGGGCCTCAATCGCATGGGTTTTGAGTGTTACAATTATTGGTTTGCCGCTTGGTCTCTGGATGCTCAACCGGCTGCCGCAGGTAACGACCTTGCGCCCGCAACGCAGCAGTCTGGTTGTGGCTGAAAATGGCTCAATCTACCATACCGATGTCAAGCAGCGCCCCTTCTTGATCCGGGCGATCTGGTTCTTGCTCGTTGGCTGGTGGTTCAGTGCCCTCTGGCTTGCGGCGGCATGGGCGCTCTGTACGGTCATTATCGGTATGCCCATCGGGTTCTTGATGTTCGACCGCGTGCCTGCGGTGATCACCCTGGCGCGCAGCTAAGCCAGCCCTCCGTCCACACGCAAACAGGTTGCGTGGCCGACCCAGGCAACCTGTTTATCACACTTCTGTCATTGACGAGGCCCAGCGCCCATGTTATGCTCGCTAAGCCGTCACGGTGTTGATGGCAAGGCAAGCAGACAATGTGAGCCAATTGTTTGGCAAAACTCAAAGAGGAGCGCCCAGATCTGGGCGCTCCTCTTCTTTTTTATCTGGAGGATCCATTATGCCAACTATTGCGTTAATTGCCCACGATGGCAAAAAGGCCGATATGGTTGCCTTTGCAACCTACAACCGCGAACGCTTGAAAACCTATAGCCTAGTCGCCACCGCCAGCACTGGCAAGCTGCTCAGCGAAAAGGTGGGCCTACCAGTCCGCTGTATGGCGAGCGGACCGTATGGCGGCGATGCGCAAATTGGGGCGCTCGTCGTCACCGGCGAAGTTGATGCGGTCATCTTTCTCGTCGATCCGCTCGACAAACATCCACACGATCCCGATATTCAGATGCTCATGCGGCTCTGCAACGTGCATAACGTGCCGCTGGCAACCAACGTCGCAACCGCCGATTGCCTCATCACCGTCGGCGATCTGCTGCCGGTGATGGGCAAACCCTTAAGCCTCCTCGAACTAGCCCAGAGCTAGACCCCAAGAACCATGGTGGTGCAGGCGCACGAGACTAGCTTTGCTAGCCTCGTGCGCCTGCACCAGCATTTTCACCTTAGCCCTTCCCGGGCGGCGGCTCTGTCACCAGCAATTCACGCAACAGATGGCTCTTGGGCGGAATCAGCGTAATCTCTGCCCCGCTCTCGGTGACATTTTGCAGTTCCAGGATCGTAAAGAGTGTATTGGCGATTTGCGGGTCGGCGCTGATTTCCCGTAGCGCCTGCCCGAGGATCTGCGGGCGAATCGCCTGCGCACGCGCAAACTCAATCGCCGCCCGTCGCTCGGCTGTGCTGGAGATAATGCTTACCTGATTCACGCCATCCTGGCTGATCGCCGAGGTCACCTGGCGCAACCGATTCACCACTTTTGCCTCGATCTGGCGGATCATACCCACATCGCGAAAGTGGACTTTACGGATATAGACCGAACCAAGCTGGTAGCCCCATTCTTGTGATTTGGGTGTGACCTCGCTGCGCACTACCTGGCTCATCGGGTGGCGGTTCTCAAGCATATCGGCCAGGGGCATATTGCTCAACGTCCGCACCACCGTGTTGCTCACATTCGCTGCCAGCGAACCCTGCGGGTCGGCGTTCTTGAAGAGATAGGAAATCGGGTCGCTGATCCCCATCTCGTACCAGACCCCGATCCCCATTGGGGCGCCCTCTTCCGAGTTGACCGGCTGACTGCGCAGATACCGCTGATCAAGGCGCATATCGAGCACATCGCAACGCCCAAAGAAGTTGATAATCAACGCCTGGGGACCCATTTCTAGCAATAGGATATGCAGGCCTGGCTCGCGGATCACGCCGACAACTTTGCCAAAGAGCGTGTAGACATGGCACGTCCCTTCGCGCACAACCGTGTAGATGCCAAAGAGCCGCACAAAACCGAGGAAGAGCGGCACCAGGATAAAGAGGAGGAGAAACGTCACCCCCGCCACCGAGAGAGATAGCCAGATCATCGCTCCACCTCCATAATGACACGCTCAGCTTTGCGGAAGAGGTTCAGGCGCACATTGCGGAGATACGCATCCAACGCGCCGGGGCCACTGATATCAAGTTGATGAAGTTGATCGGCCAGTGCTTTGAGCGGCTCGACTTCAGCCTGGGCCTTGAGGGTTTCGATTTCCACCGCCCGCTTCGATTGCACAATGGTCTGGTCAGCCCCCGCCTGGGCCAGGCTGATATCCGAAGAGACCTGGTTGTGGGCGGTATTGATTGCCGCCATCGCCGACTCAACCTCGCGTGGCGCATCAATCTCGGTGATAAGTGAAGCATCAAGCACAATGCCATACCGCACCGCCGACGAGAGACACTCACGATCCATATGTTCGTTCAGATCACGTAGATTCTTGCGCAAATCGTTGATCGACACCCCGCTAACAATGCTCGAGTCAACAGCAGATGCACTGAGTTCCGTTGTAATCGGCGGTAACACACCGAGTGGCGTAGGTGCCTCGAAGTTCGCAATGCGCTCACGCAGGATCGAGATGAAATAGCCCATCACATGCACCACCGGATTCTTGACCCCAAACAAATATGGATACAGATGGCGCTCGGAGACACGATACCGAATCTGGCCCTTCAAACCGACATTCAGCTGATCTTTCGTCACTGCTTCCAGAAACGTCCCACCGCCATTGGCCTTGGGATCTTCAAGATCCAGAGCCATATTGATCGTCTGGGTCGCAATCGACACCTTGTGAATACGCTCCCAGGGCCATTTGAAGTACGGCCCCCCCGGCATAATCACCCGCACCTGCGGATAACGATAGCGCTCACGCTCCTCGGGCCGCAAAAACTCCGTGAATGGATCTTCTGCTGCCTGACTCGCCGGTAGACGTTCCGCACGCCCAAAAATCGTCTTGACCGCACGCTCATTCTGGTTCACGGTATAGAAACTCAACATGATATACCGCACCACGAACCATCCGATGAAGCCCATCATGATCCCGATAATAACTGCACTCATAATGTGGTCACTGCTCCTCTTAAGGTTGTCGCCGAGGCGAACTGCATCGCGGCCAGCCTTGTTTCGTGCAAGACAACGTGAATCGAGAGGTCAGGGCAAAGCGCCCACCCTTATCATATACCACAGGCAGCACCTTTGTGAAGTACGCCCCCCCACAAAGCGGTATAATAAACTACAGAAATGGCACGGTTGCCAAAGGTTTACTAACGAACTTTTTACAAAAGAAATATTTTCATCTCTTGAATTGTTGCCAAGTACTAACGCTCAATGGCCGTTTATAAGCTTTTTTCTTTCCTAATCACACCATATAGTAAAACCTATTGTTCCCTTGCTCGAAAATAGGATCGTCGATGAGACCAGAACGCGATGGATGCGTTCCGGCTCAGCGCAGTGGAAGGCGCGTAACCATGGCTCAGATCTCTGCTTCGATGCGTGTTGGTCCAATGGCAACCTCAGCTTACACCCCGGTACGGCTCATTGGCCTCATTCTTGGCCCTCTCCTCTTTGCCCTTGTGCTCTTTTTGCCCGCACCCGCCGGTATGTCGCCTGAAGGCCAGAAGGTTGCCGCAACAACCTTCTGGATTGCCATCTGGTGGATGACCGAGGCCATCCCGATTCCCGTTACCTCGCTGTTGCCACTCGTGTTGCTTCCGCTTACCGGTGCCCTCAGTCCAGCCGAACTCTCGCCCGGCTATGCCAATCCGCTGATCTTTGTCTTTCTTGGTGGCTTTATGATTGCGCTCGCCCTCGAGCGCTGGTCACTCCATCGCCGGATCGCGCTTCGGATCATTACCGTGGTCGGGTGCAGCCCAACCCGCATTGTGCTCGGTTTTATGATCGCGACGGGCTTTCTTTCGATGTGGATTTCGAATACGGCAACGGCAATGATGATGGTGCCCATGGGCACCGCCGTGATCCTCCAGTTCACCGATCTGCTCAAACGTGATGGCAAAGCCGTCGATCAGGATACTGGCAGTCGCCTCGGGTTCGGTACCGCGCTTATGCTCGGGATCGCCTATTCAGCGTCGATCGGTGGCATTGCGACCCTTGTCGGCACGCCGCCCAATATTGTGCTTGCCGCCGCCGCCAGCGAGTTGCTTGGCTATCAGATTACGTTTGCCGAGTGGATGCTTGTTGGTGTGCCCTTTGCCATCGTTGGGTTGCTGGCAACCTGGTTCTACCTCACCAGGATTGCCTACAAAGCCAGCAATCAGGAGATCCCCGGTGGGCTTGATGTGGTGCGCAGTGAGTTGTCGCAACTCGGGCCAATGAGTTATGCCGAACGTGCGGTGTTGGTCGTTTTTGGTGCGGTGGCGTTAGCCTGGATCGTCCAGCCTTTTCTGCTTGCCCCGCTCTTTCCGATGGTCAATGATGCCGTGATCGCACTGATCGGGGCGGTGGTCCTCTTCGCCCTTCCCGCACGCAATCAAGAAGGAGCGCCAACCTTCTTGCTCACCTGGGAAGATGCGAAAAAGCTGCCGTGGGGCGTGGTGCTGCTCTTTGGGGGTGGTCTGGCCCTCGCCGATGCCTTCAAGAAGTCGGGCCTCGTTGATTGGCTCGGTGGGTCGCTCAGTGCGTTTAGCTCGCTCCCCAATCTCTTCTTGCTCGTTGTGGTGGTCGCAATGGTGATCTTCCTCACCGAGATCACCTCGAATACCGCTACCGCAACCATGCTGATGCCAGTGATGGTAGCCCTGGGGATGGCCGCCGGGATGCATCCGCTGCTGCTGATGGCCCCGGCCGCAATTGCCGCGTCCTGTGCCTTTATGCTGCCCGTTGCTACGCCACCCAATGCGATTGTCTTTGGCAGCGGTGCCGTCACGGTTCCACAGATGGCCCGCGCGGGTCTCTGGCTGAACCTCGCCAGCATTGTCCTCATCACCGTGCTTGGTTACTGGCTGATGCCCTTCGTGTGGGGGTTGTGAGGGAATGCTTGGCCCCCAACAAGTCAGCTACGCTGACTTGTTGGGGGCCAAGCATTCTTTGTAAGGCCCTGGCCCTTATCCCGTCGCATCCATGCGTGCGATCCAGAGCGCAGGCTGCTTGATCTCCTCCATCGTGGGCAGGTGCTCGACACGCTCCCATACCCGCGCACAGTAGGCCTGCCCACGCGCCTGGGTGACCGCGTTGACAAAGGCTTCACCCTGCTGATACTGCGCAAGCTTGAGATCCATGCCGGTGATCCGGTTGAAGACCTGTTCGATGATCGTCCGGGTTGATTGCCGCTGGGCCACCCGGTGCTCGATCTGCTCAAAGCTCGGCAAGAGCCGTTTGCCTACCGCATTCATCACGTGGTTGCCGTATCCCTCAACGAGCGACATCAACGCTTGGAGTTGCTCAAAGATGACCCGTTGCTGCGGGGTGAGCATCATCTCGATCCAGTGCTCGTTCGAACCCCAATTCTGGATAAGGCGCATCAAGAGCTGCGGCAAGTTGAGGCCCAATCCTTCGAGTTGATCATTCAACTGATCAAAGTATTGTTGCAACAGGTCACGGAAATGCTGACGTACCCACGGGTACGCTTCAAACTCAAAGGCGTGCGTCGTTTCATGCAACGCAATCCAGAGCCGAAAATCTTCGTCGTTCAACCCCAGTTGCCCCTGCACCCGGGCGATGTTTGGTTCAACAAAATAGAGCGCCCCGCCCGTCGCCGGATCAGGCGACAACAGGCTCAGGTCGTATTGTCCTAGCACCCGTCGGGCCAGAAAACCGAGCAACCCGCCCATTTGCAAGCCAAGCAGTTTGCTGTTCACGTCACTGAAGAGCATCGCCATGCTGTTCTGCGTTGCGTTGCGCTCGTAGATCGCCTCGATCGGGCGAAAGAGATGCTCAAACGAAGTGAAGTTCGCCTCAAGCCACTCGCGCCGATCATGAACATACACCCGGTTGATTGGCTCGGGCAATTCTACCCCGAGGTATTCGGCAATCAGTGGCTCACTCTGCTTCACCAAACGCAGATACTGCGCCTCGCGAAACGATCGCTCGATCAACGGTGCCTCTTCCCATTGCGACACCCGCAAGGCCATGGCCCGCGCTTGATCCCAGTCAATCAGACTCGTCTGCTGACGCTCAGCGCGTGTGCGCGTCTCCATATAATAACGTGCGGCGGCGCCAGCGACTGCCCCGATCAGGAGCATACCGCCTAGACGACGTAGATCAGTTCCAGGCTTCGCCACGACGATTTCCTTTCTCGCGAAATCCAACATAATAACAGCCAGTGTAGCACGGATGCCCGAACCCTGTCCAATCATTTGACAGCCTCCCTACCCCATGCTATACTCGTTGAGTGCGTGCGGGGGCGTAGCTCAGTTGGGAGAGCGCGACAATCGCACTGTCGAGGTCAGGAGTTCGAGCCTCCTCGCCTCCACCACACACACAACGGGGCCATAGCTCAGTTGGGAGAGCGCAACACTGGCAGTGTTGAGGTCTGGGGTTCGAACCCCCATGGCTCCACCACAAGCAACAAAGCGAGACGCCGAGCAAAATGCTCGGCGTCTCGCTTTGTCTGTTGATGAGCGGGCTTTATGCCTGATCCGGCTGCGTACGCGCCGCTGCTTCGAGTAGCTGCAAAATCCGCGGTACCATAGCCGCGGGGTTCTGGTGCAAGCCCTCGATCAACAGGGCATTATCGTAGAGCTGCTCGGCGGCGGCGGTGACAATCGGGTCGTTCACATCAGCCTCGACCCGCTGCGCCAGCGCTGCGACCAGGTTGTGGCTCAGGTTCAACTCGAGAATGCGCGGTGCCGCGTCAGCTTCGCGTCCCAGCATCTGCTGGATCCGCTGCATTTCGCGCCCCATCATATCGTCGTCACTCACCAGGCGCGCCGGGCTGTCACGCAACACCTTCGACGCGCGCACGGTTTTGACCTTTTCACCCAGGATCGCAGCCAGGCGCTCGGCCAGCGGCGTGAATTGCGCTTCGCTAATCTGTGGTTCTGGCGCTGCCACCTCGCCCGGCAATTCCAGGTCGGCCTCATCAACATTGCGCAGCTTCAAGCCTTCGTATTCACGCAACCCCGAAAGCATAAAGCCATCCATGAGGTCGGTCAACAACACGACCTCGATCCCCCGTGCCTTGAACGGATCAAGGTGTGGGCTCGTCGCAGCAGCTTCGAGACTCGCCGCCAGCACATAGTAGATCTCTTGCTGCCCATCAATAATCCGACTCTTGTACTGACCCAGGGTTACCAATTCGCCATCGCTCCGGGTCGTCTGAACGCGCAATAGCTTGAGCAGTTCGTTCCGACTTTCGTAATCAGTGGCAATACCCTCTTTGATAAAGACGCCGAACTCTTGCCAGAAGGCCTTGAATGCGTTCGCATCCTTATCAGCCAGATCATTCAACTCGCGGTGCAACCGGCTCGTCAACGTCTTCCGGATGCGCTGCATCACCGGTGACGACTGCACACTCTCACGCGATACATTCAGGGGCAAGTCTTCACTGTCAACCACACCCTCGATAAAACGGAAGTAGGCAGGCAACAGATCCTTCGCCTCTTCGAGGATCAAGACCTTGCGCGAATAGAGTCGAACCTTGCCTTCGATCCGGCGCTCGATCAAGCCACGCTCGCGTTTGCCAGGAATAAAGAGCACACTATGCAAATCAACCGGCACATCAGTCGAAAGATGCACATGCAGCATTGGCTCGTCTGGCTCGAACGTCAATTGCCGATAGAGATTCTGATACTCCTCGGCTTCGACCTCACGCGGAGCGCGCCGCCAGAGCGCCTTGCGCTGATTGATCTGCCGGTCACCACTATAGATGGGAAAGGCAACAAAATCTGAATGTCGTTTCACGATCTGTTCGAGACGCCAATCATTGGCAAACTCGGCAGCATCTTCCTTCAAATGGAGCGTAATCGAGGTGCCGCGTTCTTCACGTTCAGCCGAACCAATGGTGTAGCGATCGTCACCCGTGCTTTCCCATATGGCGGCCTCGGCCTCGGGACGGTACGAACGCGACACAACGGTCACCTTATCAGCGACCATAAAGACTGAGTAGAAACCAACGCCAAACTGGCCGATCATCTCGCTCGCCGTCGCCTTGCTGGCGTCCTTGGTCTTTTCAACAAACGCACGCGCACTCGACTGGGCAATCGTGCCAAGGTGATCAATCAGTTCCTCACGGGTCATACCCGTCCCGGCATCAGTGATCGTCACCGTCCGTGCGTCTTTATCGGCACTCAACCAGATCGCCAGTTCGGCTTCGGGATCGCGCACATCACGGTTGGTCAGCATCTCAAACTGCATCCGATTAAGCGTATCCGATGCATTCGAAATCAACTCACGCAGAAAAATCTCACGATCGGTATAGAGCGAATGGGCCAGAATTTGCAACACCTGTTGCACCTCGGCCTTGAAGGTCTTCGCCTCGACCTGAGGCACCTCAGTCGGCTCGGTCGTCATATACCAGCACTCCTTGCTTTTTCAAAAATAATTCTCCCTATTGTACCGCATCCCCATCCTTCACTTTTCAACGTCATGCTGGTGGGCACCTACGGTGCCCACCAGCATGTACTATAGATCACGAAGTGTTAGAATCACATTAACACGAGACTAACAAACTATATATAGTTCAGCCTGAAGACCGAGCAAAAGCCCATTGACAAGCCCTCTGGCCTATGTTATCCTTGCGCATAGTAACGATGAAATAATGCAGAGACGGAACGGAAGGAGCACGCAACATGACAATAGGAATCAACAGTGCGAACGTCGGCGTTGCCGATACGGGCCTTGTGGTTCGGGTCGTTGTTGCCCGCGCCACCGAGAGGGTCAGCCAGATCCCATTCCGCCTGCTCAGGAGCTAACAACTCCCCTGATACGATGAGCAACAGGCTGTGGGTGGCTGATCAGCACCCGCAGCCTTTTTTGATCAAAAAAGGCCGTGGTGTGCCCAGCACCCACGGCCTTTTTGTCTTGACAACGAGTCCGCAGCAAGCACCTTTGTTTTAGCTGGTACAACCACCAGCCAAATAATCTACCCACAAACAGGCAGGAGCCATCCTATGATACAGCTTGATGTTGCAGAAATGACCACGCGCACGCCATCGGAGGAACTCGACAACATCCCAATGGGGAGGTCAGCCTTGCTTATTTTAGAGCGTGACGGCTCACTGCATCAATATTCCCCTGCCCAGGGCCATTCTGCCCCCTCGCAGGCAATGATAAATCTCCATCCAGAAGAGGCAAAACCGGGTTTGATCGATCATCTACTCACCTTTGCCTTTGATATCCTTGGCGTTACCAAGCTGGAGTTGCGTATCCATGAACAGCCAGAAGCTTGAGGCAATGATGAGCAGCACAGAGCAGACGCCAACTCGCCCGGATCGCTTGCTCGGTACGGTCTTGCGCGCCCAGAGTGGCTTTTTCTGGGTACAGACCAGTACCGAGACGGTGATCTGCAAGCTTCGCGGGCGTTTGAAACGCGAACGCCAGTCGAGTGATATCGCCGTCATCGGCGATCAGGTTGAAATTACGCTTGTCGGCAACGGCGAAGGTGCGATCGAAAGCGTCTACCCGCGTCGCTCCAAACTCGCCCGCCGCGCCGCCGGGACACGAGGTGCCTATAAAGAAGATGTCCTCGTGGCGAATGTTGACCAGGTTCTGCTCACATTCGCATGCGCCCAACCCGCCTTTACGCCTCGTATGCTCGATCGTTACCTTGTGATCTGCGAGCATAGCGGCCTTGAAGCCATTATCGTCGCGACCAAAATTGACCTAGTGGATCAGGCGGTTGCGACCCAACTCTTTGCCCCCTACGAACACATCAACTACCGTGTACTCTATGTCTCAAATCAGACCGGGCAGGGCCTGCAGGCAGTCCGCGACACCCTCGCCGGGCGCATCAGCGTCGTCACCGGCAAATCCGGGGTCGGCAAATCAAGCCTACTCAACGCGCTGCAACCCGACCTCCACCTCGACACGGGAACCATCAGCACAGCGCTCAACAAAGGTCGCCATGTCACCACCGTTGCCGAGTTGATCGCCCTCGAGCTACCTGACAAGGGCTATGTTGCCGACACCCCCGGCATTCGCGAAATCGGCCTCTGGCAAGTCCCTGCCGAAGAGCTCGACTGGTGTTATCGCGAACTACGTCCCTACCTCGGCCAGTGCTATTTTGCTGGCTGTAGCCATATTCACGAACCAGACTGCGCCGTTCGTACCGCTGTGACCGCTGGCAAGATTGATCACGCCCGCTACGACAGCTATGTGAGGCTGCGCCAGGGCGAAAGTTAAACGGGAGTAGAACTGATCATGCCGAAAATTCGCATCAATCTGCGTGAACTGAATAACCTGGACGCTCTGGATCTGATCGAAGAGACGGACGAACTGCTCGAACGTGAAGAGCGGGGCGGTGAAGAAAAAGAAAAGCGGCCAATCAACCCGGTTGCCCTGCAACGCCGTCAAGAGGGTCGCAAATGGGGCAAGGAAGTCAACCGCATCATGCGCGAACGCAAACAGTCGCGCTAAGCGCATAGGTGAGATGCTTGGGGGCCTACGGCCCCCAAGCATCTCACTTAGACCTCAAGGATCGGCCCCTCGCGGGCCGCCTCAAGTCGCAACGACGACCCTAGCGCCACGAGTTCAGCCCGGTACTGCGCCACCAGGGCATCGAGTTGGGCATCGGTACGCGTTGGTGCATGGTGATAGAGCAAGAGTTGTTCAACCCGCGCTTGCTGTGCCACCTCGATCGCATCTTCGACGCGACTATGCCCATAATCTTCGACCTCTTCGGCCCGCGTATACGGGGCACTGTGGATCAGCACCGTCGCCCCCTCGGCAAAATGCACGGCCTTCCGCCAGATCTGCTCATCACTGTAGCGCACATCGGTCATATAGACCACCGTTCGCCCGTGCTCTTCGATCCGATAGGCCCAGATTGGCGAATGCTTGTGCTGCGACAGCGGCATCGCCCGTACCGTCAGCCTTCCGATCTGAAGGGGATGCGTTGAGATCGGCTCAAAGCTATGCGTGGCCGCCATATGCGCCAGGCCATAGACTGGTGAATAGACCGGCGAGAGAATGCCATCATAAACCATGCGCAAGGAACCGCGGGTACTGTCGGGGCCATAAATTTTTAGTTTATTGCCCGGTGTGTGAACCAACCCCGGAAACGGCAAGCCTAGCAGGTGATCCCAGTACGTATGGCTGATCAACAGGGTCAACTCACCCCGCCCTTCGCCAAATTCCCGTTGCATCAACTCATCGCCAAAGCGACAAAAGCCGGTTCCACTATCAAGTACCAGCAATTCGTCGTGGGCACCATAGATCACGACACAACACGTATTGCCCCCATACTCCAGATACGCCGCCCCCGGGGTTGGCACATACCCACGCACCCCCCAGAACTGAAGCTTCATAGCGCTTCCTCTTTGTCTAGTACCATTCCCTCAAAGGCAGCGCGGATCACAAGGGGTGGCCTGGCTAGGGCTGACTGCTCGGCGAGGATCTGGTCAACTTCATCATCCGATCGGTGCGGATCATGATGAAAGAGTAATAATTCGCGTACGCCTGCTGCTTCAGCGATCTCACGCGCCTGACTTGCGGTGCTATGCCCCCAGTGGGGAAACTGCGCATACTGAGCATCGGTAAACTGAGCATCATAGAGCATCCAATCCGCATCACGGGCGAGTTCAATAATCGCCTCACGCATGGCGGCCAGTTCTTGCAACTCTACATCCGAATCAGTCGGCCGCCCTCGCCAGTTGATCCGTTCATCACCAAAAAGTACGGTGTGAAATGGCCCCGTATCAGGAATAAAAACCAGGCTCGCTGCCTCGGTCTCCAGACGATACGCGAGCGCCCGGTACGGGTGATTTGTCCGTGCCGTGCTTACCTGCACCGAACCAAGGTTGAAACAAGATCCCTGATCAATTTCGTGGAAGTGTAATTCGGCCCGTAAATCCTCGAGACTCATCGGTAACAACGGATCAGTCAAGGCATTGGCAATCGTCGTACGCAGCGTCGATTGGGTACGAGCCATACCAAAGATATCAATGCGGTACTCTGGTTGATAAATGGGCTGAAAAAAAGGAAAACCAATAATATGATCCCAGTGGGTATGGGTCATCAACAGGTCAAGTTGCCGTGGCGGCGCAGACTCAGCCGCCAGCGCTTCCCCCAGCAGCCGCAGTCCCGTCCCCGCATCAAGCACAATGCACCGATTAGTGGTACGCACCTCGACACACGTTGTATTGCCTCCATAACGAAGCATTGAACGATGTGCTACCGGGTACGAGCCACGGGTTCCCCAGATACGTACTCTCATGCCCTCGATCCAGAAGTCCTTCGCATAGTATGCTATAGTGTACAGGATAAATGCAATCTGTGTGGTAGTTTACCAGTTTCTAAAGGTGTTTGTATACGTGCTCGCAGCGACGCTGCGGGCACGTATACGGCCCTTCACCAAGGTATCTTTTGTTCGTCATGACGATCATGACCAAGGAGACACAGTGAAACGGATCAAAGTAGGGGTGCAACTCCATCCTCAGCATACCACATGGGCCTCGTTTGCCGATGCCGTGCGCCACGCCGAGGCCCTGGGATGTGATACGATCTGGAACTGGGATCATTTCTTTCCACTCTATGGTGATCCCCAGGGTCCTCATTTTGAAGGGTGGACCGTGTTGACCGCCATGGCAACGCTGACGACCCGTGCTGAAATCGGATGTCTAGTCTCGTGCAATAGCTATCGCAATCCTGCGCTGCTCGCGAACATGGCCAAGACGATTGATCATATCAGTGGCGGACGCCTCATCTTTGGCATCGGGGCGGGCTGGTTCGAGCGCGATTATGAGGAGTATGGCTATCCTTTTGGCACCGCACCTGATCGGCTGCGAGCCCTCAAAGAGGCGCTACCAATTATCAAGCAGCGTTGGGAGGTGGAAATTCCGCCCCCTGTACGCCCGATTCCCATTTTGATTGGTGGAGGTGGCGAAAAAGTCACCCTCAAGCTCACCGCCCAGCATGCCCAGATCTGGCATGGCTTTGGCACCCCCGATGTTATACGCCACAAACATGCTGTCCTGGATGCCTGGTGCGCCGAGCTTGGCCGCGACCCTGCCGAGATTGAGCGCAGTATCTCGCCGAGCAAAGGTGAAAGCCTCGAAGCCTATCTTGAAGCAGGTGTAACCCATTTCATCTATGGGATGGGTGAGCCATGGGATTTTGGCCCGGTGGAAGAAGCCTTGCGCTGGCGTGATGCGCAATAACTCCCGGAAAAAGCCAGCTACGCTGGCTTTTTCCAGCGCATCTCACGCGTCGCGTGGCAATTGTTGCGCGTGCCCTTCAAGCCGCCAGAGGATGCGCTGCACCACCTGCGCATCAAACGCAACCTGCGCATTCTGCTGCGGATCGGTTGGCTCAAAGAGGCCACGGCCTTCGGCGTCAAAACTATTCGCCACATACACCAGCGCCTCTTCGCGCACCTCGCGCTCAAGCGCCAGGTGTTGACGATAGAGATGCCGCATCAATTCTGGTGACGGCCTGAGATTACGGAGTTCGCGCCGCCCGAGGATCGCGAGCAGACGTGCGCGGGCCTCACCAGGATCGCGCGTAGTTGCTGCCAGCATCACCCGCTGCAGCCCCACCGGTGGCGGGAGGAGCCTGGGAACAACGGTACCCGTTGCGAGGGAAGGACTAAACTGGATCTGTCCTGCGTGGCGTAACACCTGATCAGCCAGGGGGGAATTGACCTGCGGCACATTGATCGTCGCCGTCAGAAAGCAATTACGCGGTACCACCGGATGTTGCGCTGGTGGCAACCCACTCAAGACGAGACGCCGCTCGCCGTGTGGCTCTACCCGCAACAGCCGACTCAGATAGAGATCGAGTTCTTCGAGGGTCAGCCCTTTGAGCAGCACCAGATAGGCTTTGCCCGCGTTTTCTGGCACCGCCGCCTCGTGCATCGTTTCGAGCAACTGACTGATACCAAAGCGCGCATGAATATCGCGGTAGTAGGTACTCTGCGTACCGTGGCCTGTCCAACTATCCGACCCGATTGTCACAAACTGCCCACTATCCTGGCCGACGAGCGAAGCCGCCACCCCAGCCGCCAGGGCTGCCTTGCCCGCGCCTTCGCGGCCAGTCAGCACCACAAACGGGTTCGTCTTCAATGACACATAGTAGGCAACAAGCAGGGAACGTGAAAAGAGGCTTCCGAGATCATCAACCAGCCTGGCAACGAGTTGTTGCTCACCACTGCCAGCACAACGAGCGCGATAGACTGAACCAGGCGAGGTCATTGTGTTGACAGGGTGCGTCAACTTCCCCTGGCCTACACTGGCCTGACCACTGGCGTCTTTGCCAATGGTATGGAAGTTATAAGCAATCATAGGCTCCTATCCAAGGCGAATATCTGAGGCATCACCAATGTTCAGTTCGTGACTGATCCCATCGACATAAGCCTTATCTCCTATCAGACTCCCCGACATAATCACAGATTGGATTTGCGCACCAGCGTTCACAATCGTATTTTGGATAATAGATGTACGAATGACCGCCCCCTCTGCGACCGAAACATACGGACCAACCACCGAATTTTCAATCACCGCATTGGGTGCGATATGCACGGGGGGAATAATCACCGAGCGCATCCCATCCACCATGAGGCTATGCCCGTGGTCTAACAGATACCGATTGGTATCCAACAGCGCCTCGACGGTGCCGCAATCACGCCACATCGGCACTGCTTCGGCATGCAAAATCTCACCCCGTTCAATCATCACCTGCAACGCATCGGCCAGATAGTACTCGCCTTTCGTCTGGATGTTGTGCTCCATAATATAGCAGATCGCATCCATCAAACGCTGCGCTTCAGGCACATAATAGAAGCCCACGACCGCCAGGTTCGAGACCGGCTCGATTGGTTTTTCCACCAGACGAACAATGCGCCCCTGCTCAACGACGGCTACGCCAAAACGACGTGGGTCATCAACTTCTTTGCAGTAGATAATGCCTTCGCTGGGATGGGTAGCCAGGCGCTCTTTGTCAATGCCAACGAGGCCATCACCAAACACCACCAGCAACGGGCCACTAATTTCATTGGCAAGATAAATCGCATCGGCCTGACCACGCATTTCCTTTTGCACAAGAAAGCGCAGCGGAATATGACCGTAATTTTGACAGACAAATTCTTCGATCTGCTTGCCTAAATAGCCTGTCACACAAATAAGTTCGTCAATCTGCAAATGGAGGAGATCATCAATAATATGCGCGAGTACTGGTTTGCCTGCAACCTGCACCAGCGGTTTTGGCTTGCTAAACGTATGAGGCCGCAAACGCGTACCCAACCCCGCCGTCAAGATCATAACCCGCATAGCTTCAGTTCCTTGATGCGCACGTACCGCCGCAACATCCTGATCCGCATCCCCCACCAGCAGGCGCACTCATTGCCGACACCTCTGAAGGCAATGAACCCCCACGGCTATGCGCAGCAAAGACCGATAACTGGCGGTGAACATGCTCGCTTCCACAGGCGGGACAGGCAATGCCCTTGTCATCCTGATCCATCCGGCGCAAGAGATCAAAGTGACTATGACACACGGCACAGCCATACTCATACATTGGCATAGGGCTACCTCGAAATAGAACCTGATTTCCAGTTTGTAGCTTCCGTACCTTGATTATACCACGCCACTGCCCAATATGGAACCTTGACAGCACGAAACGGACATGGTACGATTCCGCCACTTCAATAATGGATAAACTCACCCAAGACACGGGTATTTCTTCCCCATGTGCCGACCCACTGATGTGTCGGAGTAACGACCATTTGCTCTACAGAAACTCCTCGGCTGAACGCAATGAAGCTGCGGGCCGCTGAATTTGCCGCCTTGCAATGGGGGCGCTCTCACGCACCCAGGAGAATGCCTATCGCGCTATTTATGGTGTTCTTTGCGCTGGCTTTTGTGATAGCTTTGCTTGCTGAAGGAGTATCTTCTTATGAACAAATTGAACTGGCGTAGCAGCCTGGCCGTAGGTATGCTGCTGGCGCTGCTCTTGCCCATCCTGGCCGCATGTGGTGGTGGGACGGCAACTGTCCCGACCACGCCACCCGCACCCGAGGCAGCTACGACTGCACCGGCCCCTGATACGCCCACGACGCCCCCGGCCCCTGATACGCCCACGACGCCCCCGGCCCCCAGTACCGGTACGGCTCAAGCCGGTGTGCTGCGGATCAATACCGGGAATGAACCTGATAATGTCGATCCACAGAAGTCAAGCTTCGTGTCTGAGATTCAGTTCATCATGATGGCCTATCAGGCCTTGATGACGTTCGATGGCAATATGGAACCCATCCCTGCTGCCGCTGAAAGCGTCGAGACCTCGGCTGATGGCTTGAAGTACACCTTCAAGCTGCGCCCCGATGGTCAGTATAGCGATGGTACACCCGTGACGGCCCAGAATTTTGAGTATGCCTGGCGCCGCCTCGCTGACCCCGAGACGGCCGGTGAGTATCAGTCATTGCCATGTGGCATCATCAAGGGCTATAGCGAGTATTCCGCCACGGCCTGTGAAGGCATGGAGATGGAGGAAGCCCTGGCGCGTGACCAGGACGAGTTGCTGGCGAACTTCGGCGTCAAGGCCATTGATGACCTGACCCTCGAAATTGAACTCGTCGCCCCGGCCCCCTATTTCCTCTCGATGGCCGCCCTCTGGATTGGTGCCCCAGCACGCGAGCAGGATATCGCCAAGGGTGACGACTGGTGGTACTACCCCGAGAATTATATCGGCAACGGCCCCTTTATTATGACCGAGTGGGACCACGGCAATCGGGCTGTCTGGGAAGCCAATCCCAATTATGCCGGGCCACTTGGCCCCGTCGCGCTGCAGCGTGTCGAGTACTATATGATCACCGAAAGCCAGGTCGCCTTCCAGGCTTATCAAAACGGTGAACTCGATATGCTCGCCGTGGCCCCCGAAGATCTCCAAGCTGTGCAAAGCGATCCGACGCTGAGCCAGGAGCTCTTGCCGGTCAGTGGTTCCTGTACGTTCTACTTTGGCTTCAATACGACCAAAGCACCCTTCGAGGATCTCAAGGTGCGGCAGGGCTTTGCCCAGGCGTTTGACCGCGAAGCCTGGAACCGTGATATCTTTGGTGGCCTCGGCAGCGTGGCCTACAGCTTTATCCCCCCTGGCTTCCCTGGCTACCAGCCCGAGTTGCGCCTGTGGGAATTTGATCCTGAAGCGGCCAAAGCGCTGATCGCCGAGTCTTCGTATGGTGGCGTCGAAAACTTGCCCGAGATCAAGTTGACCTACTCGGCCAGTGCCCGCAATAATGCCCGCTTCGAGTGGATGGCTGGTCAGTTGAAGACCAACCTGGGCATTGATGCTGTCCTTGACCCGATTGATCCCACCGCTTTCTCGGCAGCGACCAAGGACAATCCACCCCAGATGTTCTCACTCGGTTGGTGCGCCGATTATCCCGATCCCCAGAACTGGATCTCACTCTTCCAGACCAATGGTCTGCTGAGCACCCGGGTCGGCTATTCCAACCCCGAGTTTGATGCCCTGGTCATCCAGGCTGATGTCGAGCAGGATCCCGTCAAACGGGCCGAGCTCTATGCTCAGGCGCAAGAGATCCTGGTGACGGATGCACCGGTTGCCTTCACCCGCAACGACGGTGGCTACGAACTTGTCAAGCCCTATGTCCAGGGTGTCACCGGCGAGACGATTACGCCGATTGATTACTGGTACGGCTTCTTCAACATGCCGAATGTCGATGTCCAGCCCTAATTAGGGTTTAGGGGGGGTTTTTCGCTGGAGCAGCGCCAGCATAGCTGGCGCTGCTCCAGCGAAGAAGTCGGGTTTTGGGGGCGCAGCCTCCAGGCCATTTTCCAAGCGAAGGAACCGGTTAGGGGGGCAACCCCCAGTCTTTTCCCAAGCGAAGCAGTTGGTTTTGGGGGCGCAGCCTCCAGTCTTTTCACGTATGCTGGGGCAAACGGCCAGCGAAGTTGGCCGTTTGCCCCAACATACGCACCGGGTTGTTAGGGCGACCGCCCTCAACATGATGCGCATGGGGCCGCAGGCCCCAAACCCCTTGAGCGGAGCATAACGTTATGACGGCGTATATTATTCGTCGCATTCTCTGGCAGATCCCAGTGCTGGTTATTGTTGGTCTGCTGACCTTTGGTATCGCTAAAATGACGCCTGGGGGACCATTTGATACCGATCCAACGCGCCGTCAGATGTCACCACAGGTAGAGGCGGTGTTACGGGATCGCTTTGGCATGGATCTGCCCTTCTGGCGCCAATTTACGCGGTATATGTTTCTCGATGTCGTCACCGATCCAAAGACTGGTGAACAAGCGATCCGCTGGGGCGCGATCGGTGGAAACTTCGGGCCAACCTATAGCTCGCGTGGGGCGCGTACGGTGCAGCAAGAGCTATTTGGCGATCGTGGAGGCAAGCCGAGCCGCTTTTATTATTCGGCACGCTTGGGGGTACAGGCACTGCTCTTTGCCGTGCTGCTTGGCATTCCGATGGGCGTGCTTGCCGCGCTTAAACAGAATACCTGGATTGATTATCTGGTGCTCCTGACCTCAACCTTCTTTGTGTCGCTTTCAACCTTGATTGTTGGTTTTCTGCTTGTCTTGATCTTTGCAAGCTGGTTGAAGTGGTTTACCGTCTTGCCCAATTGGAATGACCCGATCCGCCCGTGGATTCTGCCCACGATTGCGCTCGGCTCAACCTCGCTCGGCTTTATTACCCGCCTGACTCGCTCGAGTGTCCTTGAGGTCAAACGGCAAGATTATGTGCGCACCGCGCAAGCCAAGGGCCTCAATGATCAGGTCGTTGTCTGGCGGCATATGTTGAAAAATGCGGTGCTGCCCGTCATTACAATCCTTGGGCCACTCTCGGCTGCGTTGATTACCGGCACGCTCTACACCGAAATTATTTTTCAGGTTCCCGGCATGGGCTCGCTCTTGATCGAAGCCATCGGCAAACGTGATTATTCGATGATCATGGCCGGCGCACTCGTCTTTGTCTTTTTTCTTGGCCTCGCCAATCTGATCGTAGACATTGCCTACGGTGTGGTTGATCCGCGAATCAGCTATAAATAAGGGCGAGCCTCTGTCCCCACTACGCGGGGCACAGCCCTCACCAACGGAGTACAACCATATGGCAACTACGGCCCGTCCAGCGTCAGCGCTTGAAGAGCTCAACCTCACGGCAACAAAACCTCGAAGCCTTTGGGGGGATGCGTGGCGACGGCTCCGCCGCAATAAGGCGGCCATGCTTGGGATCACGGTGGTGCTGCTTTATGTGCTTGTCGCACTTGCGGCACCCTGGCTTGCGCCCAAAAATCCGGTCACCCAGACTTCCAATAACAGCCTTCGCCCCCCGATCTGGGTCACCGACAATCCAAACCGCCAGCCGAATCCTGAACATATTCTCGGTACCGATACCAATGGCCGCGATATTCTGAGCCGCCTGATCTTTGCGACACGCGTCTCCTTGATCGTGGGGGTGGTGCCACAGATTATTATTGTGGTGATCGGGGTCGGCATTGGCCTCGTGGCCGGGTTTCGAGGCGGGTGGGTTGATAATCTCTTGATGCGCTTGACTGAAATTGTCGCATCCTTCCCCGATCTGCTCTTCATTATTACGCTCACGGTGGCCTTCCGCGAGACTTTATTTGGCAAGGCGTTCAATGGTCTGCTGTTGATCTTTACCGCCCTGGCTGTGGTTGGCTGGACGAGCCTCGCCCGCCTTGTGCGTGGGCAGGTGCTCTCGCTCAAGGAGAAGGAGTTTGTCGAGGCAGCCAAAGCGCTCGGCATACCGACGAGCCGCATTCTCGTGCGCCATATTTTGCCCAACACCCTCGCCCCGATCATTGTGGCGGTTTCGTTCAGTATTCCCAGCCTGATCCTGGCCGAAGCGATTCTGACCTTTCTCGGGGTCGGGATGCGGCCTTCGGTGGATCCAGCCAATCCGTTGCCGACCAGCCTTGGTCAGATGATGACTGATGGGTTCAATAATCTCAGTTCTGGACCGTGGATGCTGCTCTTCCCCGTCTTGATGCTCTCGACCCTTGTGATCTCTTTCACGTTCCTTGGCGATGGGTTGCGCGATGCGCTTGATCCGCGGGATGCGGGGCGTTAGGAGGGGGGAAGCACCCCAAGGCATCCTCCTTGTCACCCCGAGCGCAGCGAGGGGTCTTCCCTGCGCCGCAGGGAAGATTCCTCACTCCGTTCGGAATGACATGGCTGGCGTTGGCACCCCCGCCGCGCCCGCCCTGGCACTCCGCTGCGCCCGCCCTGGCACCCCGCTGCGCTCGCCCTGTCACTCCGCTGCGCCCGCCCTGGCACCCCGAGCGGAGCGAGGGGTCTTCCATGCGCCGCAGCGAAGATTCCTCACTCCGTTCGGAATGACATGGCTGGCGTTGGCACCCCCGCCGCGCCCGCCCTGGCACCCCGCCGCGCCCGCCCTGGCACCCCGCTGCGCGCCCTTGCCACCCCAAGGCATCCTCCGTGTCACCCCGAGCGGAGCGAGGGGTCTTCCATGCGCCGCAGCGGAGATTCCTCACTCCGTTCGGAATGACATGGCTGGCGTTGGCACCCCGCTGCGCCCGCCCTGGCACTCCGCTGCGCCCGCCGTGGCACCCCGCTGCGCCCGCCCTGGCACCCCGCCGCGCCCGCTCTGGCACCCCGCTGCGCTCGCCCTGGCACTCCGAGCGGAGCGAGGGGTCTTCCATGCGCCGCAGTGAAGATTCCTCACTCCGTTCGGAATGACATGGATGGCGTTGGCACCCCTGCCGTGCGGGCACTGAACCAGCAACCCATCCCCATGCCGCGACGCTTGTGCCCCGAACCTTGGCCAACGACACCGCCACCTTCGTGCGAAAAAAACGAACGTCATGTCGCTCCCTCGGCGCTTGGATAAAAAAACCTACCCCCAAAAGGAGTGCTTCCCCCCTACGGGTGACGGGGCGCCTCCGGGGCGGATGGGGCTGCGCCCTCAAATGCAGCGCAAGCAAGCTCGGTGCTTGCGCAACTGCCCTAGCGCGGCAACAGTGCTTCAATGTGGGCAAGCTCATCAAGCAGACGCTGGCGCTTGCCTGCTTCGGCGATACCACGGGCTTCAGTAAAGAGGATACGCGCTTCGTGGGGCGGCAAGAGCGGCGCGAGCCAGATGCGGATCTGTGCAGCCAGATGATGGGTGCCAAGAGCATCGGCTTGCGCCTGTGCTGTTGAAAGCCGGTGAATCGCGAGACTCGTTTCACCCCGTCGCAGCGCGACCAGGCCGAGGTTCGCAACCAGGCCCGCAATGCGCTCGGGCACTTCAAGGCGTTCGGCCAGCGCCAGGCCCGCGTTGAAGGCCTGCTCGGCGTGCTCTAGATGCCCCTGGGCCAGCGCAAGTTCACCCTTGGTCGAGAGCAGGTAGGGTTGCAGACCAAGGAAGCCCGCAGCTTCAGCAAGCTTGAGTGCTTCACCAAGATGCGCTTCCGCTGGTTCAAGGTCACCAAGCAGGTGCAAATGGTACGCCAGATTGTTACGGGCAAGAATGCGCCACATCATGGCCTGATTCAATCTGTCTGGTGCTTCTGAGACCGCATCAGCAACATGCTTTGCTTCGTGATAGTAGGCGACCGCCCGGGGCAAATCGCCTTGCTGCGCCGCTACGCTGCCAAGCTCAAAGCGTACCTGAGCCAGCGCCATCTGGTCGAGGCTGGCCTGCTCGATCACCAACTGCTCGGCTTCGCCGAGACGCAGTGCCGCCTCGCCGAGATCGGCGCCTTCCAACGAGAGCGCTGTGCCCCAGCGGAAGAGCGCTTGTGCACGTTCGCCGGGCGTGCCTTGGGTCGCCAGATCACGTACCAGATCGATCACCTCAGCATAACGCGCCTGCACGACAAGAACCCCGGCCAGTTTGAGACGTGCGTGATTGGCCTGCATCTCGTTGGCGGCAAGCGCCAGCGCTTCACGAAGACGTTCTGCTGCGCGTGCGCCTTCGCCCTGTTGCGCCAGCGCCTCGCCCAGGTCAAGCAGAATGGCAAACCGCTCGACAGACTGGCTCCCCGCCAGTGCCTGCTCAAACAGGCCCGTTGCCTCACTCCATGCCGCAACCGCAGTGGCCCTGCGTGCAGCGCGCAAGGCATACTCGGCGGCGCGATCGGGCACGCCACCCTGAGCAAAATGCCACGCGATCATCCCTGCCACAGTATCGAGCTCGTTGCGATGCAGCGCCTCCATCGCTTCAGCGATCCGGCGATGAAGGCTCCGCTGACGAGGAACCCCAAGCTCGTGCCCTGCGACTTCGACGGTCAGGCTATGGTCAAAACGATACCGCCCCTCATCAAGCGGCTCGACCAGACGAGCGGCCTGCAATTCGTCGAGGGCATCAAGGGCCGCCTGCTCAGAGAGTGCGGCTGCGCGGGCGGCGACTTCAAACTCAAATTCGCGCCCGGCCACCACAGCCGCATCAAGCACCCGCCGCGCACCTTCGGCAAGCCGCGTAAGCCGCGCTTCGATTAAACTATAGACGGTAGGGGGGACGATTGGTGCCGTTGCGCCATCGAGGTGCAGATGCCCATCAGGGCCGAGCATCCCCGTAGCGAGCGCGTGGCTAATCACTTCAACCAGAATATACGGATTGCCTTCGGTCGTTTGTTGAATCCAGGCTGCCGTTACTTCCGCATCATGGGGGCAGAGTTGTTGGGCGAGGAAGGCCGTTTCCGTGGGGTGAAGGCGTTGCAGCGCCAGCCTCTTCAGATGGTTCTCACGCGTCAGACCGGCCATCAGGGTTGCCAGCGCATGACGAGGGCGAACGGGGCGCGTCGTTGCCAGCACGCTGACCTGGGTGCCCTGGCTACGCCGAAGGAGGTAGCTCACCAAACCGAGCGTACTGACATCGGCCCAGTGCAGGTCGTCAAACAACAACCCGACCGGAACGTGACGTACCAGCGCCATCACCAGTTGCGCAACACTCTCCCACAGACGAGCCTCTTCAGCATTGCCCAGCGCCATCAACTGCCCAGGAAGCGCTTCTGCCAGTTCGGGCACCAGACGCGCAACTTCACGCAACCAGACAGGGGCCAGATCAAGTTGAGCACGGAGCGCAGGCCACCTGGGGTGAGTTGCTAGCATGCGCAATGCTGCAATCACCGGTTGATACGGCAGACTCTGCTCGAGTTCACGTGCAGCACCAACCAGCACCAGACCGTGCTCGGCAACATGTTGCCCCAGGAACTCGGTCGCCAGTCGCGTTTTGCCAATCCCCGGTTCACCCTCGATCAACACCAATTGCCCTTGCGTCACCGCCTCGGCGATCAGCGCCAATTCTGTCTGCCGCCCAATAAATGGCAAGGCAAGCAACGACGGAGATTGGAGCGGTGCCGGTGCAGACGTCCGCGTGACCAGGGAAGCTTCACCTGCCCGCGACAACTCGACGGCACCATGTTCAGCAGGAGGCCGCACAAGCGCATCGGTAATAATCGCATCATAGAGTTCACGGGTTGCCTGCATCGGCGGCACCCCCACCTCGGCATCAAGCAGATCCTGCAGATGCTCGTAGCGCCGGATCGCGCCTACCCGGTCACCGGCATAATAGTGGAGGCGCATCGCATCACGTTGCAGATCCTCCTGGAGCGGATCAAACGCAAGGGCCTGACGTAACGCCTCAAGCGCCACCTCATAGGCAGCGCGCCCCTCGGCGAGTCGTGCCAGGCGCGTAAAGCCGCGAATTGCCAGCATCCGCGCTCGTTCACGCTCGGCCGCCAGCCAATCCTCGAACGGCTCAGCATCGGTAAGAGTGAAATCGGCTAGCAGATCATCACGATAGCCACGCAATGCCCAAGCAAGGGCAGCCTCATCAGCACTGGGCTTCTGGATCGTCGCCAGCAACGTGCGATAATCAACGTCAGCCTCCAGGCCAAGTTGATACTCACCAGCCACAAGGGCCGGGCCAAGCGCACGCCGCACCGCGTGCAACGTGGTGCGCAACAACTGCTGAGCCCCGCTACGGTCATGATCAGACCAGAAGAGACCCAGCAACTGCTCGCGGCTCACCGGCGCAGTCTGGGCGGCCAGGTAATAGACAAGTGCCCGGGCGCGGCGGCGAGGTAACTCAACGGCAACCCCATCGCGCACAAGCCTCGGCACACCAAAGAGCGTCACCACCAGCATAACCACTCCCATTGGCAACAGTTGGGCATCATTATAGCTGATCCTCTTTTCGGTTTCGTTGTGGTGGCGAAGCCACCACAACGAAACCCACCATCGCGGGAAAGGGGCCGCAGGCCCCCAGAGATTACACAGCATGCTATACTTTACACAGGTCTCTTAGCCATTGAGGATCGCCATATGTGGCTACGTTTTTTGGGAACTGGCACCTCGATGGGGGTGCCGGTCATTGGGTGCAAGTGCGCCGTCTGTACATCGTCTGATCCGCGCAATCGGCGTCTCCGCACGGCAGCCTTGCTTTCCACTGGTATCGAGACTATTCTGATTGATGCGGGCCCCGATTTTCGTGAACAGGCCCTGATTGCAGATCTCTGTCGTCTTGATGCGGTCTTGATTACCCATTCTCACTTTGATCATACCGCAGGCATCGACGATCTCCGTCCACTCTGCTGGAGTGGTACCGCCATTCCGATCTATGGGAGTCCCCAGACGCTCGGTGATGTGCGTGAGCGCTTTGCCTATGCGTTTACCGACACATCGGCCGGGTCGACGCGCCCGAGTCTTGATCTGCGCCCAGTCGTGGAGCCCTTTACGGTCGGCTCACTGACGATTCAACCCTTTGATGTGCTGCACGGAAGCTGGACGATCACGGGGTATCGAGTGGGGCGGCTTGGTTATATCACTGACGCAAGTGCGCTGTCGCCGACAGCCTGGGCACTGCTGCGCGACCTTGATGTGCTCGTGCTCAATGCGTTACGCTACGAACCCCATCCGACGCACTATTCGGTTGCGCAGGCCCTCGAAGTTGTCGCCGCGCTGCAGCCGCGCCGCGCTTTCTTTGTCCATATGAACCACAACATTGACCACGCGCTTGCCAGCCTCGACTTGCCCGAGGGGGTGGCGTTTGCCTATGATGGGTTGGAAGTTCAGGTGGCGCTGTGACCCGGATCGGTGTTGATGCACGCCTCAATGCGTATCGTCAAGGTGGCATCGCCCAGTATACCCGCCAGTTACTCGGCGCAATGGCGACGCTCGCGCCCGACCTTGAGTTTGTCGCGCTCCAGCACTATCGTCAACGCGAGCCGCTCGCCGTTGGCCCCAATCTCCGCCGTGCTACGATGATCACGCCGCCCCATCATCGCTACGAGCAACTGAGCCTGCCGCTTGAGCTCTGGCCGCAACGGCTGTCACTCTTGCATTGTCCCGATTTCATTGCCCCTCGCAGGCGGCGCTGCCCGGCGGTGATCACGATCCATGATCTGGCGTTTCTTCATTATCCTGACATTCTCGATGCTGATGCGCGCCGCTTCTATGCCCAGATCCGCGCTGCAGCCCACGATGCCGATGGGGTCATTACGGTCTCGGAAGCAACACGCAATGATATCGTCAGTCTGCTCGATCTGCCCGCCGAACAGATCACGGTGATCTATGAAGCAGCCGATCCGAGCTTTCAACCGCTTGGCCTGAGGCCTGACGCCACTCGCACCATCAATGGGCGTCAACTGACCGCAGCGAGCTTCCTGCTCTTTGTGAGCACGATCGAACCCCGCAAGAACCTGGAAACACTGCTCCACGCGCTTCGCCTCCTGCTCGATCGCGATCCCCGTGTCCCCTACCAACTCGTTGCCGCCGGCGCACCGGGTTGGCTCGATGAGCCAATCTATCGCCTTGTGCGCGAGTTGCACCTGGCTGATCATGTCTGGTTTGCGGGCAAAGTGGCGCACGACGAGTTGATCTGGCTCTACAATGCCTGTCGCCTCTATGTCAATCCGTCGCTCTACGAAGGCTTCGGCCTCCCTGTGCTCGAAGCGCTTGCCTGTGGAGCGCCAACGATCGTGGCTGATACAAGCAGCCTGCCCGAAATTGTTGGCAAGGCCGGGATCTGTCTCCCGCCACAAGATCCTATGGCCTGGGCCGATACAATCGCCTCGCTCTGGCATGATGAAGCCGCACGCACCGCTTTAGTTCGGCGGGGACCACCCCACGCAGCCCGGTTCACCTGGCAACGCGCCGCCCAGGCAACGCTCGCCGTCTACCGGAGCCTCCTCTGAAGAGTTTCAACACACAATCTGGTATAATGAAACCAACCCCTTGAGATAGTTCGCAATCGTACGTGGAGCGTTTCCCATTATGGGTCTTTTTTCACAGCAAAGTGCGCCGCTGACCGAGCAACAGGTGCTGGCGGCGCTGAGTACTGTTCAAGAGCCCGAGCTTGGTGGTGACCTTGTCTCGCGGCGGATGATCAAAGATGTACGGATCAATGGTAGCAACGTCAATTTCACCATTGAATTGACGACCCCGGCCTGTCCGCTGAAAGATCAAATCCATGCCGAGGCCGAGGCGGCGGTACGGACCGTTCCTGGTGTTGAACAGGTGATGATCGAGTTTACGGCCAATACCCGTCGTCCGGCGGGCATTCCCGAGCAGGCCCCTATTCCCGGCGTGGCGAATGTGATCGCAGTCGCCGCTGGCAAAGGTGGGGTGGGCAAGAGTACCATTGCCGTGAATCTGGCGGTCGCCCTCGCGCAAGAGGGCGCACAGGTTGGTTTGCTCGATGCGGATGTCTTTGGCCCGAGTTTGCCCCTGATGCTGGGTGTCAAAGGTCAGCCCGAGGCCTTCCAGAATGAGCAGGGCGAAGCAATGATGATCCCGCTCACCGGCCACGGCATCAAGTTGATCTCGGTCGGGTTTCTAATTGATGAGACCCAGCCGGTGATCTGGCGTGGGCCGATGGTCAGCCAGTTGTTGCGGCAGTTTCTCTACAATGTGGAGTGGGCACCGCTCGATTATTTGATTATTGATATGCCCCCCGGTACCGGTGATATTGCGCTGACCCTCGCCCAGAGCCTGCCCCTCACCGGGAGCCTCATTGTCACGACGCCGCAGGCCGTTGCGACAGTTGATGTCGTCAAGGCAATGGAGATGTTCAAGAAGGTGAATGTGCCGTTGCTCGGCATTGTCGAGAATATGGCCTATTTCCAGGCACCTGATACCGGGACGCGCTATGATATCTTTGGCAGCGGTGGCGCGGCGCGTCTCTCTGAGCAATTGGGTGTGCCGTTGCTCGGTCAGATCCCCCTGGGTATGGCTGTTCGCGCTGGTGGTGATACTGGTGCGCCAGCAGTGATCAGTGATGCCGATGATGCCTATGCCGATCGGTTCCGCGATGTTGCCCGCAAGCTCGCTGCTAGGATCAGTGTCTTGAAGTTTGTCTCAGCCTGAGCATTGGAGGGTATCTGGCGCTGCTGAGCGCCAGGTACCTGTTGGATAAAAGTGACAATGAGGTCATGCAGCTATGGAACGTGATCCAATCAAGGCGACCATCCCGTTGACCTTTTTTGAGCCACGGGAGATCCCGACCTATGCGACCGATGAGCCGGCCCGTGATAGCTTCGGGCGGCGCATTGATTATCTGCGGGTTTCACTGACTGATCGCTGCAATATGCGCTGTGTCTATTGCATGCCCGCCGTTGGGATGCAGTTTGCCCCGCGCCCCGAGTTGCTGACCAACGATGAGCTGTTGCTGGTGATCCAGGCGGCTGCCGCAGCCGGTTTCCGCAAGCTCCGCTTGACTGGTGGCGAACCGACGCTGCGTCAGGATATCGTCGAACTGATCGCTGCGATGAAAGCAGTGCCAGGCATTGAGCATGTGGCGATGACGACGAATGCGCTGCGCCTCCGTCGCCTCGCCGGGCCGCTCAAAGAAGCCGGCCTCGACCGGGTCAATGTGAGCATTGATAGCCTCGATCCCGTCAAGTTTCGGCAGATGACCCGCGGTGGCAATCTCGATGAGGTCTGGGCGGGTATTCAGGCCGCTGATGAGGCCGGCCTCCACCCAATCAAGCTCAATGCCGTTATTGTGCGGGGCATGAATGACGATGAAGTCGTGCAACTCGCGGCCCTGACAACCCGGCATCCCTGGGAGTTCCGTTTTATCGAGGTGATGCCGCTGACGGGCGTTGCCGGTCTCGCCGAAGAGGGCGTCATCAGTACGGCTGAATTGATTGCCCGCATCGAGGCCCATTTTGGCACCCTGACCCCGTATGGGCAGGATCCCGCTGATCCTGCCCGTCGCTATCGCATCCCCGGTGCCCCCGGCAAGCTTGGTTTTATCAGTGCCGTCACCGATCCTTTTTGTGCAACGTGCAATCGGATGCGCCTCACGGCTGACGGGCGGATGCACCTCTGCCTCTTGCGTGACGACGAGGTTGATCTCCGTTCGGCCATTCGCAATGGTGCGACGCTCGCCGAGATCGAGCAGATTGTGCGCCACGCCGTGCAGATCAAACCCTGGGGCCACGGCTTGCCCGAGGGTGTCCGCCCCACGGTACGTGGCATGTCGCAACTTGGCGGGTAGAGAAATCGTTGCCTATGCAGGTGAAAACGACCAGCTTCGCTGGTCGTTTTCACCTGCATAGGCAAGATTATTGCAAGCCGCAGGCCCTTAATACAGCATGTCCCCTTTGATAAAGGCCGTTGTCCGGGGGTCGCGTGGGGTTTCAAAAAAGGTTTCGGTGGGGGCGAGTTCGATGATGCGCCCGTCGAGCATCAAGGCGACACGTTGAGCGAGGCGCCGTGCCTGAAAGATGTTGTGCGTGACGAGGATGATCGTCGTGCCACGGCGGTGTGCCTCAGCGACCGTGCGCTCGATGGCGGCGATGTTCGCCGGATCCAGGTTGGCCGTTGGCTCATCGAGCAGCAAGACCTCTGGTGCAATCACGAGCGCCCGCGCAAGGGCAACCCGTTGCGCTTCGCCTCCCGAGAGGGTATGGGCTGCCGCCCGCGCTAGGTGGGCCAGGCCCACTTCCGTGAGAGCTTCACGCGCACGCTCGCGTGCCTCTGGATGCCGCCGCAGGCGCAGGCCATAGGCGACGTTGTCGAGCACACTGCCACTCAGCAGGGCAGGCCGTTGAAAGACCGTAGTCACCCGCCGTTGGAGCGCGAGCGGAACCCGTGAGCCAAGCGCGTGTCCGGCAAAACGTAGCTGACCTTGCGTCGGCGACTCGAGAAAGTTGAGCAGGCGCAGCAAGGTGCTTTTACCCGCCCCCGATGGCCCCACGAGCGCCAGTAACTCGCCTCGTTCGATCTGCAACGATGGGATATCGAGCACCAGTCGTTCACCGTAGCGCTGCTGGATGGCCTCAAGTTGATAGATTGGCTCGGCCTTCATTACTTCGCTTTGAGCAATGTACCCTGGAGTTGCAGTAGCGCCAGGTTGATCACGAACGTAATGCCGAGCAATACAAGAGCAAGCGCGATCGCAACATCAAACGCGCCTTTGCGCGTTTCGAGCACAATCGCAGTCGTCAGCACCCGCGTTGAACCCTGGATATTGCCCCCAACCAGCATCACCGCACCTACTTCCGAGATGATTCCACCAAAACCGGCGATCAGCGCCACCAGCACGCCGACCCGCGCTTCCCAGAGCACCGCGAGCGTCGTCTGGGTTGGGCTCGCCCCCAGGGCGCGGATCTGTGTGCGTAGCGCTGGATCCACCGCGAGCACTGCCGACATCGTAAAGCCAATCACCAGGGGGAGCGCGAGGATGACCTGGGCAAGCACCATCGCGCTTGGGGTGAAAAGCCAACCAAGAAAACCGAGCGGTCCTGAACGCGAAAGCAACAGAAAGACGGCTAGCCCGATCACGACCGGGGGAAACCCCATCCCCGTATAGACTATGGCAATGACCAGTTGGCGCCCTGGAAAGGTATGTAAACCGATCAATGAACCAAGCGGAACGCCAATAATTGCGCTGACCACCAACGCAAGCCCAGAGACTTGCAAAGAGAGGATGATGATCGCCCAGACATCGCTGTTGCCACCAACCAGCAGGTCGATTGCTTCTTGCCAGTAGTTCATGCTATCTTTTCTGATGTTGCCCTCCTGAGCGTGCGGGCCTCTGGCTCGCACGCTCAGGAGGGCAACCAGACCTCGTTCACAGACTCATTGCGTTGCTGCAGGATAAAAGAGCGGTTGCCCAAAACGCTCGGTACCATACTCACCAATCATCGCCTGCGTTTCGGGTGAGGTGAGCCAGGCCGCAAACTCTTCAGCCAGGGTCGCCTGAATGCCTTCGTGTCGTTCTGGGTTGACGGGGATAACGCCATACGGATTGCGCAAACGCGGATCCTGATTCTCGGCGACCGTCGCTCCACCAACCAGGATCGTGAGGTCAGGCACACTGTCACGCATCGCAAGGAACGTGCCGCGATCAGTGAGCGTATAAGCTTCTTGCTCGTTTGCGGTAATCAATGTTTCACCCATGCCTTGCCCGAGTGAACGATACCAGTTCAATTCAGCGGTCGGTGTAATTCCGATTGATCGCCAGATGCCCAGTTCAGCGGTTGATGTCCCGCTGTCATCGCCCCGTGCGGCAAACAGCGACCCCGTCTCGGCAATCATCGCGAAGGCCTCAGCCGCGGTTGCAATGCCCGCAATCCCGGCTGGATCAGCCGCAGGGCCAACCACCACAAAATCGTTATACATCACATCGCGACGATTAACGCCATAGCCCTCAGCCACAAAAGCATCTTCACGGGCACGAGCATGCACCAGCACCACATCAACATCCCCACTCTGCCCAAGCGCTAGAGCCTGGCCTGTGCCAACCGCAATCACTTCGACGCGTGCATTGAAGCGCGCTTCAAAATCCGGCAGGATCGCCTCGAGCAGACCCGAGTCGGCGGTGGAGGTTGTTGTCGCCAGACGCAACACCTGTGGTGCTGCAGGTTCTGCAGGGGTAACTTGCGGTGCCGTACCACAGGCTACCAGCGCCCCCAGCATGATCACTGCGACTACTGTGTGAATGACGTTTCTCAAGAGACTTCTCACTTTCAATCGAAGCATCTTCCATCGGCGGTTGGTGGCCTACGGCATATGAGGCATCCACGCCGTATGCATCGCATCATATCCGGGCAGCGCCTGAATGGCAGAATGCAATGCAGGTGTTACGAGCGTTTCGAGCAATGAGGCAAACCACGGGGTATCCATATCACTCGTGCGCACAGCAAGGTCATAACGTTCGATGGTTAAGGGGATAAAAGCGAGATCCATAGCTTTTGCCGCAGTATGCAGGCCCAGGGCGACATCGGCACGGTGCGAGGCAACCGCTGCGGCTGCCGCAAGGTGGGTTGTCACAGTGCGAACGGGAGGCTCAAGCAGGCCAGGTGCGAGACCAGCCTGGGTGAGCAGGTGGTGATAGAGTGCGGCGGTTCCCGATCCTGGCTGACGTGCGACAAAACGTAGCCCTGGCTGGGCTAGGTCTGCGATACTGCGTAGTCCAAAGGGGTTGCCATGGCGGACAATCAAGCCCTGCTCGCGTTCGGCCAGGGTGATCAGTTGAATGGTGCCAGCAGGCGCAAGCGCCGCGATCGCCGCTTGATTGTAGATTCCCGTGATGGGGTCAAGCAGATGCATCCCCGCCAGATCGGCTTCGCCATTTACGAGTGCCCGCAGCCCAGCCATGCTCCCCACCGCCTGCCATTTCAGGTCAAGACCAGGATCGAGTTTGTGCAACTCGCGCCCGAGCAGATCAAGCGAGAAGTCGTGACTCCCCTCGAAGCGGATATGTCGCTCGTGTCCTGTCACCGCTTGCCGTGTGGCGAGCGGCGCAGGACGCCAGCGCTCACCCTCTTCGCGTACCAGCGCAGTCAGAACCTCGATGCTGATACCAGCAGCCAGGCCATCGCGCACCAGGGTCTCAACCGTTGCCTGGAGACGAACGGCTGCCTCAGGTGAGCGGACGGGTTCAGCAATAGAGGCCCCGCGCCCAGGGCGGCTTTCGATCACGCCCTGGGTGCTCAGTTCTTGATAGGCGAGCAGCACCGTATTGCGATGCAGGCCGAGGCGTTCGGCAAGGACGCGTATCGTTGGCAAACGATCACCTGGCCGTAACTGACCACGCGCACACGCTGCTTTGACCTGAGCCACAATCTGCCGATACATTGGTTCGTCAGCATGGCGGTCGAGGTGTAACCACTCCATTGAGGCACCATCATTGGCATAGATATCATAGTGACAACAGTGTCAATCATACCACAGATTGAATGCATGTTTGGCGGTTTCGCTACCAAACATGCACCCAATCTACCCTAGGGCGATTGCATCATACGAAATCGGATACAAAAATACGCTCTATTTGGCAGCATGTGCATGCAACGAGCGTCGCAAACGGCGGCCCCCGGCAACAACGGGGCACCCCTTGCGGGTGCCCGTACACCGGGCCCAGCCCCCGGCCCTGTAGGGGCACCCCTTGCGGGTGCCCAGGGCACCCGCAAGGGGTGCCCTGGCGGGGTGCATACACGGAAGATGCAATCGCCCTACAGTCGGCCCTGTGCCTTATCTACCGGTAAACTGGTACAATGGTAGAATGAAGCAACATCAGACAACAAATCGGGACATCACCATGCACACATTGCTCCGTTCTACAACTGTTTTGAGCATGGGGTTGGCAGTTATGGGTCTGCTCCTTCACAAGTTCAACCGGGGGCGGAGGCGTCTGGCCACTCATCCGGCAGCTATGCCGCCTGAGCGTCGCGAGGCTCACCGACGCATCAAGCTTGCCGGTGCCGCTAATTTGCGCGATCTGGGTGGCTATCATACCCACGACGGGCGTCGGGTCCGCTGGGGGGCGCTCTATCGTTCCGATCACCTGTACCATCTGAGCCGTCGGGATCAGCAAGTACTGATGCAACTGGGCCTGGTCACCCTGATTGATCTGCGCAGCGAGGCCGAGCGTTTACGGCAACCGAACCGCTTGCCAGCCAATCATGGCATCAATGTCGTCGAAATTCCCATTCTCGAAGAAACGAGCAGCCTGATGGCTGATCTCCGCGAACGTTTTGAGCGCGGCGACCTCGATGGCATTGATCCCGCTGCGCTGCTCAGCGAAGCCAACGAACAGTTTATTACCTGCTTTACACCGTCATTTCGCCAATTTATTCAGACCGTCCAGACGACTGAGGGCGCACCGTTGCTCTTTCACTGTACTGCTGGCAAAGACCGCACGGGTTTTGCGGCAGCACTCACCTTGCACTTGCTCGGTGTACCTGGCGACACGATTCTGGCCGACTATTTGCGGTCGAATGAGTATACCATCAGCGCACGGCGGCGTGAGTTAGCGTTGATTCGCCTGACCCGTGGCGAGCATGCAGCGAGCCTCGTGCGCCAGCTTCTTGGGGTTGAAGTTGCCTACTTGCAGACGGCGTTTACCACCATTGACCGGATCTATGGCTCATTTGATGCCTATGTCCGTGAGGGGCTTGGTTTGCAAGAGGAGGATCTGGCGCAGCTACGCATTGCTCTCCTCGAGTGATACCAATGACGCTGCAAGGTAGCGCTCTGTCTTGCTGAGTACCAAGTGGCCCACGGGCCATGTGATCCTCAGGGTGACAATGTGGCCTCTTCAACGGTACATGGTGTACCCTTGGAGTGCCGGCTTTAGCCGGCTAAAGCCGGCACTCCGAGGCAAACCGTCGCCTTTTCAGACAGCCTCTAAGGCGTGTTTTGCACCCAAAAAATACCAGCATGAACTGGCATTTTTTGGGTGCGTTTGGTGGATGTTTTGGGAGAACGAGGACTCAAAAGATCGAGGAGCGTTCTTCGAGGCGACGATCGATCGTCTCTTGGATGGTCGTCCGCACCAGTTCTGAGAGGCCAAGCACAGTCAGCGGATCATCAGCTTCCGCAGGGTCATACATATCGGTGCGCAGCGGCTCACAGAAGGTAATGCTCCAGCGGGTTGGCAAGGGAATAAAGCCGAGCGGCCCGAGCCACGGGAAGAAGGGGGTCAACGGGAAGTAGGGCATCCCCAGCAATTTCGCTATATTCTCGGCATTGGCAAACATCGGGTAAATCTCTTCGGCACCGACGACCGCCACAGGCACAATCGGGGCCTGAGCGCGAATCGCCGCCTGGACAAAGCCACCGCGCCCAAAGCGAGCCAGTTTGTACCGGTCTTTGAAGAGCTTGCCCACCCCCTTCAAGCCCTCGGGAAAGACGCTGACCAGTTCATCCTGTTCGAGCAACCGGATCGCATTTTCGGGGAGACCGGGCACCTGGCCGAGGGCGGCGAGGGCGGGGGACACAAAAGGCAAGGTACTAAACCAGTGCAGGTGCATACTACGCACGAGGCGCTGATTCTGGGCCGGATGCTCTTCTGCGACCGCCGTGGCAATCATCGCGCCATCCCACGGCAGCACACCACTATGGTTGCCCACCAGCAGCGCTCGACCCTCAGCAGGCACATGCTCAAGCCCTTCGACCGAGACACGCCACCAGGTACGGTAGAGAAACATCAGTGACGGGCGGACAAGATCGATGATTTCGCGATCCATGCCGTACGCATCAGTCACATACTGACCACTCATCCGCCGTTTGATAAAGGCCACCTGCTCATCAACCTGATAACGTAAAATTATCCCGATGCCCTCCCAGAAGGCCGGATCGAGATAATCCTTCAGATCGACGCCGCGCAGCATCTCGTTGACCCGCTCGATCTGCTGGTCAGTCATCTGGCGCATATTGTCAGCAATCAACTTGAGTGTGCCTGCGGCCAGTTTGCCCATTGCATCCACATTGGTATTGGTCTGCTCGGCAAGATTGCGCAATTCAAGCTCGTTCTCATAGAGACTGCTGGCGCTCGCCCCACTAATCGGCACATCATCGTCAGGCGCGTGATCGTTCTGGCGATCACTCCAGAAGGGAGGAGGTGCCGGCGTTCGCGCACGTTGAAGGGATGGAGGTGGTGTCGTCACTACAATTTCCTCTTCTTCTTCGAGGAATACCGAAGGCTTCAATGGCGGAGATGGCGCATTCCGTTTGTCCATTGCTGCGGCCTTGCGGGGCGCAGGCGGTGGAGGCGCACTCATGACCGGGATCTCCTCCTCGATCTCACCAGGCTGCTCTTCAGGCCGCTGGTTTTGACGCACGTCATCACTCATCATGCACTCCTTCGCTCCGACGCTCTAAAAAGGCACGCAAGGCTTCGGCGGCCAGTTCACGACGCGCCAGATCAGGCTCATCAGCTTGCAAGGCCATCAACGCATCGACTGCGCTATGCTCTGGGTTCCACCCGAGGTCACCATGGGCACGGCAGGTATCAACGATGCAGCTATGGCGTAAGAAACTCAACTCAAACGGCCAGCGACCAAGGATCGCTCGATTTCCCATCGCAAACGCCAGCGACACCACTGGCTCAAGAACCATGTTTGGTCTTCCACCGGCGAGCTTGATGGCCTGCGAAAGACAGATGGTATCGCTGGAGGCGAGATTGAATGGCCCCGGTGCATGTGATAACGCTGCCAGAGCGAACCCGGCAGCAGCATCTTCCAGATGCAACAACTGGAAACAGGGATCGAATCCGGCCAGCATAGATGGGTTGGGCTGCCGGAGATAGGTAACCAGAGGAGAGGTATCACCAATCAGCGGGGCACAGCGCACCGACACGAGCGACAATTGCGGATGGCGGGCGGCAAACTCTGCGCTAAAGTGTTCCACCTCCGAGACATCGCGAAGCCAGCCCGGGCTATTGATTTTGGCAAGCGGGCGATGTTCGGTGATATACGTTGGATTCAGCGGACTCGCCCCATAGAGGGCCGTATGGCTACGCAACACCACGCGCTGGACGTCAGCTTTGGCGCAGGCCCCCAGCAACTCCATCGAGCCGAGCACATTCTGCTGCACAGCTTCTTCGCGACTGGCCCCATTTTCAACGAAGGCAAGCTGGACAACGACATCAATCGCCTCGGCGCGAAGCAATTCGACCATCTGCAAACCGCTCAAATGGGCAAGAAGCCAGTCAGCGCGGCCAACTGGTGCAGGCGGCGTTTTGCGTCCTACCCCAATAATGCTCACCTCAGGAAAAACACTGAGCCGCTGCGCCACCTGTGCCCCCAGGTGACTATCGATCCCATTGATCAAAACCCTTGTCATGCTGCCCCCTCAGGCTGTACGACGCTTTCGCGCAGCCACTGCTCGAGGCCCGCTTTATCAAGATCAGAGTGATTCAAGGCCCGAAAGATCCACGCCAGTTCTGCCGCCCCGATCGCTGCCTGCAATGCGGCCCCATTGATCTCAAGAAACCGCAACAGAACCAACAATGCAGTTGCATCATTTGCCCCTACAAAGGGATGGCTCTTGACCAGCATATAGACAAGCACGGCGGTTTTGCTACACAGATCAGGATAAAGTTCAGCCCCGAACATCTCTTGTTGCGGCGCACTCAATACGGTCTGGAGACGATCCTGGCTCTTGATGCCCAGAAGACCACCGTAGCGTTCAACGGCATACGCATGCAGATCAAGCAGATCATCTTTGGTCAGATAGTGCATCATTACAAGCCAGTAATTTGTCGAAACGCCTGGTCGTACTTATCACTCACACCTTTTGCCCAGTCGCGCAAGTGCGGGCTCATCGGGCGACGGAGCAAAATTTCTTGCTCGGTAAAGATCAACTCAACGAGTTCCTCTTCACCAAGCCCTGCGGCACGAAGCCAGCCTTGCACAACGGCCGGCAAATTCTCACGCTCAATCGTAAACGATCGTGGCATTCACGCCACCTCCCCTTATGATTCGCGCCGACGCATATGGGGAAAGAGAATGACCTCACGAATATTAGGACGGTCAGTCAGTACCATGAGGATGCGGTCAATCCCCATTCCGAGGCCACCCGTTGGCGGCATCCCATACATCAGAGCATTCAGATAGTCACGATCCATCTGATGGGCTTCGTCATCACCGGCGGCAAAATCGCGCCCCTGATCGAGAAAACGTTGCTCCTGGTCAAAGGGGTCGTTCAATTCGGTAAAGGCATTGCCCAGTTCCATACCGACAGCAAAAGCCTCGAAGCGTTCAGTGAAAGCAGGGTCGTCAGGCTTGCGCTTGGCCAGCGGCGACAGAGCCACTGGATAATCAATGATAAAGGTTGGCTGGATCAGCAAGGGTTGCACATAGACGCTGAACAACTCATCAACCTGTTTCGCCCAGGTTTCTTTGCGTTCGACCTTGAGGGTGCGGGCAGTGATGGCCTGGTGAAGCGTTGCGAGATCATGAGCCTCACTGATATCAATCCCGGTCTGTTCGACAAGCGCAGCCGTCATCGACAGTCGCGGCCAGGTACCCGTGAAATCAATCACCTGCCCCTGATAGGTGGCCTGCGGGCTTCCAGTCACGGCAATTGCCATGGCTCGCATCAACGCCTCGACCAGATCCATCATATCATGATAATCGGCATAGGCCTGGTAACATTCCATCATGGTGAACTCGGGGTTGTGACTACGGTCGACCCCCTCGTTACGGAAGTTTTTGCCGATCTCGTAGACCCCGGGGAACCCGCCTACGATCAAGCGCTTGAGGTAGAGCTCGGTCGCGATACGCAGGTAGAGTTCCTGACCAAGCGTGTTGTGAAAGGTCTTGAATGGTCGTGCGGCGGCTCCCCCATAGAGTGGCTGAAGCACCGGCGTTTCGACTTCGAGGAACCCCCGCTCATCAAGCACCCGGCGCATCGCCGTCACGGCTGCAGCCCGTGCCCGAAAGACCTCACGTACCTCGGCATTGACGATCAGGTCAAGGTAACGCTGACGATGGCGCTCTTCAACATCAGCTAGCCCGGCCCACTTTTCTGGAGGAGGGTTGAGTGCCTTGGCAAGCATCGTCAGGCTCATCACAAAGAGAGACGCCTCACCGGTCTTCGTCCGGCGTAGCGTACCAGTTGCCTGCACAATATCGAAGGTGTCAAGATCGTCGCGAAAACGTTCAAACCAGTGATCACCAAGGTCAGCGCGGCTCAGCCAGAGCTGGAGCGTTGCCGTGCCGTCCTCGATATGGGCAAACGCGAGTTTGCCCATAATGCGACGGGCACCAACAATGCGTCCGGTCACCGTAAGCTCGGCCTGTTCAGCCTGCAACGTATCAAAATGAGCCATGACCTCGGCAAGAGTATGGCTACGGTGGGCGCGGGTTGGATAAGGCTCGACACCGGCGGATTTGAGACGTTCAAGTTTGGCCGCACGCTGAGCCTGAAGATCGTTTAATTCCATCAGTTCACGATTACCCTGCAGCAAACGCTGACGCGCAGCATCTCGTTCGTTACCGCACCTTCACAATGGTGAGTTTCATCACACCTGAAGGTGTTTGCACTGTCACTTTATTGCGGGCGCGCTTCCCCAGCAACGAAGCCCCGATCGGCGACTCGTTGGAGATACGACCTTGACGCGGGCTTGCCTCGGCACTGCCCACAATCGTCCAAGTCTCTTCTTCACCGTCTTCTTCGAAACGTACGGTCACAGAAGAGCCTACGCGTACTTCGCCATTGCTGATCTGGTCTTCATCAATTGTCTCGGCTCGTGAAAGAAGGCTGCGCAATTCGCGGATGCGGCCTTCCAGGAGGGCCTGCGACTTTTTTGCATCCTCGTATTCACCACTCTCCGAAATGTCACCAAGTTCTTTGGCGGCGGCAATACGCTCGGCAACCTGCTTGCGCTCAACCGTTGAAAGTTCTTCAAGCTCAGCTTCGAGCTTTACGCGGCCCTCACGCGTCAAATATGTCGGCTTGTCTGTCATAATTTCGCTGCCTTTAGTCCTGTCACGTTGGCCCATAGGAGCGACAGTATGGAAGGGTCGCCTCGGGCGATCCCTGCTCCCGGGCGATGCAAAATGAAGAAACTGAGAGCAGTACTCTCAGTTGTGTTGACGGCTCGCACGGCCTAGCACCGGCTTCTTGCAACCGTTACATATGCCAATTATAGCGGGTGTCTGCCTAGTTGTAAAGAACCTTGACGGAACCGCCCCTTTACGTTAGGATCTCAACGCACGTCTTTTGCCTTGGGAGCAGTAGCATGAGCCTGAATCAGACGATTTTTCGCGCATACGACATTCGTGGCATTGTCGATGAGGATCTCGACGAAGCGGTCTATACCCAGCTTGGTCAGGCAACCGGCACCTTGATCCGTCGGCGGGGCGGGCAGCGTGTCGTGGTCGCCCGCGATGCACGGCTCAGTTCGCCCCGTTTTGCCGCCGCACTGATTGATGGTTTGTGCGCGACTGGCTGTGATGTGCTCGATATTGGGCAGGCACCAACGCCGGTCATGTATTTTGCCGTCGAGCATTTGCGCGCCGATAGCGGGGCGATTGTGACGGCGAGCCACAATCCCCCAGCCTTCAATGGCCTGAAGTTGCGCCTTGCCCATCCAGTATATGGGAGCGAACCGGCCCCTTCTGAGATGATCCAGGAGGTTGGGCAACTTGCGTTGTCGGGTGATGTGGTGCAGGGCAAAGGAAATGTGACCCGCCTTTCGGTTGATGAGGCGTATCTGCAACATGTGACCAGTTTGATCGGTTTTGCCGGGAAACGCCCCCGCGTCGTGCTTGATGCAGGTAATGGTGTGGCTGGCCCCATTGCGCTGGCAATGTATGAGGCACTTGGCCTTGAGGTTGTCCCGCTCTTTATCGAACCAGATGGTACCTTTCCGAACCATCATCCCGATCCGCTCAAGGCCGAAAATCTGCAACAGTTGATCGTGGCGGTGCGTGACCATCACGCTGATCTCGGGGTCGGGCTCGATGGTGATGGTGATCGCCTCGGTATTGTTGATGGCGATGGTACCATCGTTTTTGCCGATCGCTACCTGATTGCCCTCGCCACGTATCTGCTTGGTCGCCGCAAAGGGTCAGTGATTTTTGATGTAAAATGCAGTGCTATCTTGCCTCAGGCGATTCGTAGTCTGGGGGGGACGCCAGTGATGTGGAAGACAGGGTATACCAACCTTTCGGCCAAAATGCGTGAGACGAACGCGGTTCTTGGGGGCGAGCTCAGCGGCCATACGATTATCCCCGAAGCAGGCCACTATTTTGATGATGGGGCTTTTGCCGGGGCCTATCTGCTTTATGCGTTGCATCAACTGGGAACAAACCTGCGCGAGGTTCTCGCCCCGTATCCGATCTTACCTTCGATTGACGAAGGGCGCATCCCTTGTGCTGAGGAAGATAAGTTTCGCGTGATTGAGCATGTGTACGAATATTTCCGTGCCACGAACTCGGTGATTGATGTTGATGGCGTACGAGTTGATTTTGGCGATGGCTGGGGCCTGCTCCGTGCTTCGAATACCGAACCGGCGCTAACCAATCGCTTTGAAGCCCAGACGATGGAACGAGCGCAGGCCATCCGCGATCTGATGATGGGTGTCGTGGACGAATTCCGAAGGCGCCTATGACCCAGCGTTACCGTCCGTATGCATTGGCCTGGCAGGCTATCTATAGCGCGGATTTTACCCTTGATCAGGTGCGTCAGCGAGTAATGACGCTGGCGCGTGGCTTGGGTGCCCGCAATCTGAGTTGCCTCGTGGCGTATGATACGCGGTTTATGGGGCCGCTCTTTGCTCGTGATTGCCTCGAGATCTTGCAAGCCCACGGCGTTGAGGCGAGTCTCGCCAGTTCGCATATGCCGTTGCCCGCCCTGCATCACGCGCTTGATGAGCATCTGGCTCACTGTGCGCTCTATGTGTCGGCATGCAATCGGCCCTATTACTACAATGGCCTTGCGCTACTCGCCGATGGTTCTGCGCAGCTTTCGCTTGAGCCAGATCCAGCCCAGGTGACTGCCCCGCTCTTTCCCCATGCTGATCCGTTACCCCCTGATCAGTTGGTTGATCTGCGGCTTCCCTATTTTGCTGCTCTCCGTGAGGCGATTGATCTTGATCTGATCCGCCGTACCTCCCTGACCATTTTTGTTGATGCAATGAATGGGACGGCAGCCGGTGTCGTGCCCGCCCTCTTGAGTGATAGTGGGCAGACGCGGGCGATTGAAATTAACCGCGAACCAGACCCGCTCTTCGGGCGCAGTACACCCGCACCGTTGACGGCCGGGCTCAATCGGTTGAAAAAGCTCGTCCGTGAAAGTGACTCGCACCTCGGTCTGGCGATTTCAGCTGATGGAACCGCGCTGGCACTCGTTGATAAGAATGGTGAGCAACTTGACCCTGCCGAGACGGCGCTCTTGATCGCAACCTATATGGCTCGTCAGTATCGTCAACGGGGGGCCGTGGTGATCCCGCCCCCCGACCTGGCGTCACCGCTCGCTGGTCTGCCGCGAGTCACGGCCTGGGAAGAACAGACTGGTCTGCGGGTCGAAGGTCTGCGTGATCCGGCCGAGCGTCTCGTTGAATTGCTTGCCCTTCCACGTCAACGCCCAGTTGTTGGGGCTACGCCCGACGGTGAAATTATTATCGGACGCTATGCAGGGTATGCTGATGCGATTCTGGCAGGTCTGGTCTGCATCGAGATGGTTGCGCGCAGTGGTGGCAATCTGCGTAGTTTGATTGATGCCCAGCGTGAACAGTTGCTCAAACCATAAGCAAGCCAGGTCGCTTGCTTAGGCCAATTTTTATGCGTAATATTATTCGTCGGTTTGCTTCACTCGGTTACCTGACGGCGCCCCTGGCACTGACGTTTGTGGGTGTGGTGCTGCTGTCACTGGGTGTCGCTTATCTGTTCATTCATCTCTACCGTTCCCTCGAGGATCTGCCCACCTTCTTTTCGATCCTGACGTTGCAATTTATGCCGCGCCCCTGGCGCGCGGTGCTGTTGAGTGGGGCCGGGATTGCCGTGCTCGCCTTTGGCCTCTGGCAATTGAGCGGGGTGATGATTATCCCGCTCCGCCAGGGTGAGACCGATGGAAGCGATGATGTGGTGCTCGGGTATCGCCGTGATGCCCCCCCCAAGTTGGTCGTCCTCTCGGGCGGCCCCGGTATGCTGATTCTCAGCGCGATGGGCGAACAGGTGCGCCAGTTGACCTGCATTGTTCCGGTGCAAGATCCGGTTGAGTATTACTATCGTGCCTCGGGGCTCTTTGCGACCCAGAATGTCTATTATGTGGTGCCAACCCCCGAGCCAATCCAGGTGATGGCGCAGCTTGACGATGGTACCTCAATTGATGTGCGTCACCTCTCTTTGAATCAGCAGATTGCCCCACGCCACGTCGTGGATCTTCACCTCGCACGCAACCCTACGTCTGAGTCGATCCAGGTCACTCGCCTCGCCCTTGAGGCGATCCGTGAGGCCGATGCGATTATCCTTGGCCCCGGAAGCCTTTTCGAGAGTATTGTCCCCAATCTGTTGATCGATGATCTGCGTGAAGCGATTGTCCGTAGCAAGGCGCGCAAGATCTATGTCTGCAATCTGATGACCGAGCCCGGACGAACTACGGGGTTCAGTGTGGCGGATCATATTCGGACGATCAAGACGTTTGGGAATTTCACCCCCGATGTTGTCCTGGTCAATGCCCAGCGCATTGACCCCGAAGTCTATCGGCTCTATGCAGCTGCGTTGCAGTCGCCGGTGGTGCTTTCCCCTGAAGAGTATGAAGAGACGGCCCTTGTGACGGGGACGAATGGAGGTCCCGCAGGCCTCCGTGGGGTGATGATTGAGGGGAGCCTGGTGATCGAGGCAGATCTCGCTTCGTCGGTGATCCAGTATACGGCTTCGCTCAATAATCCCGCCGAACAACGGGCGGTGCGTGTGTTGCGCCACGATAATCAGAAGTTGAGCCGGGCGATTCTTGCGCTCTTACGCCGGGGGTGACACATGAGCCTCATTGTCTTTGAAGATGAGTTGTGGCAGCGCTTCGCAACGCTTGTGCAGGCCCGACCTGTCTTTGAATTGCGGATTGGTGGCTATACGGTGCGTGAGCGGATCGAGGCGACCGTACGCTCGTTGAGGCGCGATGAGACAGCGGCCATGGGTATGGCGCGGCCTCATTTGATGAAGTGCTTCGGTCCCTCCGCAGGGTTGACGGCCTTTCTTCAGGCTGGTGAGCCGGTCATCCTGATCAATGGCCGTGCGCTCGATCTGGCCTGGTTGCCCCGGTTGCTGGACGAGCCGTTGAATACGATCTACCTCGCCGGCGATACCCTCCTGGCAGCCTATCTCTCACCGGCCCTGGCGAGTGCTGTGCTCTATTTTGTCCAGTCACAGCACACGAGCGATGCGCGTGATGAGTTACTGCGCTTTGCGCGGGTGCATGATCTTGGCCCCGATAAGCCGCCCCTGCTGCTTGGCTTTCCCTGGGATCTGATCAATCAGTCGGGTGAGCAACTGGTGCGCGATCTGCCGCTCCTCGCCCAACGGTTGCCGTTGCTCACGACCGAGATGCCAAATGTGGTGGTGCGCGGCGAACGGGTCTATGTTGATCCACGCGCCCGCCTCGATGGGCCGCTGGTGTTGGATGCCCGTGATGGCCCGATCTTTATCGAGGCCGAGGCCCATATCGAACCCTTTAGTTTTCTGCAGGGGCCAACCTATATTGGCCGGGGGAGCCTGATTTCCAGTGCTCGGATTCGCGGCGAAACGGCGATTGGCCCGGTTTGCCGCATCGGGGGCGAGGTCGAAGCGAGCATTATCCAGGGCTATAGCAATAAACATCACGATGGCTTTCTTGGCCATTCCTGGCTCGGTGAATGGGTCAATATTGGGGCGATGACCACCAATAGCGATCTGAAAAATAATTATGGCAATATTCGGGTCAACCTCGAAGATCTTGGACCATTTGATAGTGGGGTGATCAAGCTCGGGATGTTCCTCGCCGATCATGTGAAACTCGGGATTGGCCTTTTGCTCAATGGCGGCACGATGATCGGCACAGGAAGCAATGTTTTTGGATCGCAGAACATTCCCAAAAATATTCCCCATTTCACCTGGGGTGGCGATACGCTGCGCGAGTATCGCATTGATGGCATGATTAGCGTCACACGCACGGTGATGGGACGGCGCAAGCGCGAGTTGACCTCTGATTACGAAGCGTTGCTGCGGGCGGCTTTTGAGTTGACCCGGGCGAGCCGTGGCGCCGTCGCTCAGGCCCCTGTTTCACGGCGTGAATATGCTTCGCCCCGTGCCCTGGCCCAGGCTGAGCATGATGCCATTGCTGGCTGAGAGTGAGGCGTTGATGCTGACCAGACGTGATCTGCCCAGTGTTGATCGGTTGCTCCAGGTGGTGCGGGCCAAGGCTGATCCGACGTGGCCTGGCGAGTTGCTGCGTGAGGCGGTGCGCGCCGAACTCGATGATCTGCGTGGACGCTTACAGGCTGGGGAAGAACGTGAGGCCGCGCCTCCCGAGGTATTGTTGCGTACCCTGGCTGAACAGGTCATCGCACGCATAACAACCGAACTTCGCCCCAGTCTGCGCCCGGTGATCAATGCGACCGGGGTGATTATTCAGACCAACCTGGGACGTGCCCCGCTCAGTGCGGCGGCCCGCGCTGCAATGCACGAGGTTGGGACTGGTTATACCAATCTTGAGTATGATCTCGTTGTTGGCAAACGTGGAAGCCGCAATGTTCACCTTGAAGCCCTACTGACCCGGTTGACCGGGGCCGAGGCGGCGCTGGCGGTGAATAATAATGCAGCCGCCGTCTATCTGGCGCTGATTGCGCTGGCTGCCGGGCGCGAGGTGATTGTCTCACGCGGCCAGGCTGTCGAGATCGGGGGCGGCTTTCGCATCCCCGATGTCCTTCGCCAGAGTGGGGCAACGCTCGTTGAGGTTGGCACAACCAATCGCACCTATGCGCGTGACTATGCCGCAGCCATCACTGAGCGCACCGCGATGCTGTTGCGGGTGCATAGTAGCAATTTTCGCCTACTTGGCTTTGTTCACGAGGCAAGCCTCGCTGACCTGGCGACCGTCGCACAGGCCCACGGGGTGCCTCTGGTTGACGATCTCGGGAGTGGTACCCTTTTGCCGACCGCTCCCTTTGGCCTTGCCCCCGAGCCGATGGTGCAAGAGAGTGTCGCAGCCGGAGCTGATCTCGTGACCTTCAGCGGTGATAAATTGCTTGGCGGGCCACAGGCGGGGCTGCTGGTAGGCCGCACAGCCTTGATCGACCAACTGCGGCGGCATCCTCTCGCCCGTGCGCTGCGGCTCGACAAGACGACGATTGCAGGCCTCGAAGCCACCTTGCGCAGCTACCTCCGCGGGCAGGCGCTCAACGAGATCCCCGTGTGGCAGATGATCAGCGCCCCCTTGCCCCGCCTCCAGGCGCGTGCCGAGGCGCTCGCCGCAGCGCTGCAAGCGGCGGGCATCGCCGCCAGCGTTACGCCGTGTCGCAGCGCAATCGGCGGAGGCTCGTTGCCCGGCGAGACCCTGGCAAGCGTTGGCGTCGCCGTCTTGCCAGGGCCGGTCGGGGCCGAAGTAGTGATGCAACGTCTGCGCCTTGGCGAGCCTGCGGTCATTGCGCGCATCAGCGACGCGCAGATCCTCTTTGATCTGCGCACCGTTGGTGAAGACGAAACCGACGCCTTGGTGACGCGGGTAGTTGACGCGAGCTAATTCTCGACGCGGTGAAAGGTTTCGGCCATCGGCAGGCCGAAGGGCTCGCCGCGTTCAATGGCCCACTGGCGGATCAGTTCAGCCAGTTCCGCCTGATCGGTGCCAAGCTGACTCACATGGCAGCGCAGAGCCGCGAGTTTCAACTCGAAGGTCGTTGAAATATCAACCGCATAATTGAGATGCGGCGCCCCCACGACAAAGAGTTCTTTGACGCGACTCGGGGGCAAGCCCTCGGCCAGTAACTCGGGGAAATCCCAGCCATTCTGAGCTGCCGGATAGACCGCTGCCAGGCTCGCCTGGGCGGAGGCCAGATGGTCGGGATGGTAGCGTCCAATCACATACCCCGGCGTCCAAACCCGGTCAGGTGACTGACAGACAAAACGATAGGCCCTGGTACGGCGGATCTGCCGCACAATATCGCGGCGCAGCGCAAGACTTGGTTCGAGCATCCCATCGGGGTAATCGAGAAAGACAACCTCCTTGAGGCCCATCACCTCGCCTGCGGCGCATTGTTCAGCTTTGCGAATGTTACTGATCCGACGGCGCTCTGCTGAACCCACATCAATGGCATCATCAGGCCCGCCCCCGCTGCCATCCGTACAGACCACCAGGGTCACCTCCCACCCTTCTTGCGCCCAGGCCGCGAGGGTGGCCCCACAACTAAATTCGGCATCATCGGGATGGGCGACAACAGCCAGAACGGTGCGTCGCTCATCAGCGGGACTGGTCATACTCAATGCTCCTTATCTGAACCATCACGGACAACGTGTAGAATTTCGTCACAGGCACGCAGGGTCGCCAGGCGGGCCCAACCCAGCGAGACCGTCGGACCAATGGCAATCAGCAACAAAAGCTTGGCAACGGTCACCATAATGATACTCTGCTCGGGGCCTTCGTGAATCACCAGATGTCCCAGTTGGCGCTGCCCAAGATTGCGCCCGATCTCGGCAAACGCCTGCGTATTGCCAGCGGCCAGTGCCGCAACAGCCGTGACATTAATATCGCGTCGTCGGCTCCAATGCGTAAGCACAATGCCACTGATATCGGCCAGCAGCACACACTGGACATCTGGCTCCATCACGATCTCTTTGAGGGCCAGCCGCATCGCGTGGATCTGCGCACTCGAATACGTACGCCCCCGCCAACTCGGGCGCCCGGTCGGGAGTTGCATCGTCACCGGTGCACCCTGATCGCCTGATCGTTTGGGGAGAGGCGACAGTGGTCGCGTGGATGAAGGTGGGGGCATTTTTGGTGCTGGTGGTTGAGGTGGCGCAGCAGAATGGTGCGTCGATGCAGGGGCCGGGGGGGGCGTACCCTCGGTGCCAAGGCGCTGCGACGGGCGAGGCAAGAGCTTGATTGGATCGAGCAAAAGATCGACGGCAAGCCGCATCCGTTCAGGTGAAATCGGCTTTTCGAGCAAGCAATCAATCTGGAGTTCAGCGGCTCGTTCAGGCGTCAGATCTTCGGGACTTACCGTAAAGACAATCACCGCTGTCTTGGGATCGAGTTCATGCACATGCTTAACAAGTTCGAGCCCACTCATCCCTGGCATCCGAATATCGGTGAAGAGCAGATCGACAGGCTGGCGTGCAATTGCCAGCAGCGCTGCCTCACCTGAAGAGACCGCATGAACCTCATACGGTGAATCATCGGTGAGCGCCATCGCAACGATCCGGCGAATATGGGGATCGTCATCAACAATCAGAATGCGCTTCAACATATGGCATACCCCTGGGATCACGAACGAACCCTGTCAGACAACGGGTCAACGCCCGCATCTTGTCATGGTAGTATAACGCACTCTGAGTGTCGGGGCACGGCAGTGCCGTGCCAGGGCTGATGCAACGTCCGCCTCCGGCGGTGGGGTGCGGAACGGCTTCGCCGCTCCACGAGATTTTTTTGGTTCGTTTTGGCGGCGAAGCCGCCAAAACGAACCAAAAACTGGGGTTTGGGGCATGGCGGCGCCGTGCCCCAACAGCCGCCGTTACATAGCATCGATGCTAACGCAGGTTGATATGCAATTCTTTGAGTTGCCGCTCGTCGACTGGTGACGGGGCTGCCGTCATCAGATCCACGGCCTGCTGGGTCTTGGGGAAGGCCATCACTTCACGGATGGTACTTTCATCGGCCAGGATCATCACGATGCGGTCAATGCCAGGGGCAATGCCACCGTGAGGAGGTGCGCCATACTCAAAGGCTTCGAGCATATGCCCAAATTGTGCCTGGGCCAGTTCGGGGGTAATGCCAAGCAGATCAAAGAGCTGTTGTTGCACATCGCGGCGATGGATTCTGATGCTGCCACCGCCTGCCTCATACCCGTTGAGCACCAAGTCATAGGCTTTGGCCCGTACCTTGCCGGGATCAGTTGCCATCAGATGCATATCGGCATCTTGCGGCGCGGTGAAGGGATGGTGAACAGCGTCCCAACGTGCTTCGTCCTCATTCCATTCGACGAGCGGAAAGTCGAGCACCCAGGAAAAATTGAGCGTATTGGGATCAGCGAGCTTGAGGCGCTGGGCAAACTCGCGGCGCAGACGGTCAAGCGCTGCGGCCACGACAGTCGGTTGATCGGCGACGATCAACAGCAGATCGCCAGGTTGGGCGGCCATCCGTTCGACGATGGCACTCATTTCACCTTCGCCCAGATTTTTCCCAAACGAGGAGCGTACCTCGCCACCATCAGCAGGGACAATCGCCCAGGCGAGCCCTCTGGCCCCACCGATCTTCGCAAACTCGGTCAACTCATCAATCTGCTTGCGCGAGTAGCTCCCACAGCCGGGAATGCAGAGCCCCTTGACCTCACCGCCATTGGCGAGAGCCTGCTGAAAGACTTGAAACGGTGTTGCCATAAGCAGATCGCTCAGGTTGATCAGTTCAAGCCCATAGCGTAGATCGGGTTTGTCGCTGCCATAGCGGGCCAGTGCCTCGGCATACGTGAGGCGCGGAAAGGGTGTCGGCACGTGCTTGTGGGGCACGACGGCGCGGCAGAGCTCAATAAAGAGGCGTTCGATCAGTTGGATCACATCTTCCTGATCAACAAAACTCATCTCCATATCAAGCTGCGTAAACTCGGGCTGGCGATCGGCACGCAGATCTTCATCGCGAAAGCAGCGTGCGACCTGGAAATAGCGATCATAGCCTGCGACCATCAACAACTGCTTGAGTTGCTGGGGGCTCTGAGGCAAGGCATAGAACTTGCCGGGATGCACCCGTGAAGGCACCAGATAATCACGGGCACCTTCGGGCGTTGACTTGATCAAGATCGGCGTCTCGATCTCAAGAAAACCCTCCTCGTCGAGGAAATCACGCATAAATTTGATGACCCGATGGCGCAAGATCAGATTACGCTGCATGCGTTCGCGGCGCAGATCAAGATAACGATACTTGAGGCGAATCATCTCATCTTCGCCACCCTCCTGCGCAATATAGATCGGCGTGGTGCGCGAAGGATTGAGAACCTGGGCTTCGAGGGCCTCAACTTCGATGGTTCCAGTCCCAAGGTGTGGGTTCACAGCCTCAGCCGGACGGGCGCGTACACGTCCACGAATCTGCAGGACATACTCAGAGCGCGACTCTTCGGCCACTTTATGGGCCATTGCCGTAATGCTATCGAAAACGACCTGGGTGATGCCATAGCGGTCGCGCAAATCGAGAAAGATCAACTCACCATGATCGCGGCGGCGATGCACCCACCCCGCCAGAGTTACCTCGTGGCCGATATGCTCAGTGCGCAGCTCGCCGCAGGTGTGCGAGCGAAACATAGACTCTCCTCTTTTTACCGAAACAATCCTCATTATAACACGGGCAAGGATACGCTATAATTATGCCAGCCGGGCCTCGCCCTCCGGCGAGGGTGTTGGGGCCTGCGAACCTCAAGAGTCGTGTCTTAAGGCATGTTTCAGAATGGGGTATGCTTGCATGACCGTTGGAGTGCCGACTTCAGTCGGCCTCAACCGACTGAAGTCGGCACTACGTAGGGAGCAACCTGTCAAGTGCCTACGAACCTTGTCTAATTGGTCAAAACGCCAGTTAAGACACACGCTAGAGGGCTGATGAAGATGAAGGTAGAAACGTCTTGACTCATTCACGACGAGTGCAGATCCTTGGCGTAACGATTGACGATGTGCTTGAATCAGAGGCCGTCACGCGGATTACCGCGATGCTTGAAAGCGGAGGTGCCCACCAGATCTGTACGGTCAACCCTGAATTTATCAATGAGGCCGCACGCAATCCTTGCTTTGCCGAGGTGCTTGCTCAGGCCGATCTCTGTACCCCCGACGGCATCGGGGTGTTGCTCGCCGCACGTTATCTTGGGACGCCCCTGCGCGGTCGCGTGACCGGCGTCAGGCTCACCCATCGCCTCGCCCAACTCGCCGCTGAACGAGGGTATCGGCTCTTTTTGCTTGGCGCGGCGCCCGGGGTTGCCGAAGAGGCCGCTGCGGTCTTGCGGGCAACCTACGCTGGCCTGACGATTGTCGGCTGTGTGGCGGGTTCGCCAGCCCCGCGCCACGAGCCCTTCTTGCAACAGGTAATCCGATCCGCTCGCCCTGATATCTTGCTGGTGGCCTATGGTCACCCCAAACAGGATCTCTGGGTTGCCCGTAATCAACCGATTCTCCAGGTTCCCGTCGCCGTGGGGGTCGGTGGTGTCTTTGATTATCTTGCCGGACGGGTGCCTTTTGCGCCCGCATGGATACGCCAGATTGGTTTAGAATGGCTCTATCGTCTTGTTTCCCAGCCACGTCGCTGGCGACGTATCGTTGATGCCGTCCCCTATTTTTGCTGGCGTGTCGTGTCTACTGCTTATTAGGTTGGAGGGTGCAAACCCTCGTATGTTCACGGAGTATCCTGATGTCACAGACGACCGCAGAAAAGATCGAAGAGCTACGCCGACGACGCGAAAAAGCCCAGACCGGTGATCCCCAGGCCATCGAGAAGCAGCATGAGCGTGGCAAAAAGACGGCCCGTGAACGCATCGATCTCTTGCTTGACCCGGGTTCTTTTGTAGAGCTTGATGCGTTTGCTGTCCATCGCACCGCTGCGTTTGGTATGGAACGCCGCAAGCCGCTTGGTGATGGCGTTGTGACCGGCCATGGCACCATTGATGGACGCCCGGTCTGTGTCTTTGCCCAGGATTTTACGATTTTTGGCGGGAGTCTCGGCGAGGTGTTTGCCGAGAAGATCTGCAAGGTGATGGATCTTGCCCTCCGCATGGGTGTGCCTTGCATTGGCATCAACGACTCGGGCGGCGCACGTATTCAAGAGGGTGTGGTGAGTCTTGGGGGTTATGCCGAGATCTTCTACCGCAATGTCTTGAGTAGTGGGGTGATTCCGCAACTCTCGATTATTGCCGGGCCGTGTGCCGGTGGGGCGGTCTATTCGCCGATTATGACCGACTTCATTATGATGGTCAAAGGTTCTAGCCAGATGTTTATTACTGGCCCCGATGTCATCAAAACGGTCACCGGTGAGGAGGTCGGCTTTGAGGAGCTTGGCGGCGCGATGACGCACAATTCGCGCAGTGGTGTGGCTCATTTTGCCACCGATAGCGAAGAAGATAGCTTCGAACAGATGCGGTTGCTCTTCTCGTTCTTGCCCTCGAACAATATGGAAGATCCGCCCTACCAGGCCCCCGAAGATGATCCCGAGCGCATGGACGAGGCGTTGCAGACGATTGTTCCTGATAATCCGCGCAAAGCCTACGATATGGTCAGCGTGATCGAAGCCGTGGTTGACGATGGCTTCTTCTTTGAGGTGCAGCCCTACTGGGCACGCAATCTTGTGATTGGCTTTGCCCGCCTCGATGGCAATGTCGTCGGCGTCGTGGCCAACCAGCCGATGCAGATGGCAGGTACCCTCGATATTGATAGTTCAGTCAAGGGGGCGCGTTTTGTGCGCTTCTGCGACGCTTTCAATATTCCCCTGCTGACCTTTGTCGATGTGCCGGGTTTTATGCCGGGGACGCAGCAAGAGTATGGCGGCATTATTCGCCACGGTGCCAAGTTGCTCTATGCCTATTGTGAGGCGACGGTGCCCAAACTGACCGTGATTACCCGCAAAGCCTATGGCGGGGCCTATGACGTGATGGCCTCGAAGCATATCCGCGCCGACTTCAACTTTGCCTGGCCGACTGCCGAGATCGCCGTGATGGGCGTGGATGCCGCTGTCCGCATTATCTTCCGCAAAGAGCTTGCCGAAGCACGCGATCCGCAGCAGCGCCTTGCCGAACTCATCAATGATTACCAGAGCCGTTTTGCGAACCCCTATGTCGCCGCCGAGCGCGGGTACATTGATGCGGTCATTGAACCACGCGAAACGCGCCCCGCCCTGATCAAAGCCCTCAAGATCGCCCGCACCAAACGCCAGAGTATGCCTACGCGCAAGCATGGCAATATTCCGCTTTAGAACACCAAACACCGCCTTGCGCACAAAAAGCCAGCGACGCTGGCTTTTTGTGCGCAAGGATGCTTGAGACAAAGTAAAGCATCCTTATCCTTCTCCTTGCAGGAGTCTACGCAGCGTTTCACGGTTGATTGCATCATCAAAAAGCGCCCGCACTGGAAGAACAAACTCACTGAGTACAATGCTGCGTATCTCCCCTGAGCGTGCTTTGATGGCAAGTTCGTACTGCCCATCAACGAGCCAGTACTGCTCGATGATTTCGGCTACCGGATCAAGCAGCCAGTATTCATCAACCCCGTGAGCCGCATAGTCATCAAACTTCACGCCTCGGTCATTGGCTTCCGTTGATGGCGAAAGAACCTCGATAATCAGATCTGGAGCCGGAAAACGCATCTGATCAGGCTCAAATCCGCTCGCAGTCGCTGCCTTGAAGAAACAGATATCCGGCTCATAGTCATTGCGTGTCAGCGAGATCATCATCTTTTCATAGCCAACATACCCGAGATCGTGCTTGCCGACATAGGTGTCAAGCAAAATCAGCAGACGCTTTGCAGTAATATTATGACGTAAACGTACTGGGGAATGCACGATCTTCTCTCCATTAATAAACTCGGCTTTTTCAGCTTCACTAATCGCATCAATGAACTGTTGTCGCTTCGCTCGTTCCTCAGCAAGCATCGCCTCGAGCTGCTGGGCAACAACGGGTAAACGTGGTGAATGCAGCAATTGATCTAATAACGCTTGTTCAGGTGGAGAAACACGCATCGGGAAGCCTCGTTTGTTCCATGCTTGCTATCGCAGGCCTAAAGAATGGGGCAAGGGTCATGTGGCTGCTCGCGGCATAGTCGCCAGCAGTCACATGTTAGGGTTGATTTTTGAGCTTTGACCATATGGTACCATAGACCCAGGCTCGTTTGAAGAAGAAGGAGACAAGGATGTCTGAGGCGCGTCTGTTCATGAATTTTATTAATGGGGAGTTTGTGCCGAGTCTGGGTGGCAAGACGTTTGAGCGGCGCAATCCGGCGGATACCGCTGATGTCGTCGGCATCTTTCAGGATAGCAATGCCGATGATGTTGAGGCCGCCGTTACTGCGGCCAAGGCGGCCTATGCAACCTGGCGCAAGGTGCCGGCACCTCGCCGCGGCGAGATTTTGCTGAGGGCTGCCGATCTGCTCCTGGCCCGCAAAGACCGCTATAGCCACGATTTGACCCGTGAAATGGGCAAGCCGCTCTTTGAGGCGGGCGGCGATATTGTTGAAGCCATCGGTATGGCACAATACGCCGGCAGTGAGGGACGCCGGATGCACGGGGTCACCACGCCGTCAGAGTTACCCAACAAGTTTCAGATGAGTATGCGCCAGCCGATTGGCGTGATTGGCATGATTACGCCGTGGAACTTCCCGATGGCGATTGCGTCGTGGAAGATGTTGCCTGCGCTCGTCTGTGGCAATACGGTGGTGATCAAACCCGGTGAAGATGCATCAATCAGTACCTTTAACCTGGTCGAGTGCCTCGTTGAAGCAGGCTTGCCGCCGGGGGTCGTCAATATTGTGACCGGCCACGGGCCGAGTGCCGGTCAGCCCCTGGTCGAGCATCCCGATGTGCCAGTGCTCTCTTTTACCGGCAGCACCGAAGTTGGGCGTCTGGTCTACGAGTTGGGCGCCAGGCAGATCAAGCGGGTCAGCCTCGAAATGGGTGGCAAGAATCCGCTGATCGTCATGGACGATGCCGACCTTGATCTGGTCGAGCAGGGCGTCGTCTGGGCGGCCTTTGGCACGACAGGGCAGCGCTGTACGGCGACTAGCCGCGTCATTGTCCATCGCAAGGTTGCCGCGACCTTGATCGAGCGCCTGGTAGCCCGTGCGCAGGCGTTGCGCGTTGGCAACGGCTTGCACCCCGCGACCGAGATGGGGCCGCTGGTCAATGAGGCGCAACTCGAGCGAGTGCTTGGCTATATCGAGGTGGGCAAGGCCGAGGGGGCGACGCTGTGCTGTGGGGGGAACCGGCTCACCGAAGGATCGTATGCCAACGGTTGGTTTGTGCAGCCGACGATCTTTACAGGTGTACGTCCGACGATGCGCATTGCCCGCGAGGAGATCTTTGGGCCGGTCTTGAGTGTCATCGAGGTCGAGAGCCTTGATGAAGCCCTTGCCGTCGCCAACGATGTTGCGTATGGGCTCTCTTCGTCAATCTATACCCGCGACATCAATGCAGCCTACCGGGCAATGCACGAACTCGAAGCAGGCATTGTCTATATCAATGCACCAACGATTGGCGCCGAGATCCACCTGCCCTTTGGCGGAGTGAAAGCGACCGGCAACGGCCACCGCGAGGCGGGGCCAACAATGCTTGATGTGTTTAGCGAGTGGAAGAGCGTCTATGTCGACTACAGTGGTAGCCTGCAGCGGGCGCAGATTGATAATGCCGACTAACATACCAGGAAACGTTGTTCACAGCCTACTAAAAAGCAGCAACGCAAAGGGGGCCTTGTGGCCCCCTTTGCGTTAGTGTTTCTGCGAGACGTTACGCGGGCAACGTCCCTGACGCAGGTGGTGGCAGCGAAGGTGTATTTTGCTGCCGGGTGCCATTCTGACGGGTCATATCAATCACCATTGGCTTGACCCGGCTCATCAACTCAGCGAGTTGTTCGCCTTCGACCGTCTCGAATTCGAGCAAGGCATTCGCCATATCGTCGAGCACATCACGGTTATTGATCAGAACCTGATAGGCCGTCTCGTAGGCTTCGGTCGCCAGGCGATGTACTTCCGAGTCGATCTGACGGGCAACCTCATCACCATAGTTGCGCTGCTCGCTAATCTCGCGACCGAGGAAGATCAACTCTTCCTTCTCGCCAAAGACGATTGGCCCGAGCTTACTACTCATGCCATACCGTGTAACCATCGAGCGAGCGGTGCGGGTCACACTGACCAGGTCAGCCGACGCCCCCGTCGTAATCTCTTCTGGCCCAAAGATAATCTCTTCCGCGGCACGACCGCCCATGGCCACAACCATATCGGCCTTGAAGTAGGCCAGGCTCTGCAGGCCAAGGTTATCCTCATCGGGCAAGAAGAGGGCGTACCCACCGGCGCGACCACGCGGGATAATCGTCACCTTCTGGAGGCGATTGGCGCGGGGCATAGCACCACCGGTAATCGCGTGCCCTGACTCGTGGTAAGCAACCACCAGTTTTTTGCGGTCAGTCATCACCCGTGAGCGACGCTCGGGGCCACCGAGGGCGACACGCTCGATCGAGTCTTGAAGTTCAGACATCCCGATCTTCTTCTTCGAGCGCCGGGCGGCCAGAATCGCGGCCTCATTGACCGCATTCATCAGGTCAGCGCCCGAGAAGCCAGGCGTCAGACGGGCAATGATCTCCATGTTGATATCATCAGCCAGGGGCTTGCCCTTGGTATGCACCTTGAGGATATCAATGCGGCCACGGACATCGGGCGCATCGAGCACAACCTGACGGTCAAACCGACCGGGCCGAATCAACGCCGGATCGAGCACGTCGGGCCGGTTGGTGGCGGCGACCACAATCACATTGGTATTGGTATCGAAGCCATCCATCTCGACCAGGATCTGGTTGAGCGTCTGTTCGCGCTCATCGTGCGAACCACCGAGCCCGGCCCCACGCTGACGGCCAACCGCATCAATTTCATCAATAAAGACGATACACGGCGCATTGCGCTTGGCCTGATCGAAGAGATCGCGCACACGCGACGCACCAACACCAACAAACATCTCGACAAACTCAGAACCAGAGATGCTAAAGAAAGGCACCCCGGCCTCACCGGCGACCGCACGCGACAAGAGCGTCTTGCCTGTCCCGGGAGGACCCACCATCAGCACGCCACGCGGAATGCGGGCACCGAGGGCGGCAAACTTATCAGGGAACTTCAGGAACTCGACAATCTCGGTCAGATCCTGTTTGGCCTCTTCCTGTCCGGCGACATCGGCAAAGGTCACCGTTGGCTTATCACCGGCAAACATGCGTGCGCGGCTCTTGCCAAACGACATCGCCTGATTATTCGAACCCTGCGCCTGGCGCATAAAGAAGACAAAGAACCCAATCAGCAGCAAGGTTGGCAACAGGATTGTAAATATGCTCAGCAGACCACCCCATGCTGGTGCAGGTGCAACCTGAACACTCACCGGCCCGCCATCATTGCTATTCAAAGGAATACCATAGCTTGCCAACAGCGACATCACACTATCGCCCGTCTCAAGGCGCGAGCGATACTCACTTCCATCACGATATTGGACAATGATCTGCTCATCACCGGCCTGGGCTTGAATTGTTGCAACGCGCCCGGCCTCGATATCAGTAATGACTTCGGCGATACCTTTTTCATTATTCTGGGTTGTTGAGCCACCAAAATACTGAAAGAAGAGTGCGAGAGCCGCGACCAGAATGATCAGATAGACAAAACTATTTTTCAGCCAGCGATTGTCACCCATATGTTACTTCTACCCTTCCAAAAGCTCTGTGCTCTCTCCGTGCCAGCTCGGGAGTCTTTAAAACCCGTGTTGTCGTTGGTCAAAAATGCCAGCACAGCCGACATTTTTGACCAACGACAGCACGATTTTTGGGAGCCGCAGGCCCCAACACCCTAACCGGAGGCATTGTGAACGTATATTGCAGTATAACAGAGTGATGCCCCTGCTTCAAGGGAACCAGATCACACCATATTTGTAATCTAGATCACTCGGCATAGATTTCGGGGCGAAGAATGCCGATATAAGGGAGATTGCGGTAGCGTTCAGCATAATCCAGGCCATAGCCAACCACAAACTCATTGGGGATATCGAAGCCCAGATAATCAACCTTGACCTCGGCTTTGCGGCGTTCAGGCTTATTGAGCAGGGTACAGATACGCAGACTGGCGGGGTTCCGCCGCTGAAGTTGGGCACACAAATAGGCAAGGGTCAGACCACTATCAATAATATCTTCGACAATCAAGATATGGCGACCGGCAATATCCGTCTCGAGATCCTTGATCATCCGAACAACGCCACTCGACTCGGTGCTGGCACCATAGCTCGCAATGGCAATATAGTCTATCGCCAGGGGCAGGTCAATGGAACGTGCCAGATCCACCATAAAGGTCGCACATCCCTTGAGCACCCCCACCAGCAAGAGGGTGTCACACTCGGCATAATCCTGAGTAATCTGCCTTGCCAACTCATGAACCCGTGACTGGATCTGATCGGATGGAATCAAGACTCTAGCAATGTCGTCGCGCATTGAACTCCTCTTCTCACCCCGGCATTCCCTGGCCGGGAAACCTGCGTATCCGTTATGAAACAAGCCCTACCCATATTGTACGCTGAGTCGTTGGGCTGGCAAGAAAGCGTTCATCAGCACGCATCCCGGCAAGCCAAACAATTGCTGTCGGAGTAACGAGGAGCGGCCAGCCATCCCGCAGACGGCGCGGCAGTTTGCGGTCAACCATAAAATCTTGCACTTTCCGGCTGCCCGGCCCACCGACGGGACGAAACCGATCCCCGGCGCGTCGACGGCGCAGGATGAGTGATCCAGCGAGCCGGTCAGCATCCAGGGCTACCCACCACGCATCTGGTTCAGCGGGCGGTTCTTCCTGGACAAAGCACCACCACCCGTTGCCCAATTCGACCACACCCGGGATCGGCAAGTGGATTTCATCGTTGCTCAATTGGGGAACATCAGCAAGTTGTTGATATCCCGGTTGAGAGAGCAGCAGGGTGGCATATTCCACCTCAAGCGCGAGCGCATGCCCAAGTTGGAACTGACGTCCGACGTGGTACATGGCCTCACGCGCTGTCTCGATCAGCGTCAGGCTGAGATCAGTGACCCCAAGGTGTTCGGCGGCACGACGCAGGGCCTGGCGTTGCAAGGCCAGAGGCAGGTTAAGCAAGCGCTCGCGTTGCAAGGCGACGAAACCTGCACGTACCGTGGCGAGATCAGGCCAGACGTGATCAAGCTGGCTCTGGATAAAGGCATAATCATCAGCGACGACCCGCGCGGTACGCCCGAGGGCGGCGACAAGTTGGGGATTCTCGTTGGCAAGGATCGGCAACAACTGGCGGATCCGCGTACGGGCATAGCGTTCAGCGCGGTTACTCGGATCATCAACCGGTTCGAGGCCCTGGTGGGTCGCGTAGGCGAGGAGTTGTTCACGAGGAATAGCAAGCAGAGGGCGGAGGAGCGCCGGAGCGTCCTGCGTGGAACGTGAGAGCTCAGAGGGGGCCCATTCATCCCAGGGAACCGCTTCGCGCATTCCGCGCAACCCGGCGAGACCGGCCCCACGGAGCAGGTGGAGCAAGACCGTTTCGGCCTGATCGTCGGCTTGATGGGCGACAACAACCGCGCCTGCCCCGATCTCCATCGCTGTTGAGGCCAGAAAGTGATAGCGGGCACGGCGTGCAGCCGCAGGCAAACCCTCGGCGTGGGCCTTGGCGAGGGCTGGCACATCGCGGCGGGCAAAGGTTGCGGGCACGCCCCAGGTTGCGGCAAGCGTCGCAACATACTGAGCCTCGGCGGCAGCCTCAGGGCGAATCCCGTGATCAAGATGGGCAACATGGAGCTGCGAGCCGCCCTGCGCACGCAACTTGGTCAGCAGGTGCAATAAGACCAGCGAATCGGGGCCACCCGACACAGCGACGAGCAGCAGAACCTCAGGATGGTCGAGGTGGTACCGACGCAACACCGTGCGTACATGATAAAGGAGCGCCTCGTGCATAGGCTAAAGATGAAAACGATGGAACGTACCTACGTTCCATCGTCTTGGTGGTGTCGGGGGCGGGATTTGAACCCGCGACCTAACGATTATGAGCCGTTTGCTCTACCGCTGAGCTACCCCGACCAGCGCTCGACATTGTACCATGCGCACCAATAAGCGTCAACAAAGTTCGCTCCTTCGTTCCATCTTGACATCAGCACACGCCAGTACTATAGTAGTTAAAGATCCATAACAAAAATCCCCATCTGGTAGAAAAAGGTAGAGTCACATGGCACGCGCACTCGCATTGCTTGGCGTTTCAGGCTCACGTGTTGGCGAAACAACCGTTGTAACTGGTCGTAGTACTATTATCGGCTCTACCCCGGGATGTAACATGATCTTGCTGGATCGCCTCATTTTGCCCCTTCATGCCGAGTTACGGACGATCCTTGATCGCTGGTTTATTGTGCCGCTTGATCCTCGGGCAACCGTCTTTGTCAATGGCGAACCGGTCACGTCCCAACAACGCATCGAAGAAGGAAGCCTGATCACCATTGGCACGGTGACCTTCAAAGCTTCGCTTGAAAGCCTTGCTGAGCGTCAGGTTGGTGGCAACTCGCGCTGGTAACGAATGCGTGAGATGAAGAAGCGGCGCGAGAACCTGGTTCTCGCGCCGCTTCTTCATCCCAGGAGCCGTGAGTTCGTTTAGACTACCCCATTGGCCCAGAGATGGAAATCATTGCTAATACCACGGGTGAACCCATTGATCATCTGGGTCATCTTGAAGGACATCGTGCGTTCGCCGATCGACTGAAGCAACGCCGTTGGCATCATTCGCAGCACATTGGGCACCGGGATCGACATGTCAATCTCAACGGCATACTCAATGAGGGTGCAATCACGCCCCGGACGAAAGAACGCATCGGCCGAGAGTGAGCCGTGGAACAGGCCCTCGTCGGCGGAAAGGGGAGGACCATCCTTAGCTGGATGGATCCGGATAGCTTTGCCAGGCTCGTGATGCGCGTAAAGATCAAAGACCGCCGCCATATTGTGCCCATGCCCGTCAGTTGCTCCGACGATCAAACGATAGCGGTCTGGCGCATAGGGATAACAGCTCAGGGCATCGGGCAAGAGTTCGAAGACGGCTGGGACATCGCAGAAGTATTCATACGCCAGATCGACAGGTGCAGCAAATTGAAAGATGTGAACCGCTTGCCCACCGAGATCGATATAGCGCCTCGCTCCCGTCTGAGCCATCGGTGAGCGAAACTGGTGCAATGCCCTCATTGCTGCCCCCCATTTCATATATGCAAACCTTCGCTCGCTGGATTATAGCATTACATCTACCCAAATGCAATATAAAGGAGTGGTGTGGTTTCACAACCGGTCGCGTTCTTTGCGTTGACTTTTTGCCTCCCACGTCATACAATAGGAGCAGCGGAGCTTGATTTCAAGGAGCGTCTTATGAGCAATCGTCCGGTCGGTGAGAATAATACCGGGATCTTTACGCTACTCTTTCGTGAAACTGGCCTCTTTTTTGAGCAAGCGTGGAAGTGGACTGAAGAGCAGGCACGCGAAGATCGCCTGCTCATAGCTGATGACGACCGACGGCGCCTCACTGATGCCGAGACGCGCAAAGCTGAAGCTGAAGCACGTCTGCTTGAGCAGATCCGTCTTGCGAAACAGGCTGGCCTTGATGTTGATGCGATCATGCGTCGCGTCAAGGGGTAAGTTTTGGAGAGGGCAACACAAAACGGCCAGCAATGCTGGCCGTTTTGCGTTGCCCTCTAGCATCTATAGCACGGCTTCGGGGGCCTGGGCTTTGAGGAGGCCGATAAGATCGCGCTCAATCGCTTCGGGGGTGTCAGTCGGGGCATAACGCCGCCGGACGGTTCCGTTACGATCAATCAGGAATTTGGTGAAGTTCCATTTGATCGCCTCGCTCCCAAGAAAGCCAGGTTGGGCACGCTTGAGGTAGTCGTAGAGCGGATGGGTCGTTGGGCCATTCACGTCAACTTTGGCAAAAATCGGAAAGTTGACGCCATAGGTCATTGAACAGAACTGTTGGATATCTTCGGCGTTGCCTGGCTCTTGAAAGCCAAACTGGTTGCACGGAAAGCCGAGGATGACCAGGCCATCATCTTTATACCGCTCATACAGCGCCTCGAGCCCAGCGTATTGCGGCGCAAAACCACATTTGCTGGCGACGTTGACAATTAAGACCACTTTGCCACGATACGCGGCGAGCGACTGTGGGGTGTTGTCCAACAACGGTGCTTCAAAATCGTAAATCTGCATGGGTGTTTCTTCTTTCTCTCTATTCACTATTTTTCACGATAACGTATCTGCGAAGATATTGTGCAATACCTGTGCATACACTATACATCATCTTTACAATTCTGGCAACAGAGCATGAACGTATCACTGTGGCAGAGCAGATGCATCGATCACCTCTACCTCAGTCAGGGTTAGCATGTCGCCGTTGTTGCCAAGCGCAAGCCGTTCACCCGTTCCCGGATCATACAATCCGATGCCAACACGATAACGACCCGGTGGTGCATCCGGTGCGATTGTCAGGGGTATGTCTTGCCAGAGTCGTTCGCCCGGTTGCCATACGCTGATTGGTCGCCAGTCGCCACCTGCCAACCCATCCCATTGGGCAATTTTTTGCTCGTTGGCATCAAGCAGTTGCACAAAGACGAGGTAGGGTTGCGTTGCCGGTGCCTCGGCCCGCCAGAGCAAGCTGAGCCGCAGGTTGTCGCCACCACGCAGCCGTTCTGCACTCAGTTCGTAGCCTTCCAGCGAGGCAAGCGCGCCAAAGGTGGCTTCAAGCGTCTGCGCGGGTGGGTCAATCGTTACCGCTACCGTATTGGCACTCAGTGGTTCGATATCTTCGACCAGGCCATTGCGCCGCGCAAAGGCAGCGAGCGGAATGAACCGGCGTATCTGTTCGCCCTGGTACACCCAGAGACTGGCGAAGTATTGCCCGTCGCGCAGGTCAATGGCTTGCAGATCGATATCTGTGCCATCGAGATCCGCCGCCGGGGTCTGGAGATCAAGGCGCAGCTGGTAGTCGCCATCAGCGGGCAGGGTCATTGTTGTGCCGGCGTAATGTCCTGGGATGCCACGGTAGCCGGTGACTTCTTCGTAGATCTCGATGGCAAGCCGTAACTGCTGCGTGCTCTGATTACGTATGCGCAGATCAATCTCTGCCTCGGTCTCAAGCGGGCTCGTGCTGGTCGTGACATCAAGGATGAGCCGGTTGCGGGCGGGTTCGAGGCTAGGGCTTTTGAGCGTGCTCTTTTCGAGGGCGGCCCAGTGCATCTGCACGGGTTCAGCGGCTGGTTGCAAGACAACGCGCACTGGCACTGATATGGTGCCGGTCTGATAAATGTTCAGCCCGGGCGTGAGGTTAAGACGCTGCGTTTCGTTGCCTATCGTGAGATCGATGGTCTGGGTGATCAACGAGACAAGCGCCAGTTCGAGGTTGTTCTTGGCTGGTGTGAGATCAGAGACCGGGGCAAGGCTCAAGCTCTCAGCAGTTGCATAGATTGCTAGAGGCTCTTCAGGTGTCGCAGCTATATACGCTCCCAGCCCGTGGCTGGCGCGGAAGCGATTCGTCACGGTTGCGGGGCAGGCGGGTGCGACGTGATAAGGCCTCAGTCCGCTTAACCAGGCGATGCGTTCAGCGGGGGCAGGATAGACAGCGACCAACTCATCGCGCCAGAGGGCCTGGGTCGCAAAGCCGTGGTCGAGCGGGTTTTCGTCATGCAGCAGAATCGCGTAGGCGGGCATTGCCGCGCCGCGTGGATTGTCACTTGAGGCAAAAGTCCCCCGCACGAATCCCTCCAGCGGACGATCACGTAACCAGTAGGCCCAGGCACCCTGCGTCGTGCCGCAGAGTGCGGTAGCTGCGGCGGGTGAGAAGAAGACCGGGCCAGGTTGCACGAGATCGGTCGCAAGATGGCGCAGATCATCAGTCGCAAGGCTATAGCCCCGTGGCCCACTCGCATACGTTCGTGTTGTCCCCAGGCTAGCCGTGATGCTTGCTACAAGCACAACCAGCGCTAACATCGCACCGACGACCTGGACGATCCGGCGCTGACCGACTGCGGCACCAGTTGCACCAATGCCGGCCCCGGCCAACCCAAGCAGCAGTGGGGCCATATAGCTGGCCCCGCGAAAGTAGCCATACGGATAGGCGACCACAAAACGCAACCCCAGCAGATAGATCAGCGCGCATAGGGCGAGTCCAAGCGTTGCCCCACGCTGCGTTGTCCCACGCCAGACACCGCGCCCAAGCAGCAGTGCGCCTGCGGCCAGGGCCAGCCAGCCTAGCCATACCTCAGTACCCGTCGGATCGCTTGGCTCGGGATGGGTAAAACGCAGCCAGCCAGCCAGCACAGGGGGCGGCACAAGAAAGTCGATGCCCATAAACGGGGCTTCCGCCTCAAACATCCCAGGGAAAGCCTCGGGTGCACGCAGATTTGGCACCAGCCCAATGATCCCGCCAAGCGTCAGCAATGCAACGCCGCGCATCACGATTGCTCCAGGCGCATCGCGACGGGCAATGAGCGCTGCAAGCCCCAGCCCTAGCCCCAGCGCACCAAAAGCCGTCAGGATCGGCCAATAGAGACAGGTGAGCCCGCCCATCAACAAACCAGCCCCAACGATTGTTCGCTTGCCCCCCTCTTGCAGGGCCAGCAGCGTCACGGCAAGCGCTGCGGGCAATACAGCCAGCGCAGCGAGGCTCGCGCTAAAATTGTTATACGTAAGCCAGAGCAATAGACTACTCAGGGCAGTCAAGGCCACCCCCAGCAACGCACCTGCTCGCTGCACACCGAGTGCCCCTCGCAGCAACGCATAGAGCGCCAGCAACCCAACGCTCCGCAGGGTAGCCTGGAACGGCACCCAGCTATCCCAACTCTCCCATCCCCCAGCAAGATCGGCCATACCCTGGGCATAGGTTGCGCCAAACGCGATCAGATGAATGGGCTGATTCAGCAGCAATGAACGGAGCGGGCCAGCCGGGGCGGTGGCCAGCGTCGGATAGCTATACTCTTTGAGATAAGCCGCCAGCGACATATAAAATTCAACATCGAGCCCATAGCCAAACGACATCAAACGGCCAAAAGCCAATGCAGGCGCAACACAGAGCAGCCAGCACATCACGCTGATCCCAAGCAAGGGCAGTAGCTCACCTGCTGGCAAGATTCCTGGAAGCCGTTTGTGCTTCCGGGTCATCATTGCGCTAACGAGTAAACCGCCACTAACGAGCAGCGCGACCGGCAGGATCATGCGCAACGTAAAACCAGTGATTGTCCCATAGAACCCAATGATCGCCAGAAACGCCAGCCCGAACGCAGGCGCCAGGGTCATTTCATGGTCACGCAACGATGCTGGCAACACCAGCATCGCCAGGCCAAGACCGCAGAAGATCAGAAGGCAGCACTGCACGGCACTAAAAAGCAGCGCTTGCAATATCAGCATGACAGACCTTTCATCCACGCTGGGAACGCATCACGCCATCAATGCATCAAACCTTTGCGCCTCTGCGCCTTTGCGTCAAACTCTTTGAGGCAGGGGCTTCGCCGCTACACTGGGAGATAGCGAAAGATCAAAATAAACTGATGTTGCTGGTTGGCAACAAAAGCAAAGGGATACCCAAACGGGTAGAGGTTCATGCTCTGGTCGTGCCAGATGCGGTAGCCACGGTATTCTAGCTCTGGGAGCTGGCGCAGCCTGGCAACAATGTCGGCATGCAGCATGTTGTGGTGTTCGGCGGTTGGTTGGAGATCTTTGGTGAAGAGGACGAGGTGCCCTCGGGGTTTGAGCAGGGTAAGGGCCGCAGCCACGATGTCGTGCAAGGCGTCGAGGAAGGCGTTGTACGCGAGGTTGCCCAGATCGTCCGGTGAATGCGTAAAGGGTGTTGCGGCACCTTGCCCCCGTTTTTTGCGCTCCCCGGTCTTCGCACGGGCCTGCATCGCGGCGTATGGCGGATCAGTCAGGATCAGATCAAACGGTGCGGCCTGTACCTCGGGGATGCTCGTCAGATGCCGGGCATCCCCAATCAGGTAGGGTTGTGGGGCAAGACCGAGACGTTCACAGACCGCCTGGTAGATCGCGCCATACCGTGGTTCCAGGTCGACTCCTACCGCCTGCCGTCCTTCGAGGGAACAGGCGAGCAAGGTACCCCCCACACCGGCAAATGGATCAAGCACGCGCCCATCACGTCGTGTAAAAAACCGCACCAGTTCGGCCAGCAACTGCGGTGGCTTGGGCGACGGATGCTTCCGCCGCAGATCGTGGGCATAGCTCTCGGGTCCGCTGGTTGGATACGCCGTACTGATCACCGAGCGCAACGCATAGACCCACTCGCGGCCCGTCAATTCATTCAGGCGGTTCCGCGGATCAACGTCGCCCTCTGGCGGCTCGGTCAACCTTTGGCCTCCATCATGTTGACAAAGTCGCGGAAGAGGTAGGTTGCATCGTGCGGGCCGGGCCCGGCTTCGGGATGGTACTGCACACTGAAACAGCGCAGGCCAGGATGGCGCAGCCCTTCGACCGTCTGATCATTCAAATTAATATGCGTAATCTCCACCTCGGCTGGCAGACTGTCGGGGTCGACGGCAAACCCATGGTTTTGCGACGTAATCTCGACCCGCCCGGTGGGCAGATAGCGTACGGGATGATTGGCCCCGTGATGCCCAAACGGAAGCTTGTAGGTACGCCCGCCGAGCGCCAAGCCCATCAACTGATGCCCCAGACAAATACCAAAGACGGGCACCTTGCCAAGCAATTCACGCAGCGTCTCGACCGCATAGGCCGCCGCTGCAGGATCACCCGGCCCATTGGAATAGAAGACCCCATCAGGCAGCATCGCCAGCACCTCGCTGGCCGGAGTCTGCGCCGGAACAACCGTAACCCGACAGCCGTGATCGGCCAGGCGGCGCAGAATGGTGCGCTTGAGCCCGAAATCATACGCGACCACATGGCGAGTCAGAGGTGGCAGCAGTGTCGTGCCATAATCTGGCCCAAACGGGGCCGACCCTTCACTCCAACCATAGGACTCATCGCAGGTCACCACCCTCGTCAGATCGAGGCCTTCCATAGAGGGGGCCTGGCGGGTCTTGGCGAGCAGGGTTGCCACCGCCTCACCAGTGGTTGAAATAATGCCACGCATGGCCCCTGCCGTACGGATATGGCGCGTCAGGGCGCGTGTATCAATCTCGGCAATCGCCACAATCTGGTGGTCACGCAGCAACTGCGCCAGGCTGCCGCGGGCACGCCACGAACTATAATCCTCGCTATAGGCACGGACAATGAAACCAGCCACCTGAGGCTTGAACGACTCGGGATCAAAATCATTCACCCCAGTATTGCCAATATGGGGGGCCGTCATCGTCACCAACTGCCCGCTATACGACGGATCAGTCAGGATCTCCTGATAGCCAGTCATCCCCGTATGAAAAACAACCTCACCAATGCGTTCACCGGTCGCCCCAAACGAACGCCCCGGAAACACTCGTCCATCCTCAAGCACAAGCACAGCGTCCATAGGTGTTGTGATCTATATATTTACCAGGTTCGTACCCACGACGACCTCAGATGGAACCTATTGTAACATGACCAAAGAATCATTTCGCTTCGTGACGAACAAGCAAGCCAGCTAAACTGGCTTGCTTGTTCGTCACGAAGCAACTATGGTACTTCACCGATTATCGCGCTGCGACCGGATCAACCGCTGGGGCAACCTCGGCCTCAGGCCGAATGAGTTTGCTATCCAGTTGGAAAATTGAGGCAATTGTGACGATCTGGATGGCAACCAGCGGTGCAAGCACGGCATAGTAGCCAAACGAGAACTTGTCAACAACGCCGTTCTGTACTAAACCAACGTGCAAGAAGAACATTCCGAAGACGAAGAGGGCGACACCGGGGCAGATCAGCGCATAGCTCGCCGGGCTGCGGCCTTCGCCCATCAGGTAGGTGCGGAAGTAGCCGACTTTGTGCAGGACAATGAAACCACCCACTGCAAAGTTCAACTGCAACATCAGGATCGAGCCCGTTAGCAAGAACATCATCCCCGGCTCGGTGGTGTGCAGGCCAAAGCCGTGATGCAGACCGTGGCTGATGCGCAGCAGGGCGATCCCCGCCAGTGTCAGGATTGGAATGGGGATCCAGAGACTTGCGCCGGCTTCGAGGTTCAGACCGTTCAGCAGCATCCCACGCAGGCCGAGGATCATCTTGGGCAGGCCAATCAAGACGGCGGCACCAAGGAAGAGCATCGCAGCAAGAATGCTGACCGTAATCGTGATCTTGTTGCCACTCATTGCGGCAGGTGCAGCCAGACCAACGGCTACCATTGAGAAGGCCATCGCCGCCTGAAGCTGGCTAAAGCTGTTGTTCTTGTCGTAATCAAAGTTGCCTGCCATCAGCATCCGGCCAAAGTAGTTCATGAAGATCCGCAGGGCCAGAATGCCAACCAGGAGCAGAGCGGTCAAGGAGAAGGGGAAGAGATACTCGACAATGTTCCAGAGACCCGGCACAAAGACGGCCCCGGTCGCAAAGAGCACGTTCACCGTCATGCCCAACGTCAACGGCAAGGCCATGGTCGCGACGGCGCTGTTGTTGTTCAACATCCGCTCGTAGGCCGGTGTACGGCGAAACGCTGCGTACTCGCGCAAATTCCAGAAGAGCAGGCGCAAATGGCGGAAGGCAAAGAAGAGAATGGCTGCCATGCCCAAGAAGACCAGGAAGCTCTGTACGCCACCAGCACCACTCAAGAACGCCGCAATGCTATCGAAGGTGACAATCGGCGTCTGGGGATGCGGTACCATAAAGTTCAGATAAATGAAAAACGCAACCGCCATGCCTCCGTTCCCCAGCGAGGCCAGAAAATAGAGGGGTGAATAGCGCTCACCAAGATCCCGCCGCAGACCAAACCAACGTTGTGCAACATTCAACATACAGACCATCCTCCTAGAATCGAGACGTTTTGTTTCCAGTTGTGCGCTTTGCACGCTTCTTTGCTGATATGATGCAGCGTTGCACAAAAAGGTTACAGGGTTTGTAGACCTTCTGCGCTGGTTCGGCGAGCAAGCTCGCCGAACCAGCGCAGAAGGCCGAGTGGCATGGGGCAAAGGCCGGTGTTTGGCACGGGCAATGGTATAATGATGAGTGATGGTGATTGTATCCGTACGAGGAAGTTTTTAGGCGTGCTATGACGTTGTTAAGTGTTGGCAATCTGGGCAAGTATTATGGAGCCGAGCAGATCTTTCGGGATCTGAGTTTTCAGGTTGCCCGTGGTGATAAAGTAGCCCTTGTTGGTGTTAATGGTGCCGGCAAGAGTACGTTGCTCAAAATCATTGCTGGTCTCGAGGCACCCGATAGCGGCCAGGTCGCCGCTGCACGTGGCTTGCGTGTGGCCTATCTGGCCCAAGAGGTGCGCTTTCAAGGTGACCGAACGCTCTGGGAAGAGATGGAGGCAGCGCTGAGCAATCTGGCCGATCTGCAGGCCGAGATGCTTGCGCTCGAGCCAGTCATTGCCGTGACCGATGCCCCCGGTTGGGCCGAGGCAATGGAAGCGTATGGTGAGTTGAGCGCACGCTTTGAGCACGGCGGCGGCTATGAGATCGAGCCGCGCATCAAACGAACCCTCCAGGGCCTGGGCTTTCACGAGGCTCAGCACCAACAGCGCCTCAGTCAGTTTTCTGGTGGGCAGAAGACCCGTGCGGCCCTCGCGGCCACGCTGCTTTCGGATCCTGATCTGTTGCTCCTCGATGAGCCGACCAATCACCTCGATATGCAAGCGCTCGAGTGGCTCGAGCAGTTTCTTCGCAATTGGGACGGTACGCTCATCGTTATTTCGCACGATCGCTATTTCCTTGATCGAGTGACGAAACGCACGCTCGAAATTGATGCCGGTCGTCTCGAAGAATACCCTGCCGCCTACAATAAATATCTGGAACTCAAGGCTGAACGGATGGAGCGACGCCTCAAGGAGTTTCAGGCGCAGCAGGATTACATCGCCAAAACCGAGGATTTTATCCGGCGCTACAAGGCTGGTCAGCGTGCCCGCGAGGCGAAAGGCCGTGAGAAACGCCTCGATCGGCTCAAGCGTGATAGTCTGGTGCAACGCCCGAAGGATCAGGCCAAATTGCGTCTCTTCCTCGATACGCAGTTGCGCAGCGGTGAACTTGTGCTTGCCCTCGATAACCTGGTGATTGGGTACCCTGGCGACCGCACCAGTGTCTCTGATCCGCGCGTCTTGCTCCGCGCCGATGATCTGGCGATACATCGTGGCGACCGGGTCGCGCTGCTTGGTCCCAATGGCAGCGGCAAGACGACGTTGTTGCGCACAATCCTCAATGAACTCAAGCCCCTCCAGGGGCATCCACGGCTCGGCCACCAGGTTCACCCTGGCTACTATGCGCAAGGCCACGATGTGCTCGATTGGAATGCGACCGTGATTGAAGAATTGACCAGGGTTCGGCCAAACCTAGGGGAGCCTGCCGCCCGCAATCTTCTTGGTCGTTTCCTCTTCAGTGGCGATGATGTCTTCAAGCGGGTCGGCGACCTGAGCGGCGGCGAACGCTCGCGGGTGGCGCTGGCCCAATTGACGTTGCTGCCTGGCAATTTGCTGATCCTCGACGAGCCAACCAATCACCTCGATATCGGTGCCCGTGAAGCGCTTGAGGGGGTGCTCAAAGAATATCCCGGTTCGATCCTCTTTGTCTCACACGACCGCTATTTCATTGATGCGCTCGCCGATAAGATCTGGTTCGTAGACCAGGGCCGTGCCCGGGAATATATCGGTGGTTATACCGATTTTGTCACGAGCCGTGAAGCTGAAGCGGCCCGGGCGCCTCGGGAACCCGAACCACGGGAAGCCGAGTTGCCCAGCGCTTCGCCGACGGCGCAAGCGTCCCGGCCCGAGCCCCTTCGCCAGAATCCCGAAGAACGTCAGCGTAAGCGGCGTCTTGCCCTGCTCGAACAAGAAGTTGCCCTGCTCGAACAAGAGCTTGAGCGGCTCAAAATCGAGCTAGAAGCCGCTAGTACGGCCCAGAATATCAAGCAGATCACCGACCTTGGCACGCAATACGCCGAGCTTGAGACGCTACTTGCCGCCAAATATGCCCAGTGGGAGCAACTCGCCGCCTAAGCCGTGATCTACCATGACTACGCATCTATCTATGATGCGATCGGCCAGGCCGCTTTTGCTGCGACCCTTGCCGAGCGCATTCTGGCAGCGTTGCCCCACAGGCCCAGACGGGTGCTTGATCTTGCCTGTGGGACGGGGGCGGCTGCCTTCGTCTTTGCTGCCGCCGGGCTCAGAACCGTCGGCGTTGACCGCTCGCCCCAGATGCTTGCCTTCGCTCACGCCCGTGCCCGGGCAGCTGGTTTTGCGGTGACCTTGATCGAGGCCGATCTGCGTGCGTTGCCTTCCAGTCCACCAGCAGGCCCTTTACTGCATCAAGCAGCCCTGGAACCTGCGAGCTTCGAACTTATCACCTGCCTCTATGATAGTCTTAACTATCTGACAGTTGATCACGAGCTTGCTCAGGTCTTGACCAGTGCTAGCTATCTACTCAAGCCAGGCGGTCATCTCTTTTTTGACCTCAATACCGAGCACGAATTCAAGACCTGGACCGAAAGCGATCAGGTCGTCTATGATGACCAGGGTATCCTCGTGTATAATCGCCTCAACTATGATCCAGACCGTCGCCTTGCGACAGGCCACATTGGCTGGTTTGTCCGTGACGATACCGGGCGCTGGTGGCCTGGGAGCGAAACCCATACCGAGCGCGCCTGGTCAGACAATGATGTGGAGGCCGCCCTCGCTGCCGCTGGGCTGACCCTCGTCACCCGTCGCACCCCTCGCTGGGAGCTAGCCCCGGCTGATGCGCCACGTATCGTGTATCATGCCTGCAAACGTTAGACCTCAGAGGTCTGACAGACCTCTGAGGTCTTGTCTAGCGGATTCATTTCTCGAAGACCATGACGACGACGGCAGAAGATGCAAGCGCACTCCTGATATGCTGCCGAGATGACCACGTAGGGGGCTAAGCTTCATCTGAACGACGTCTCTCGGGTAACGCTATGCATGATCTACAGACAAACCTTGCTGAACTGGCCCATTTCTGTGCCGCACGAGGCGTTGAGGCATGGCTCGTCGGGGGGGCCGCCCGCGATCTCGCTCGCGGCGAGGTTCCCACTGACCTGGATATTGCTGTGGCAACCGATGGCTATCAGCTTGCCCGTGCCTATGCTGATGCGCGAGGGGCCTCGTTTGTCGGGCTTGACGAAGCCCGGGCGACTGGGCGGGTCGTCATCACCGGGGCACAGCCGCTCACGCTCGATCTGGCAGGTCTGCGTGCGCCAACCATCGAAGCAGATCTCGCACTCCGTGATTTTACGCTCAACGCATTGGCGTTACCCCTCGACTTTTGGAAGCAGCCGACTGCTACTTTTGGTGATGGCGTACCCGATGCGGCCTGGCTCGATCCAACCGGGGGGCTCGCCGATCTACAAGCCGGGTTGCTCCGTCCGTGTAGCCCGACGAGTCTTGCTGATGATCCATTGCGTGTTGTCCGGGCCGCTCGCTTTTGTGCGCGCCTCGGGGTACAACCGCATGCAACCTTGCTCCCACTGATGCGTGCCACCGCCCCGGCGCTGGCAACCGTGGCCGCTGAACGCATCAGCGACGAGTTGCTCAAATTGCTCGATGCCCCTGTGTCGGCACCCTGGTTGCACTACCTCGATGCCTGCGGTGCGCTCACCATCATTTTGCCCGAACTCGAAGCCTCCCGTACCTGTAGTCAGCCGATTGTCCACTTTCTGCCTGTCCTGGCCCATAGCCTGGAAACAGTCGCCGCCCTTGATTGGTTGCTCAGTGGTTTGTTTGGTGAAGACTCGGTTCGCCGGTCTGCTGCCAGCGATGATCAGTCTGATCCTGCCTGGCTTCCCGTTGCGGTGCAGACGCACCCGGGCATAACGCGCAACTTGCCCTTTGCTGAAACATTGGCCCCATTGCTTGGCACCCCCTGTGGTGCAGGTCACTATCGCCGTGCAGCGCTGCTCAAGTTGGCCGCGCTCTTGCACGACAATGCCAAACCACTAACCCGTGTCGCCCATCCCGACGGCACCGTTACCTTCTATGGACACCAGAGTCTTGGTGCCGAGCGCGCCGCACTGGCCGTGCGGCGTTTGCGCCTGAGTCGGCGGGATGGCCGCTACGTCACGCTGATCATCCGCGAACACATGCGCCCCGGCCAACTCCGCACCAGTGAGGTTCTTACCATGCGTGCGGTTGCCCGCCTCTTCCGTGACCTCGGCGACGCCGGGCCTGACCTCTTGCTCCATGAACTCGCCGATCACCTGGCAACGCGAGGGCCAAACCTCGATCCCGCAGGATGGCAGGCCCATCTGGCCTGGGTTGAACTGCTGTTGCAACACTACTATGCCCCCCCGATGACAAAACGCCAACCTTTGCTCAACGGCCATGAATTGATGGCTGCATGCAATCTAAAACAGGGACCACAACTCGGGACACTGCTCCAAGCTATCGCCGAAGCGCAAGCGGCGGGCGAAATCACGACCCGCGACCAGGCACTTGAACTCGCACGCGCCATGCTTGCCTCGGCGGGTTCAGAAGCAGACACTCAGAACATATAGACTGCTTGTGTGTGCCAAAACAGCCAGCGAAGCTGGCTGTTTTGGCACACACAAGCAGAATACCTGGGGGCCACAGGCCCCCAGAAAAAACAAAGCTCTTCCAAAATGAACCAAGTAATGGTACAATAGACAACCGGCTTCCCATAAGCATCAAACATATGGTTTCGACCCTCCTCACTCATAATCATTTCTATACTCCACATTTTCAGATGTCAGTACGTTGTAGAATTGTACTGCTCATCAGCCTTTCCTTGCAGCCTGAATTCATCTGGATTGTGAACGCGCAGACCGGTCAAGTGTCGCAACAGCAGAGTTGTACCACCTGACAGGGTCCATCCCCTGATCTCATCGGCCAATGCTGGCTCGTTGGGTATATTGAAGGAGGCACGAATGTTGGGTCGTGGTCGTTGGTTGTTGGTCACACTGGCCTTGGCAATGCTAGTGTCGGGCTTTGCGTTCACGTTTGCGCAAAGCAATCTGGGCAGCGGGTCGTTCACCGCCGCGCCAGAACGGATTGTCCCCGTCTCAGAGGCAGATCTCGACGCATTCCTGTATGAGCGCGTCTCCCCTGAAGACGCGGCGCTGATCGCTGGCCTGGTTGCCCGTGATCGGATCGCCCCTCGTGGTGCCGTGATTCCGGCTGCCCAACGTGGCGAGGACACCACCATTCCCACCCTCGAAGCCATGGGCGACGAGGTGATCGATGTCGTGGTCTATCTGGATATGCCCGCCTTGGTCGAGCAGGTGAGCATTAGCGGTGCCCAGCGCGCTGCGTATGCCAACCGCATTGCCCAGGTGCAGACGCGGGTCGGCAGTGAGATCGAGGCCCTCGGCGGGACGGTGATCTATCGTTTCACCACGCTCAGCAGTGGCCTTGCCGTGCAGATGCCGGCCAACCTTGCTGGCCGCGTGAGCCGGATTGCTGGCGTCGAGCGGCTTTCGCATGTGCGCAATTACACGCGTGACCTGACCGAGACGGTGCCCTTCATCGGAGCCAGCACGCTGCAAAGCCTGGATGTCACCGGTGCTGGGGTCAAAGTTGCCGTCATTGACTCGGGGATTGACTTTAGCCACCTGGCTTTTGGTGGCCCAGGAACCGAGGCTGGCTGGGAAGCCGCCTACTATGGCGATAGCCCTGATTGTGATCGCGCAGCTGCCCACGATCCTGATTGTGCCTATGCGCAACCCGCCGATCCGGCGCTCTTTGGCCCGGCGGCCCCGCGCATCAAGGGTGGCTTTGACTGGCTCGGTGAGCAGTGGGGTTCTCTCAATCCTGATGGTTCGACCAATACGACCATTATCACCGATAGCAACCCGATTGACTTTGAAGGCCACGGCACCCACGTCGCCGATATCATCG
>NZ_SIJK02000119.1 GCF_004762035.2 Candidatus Chloroploca mongolica | reverse complement strand
CGTATGGGACGCACGTCTTGACCCCGACGCGGGCGGGCTACACCTTTAGCCCGGCCACCCGGTCGGTGACGGTGACGGCAGCGCTGGCAAATCAGGACTTCGCGGCCACCCTGCTGACCTTCCCGGTGACGGGGCGGGTGACGGTGGATGGCGTCGACTTGGCGGATGTGGTGATTACGGACGGCACGCGCACCGTGACGACGACCGCGACGGGGGGCTACACCCTCACGGACGTGCCCTATGGGACGTACGTGGTGACGCCGACGCTCGCAGGCTACACCTTTACCCCGGCGACCCGGACGATCACGGTGACCGGCGATCTCGATGGGCAAGACTTTGCCGCCTCGCTGCTGACCTTCCCGGTGACAGGGCGGGTGACGGTGGATGGCGTCGGCTTGGCGGATGTGATGATCAGCGATGGCACGCGCAGTGCCACGACGGACAGCACCGGCGCGTACACGCTGACTGATGTACCGTATGGCACACACGTCTTGACGCCAACGCGAGCGGGCTACACCTTCACACCCGCGACGCGGACGATCACCGTCACGGAGGCGCTGGCGGGCCAGGATTTCCAGGTGACGGCGACCACCTTTACTGTGCGCGGGCAGGTCACAGCCGCGGGTACCGGTCTCGGTGGGGTGACAATGTCGGATGGGACGCGGCAGGTCCCCACCGCAGCCGATGGTTCCTATGCGCTCGGTGGGCTCCCTGCGGGCACGTATACGCTGACACCGCTCCGCACTGGGTATACCTTTACGCCTGTGACGCGCACGATTACGGTACCGGGTGACGAGGCAGGGCAGGATTTTGTGGCCCTGCCCGATGGCCCGGGCCATGCGGATCTGGTACAGGCCGTGACGCCGCGTGAAGGCCCCGCCGGGCAGACGACCCGCGTGACGGTGGAGGGGCACAGCTTCGCCCTGACGCCCCCGCCCAGCGCCCGGTTGGTGGGCAGCGCCGGGTCGTTTGCCTTAACCGAGCTCACGAGTGAGACGACCACCCGGTTCGCGGCGACCGTGCCTGCAACCCTGCCGCCCGGCACCTATGACCTGGTGGTGACGTCGGAGGGGCGCACCGGTACGTTGCCGCGTGCCTTTACAGTGCTGGCGCTCACCCCAGAGGTGCGCAAGGTGGTGCCTGCCTCAGCGTTTAACGATGCGGCGACCGAGATCCTGGTGCGCGGGGCCAACTTTGCTGCCGGAGCGGTGGTGCGCCTGGGCACGACCGACCTCGCGACGACGCGCATCAATGCCACGACGCTGCTGGCGGAAGTCCCGGCGGGGCGCATCCCAGCCGTCTACGACCTGCTCGTGCGGCATCCCGGTGGGGCACAGGCAACGTTGCCTGCGGCCTTTACCGTGCTGGCGGCGACCAGCACCTTCGATGACCTCTTTAGTCGCAGCGATGACCTGTGGGTGAGTCCGATGGTGCCGCAGGCGCAGACCCCCTTTGAGTTGGGCCTGGTGGTGCAGCGCAGTGGGGGCAAGCAAACGCTCACGGCGGTGCCGGTCACGTTCCGGCGTGACTCGGTGACCGGCCCGGTGCTGGGCACGACCACGGTGCCGCTCCTGGATCCGGTGGCGAGCAGTGAGAGCACGACCCCGCTGAGCGTCACGTTGCCGACGGCGGGCTTGGTCACGATCTATGCCCTCATCGATCCCGACGGCACGCTGAGTGAGAGTAGCACGGCGAATAATGTGGTCAGCCGGACGTTCCTGATCGCCACGCCAGCGGCGGATCACACCCCGCCGGTGGTAACCGCCATTCGCGTGAACGGGGGGGGCCAGACGACCGTGGTGACGACCGAGGTGACGCTGGAGATCAGTGCGCTGGATCCGGGCCCCACGGCCAGTGGGGTGCTGGCCGTGCATCTGATTGAGTACCTCTACAACGCGGGGGCGCAACGCTGGGTGCCAGTGGCGAGTTCCGGGTGGTTGCCGTATGACGCCACCCCGACGAGCTACCGCTGGTCGCTGGCGGCCCAACCCGGCCTGCGCTACCTGCAAGTCTGGGCGCGTGATCGCGCGAACAACATTTCGGGTGGGCAGGCACGCCAGTTGCTCAATCTGGAACTGCTGACTGATCAACTGTACGAAGGTCAGATCCGGACTTACCGCTATGCGGTCGGGGCAGGCCAGGAGTTCCGAGTGAATCTGGAGGTGCTGGACGGGGATGCGGATCTCTATGTCTGGTCATCAGATCCGCAGCAATCCGCGTGGGTGAGCAACCTGCCGGGGAGTGCGGCGGAGCAGGTGGTCATCCCGGCAGCGGCGGTGGTGCCGGGGCTCTACCAGGTGGAGGTTTATGGCTACACGGCGGCCACCTACCGGCTAAGTACCTCGCTGGGCGCAGCGTCACCCACAATGACGACGGCGGTGGTTGGCGGACTGGCGGAGGCGAAGGCACGGCCAACGGCCCCACTGCTGGCGGTGGACGCCCAACCCGACGAGCGGGTCGGGAGTGTGCCGCCGTTCAACAATGAGTTCGTTGACCCGGCGTACCGCGTGTATTTGCCGCTGACCTTGCGGTAACATGATCACCGAGAGCCACCCTCAGGTGGCTCTCGGTGATCATGGGCGTGCGCTAGGCCTGGAATGCGCAGTTGACGCGGCCCCACGGTGCCCAGCGCAAGGGCACCGTGGGGCCGCGTTGGCATGGGGCGGTGCCTGTGACGCGACCACATGCAGCACGGCCTCATCATGGGTCACCTCGACACCAGACGGCGTCGTCAAGGTTGACCCGGTCTCCGTTCCCCGCTCCGTCAGCCCCAACGTCAACCTCGTACGCAATCCCAACGTCGACTCCTGCAACCCCGGCGTTACCCCCAACGCCAGCCCCTGCGCCCGTGACGCAGGGGTACCACGCAGGGGCTGGCGTTGAGGCTCGCGCAGCCCAGCGAGGCGTTTTGCCGCATCAGGACGCGGTGCAGGCGTGAGTGAGCGACCGTACACTTCCGCCCGCAGCGTCATCCAGCCCCTCCCCGGTGGGGCGTGCGGTGGGTGGGGTGGGTGGGGTGGGTGGTGATCAGCGGGTTGGCCCGTCGCCTGTGACGAAGGCTCACGTCATCAGGGGAAGGCTAGACCTGCCGCTACGCCTCGCCCGCTTCCACGCATGTCCCACACCTTGGGCAAAAGCGTGCGTCTGCGGTGAGTTCAGTATGACAGCCAGGACAGACGGGGTACGGTGGGGTACGTTGTGGTCGATCAGGCTGCGCCTGACTGGGCGCTCCATGGGGGTGAGGCGCTCCGTTCCCGGTCGTGCTCGTGGACGCGGCATGGTGGGCACGGGGCGGCGCTGGCATCCGGGCGGTCGCCATGATCTGGGCGGCAAGCTGCGCGCGATCATAGGTGCGTTGCCAACGGACACGCAAGAGCGGCAACCCGATCGCGGCAAAGGTCGTGTCCACAAAGGCGTCCCGTTCCTGGCGATCGCGACGCTGATGCGACGCATCATCGAGCTCAATGACGAGCCGTGGTGTCAGGTGGGCACCCTCACACAGCACAAAGTCAACACTCTTTTGGGCAATGCGATTGAAATGATCGCTACGATGCCGCATCGTTGGCGTGAGCGTCACGAGACTTGCCAGCCGTACCTGGGGGAAAATGTACCATTCGTCGGGGATGGCGGTGCGCAACACGGCAAAGAAGCTTTGCTCGGCGGGGGTGAGCATAGGTTTGCGGGCGCGATAGGGCGATGGCATGGCGGGTTGCGGTTGAGGCGTGGCTGGTTCAGGCTCCAGGGCGCGTTGCTGATCGAGCGGTGCGGCTTCGAGCTCAGCGTGGGCCGCCCGGGATCGGCGCGGGGTCGGTTGTCGAGTGCGCTGCTTGGCGGCAACGACCAGCAGGGCAACGATGCTCCCGACGACGATGACCACGACGGCGATGGTGAAGCCAAGAACGATCAAGGATTGATCCATATGCTACCCCAGATGAGAAATAGATCGCACGATCCCTCGCTCCGTTTCTGAGCATAGCATGAAGCCATTACCAGGGGCGAACCAGCGTTTGTCGATCCGATGAAGGCTGCGTGTTGCCAAAGCATCGTGATGCACGCATCGACGCACCGGTACATGGAGCCTCATCGCTTGCTCCGCGGCGTCAACGCCTCGGCGACGCTGGGCAAAGCCAGCCTTCGTCGGCTGAATCAGGCCACGAAGGTGGCGTTTGCAAACCAAAAGCCGAGCCGTTTACGGCGACGGAAGAAGATGCAATCGCCCTGGTCTGCCACGTAGGGCGATTACATCTTCCGTGTATGCACCCGCAAGGGCACCCGCAAGGGCACCCGCAAGGGGTGCCCGTACACCGGGCCCGGCCCCCCGCCTGTAGGGGCACCCCTCTCAAAGGGTTTCACTAGATAAACGGAGGTGAGCAGGATGCCGTATACTGGGAAGATCACGCGTGCCAACACGCATCAGCCCAGCGGAGGAATCCATGCCCACCTCACCGCTCTATGATAGCATTCATCAGCAGATGACGGATCAGCTTGTGGACGCCTTGACCAGTCAACTGACCACCCTGGCGCTCATTGTCGTGGCGGTGTCGCAGTGTGTGGCCGCCCAACTCGGACGTATCGCACGAGCCATGCCCGTGGACACGACCCAGTCCGCCAAAGAGCAACGGTTGCGGCGCTTCCTGGATAACGACCGCATGACCCAGGAGACCCATTACCATCCCATCGTGCGGCGAGCCTTGCAGGGACTCAAAGGCCAACGCGTGCACATCCTGATCGATCGTGTGCTGATCCAAAACCGCCACAATATCCTCGTGGTCAGTGTTGGCTTCCGCCGCCGGTCGATCCCGCTGACCTGGATTGCGCTCGATCACCGTGGGCCAAGCGGCTTGGAAGACCAGCAAGCGGTCGTGCGGGACGCCTTGGCCCTCTTGCCCCCAGGTGTGCGGGTGAGCATCCACGGAGATAGTGAATTCCGCAGTCAGGCGCTGTTTGCGTGGGTTCGCGGGCTCGGCCATGATGCCCTGTTGGGCGTGACCGGACGGACGCTGGTCGCCGACACGCGCGATGGGAAGGCCACGTCGTTGGAGCACCGGATGGCCGGACAAACCGAGGTGGTGTACCTGAACGGGGTCTATCTGACGGAAGACGGACACGGCCCGGTCAACGTGATCGCGTGGTGGGACAAAGACCCAGATGGGAAGATCCTGGTGCGTGCGGTAATGACCAACCTGCCTGCGAACGGACGCACCTACCGTCTGGGCAAGCGGCGGATGTGGATTGAGACGGTCTTTCGCGACTGGCAGAGCGGGGGCTTTCACCTGGATCGAAGTGGGCTTGAGGACCGTCAGCGCTTTGCCCGCTTGCTGCTGCCGCTGGTGATCGCCTACCTGTGGTTTGTGGCCGTGGGCCGCTGGGTGGTCAAACGGGGCTATCGCAAGCTGGTTGATGACGGCCCGGCGCGGAGTTGGAAGTATAGTTTGTTCCAACTCGGCGTGGCCTGGAAGGAACGCATGGCGAGTTTCACGCAAGCGATCCCGGTGTTGCTCGCTTTGTACCTGTAATCGTGTCATTATCTGTCCGTAGTCGTGTAATTTGGTGAAACCCTTTGAGGGGGCACCCCTTGCGGGTGCCCTGATAGCGCGTATGTTTGTATCCGGTTTCGTATGATGCAATCGCCCTGCTCTGCAACGCGACCGTCCTTGCCCGCGTACGATGGGTGTGGTATGATGCGTATCGTACATACGTTCTTTTCTTGCTCGTTGCGGGTTCACCAGCACGTGACGGGCGTTGTTCCCACTGAGGTTCGCGATGGCGCTCGATCATGATGGCATCTTCAAGCAACTGCTGAGCACCTTTCTCGTCGAGTTTCTCGACCTCTTTGCCCCGGATATCCTCGCGCTGCTTGACCCTGACACGCTGACCATGCTCGCACCCGAGTCATTCGTCGACTTGCTCGATCCTGACCGCCGCACCGCTGATCTCGTTGTCCAGGCGCAGGGGCGTGAGGGCGTGGCGACCTTCCTGCTTCACCTGGAGCATCAGGCTCAGCGCGATGCTCAGTTGCCGCGCCGGATGTTTCGCTATTTCGCCCGGTTCTATGACCGGTACGACCAACCCATCTATCCGATTGCGCTCTGTTCGTATCCTAGCCCGCGTCGGTTGGCCCCCGACCGGCATCAGGTCACGCTTGGCACCCATGAGGTGCTCCGGTTCCAGTACCTCATGATACAATTGAACCAGTTGGACTGGCGCACCTATCTGCGCAGCACGAATCCGCTGGCGGCCGCGTTGATGGCGCGCATGCGGATCGCCCGTGAGGAACGCTGGCAGGTCAAAGCAGCGTGTCTGCGCATGCTGGCGGGCTTCTCAGTGACGGCGGCCCAACGGCGGATGCTCGCGGCCTTTGTCAGCATCTATCTCCCGCTCAATGTTGAGGAGACGCGTCGGTTTGAGGCGGAAGTTGCCACGTGGCAGACACCAATCCAGGAGGC
>NZ_SIJK02000118.1 GCF_004762035.2 Candidatus Chloroploca mongolica | reverse complement strand
CTTCGCGCCTTCGCGCCTTCGCGCCTTCGCGCCTTCGCGCCTTCGCGCCTTCGCGTGAGCTTATTGGAAAAGTATTGCTTTTAGCCCTCGCGCTTGTGGGCGATCTTGTTGCTCCCAGGCGAGTCTTGGCTGGATCAGCTTTTGCGCGGCATTTCTTGCTGGTTCTTCACACGTTGTTAGCGCATGGTAATGGATTCGGTGCTCCCGCTGTGATATGGTAGCGTGCAAGGAGCATTCAGGCCACGCGAGGCGTCGTGTTCACGATCTACGCTATACGATAGTTAGCCCCCGACCTGAAATGTCTTAACCGATGACCAAAGACAACGAACAGCAGAGGTGCTGGAATCGTGGTTGAACCCTCGCTTTGATTGCACGTGAGTACACTAGGCTTTTCGACCGTCCATTCGATGGCGCGCGCTTCATTGAGCGGATACGCCGCAACTATCTTGCGCTTCTCAAGAAAGACAGCAGCGAGGATGGCAACTCAATCCCCATTTGAGCACTCACTACACGATTGGAAAAAAACGAAAGTGGGTTTCGCGTCGACGAGTTTCTTGTCGACATGGAATCACTATCGAAAGGTGAGAGTGGTCAGATACCCACCGCGAAAGCAGGTGGGCGTGTGCGCGCTCCTTCGCCCGGAGGCGACGCAGCACAAGAGGCCGTCTGACGGGCGGCCCTGCCCAACGAAAGGGGTCGTGCGTGGCGCAGACCGTCAACCTTTTACCCGGCAGCGGGCTCCCTGCCGGAACTCCCGAAGGTTCAGTTGGCAACGTGCAAACCGTGGCTCGTGGTGCGCACCACGAGTGCCTTCGCACATCTGAGCGTAGGATATCAGCATTCGCATGCCCATGCAAACGTGCGCTAAAGGGGGCGAAAGCCGGGGCGTTCCTCCCACCGCGAGAAGCGGGTGGGTTTCCCGCCCTCAAGGGTAAACACCTATGAACTGGCACGACGAGACCCAAGACCAGCCGCTCACGATCGAACAGGCGCGGCAGCAGACCGAGAAGCAGCTGCAGGTCAGCGAGGAACGATATCGTCTGCTGGCCGAGAACGCATCGGATGTCATCTGGACCATGTCGCTGGATGGTCGGATCACCTATATCAGCCCTTCGGTGGAGCGACTGCGCGGCTTCACCCAGGAGGAGGCAATGCAGCAGACCCTTGAGGAGATCCAGACGCCCGAGTCTCAGGCGATCACACTGGCTTATTTCTCGCGCATGGCGGGTCTCCTCCAAGCCGGGCTCCCTCCGGAGTATGCACGCTACGAGCAAGAATATCGCTGTAAGGACGGTTCAACCATCTGGTGCGATGTCCACGTCTTGCCGGTTCATACCGCGGACGGTGTCACAGTGGAAATACTCGGGGTGTCGCGGGACATCACGGCCGTGAAGCGTGCCGAGAGCGAGGCGAAGCGCAGCGAGGAACGCCTGCGCAAGATGCTCCAGCATCTGCCGGTCGCCGTCGCGGTGGCGAACTTGCAGGCGGATCAACGGATTCTTTACCGCAATACCGCATTTGATCAGATTTTCGGCTGGACTCCGCAGGAGATTCCGACCCACGAAGATTGGTTCGTGCGGGCCTATCCGGACGAAGACTATCGGCGCACCGTGCTCGACAAATGGAATGGGGCGATCGCACAGGCAGCCGCCCAGCAGGGGCATGTGACGCCTCACGAGTTTCGCGTGACGAGCCGGAACGGGCAGGTCAAGGATATCGTCATCGGCGGCACGATCCTCGACGACCAACTGATCTGCTCCTTCGTCGACATCAGCGAGCGTAAGCGGTTCGTGGCGGAGTTGGTCCAGGCGCGGGACGCGGCAGAAACGGCGAATCGCGCGCTCCAGCAGGCCAACGCGGAGCTTCAACGACTCGCCGTCACAGACCGCCTCACCGGCGTTTGGAATCGGGCCTATTTCGAGGAGGCGGTCGCGGCGGAACGCACGCACGCCGTGCGCTACGACATGCCGTTGTCGCTGCTGATGCTCGATCTCGATCATTTCAAGGTGATCAACGACACCTATGGCCATCTCGTCGGTGACCGGATCTTGATCGAGTTAACCCGTCTTATCGGCCAGCATCTGCGCACGGTCGACATCCTGGTTCGTTGGGGTGGCGAGGAGTTCGCTCTCCTGATGCCTCACTGCGGAGCGACCGAGGCGCTGCACGCGGCGGATCGGCTGCGGGTCATCATTGCGAACCATTCATTCCCCGAGGTCGGCGCAGTCACCGCGAGTGTCGGTGTTGCCGAATTTCAGCCCCAAGAAAGCGTTCATGCCTGGATCAAGCGGGCCGACGATGCGCTCTACCAGGCCAAGTCCGGGGGCAGAAACCGCGTTTGCCGTTGCGATCCTGAGAACTGATGCACCGCTGCAATGCCTGCCTGACGGGTTGCCTGCCGAAGCTGCCCATGTTGGTCGTCGGCTGCGTCGGGATGGTCAGTCGGCGGAGTCACGTTGAGCGGGCCGCCCCAGAGATGCCCGGGTTTCGCCAGTGCTTGGGGGGGGTGTCGCTCGTTCGTTGCTCTGCGTTCCGCTGCGGCCTCGGCGGTGTAGCTCCAGCTTGTTGACGCGACCCCGGCAAGTTCAGGCGCGCGGGCTGTTCACGCTGCGGCTCGGGCTGCGGCGGAACGACGACGAGGCTCCGCTGCGAGCCTAGGGCGCGGTGGCAGTGCAGGCACCGGTTTCGGGTGCCGACCCGCGCTCACGCCATCATGCGCAGCCCACGAGGATCGCCGACGGTGCCAGCGCAGGGGCCTGCGCTGGCATTCAGCACTGGGAGCTTATGGTTCAGCAGAATGCCTTAAACCGATCACATGGCACGATTCTGCACGAATCGTTGGCATGCCCCAAGGAGACGCAGGCGCGGCATGGGCCGCTGTGCAGAGCGCTGAAAAACGGCGACGGCCAGCCGCTACGCGACCAGACCATCCAGGCGCGTTGGGCTGCCTCCTGCGCGCAAGCTGGCGTTCATGGTACCCTGCACCAGCTTCGCCACCGTCACGCACCAGCCCTTGTCCAAGACGGGGTGAGCCTGGCGACCATCCGCACGCGCCTGGGCCACCAACACATCCCGACGACGCTCCGTTACGCCGAGCAGAGCGACGCCGCAGCTGATGCCGAGCTACGCCAGCGACGGCGGGGCCTTCCGCACAAGCACACGTAAGCACCGTACACGATCTCGGTTCTTGCGTTTTCTGTTCCTATGATACGTAGACCCCAAGCTGTACCCCATTCTCAACCCGTCAAACTAGCTCGGGCACTCTACTAGGCAACGCGCTGCTCCGGCCGCAATCGGGCTGCCTTATGCTTCAGGCTCGAGGGGGCTAGCGATGCGGATGCTGTAGAGGTAGATCGCATTGACGATAATGCCGAAGGCCACTGAGGCGACGGCAGCCAGCAGGCTGGACGGCCACGCCGCCGCCAATGCGAGGCGCAGGAGGATCGTGCACGCCACAAACCCGGCGTTGCGGAACACCAGCGGGTAGTTTGCCGACAGCAACAACGAGAGCAGCAACAACAGCACATCGGTGAACACCAGCACCGTGAAGATGTCGGTGTAGAAGATCGTCGTCAGGGTGCGCGGCATGGCGCTGTTTTCAACCAGGGCCAACCAGACCGCACTGCCCCAACTCCAGACGCTTGTCCCGAGGAGTACGAAGAAGAGGGTGCTGAGGAAGAGAGCCACGATCTTCTTCTGGGCGATAAACAGCGCCAGGGCGGGTTCGGGCGCTCCGCGTACGGGTTCGGCAGGGCGGCGCCGGTTGATGTGGTAGAACACGCCGACCATCAGGAACAGCAGAATACCGACCGTCAGATCGATCAGCACCTTCCGAAATGGATCACTCTGCGTGTCGATCAGGCTCAGGTTCTCGAATTCGGCCAGATCCTTGAATACATTGCGCACCGTGATGAGGGAGATGATCTCGAACTGGCGGCCGAGAGCCAGGGTGGTCGATTGGGGAAGGGTCAAGATCAACAGCAGCAACTCGTAGAAGAGGATGAAGCTGAAGGGAGTGTAGATCGCACTAAGATAGTTTGTGCCGACAATGGGGATGAGCGGCCCAAAGGTCGGCAGCCAGGTACAGAGCCAGATCAAACCGAGATGGCTCAGAAAGCCGACAATCCCAACAATGATGATCGCGCGTTCGAGCCGGTGAATGCCATGTGGATCGGAGAGACGGTCGAAGAGGGCCGCCAGCCGAAACTGGATCTGTACGAGCGGCGACGGACGTGGAGGAAGCTGCGCGACGGAGTCGGAAGAAGCCATTGCCAACCTCAACGGGTAAGGAGCGCCGCGGCGTCGGCGCGTCTGTGGCAAATATGCACGCTAAAGGTATGATACACCAATTGGGCGCATCTGCGCCTGGCATGCGCGGGCCGTTCACGGCCACGGCAGGAAGCTGCGCTTGCCCTGCTGATAGTTGCTCTCAGTGTTGACAAGAACAACGGAATAATGATACTATCTCTCAGTACGGAAACGATACAATGTATCATTTAGTACAACAGCGCTTCAGGCTGCGTTCCGTTTCGTGATCCGCATCATTGGTTGATGCGCTCGGATCGCATACCCAGAACCTTGGCGTCGTGAAGGAGACGATCATGTCCGTTGAGGTGCCTGTTCACCCCGTTCCGTTGACCATCCTGACCGGCTTCCTGGGGGCCGGCAAGACGACGTTGCTCAATCGCATTTTGCACGCCAACCACGGCCTACGCGTTGCGGTGATGGTCAACGATTTCGGCAGCATCAATATTGACACCCAGCTTGTGGTGGGTGTCGAGGGTGAAGCCGTCTCGCTCGCCAACGGCTGTATCTGCTGCAGCATCCGCGGCGACCTGCTCAACAGTGCGCTCCAGTTGCTCGAGCGGCGCGAGCCACCCGAATATCTTCTCATCGAGGCCAGTGGGGTCAGCGATCCCTGGGCGGTGGCCGAGACCTTTGAACTGCCCGAGTTGCGACCCTTTTTCCGGATCGACGGGGTGATCACGGTCGTTGATGCCGAGTATGTGCGCCAGCAACGGCATTACGAGGATCTGATCATTGATCAGGTGAGTGCAGCCGACATCGTGGTGCTCAACAAGGTTGACTTGGTGGAGGCCGATCAGCAGGCAGCAATGATCGCGTGGGTGCGCCAGATTGTGCCGCGTGCGCGCATCCTTCCCGCCGTTCACGGCGACGTTCCCTTCCATCTGCTGCTCGGCATTGGGCGCTACAAGATCGATCTGATGCCCCTCCAGCCAGCACCACACCAGACCCACGACGATCATGTCCACGAGCCGGATAGCGCCCACGACCACGAGCATGATTCGGATGCTGCGCACGATCATCACGACCACGGGGCCGCCTTCAGTACGTGGAGCTATACCAGTGCGCGACCGTTCGGCTTCAAAGCGCTGCGCGAGGTTGTTCTGAACCTGCCGGTGGAAATCTTCCGCGGCAAGGGGCTGATCTACCTGGCTGATGCGCCCCATCGCCGGGCCATCCTGCAAGCGGTTGGCCCACGGGTCACCGTCACCCTCGCCGAACCCTGGGGCAAGGAGTCGCCGCACACCCAACTGGTCTTGCTCAGCACACCAGGCGGGCTGAACGAAGCCGAGTTACAAGCGGCGCTCGACCGCTGCTGCACTGAACTGTCGCGGGAACAAGCCGTTGCGGCCCAACAAACCTGGATGCGTGAGGTGAAGGCGTGAACAACGACAACACTGTGATTGATCTGCGTGGCGAGGAGGCACCATGACACCCACAGCCTCCACGACCGCCCTGGTGCTCCGGCCAGCCGCTGACGCTGAGTTCTGGGCGGTGGCCCGGCTCTTTGCCGCATTGCATGAGGTGAATGCTGGGTTCGACCCCCTCTTTCGCCTCGCCGAGACCTGGGAGGCGTTGCTCTACGAGCATTTTCGGCAGACTCACCATGCCCCCGGTGCTTGCTGGCTCTTGGCCTGGCGGGGGGATGAGCCAGTCGGGCTGCTGTTGCTGGAGGCGCACACCGATTCCCCACTGTTTGCCGCGCGGCGCTGGGCCGAACTGGTGGCCCTCTATGTCGTCCCGGATCAACGTGGCAGTGATCTGGGACGACGCATGATCGCGGTTGGCACGCAGTGGGCTGCCGCCCAGGGCTTCGACCGCATCCAGCTCTACGTCACCGCTGCGAATACGCACGCGAAGCACTTCTATGCCCGCTGCGGTTTCGCCCCCGTACAAGAGATCTGGCGCATTGCCTTGACGCCTGCACCGGGCGTCATCCCACCGCCCGACCCCTCGTGCGAGACCAACGGTCATGCTGCGCATCAGATCGAATTGGGGCACCATCATTTGGCCATGGAACTGAGCGCCTCCCCCAACGTGGAGCCTCCCGATGCTTGATCTGTTTGGCATACAGCTGCGCCCTGAGCCGGCCCACCGTGCGACCAGCAAAGCCTGGGAGCGAGGGCGTCCCGCCCTCGGAATGCCTTCGAGGGCGGGACGCCC
>NZ_SIJK02000117.1 GCF_004762035.2 Candidatus Chloroploca mongolica | reverse complement strand
CCTACTTTGGCAGCGCGGGGGGCACCGCTCGCCAGAATACCTGCACGGGCAATACGCAGTACGGCATCTTTGTGACGAGCACCGCTGCTCCCACGCTCAGCGACAATCAATGCACCGGCAATCATGGCCAACAGATACATGATCAGCGCAACAAGTTCGAGCAACTCTCGTAGAAAGGTTGTCCTGATGCCTATGCAACGGAACCTTCCTGCGAGAGCCATGGTGACGCCAGCGGGTCGCGGGCGCCACCAGCGTAGATCTGGCCTTGAATCGGCTGGTCGAGTCGATGAATCGCCATAGCATCTCTAGATGAAAAAATATCTGAAGATTATAATCAATGTGCATGTAAAAACGACTGTACATAAGTCGGGAGCATGGAGCTTCGGAACAGATTGTTGCGCCGTACTGATTCGGTGAACAGACACTATGAACAAAATGCGGGGAGTCTTATGCCTAGCGAGCGTACGAAAGGAGTATTGACAGTACGAATGTGCAGAATAGGCAATATGGCACCATTTTTGGTGATCCAATTTGTGCATGCTCGGTCAAATGATCGGTTATACTGTCCATATCAGCATCAATCTGCGTTTATAGTATTGTGGCAGCGTTACCACACTCATTTGACTTTGTTTCTGCCGATCTTAAAATGGTGGAGCACAAGGAGCACGACCGATACGTCCACAGGTACCGTGCGCATCTCTACGAGGTGAATGATGAATTCCCGAGTCAATCTTCGATCTGTTGACGCCTTGATTGATTTAAAGCGTGCGCTTAATTTCTTTGATCAAGAATCAATCGCGGCATTACGGGCTGTTGAGCAAGAATTACAAGCCACTGAATATTGGTTGCACGAGCGTCTGACCTACTGGCGTATGGAAAGCCAACGTCAGGAACAGGCCCTTCGTCAGGCGGAAGCAGCCTTGATGCGTTGCCAAAGTGCTAACCTCCCTAACCCTCGAACGGGTGCTGCCTCCCTTCCTGATTGTGGTGCTCAACAGGCCGTTCTTGTTCAGGCTCGGGTCAAGTTGCAGGAAGCACAACAGCAGTTGAAGACAGTTCAGACCTACCAAAGCACCGTCAGACATGCAGCGACAGCCTATCGCGATCAGGTCATCCAGCTTACCCGAAAGATGACGACCATCGTGCCATCGGCACGAGCCTTCCTCGACAATCGAACTGCCGAGATCCAGGCATATTTGGCACCAGGTGCCGCCACAGCCACCAATCAAGCACCTGTGACCACGCCTCCACCATCCCCCACTGGTATGCAGAACATCCCCACTGCTGGAGGCTCTACCAAGCACAATATCCAGATGATTGCTCTGGATCAGATTGATCTGAGCACGTCAACGGTGACTGGTTCTCAGGATTTTCGTAAGGTCTCGGTGCAAGAGATGATTGAGGGCTTTCATAAGCTCCAACACGTGGTTGCCCCTGCCGTAGCGCAAGGTGCAGACGGAGACGACTTTGCTCAGATGGATGCCGCACAGGGGCTCGATTATGCCCATGGTTATCAGCGCATTTTTGATGCGTTCTATGGCGATAGTCATATTCGTCTTGAGAAGATTGGTACGACCTACACGATTATCAATGGGCAGCATCGCCTCTTTATTGCTCGTCAGTTGGGGGTCAAGGCTGTCCCCGCATCAGTGGTTGTTATCACATCATCGTAATGAGACATCGTACGCAGGGAGGTGAAAGACGTAAAGATGCAAATTCCCTATTACCAACTTCAGCAGTCCTGGCAGCATGTGCGGCAAACATGGCAGACGACAACGATGCTCTGGGATGACGCGGTGCGCTGGCAATTTGAGGGGGAGTTCTGGCAACCGTTGAATAGCCAGGTGCCTGTGACATTGATAAGGCTGGAGGAACTGATGCGTGTGATTGCCCAAGCAAGACAGCATGTTCGCTAGAAATCATGTGAGTGAGCGTCTTCTATGACACGTAAAACGGAACTGGCTGCCCAGGCTCAAGCCCACCATGCGCAGATCAAGGCAGCGGCAGATCTGGCTGGTGTGCTCTATCACGCCTTGACGCGTGCGCTCGATCAAGCATTCCAGCAGATGACGCGTCAAATTAAGCAAGAGTCTGCCTTGACCATGCAGCGTATTGAGGCAGACCTCGAAGACATCCGCCGTTCCACGAACACAACTATTCAAGCATCGCTCAAATCTGCTGGCTTCGCTGCGGCTGACTGGAGTCTGTCGGGTTGGCAGACCTATACGCCCCCTACAGCGGGGGGCCCCCCAACGATGCTCCGTATCGGTACGCTTCGTCTGACGCCACCTGCGACTAAGTTGCCGTCGCTGCCCGCCTTTGTCCCGTTGGTTGGCTCACGGCATATCCTGATCTCGTTTGAAGAGGCCCAATCACGGCTAGGAGCCGAGATACTGCAAACCTTGGCCTGGCGCATTGCTGCCCTGAGCCCCCCAGAATCATATCGCTTTGTGCTGTTTGACCCCCTGGATCAAGGTACTAATCTTGCTTCGCTGCTCAAGCTCCCTGAAACCCTCCGGGGAATCAAAATCTACTGCCGTGATGACGAGGTTGAGCAGGCACTCCAGCAAGTGGCGGCTGATATCGAAGAGATTATTCAGCGCCGATTGCTCAATACCTACCGTGATATTCAGGCCTACAACCGCGCTAATCCCGATGTGGCGATTCCCTATCGGTTCCTGGTGATGATTGGGTTTCCAAAAGGCTTCTCCCCCAAAGCAGCAGAGTTGCTGTCCACCATTGCCCGAACTGGTCCACGTACGGGGTGTTATGTGCTGGGCGGCGTCCTGAAAGGAGAACAACCGCCGCGTGGCTTTGACTTTCGAGCCTTCATGAACCTGGCCTCCTATCTGAGTCTGAAAAATTCACGCCAGATCCAGTGGCATGATCCGGACTTCCCTCAGGCCACCATTCAGCCAGATGGCGCTCCACCTCCAGGGCTGATTGATCGGCTGGCTCAGGTGATCCAGCCGCTGGTCGTGGCCGCCTCTGTGACCAACATTCCTTTTCGCCGTATCGCGGTGCGGAAAAGTCAGTGGTGGCACGAGCGCAGCGCCGATGGGGTGGCGTTGATCTTGGGCGTTGATGAGTCGGGCAAAGACTTTCGCCTTGTCCTTGGCACGAATGGAGCATACCACGCCTTGATCGGTGGAGCCACCGGTATGGGCAAAACGAACTTGCTCCATCTCCTGGTGCTCATGCTTAGTACCGCGTATCCACCTGATGAACTGGAGTTCTACCTGGTTGATTTTAAGGAAGGGGTTGAGTTTCAAGACTATGTCACCCATGCCTTGCCCCACGCCCGTGCGGTCGTGCTGGAGGCGGAACGCGAGTTTGGCCTCAGTGTCCTCCAACGTCTCGTGCTAGAAATGGAGCAGCGGAGCCAAGCGTTCAAGCAAGCAAAAGTTGGCTCACTACAAGAATATCGTCAGCGCACCAATCAGAAGATGCCACGAACTATTCTTCTCATGGATGAGTATGTGGTGCTCTTCAGCGAGGATGATCGCTTATCCTTCCAAGCCAGTGAGGCGCTGGCTGCCTTGGTACAACGCGGACGTTCCTTTGGCATCCATGTTCTGCTGAGTGCGCAGCGCCCCGCGAGCACCTTCCTCAGCATGAGCCAGATCAAGAGCCAGATGGGGCTGCGCATGGCGTTGAAATGTCGCCCAGAAGACTCGACGTTGATCCTTGGTGAGGGAAATGAGCGTGCCGCCCGTTTAGTCCAGGCTGGTGAAGCCTGTGTCACCGCTGATCCCGACCGTATCGATGCCACCACCCTGGTTCGCATTGCCCGCCTTGACCCGGATGAGCGAGCGCTCTACCTGCGCGGTCTCCAGGAGTTTGCCCGCTTACAGCAGTATCGTCCTCGCTCGCCGATGATTGTCTTCAGCCGTGATGCCGCAGCACGCTGGACCGAGGCTCAGCAGGTAACCCAACGGTTGGCTGCCTCCCACTGGCGTCAACCCTATCCCATCCAGTGCTGGCTTGGCCTGCCTTTCCGGATAGCCGAGGATCTTGTCGTCAGATTCGAGCGACAGCAGGGCGCTAACCTACTCTGCCTTGGTCTTGATGATGGCCTGGCCTCACGCCTCTTGTTCAGCGCAGTCCTCGGGCTGAGTCTTGCCGTCAAGCCCCAGCGTTGTCGTTTTGTGCTGATAGGGCGCATAGACCCAGCCCAGCCTGTGGGTCAGGCGTTTTTGACCCTTCAGAAGACCCTTGCCCACCCTTTTGATCCTGTTGATCGTCAGGCTGCTGTCGATATGTTGGCGTCCCTCATCAGTGAGCTCGAAACCCGGCAGGCCACGTTACCCTCTCAGGCTGAGACGACGATCTTCATCATTATCGCCGGTCTCCAGCGTTGGCAAGAGGCCCGTGGAGCCAATCCATATACACCCAGTGTGGTTGGTGAACAGCTTATGCGCCTCTGCCAGCAGGGACCTGAGGTAGGTATCCATATCCTCCTCTCATGTGACCGTCTCAGTACCCTTGGGGCCGCCGTTGGTGGTGGTGGAGTTCACGATCTGATCGCCCAATTTGGACATCGGGTCGCGCTCCAAATGAGCAGTGACGAATCGATCAATCTGCTGGGTTCTCCCTATGCTGCGAAGCTAGGCTCTGAACGAGCATACTATCGCAATGAGCAGTGGCCGGCTGATGTCCTTGACAAATTCAAGCCCTACGCACCGTTGTCTCCTACTGAATTGCAGACGGTGATAGCGACCCTACATGATCGCTGGGCACTAACCTAGTACCCTCTGAACGCTCAAGGACTACCGATGACGTCAAGACTGCCAAGTACCGCTTTGACTCAGTTGGTTCCACTGCTGGGTAGTCTGGCCCGGCTCATTGCCGATGGTGCCCAGTTGGACGATATGCAGTTCCAGGTGCTTCTGGAGGCTGCCGATCTGGATCATGACCCCGCAGCGTTGGAAGAACTCCGACGATGGGGGCGCTTGCTGAGCCGACTCGCTTCCCAACCACGCGCTGATCTGCGCCGCGTCACGATCGAAGGCTTGCAGCTACGCGGAGTGCCTGAAGCCAGCGCACTGCTCGCTGTCGCAACGATTAGCGATCGTGCGACCATCACGACCAACGCCCCAGCCAGCACTCCACTGCCTCCCAGCCCCAGCCAGCTCCAGGTTCACCCAGAGCGCCTAGACTTTGGCACGCTCATGTCAGACCAGCCAGTCATTGCCAAGCTGATGATCCAGGGTGGCCCCGGACAGATCGTGGTGGAGAGTGATTACCTGCGGGTGACTCCAAGCCAATTCGGGGCGGAACCTACCGAGATCCAGCTCGAGGTCCACCCCCTGGCAGGCGGTTTACTCTGGACTTCCCTCCGCCTGGTTACAGCGGGTGCGACGGTTGAAGTCCCGGTGATAGCGCAGTGGGCTGCCGACACTAGCCATCAAACAGGGGCGACGCTTGTCGTCACGCCCGGCGCGAGTGAAGAAGAGTCGGGAACACGATTAACTGAAGCGATCCTGGCCGCAACGGCAGGAGCCGTGGTGCATGTATCGGCGGGCACGTACCGACTGGCACAACCCCTGATGGTTGACAAGCCGCTCACTTTCATCGGTGAGGGTCAGGATCAGACTCGACTGCTCTGCGCCGCAGAGGAGTACGTAGCCCATTTCAGCGGTGACGGCCCTTTCGTCATCGCTGACCTCAGCTTTGAGCACATTGGTACAGCCTGGGCACGGGTAGTTCAGGTGCATGGGGGCGAGATTGACATCCAGCGTTGTTCCTTTAAGGGCGGAGTCTTAGACGCAGTGAGGCAGACGGGGGGCAGCGGGCTCTATTTGTATGGACAAACCCGCGGGCTGATCAGGCAGTGCGAGGCGCGCGGGAATGTAATCGGCATCTCTGTCGACGAACAGGCCCAGCCGACGCTGGAGGGCAACACCTGCCAGCAGAACCAGTGGAGCGGCATCGCCTACTTCGACAGCGCGGGGGGCACGGCCCGCAAAAACATCTGCTCCAGCAACACAAAGTACGGCATCTCTGTCAACGCACAGGCCCAGCCGACGCTGGAGGGCAACACCTGCCAGCAGAACCAATGGAGCGGCATCGGCTACCGTGACAGCGCGGGGGGCACCGCTCGCCAGAATACCTGCTCCAGCAATACCACGCACGGCATCTACGTCGGTGCGCAGGCCCAGCCGACGCTGGAGGGCAACACCTGCCAGCAAAACAAAGACACGGGCATCACCTACCGTGACAGCGCGGGGGGCACCGCTCGCCAGAATACCTGCACGGGCAATACGCAGTACGGCATTTACGTCGGTGAGCAGGCCCAGCCAACGCTGGAGGCCAACACCTGCCAGCAGAACCAGTTGACCGGCATCGGCTACGGTGGCAGCGCGGGGGGCACCGCTCGCCAGAATACCTGCACGGGCAATACCAAGAACGGCATTTACATCGGTGCGCAGGCCCAGCCGACGCTGGAGGGCAACACCTGCCAGCAGAACCAATGGAGCGGCATCGCCTACTTCGACAGCGCGGGGGGCACGGCCCGCAAAAACATCTGCTCCAGCAACACAAAGTACGGCATCTCTGTCAACGCACAGGCCCAGCCGACGCTGGAGGGCAACACCTGCCAGCAGAACCAATGGAGCGGCA
>NZ_SIJK02000116.1 GCF_004762035.2 Candidatus Chloroploca mongolica | reverse complement strand
CCGGCCAGGCGGGGTTGCGGCTGGTGATCAGCACCCGCGTCGCGCCGCCAGGATGGTGCTCGCGCACCAACTGCGGGTCTTCGCAGTTGTCGAAGATCAGCAGGTAGGGCAGGCCACAGGCGAGGCGGCTGCGCACGAGGTTCACTTGCTCGTCCAGCTTCAAGCCCGCCGCGTCGGTGAAGAGTTGGAGATGGGCGGCCCCACCCAGGCGGGCGAACTCGGTCGGGATGGTGTCAGGCTGCGCGAAGGAGAGCCAGAAGACGCCGGCGAAAGACGAACCGTAGCGATACGCGAACTCCACCGCCAACTGAGTCTTGCCAATGCCACCCAAGCCACTGGCAACGGCGGCTTGGCTCTGGTTCACCGCGACGCTCTGGCCCCCTTTGAGCAGCGTGGCGAGCGCCAGGAGGTCGGCTTCACGTCCGACGAACTGGTGATTGCGTCTCAGCCCGCCCAGCCACGAGCCAGGCGGCAGCACGTCCTGCGGCGGGGGGATCGTTGCGGTCGGCAAGGCCGCGAGCGTGGCCTGGGCCGCAGCGAGTTCTTCGGCAGTCGCCGCGACGGGGCGGGGGGGGAAGGGTTGTTGGACAACCTTTTCTTCATCATGATGTCTCTCGTCTGAATCGCCAACTAAATCATCCTGTAAGTTGCTTGCAGATAGGCTAGTATCGTCGAGAGTTACCAAAGTCGTTTGGCTAGTTTGAGCAACTGTCTGCACGCTCACCCGCTCAATAAGGTTAGCCAGTTGTTTATAGCCCAAGCCTCGGAGCAAGAATGCACGGATACGGGCGAATGGAACTGACTCAGGAAGATCCGATACACCGAAATCACCAGGCAAAGCCAGTAATGCTCGCATTTCTCGCTCGTGCTCGGCACGCTCTTCAAGATACGCCGAAACCCTTGCCACTACCTCGCTCGATTGGTTGAACGGAGCAAGTTCTAACAGCAGGTCTCGAACACCGTCATAAAACTCGTAAAGTACAGCATCTGGTTCGCGACTTCTATCAGAGGATGTTCGGTAAAGAAGCCCGCTCAGTAACAACTCTGCGATGTGGCTTTGATCTGCCATTGGGAGAAATGTTGCACACAGCAAATTAAGGATCGGGAGAGTAACTGGTGAGGCTGATGCCAACAGCGCTAATCGTTGCGCTGTGGGAGTGCTCAGACTAAGGAAGCGCTGTACTCGCTGACTTGGACTCGATGTAAGATCAGGCGGGCGATTTGGAGGTGAAGGCTTCGCAACTCGATCAAACGCATGACCACTTACAATGCTTCCTGGTCGACCTATCAGCAGGTTGACCCACGCCTTAATAGACTCTGTTGTTAGGGTAAGAACCGGCGTGGGCACATTCTTGGTTGGGAGCACATCCTCCCACTCATCAACAGGAGTAGCAATTAATCGGGTGTTGGGTACACCAGCGGTGCTGGCTTTCAAGTGTACTTCTATTTCACGTCCCAGTGCCGTGCGATCCCATAGTTGCGGCGGCATAAGTTGGAATACCGCCATCGGACTACTATTACTCCAGAGACTCAATGCCGTCGTTGCACGTCCATCGTGCCACGCTCTTCCGACGCAGTCGCTGACTATGAGAACGAGATGGCGTCCCTCTGGATCTGACAGCTCACTTGCTCGACGCGGGATAGTCGAGGTTCGCCCAGCAAAGAGCATAAGCTCTTTATTATTACTATCACTATCGAACTGCCAAAGGCGCACGTCGCGAAAAGCACCCTGACGAATCAAGAGACGGTGTAAATCTTGAATTGTGTCCTGCCAGATCGTCGCAGAGCCGCCTTGATCAACCACTAGATGAAGCGCAAACCAACGGCTTTGTGCTGGAAGCATTATCGGTACAAGCGTGTTTTCCTCAGCGCTTCGCTCAGCTGTTAGCTTCTCGTCAAGTCGTATGCGATGACGTGATGGCACACGCCGCCGAAGTGGCCGCAATGCTCGTGCAATTGATGCTGCATTTGGGAGAGCGCCGACTGATGGAACGCGTAATGGTGTTATCTTGGCCGCTGTCTCTTTAGAAGTTTCAGCACTCAATGGATACAGATCAGCTTGGCTTTGTTCAGAAGCTGATATCGTATCCGGCAAGTCAGGTTGATTCATCGTGGGACTAGAATGGGTTTCCTCCTGGCCCATCAAAGGTAGAGGCTGTTCAGACTGTTGTATAGTCGATGGGAGAGATGGCACAACTCTCGTAGTGGACGGTACTGAAGGCTGTCCACGAGCATCCGCCTCCGATTCTTGCGAGTGTTTAATCGCCAGCATGAACCAGAGCGCCTCCGCTATCTGGTGCCCCGTTATTTCAGAATCACGCTCAACAATCAACTCTAGTAGACTGTCGATACTCATCATTCAGATCCAAGTCGTCGTAGAAGTTCTTTGCGAAGTTGTTGCTCTGTTGATGCCTCAGGTTGGTTTTCTTGAGTGGCGATGTAGATGAGGTTGAGCAGCTGATCAGTGGCAATATGCCCTCTGGCGTCCGGACGATCTCGTTCGCGAAGAAAGTCGGCAACATACTGCTTGATAGCTTCTTCGGCCTGCGCAAACACCTCATCACCAAGGTGGGCACGTATGATTGCTTCAAGCTCGGCTACCTCTCTTGGCGGGTCGATATCGAGGCGTAGACAGCGGCGCAGGAAAGCTGGTGGAAAATCCCGCTCACCGTTGCTGGTCATGATCACTAAAGGAAATGTTCGGCAACGCACACGACCACCGGGGATTGTAACCTGGCTTCCATCAGAGCGGCATACGGAGACCATCTGCGTATGTTCGGCGGTAGAGTCCTTTTGGAGTAGACGTGTGATCTCGGCGATAAAAAACTCTCCCTCCTCAAAGACATGCAACAAATCATTTGGTAGATCAATATCTCCCTTGTCAATCTCGTCTATGAGAAGCACTGCCGGTCTATCTATTGGCAGTAATGCCAGGCCTAATGGCCCAAGCGTAATGTACTGACCAACTTCTTGGGCTGTGTTGGTGTTCGCACTATGGGCTTGTGCATCGCGTAGACGCGCAAGTGCGTCGTAGCGATAGAGGCCATCCTGCAGCACGGTTCGAGTATTGATCGGCCATTCATAAAGAGTCAGGTTTAGTTCTTCTGCAACCGCACGAGCGAGCGTTGACTTGCCTGTCCCGGGCTTACCAGTTACTAAGAGAGGTCGCCGCAAATAGAGGGCTGCATTGACCATCTCGATAGCTCTGTCACTTGGACGGAAGACTTGCCCTCGACGCTGATCGCGCGCAGGATCAGTAAAGTTACGCCAGGGGGGTGGATCAGGCAACCGCGTAATTGGATCATCGTCTTCCTTGCGCCCTTGGCCGGTGTATATCTTCCAATCGCTCATGGTCACATCCCCATTTAGGCTGTAGTCGGTGTCTCAAATGCTGCATGGTCAGGATCGTACGGGAGCCGGTTTGGATCATCATAGAAGAGTAAAGGCCTGGTCAAGTTGGTCTGTTTCCAATATTGCCGTAGCAGCTGTGGCAGATCGGAAAGTTGACGAGGTTCAAGCAGGCCCTCGAGAAACTGGTACATAAGCGCACTGCGATCGGCATTGTGCGCAAACCAGAGTCCGAGTGGAATGCCAGCTCGGACAACACGCAACAACACCCGCTTAACAAAGTCCATCCCCTCAGGAGGAGAAACCGTTTCTACGAAACAGAGGTAGTCATCGCCAATTAATTGATTGAACAGATCTCCGTCAAACTCCTCTGCCGCCGTTGGGCAGAAGAGCGGAGGACGCTGGGCGGCACCAGCGTGATGAGGACGTTGCCACTCACGCTTACAGGCTTCTGGCAGTTGACCCCATCGTGTACGCCAGCGTGCGCGAGCATCAACCATTGCTGACTTAGGTGAGAGTGCGCGTTCAACCGAACGTACGACAACTGGATGCCCAATGTACAGTGGTTGCTCAACAACATCATCAGGATCATCCTCATCGAAAAGGATAGCAACCTTCCACTCATGAGAGGGTTCAACGAGAAGGCTGTGATGCAGCATCAACTCAATTCTTAGATGACCGCCGAAGCGGGCAATGTGCTTATGGATTCTTTGATAAAGGCTTTGTATCGCTTGTGGTAGTTCCGCTACGGAAAGAGCGCGCACTTCCTCGCCAATTGGAGGCCAGAGCTTAAGGCGATCCGGCCATCGCCAGGCGAGAATATGGTAGAGCTCATTACTCTGCGGCGCTCTATCGATAGCAATAAGTAATCCTGGTTCCTCCGACTTTTTCTGCGGCTGCTCTGGCAAACCTAACCATTGGCAAAGCGCAGCCTCCTGTGCAGGATTCAGATCAGATTCAGCAAGGAGCGTGCGGGCAAATCGTTCAATGGGGTCAGTTTCGCTGGTGAGGTTGTGTATTAATTCAAACAAAATGGATTGAAGCAATGAACTCTCAAACGGTTCTGGCAGGACATGAAAAGGGGCTATTTTGCTAAAAGCACGACGAAGGATGGCTGTAGGCAGTGAGAGATGTGACAATAGAGCAAAGAGTTGGTCTGCTCGCTTCTGGCGAGTGGATTTTAGGAGTGATGTAAGGTCAGCTGTGACTCCAGCAGTCGCAAGCACTGCAATCATAGCTTCCGTATCACCACCCACCAAGAGAATATTGAACACACGCTTGTCAATGTAATCCTCTGCATAGTCACCACCCTGTGTCTGCGTATGCTGCACGGATTGATCGACAGTTATGGCTCCGTGACTATCTCCTGCAACTGCCACGCCAAGTTGAGCCTCCCCACTCACCTGCTGCTCATGCGCACGTGATACGTCTAGTTCGGCGATGATCTGTTCCACAATCAGTCGCTGAGCCGGATTATCTATGTGTGCGAGTAACTCACGGAGCCGGGTAGTTGACGGCGTCGACATGGTTGATCATGCTCCGATCATTTTTCGCAGCACATCCGCAATCTGGGTGGCAATGGGCAGGACTGTCGGCAGCACTTGTGCGATATTCTCGGCGGCCTTCTTGAGACGCGACAAGCTATATGCTACATCGTCTTTGTCGGGATTGGGCTTCGTTGCTTCTGCCACCGCGCTCTCGGCGCGTTTCGCTGCTTGCTCGGCCTCACCGGCCTGCTCCGCCGGCACCTTCTGCAACTCCGCGCTCAGCTGCGCGATCAGCGCCTGAAGCTGCGCCTTCGTCGCCGCGTCGCCATGCGGGGCCGCGCCAACGCTCTGCGAGACGTTGGTCAGCGTCGATTTGATGTTCAGGATCGCACCGCTGAAGTTCCCGGACATAGTGAACTGGTCGCCGCTCACGAAATTACCCTTTCGCTTGTCGATATTCCCCTCGGCATAGTCGCCACCGCCGGTGTCGATATTTCGCACGCTGCTTCGCGCGCCGCGACCGATCGCGATGCCCGTGCCGCTGATGTCACCAGTCGTAATCCGGTCGCCCTGGGTCGTCTCAGTGCGGTTGATATCGCCGCCAGCCACATCACGGACGCTGACATCGCCGAGTTGTCTGCCGCTTCCGAAGTTCAGCCCACCGCGCTGGCCGATGTTATCTTGGGGGCGGCTGGCAATGATCTGCTGAGCTAGCGCCATGATTTCTTGGCTCGCTGCCTGCTGTTGGGTGAAGATAGCGACCAATTGCTGCACCACATAGGGGCGTAGCGTCTGATTCTTTGGATCGCCCTGAAAAATTGCCAGCACCTGCGCAATCGTCTGGTTGCCCTGACTATACCGGGCCAGCACATTCCGCCCATGCTCAACTAACCCCGGAGGTGTGGCACTGCCCGGGGTTGCGAGTGCGTCCAAAATGATTTCCGTCGCCCGATTAAGGCTGAGTTGCTCCATTGACTGCTCCTCTAACAAACTGACGTGCTTGGTAGACGGCGTTGTGCATGGATCATCGTAAATAAACTGCTCCCACGGCAACGAGGCCATGGGAGCAGTCCGGACGGAGCAGTCCCAGACCCTCCGCCCTCCCGCGAGAGACTGCCGCCTTGAGCAGTCCCTTGGTCAGCGGGTGGGCCTTGCCCCCTCGCTGACTATCGTGGTTCTCCGTCCCACGCGGGGGCGGAGAGAATAGGCTCGCTATCCTATATATAAGGACAGCCAAGCCTACAAGGACAGCCAAGATGGACGACATCAAGGCCACCGGAGTTTTGACACTCCGGCTCACTTCCACATGGGATGATTATACGCTAAAAGTCAAGATCCATGCCTAAACTTCAACCAGTACAGCCCACGCAAACCATGTACAACCAGATGCTCAGTTGATATCCAATAACATTGCTGAAGACTATCATCAAAGAGGAGTTCTGCAATGGGCTTCGATTGGTCAAAGTTTTGATGTATCATCAGGATGCCATCACGCTCTACCGCAGCGGTCAATGAACCGTCAGGGCATATATCAAGCGAATTAATCTTGCTAACCTGTGCCAACTGCCTAGGCGGAACGGAAACCTTCTTTTGACTCCACCCAGTATCGGAACGAGACCAATATATTAGCTCGTTCCGATATCCTGACGTAATTACATGGTCACCAGAATCTTCCACGCTGACAACTGCCTGATACGTATCGATAACGCCTACAGACAGGCAATTCTTGGTATCCCATAGGGTCACTTTATCATTCGTGCTAACCGCCAAGAATGTTCTGTTTTCACTTAAACATATGTTATTTATTTTACTCATTTGCTCATTTTGGTTTAAATTCCAGATGCGAATGGTGTAATCTTCACTTCCTGACAAAGCAAATTCGGCATGAGTACTTAGCTCGCAACAAGTTATTCGCTTCAAGTGGCCATAAAATTCACGGTCAGGCCAAGAAGAATGAACACTTCTTAGCGTTAAAGTATTCATGTCAACTCCTCTCTCGAAAACAAGGTTTCTTACGCTGTCTAATCCAACAATATCACCCGAGGAAAGACAAGAAGACCGATAAGTAATCCTCTTTATCCATTTTTTGTGTATCCTCCCCAAAACCGCTGGACAGAGGGTGACAGCGAAGCCAAAGTCTGGTAG
>NZ_SIJK02000115.1 GCF_004762035.2 Candidatus Chloroploca mongolica | reverse complement strand
GACCCGAGACCCGAGACCCGAGACCCGCCTCCGTGTCCCCCAGACCCGAGACCCGCGACCCGCGACCCGCCGCCTGATCTCCCAGACCCGAGACCCGAGACCCGAGACCCGCCTCCGCATCCCCCAGACCCGAGACCCGCGACCCGCGACCCGCCGCCTGATCTCCCAGACCCGAGACCCGAGACCCGAGACCCGCCTCCGCATCCCCCAGACCCGAGACCCGCGACCCGAGACCCGCCTCCGCATCCCCCCGCCCCAGCCAGGCCACGAGTTGCGCGGCAACGGTCGGGCTGAGCGATGCGGGATCAATGACGTCGGCGAGTTCGATGGCACCCCAGTCCGCTGGGATTGCGGCCAGGAGGAAGACGAGTTGATCTTCACTGAGCGCGGTCACGCCGCTTCCATCCAGCATAACTTCGCGGCGCGCCAGGCGGCCACTCAATTCGTTGATCGCGTTCGGCCCGGCTTTGAGGATGGTTGCCAGTTTGATCCGGTGCTGCATCAGGTTATCCTCTCTCCCATAGGGGTGCTTCGAGTGTTTCAAGAAACGGTGAGGGGGCCGTGGCCGAGCCACAGACCAGCAGCGCACGCATTGCCCGTGTGCATCCGACATAGAAGAGGCGGCGTTGCTCGGCTTCTATCGCGGCGGCCTCTTCTGGGGGAAAGCCGTCACGGTCGTGTGGGAGCCGCCCCGCCTCAAGGCCAACCACGGCGACGATGGGGAATTCGAGGCCTTTCGCTGCGTGGAGTGTGAGCACGTTGACCATCGGAACGGTGAGGTTGATCTGCTTGCCAGACTGAAAAGTTGCGGGCAAGCCCAGGGCATGCAGCTTCTGGGCAAGCGCCTTGCCGCTGTGCTGACTGGGACAGAGCACGGCACCGCTATGGACGGGTAAGCGTAAGCGACGTGCAGCAGCGGTGAAGAAGGCATGGATGGCCTGCGCCTCCTCGTTGGCGTTGCGTACCAAGACGATCCGGGGCACGTCGCCCTGGTGCGTCGATGGCTCCTGGGGAAGCGACTCACGCTCATGATCCGGCATTCCCTCCAGGATGCTGGCACACGCAGCGCTGATCTGCGCCGTATTGCGATAGTTCCGCTTCAACACCAGGGTGCGCCCCACCACGTTGAGGTCAGCGTGGATCTGTTTCCAACTAAAACCGCGCTGGTACAGGGACTGCGCCCCATCGGCGGTCAGGTAGAGGTGCGCAGGCGACGCGACTAGGGCGAGCAGGAACCGTACGGCGCTGGGCGAGAGATCCTGCGCTTCGTCAATCACGAGTGCCTGGTAGGGCTTCGACGTGAGGGTCTGGGCCACTTCGTAGGCCCCGCGCCGGATCTGTTCGTTCAGCACCAACCCTCGCTCACGCATCAACGCACGCCAGTCCCCATAGACGGCCCACAGCGCCTCGCGCACGTTTGGCTTGAGCGGTGTACGCCGTCCGCGCCGTTCGAGGGCCAGGTAGTCGGCACCATGATCAACCCCCCACGCCTCAATCACACTTACGAACTCCTGCAACAGGTAGTCGAGACCGAGCCGTTCGAGGCTTTGCCGCCGCACCTGCTGGTCAAAGACATTGGCCCCTGGGATAGGTGCCGTCGCCAACGCCTCGTGCAGCAGGTCGAGGGCCTGCCCCTCGGTGGCGAAGGTGGGCCAACCCCACCGCCTGGCGTAGAAATGGGCGGCGAGCGCGTCGACGGTACTGACCTTGACGCCGCAGTCAGCCGGGGGCTTGCCGAGCAGATAGGTCAGGAGTTGCTCGGAGTAGCCGACCAGGGCGTTGGTGTACGTCGTGAAAAGGATAGGACTGACGCCCTGGTCGAGCAGCCGCTGGACACGATAAAGGGCGAGGGTTGACTTGCCAGTTCCCGGGCCACCTCTAACGAGCGTGGGGCCGTGCCATGTCTGCGCGACCAGGGCCTGCTGCTCAGGGGTGAGCTGTAACAGAAAGCCGCCCAACTCTTCTTCGGCAAACCGCTCGACGCTCTCGGGGGTTGGCAGAACATACGCAGGCTGCGCGGCGATTGTGCCCAATTCCCGCGGGAAGAGATTATCAAGGATGCGACTCAGAAAACGCTCCGGCATCGCCAGGTCGAGCAGATCGTCCTCAGTCGTCGCGGCCAGCGCCGCCGAACGGTATTCAGCCGGAATCTGCCACTGCGCCAGCAACGCCTCTGTGAGCACGCACGGCAATGGGGCTGGGGGGGGAGGGGTCTTGGGGTTCGGGTCTCGGGTCTCGGGTCTCGGGTCTTGGGGTTCGGGTCTTGGGGTTCGGGTCTTGGGGTTCGGGTCTTTCTCCGAACCTCCGCTGTGCTGGCTTGCCGTCGCCTTTCCGCTTCCGTCCGCCCTTCCGCGCCATCCCCGATCCCCAGTCCCTGATCCCCGATCCTCATGCTCTGATCCCGGCTCCGCACCCCTGATACCCGAGACCCGAGACCCAAGACCCGCCTCCGCCCCCCCGAGACCCGAGACCCGAGACCCAAGACCCGCCTCCGCCCCCCCGAGACCCGAGACCCGAGACCCGAGACCCGCCTCCTGCGGCACCAACGCCTCCTGGTCAGGGCTCATCGTTGGCGGGGCCACCTCGGGGAGCTCAGCGTCATAGGTGCGGTCGTCACGCTTGCGCACACTCAGCAGCTTGATCCAGCCCTGGCCGATGCTATAGAAGATGCGATAGTCGCCGACCCGCGCCCGGTAGACATTGGCGTAGCCCTTGAGTTTCTTGGCATCACCGTGAGCGGAGTGCGGATCGACCCCTAGCACCTTCAATTTCTGGCTGACCAGTTTGCTCACCTGCTTGGGCAGATTCAGCGATTCGTTAAAAAAGGTTGGCGTGAAAGAGAGCTCGTAGCGAGTCATGATCGCTCCTGCCGGTTACGTTGCGGCCATGGTCTCCCGGATCTGCTGGAGGCGTCGAAGCATTTCGGCATGCCATTCGCCAAAGATATATCCCGGCTGCGCAAAGATGGGCAAGAAGGCGAGCAGAGCATCAAGTTGCGCACGACGAAGCGGGGGAGGAAGAGGTGTCATCTGATGGCGCTCCACTTACATGAGTCGGTCGGCCTGCCCTGCATAGGTATCCAGCGAGGTGCGGTGCCAGAGCGCATCGTGCAGCCACGATCCACCGAGGCCAATCGCCAGCAGTCCATCTCGCCGATCAGGGTCGCAGAAGACGAAGTAGAACACGTGTACCCCATTGTGTATCCACGTCATCAGGTCGCTCGGACGAGTGGCTTGCCAGGTTGCCCGGGCCTCACCGCTCTCGGGAAAGAGCGTCACGTAGCGGACGGCGGCATGGGGGCAGCAGAAGATCGCCGGCCCGCAGCGGCTGTGGTCATCTGCATCGGTATCGTGTCCATGGTGGATGCAGGCAGCACCATTGATGAATGGCACCAGCCAATCAGTGTGCCGCCAGTTCGGAGGATACCGGTGGTTCGCCCGTGACGCAGGCGCTCGTGGTGGTGCGGCGCGGCCTTTGCGACGCTTCATAGCCACATTCCTTGATCATATTTGCCCAGCGAAACTGACCCTGGCTCACGGCACCCCATGGTCTGCGGTCGGCATGCGCGTGTTCGGGCAGCCAGGCATGTGATGCAGATACGAACACCGTACATACATCACCGTCGAAAGATAGCTCTATCATAACATAAATGATCCTGTAATCATAGCTTGATCTGATAATAGACTCGGTGGTCAGGGATCGGGGATCGGGGGTCAGGGTTCGGTCGCGTACCACAACTGTGCCTGTCTCACTTGCTTCTTCAACCGCCCACGTACCTGCAACCCTAAACCCTGGCCCCTGAACCGCAAATAAGGTGGCTATTTTGACGCAAAGGCGCAAAGGCGCAAAGGTGTTTGCGTAGGTGAGCGTAACCCTTCGCGTCTTCGCGTCTTCGCGTGAGCTTCTTTGAAAAGTAGTGCCCCTAACCCCTAAATCCAAACCCCCGATACCCAATACCCGATACCCAATACCCAATACTACTACAGTTGTACATCACAATGTTTCGTACATATGTTTGCCACAAAAGAACACAAAGAGCGCAAAAGGTATGCACAGTGGACGGATTGCGGCGGTCTTTTGTGCGTTTTGTGTTCTTTTGTGGCCCATCTGAGGATAGCTAAGCACAACCTACAACTGTAGTGATACCCAATACCCGATACCCCCGACCCCTAAACCCCGATCCCCGACCCCCAAACGTTCTTGTGCTTCCATGCGGTCGGAATGGTACAATAGTGCAGGTGGTGCGTGAGACCAAACCAGAGGAGCCACGGATGCCACGTGTAACCCTAACCAACGACCAGGTTGTGGAACTCGTCCGCCAACTTTCGCCTGACCAGAAACGTGAGGTGCTGCTCGTGCTCGCTGAGGATGCCCAGGCCCTCCGCGCTGAGCGTATGGTGAAGGCCGAAGATCGGCTCCGCGCCCTTGCTTCCGCCCGTGGTCTGGCCTGGGAGAGCCTGGATGAGGATGCCCGCGAGGCGTTCATTGATGATCTGCTCCACGACGATTGTTGATGGTGACCATAGGTAGGTCTCGCCACCAACAGCGTTGTCGCTGCTAGTGGTACAATGATCACCATAGATCGATATACTATCATGAATCTTCCAGTTGTTGTGGTGTTATGATGAGCGATTTTCTGTTTGAATGGGATTTATTCAAGGCAAAGATAAACAGACAAAAACATGGCGTGTCTTTTGAAGAAGCATCAACCGTGTTTGATGATCCACTGGCTGTTATTTTTGATGACGAAGCACACTCGACATACGAGCATAGGGAAATTATTATTGGAACTGGATGATCTTGCGCCAGAGTATCAGTTTGACTATACAAAGGCAAAACCCAATCGTTTTGCGCGTTGGCAGGCCGATGGGAGCCTCGTTGTTGTGCTGGAACCCGATATTGCTCAGGTGTTTCATACGCCGGACGAGGTAAAAAGGGTCCTCCGTGCTCTGATCGCGACCATGCCGCCCGTCCCACCACCACCAGAACCGTGATCGATCTGCGCCACGAGGAACGCTCACCATAACCCTGGGAGGGCTGATGAACCTGAATTTGGAAAGCTACTTTGACCACCTCGCCCCCGATGATATTCGGATCAAAGGGACGCGCATCGGCATTGAGAGTGTGCTCTACGAGTATGTGCATCGGGGCCAGGCGGCTGAGGCGATTGCGGCCCACTTTCCCACCCTGAGCCTCGAACAGGTCTATGCCACCATCCTCTGGTATCTCCGCGACCGCGAGCGGCTGGATCCCTACCTCGCCGATTGGCTCGCGGCCAGTCACGCTGCGCGCGAGGCGCAGGAGCGAAACCCGCCACCGATCGTGTTGAAGCTGCGTCAGCTCAAAGCTGCACGCCTGGCCCCTGCACCGCAAAGAAGGCGGCTCTTTTGACGCAAAGGCGCAAAGGTTTTTGCGTAAGTGAGCGTAACCCTTCGCGTCTTCGCGTGAACTTCTTTGAAAAGTATTGCCCCTAACCCCTAAACCCAACCCCCCGATCCCCGATACCCGATACCCGATCCCCGATCCCCGATACCCGAGGCCCCTAGCCCCTAGCCCCTAGCCCCTAGCCCCTGACCCCCGACCCCCGACCCCTGACCCCTTTCCGCTTTCAAGAGCGCCCCGGCACCCGCGCCCGCACCACTGGCTTGGTCGCCACCGAGACTTTCTGCTCCAACTCGGGGTCGGCGGCGAGCAAGCGGCGCAGCAATTCGTCCGCCGTAAGCTCCGGCTCGCTGACCTCGGCCTGGGCGCCCGCGACAATGACGATCACTGCGGGCGGCGCGGGCGCAGCAGGGGCAGGCGTGGCTGGCTTCGCGGCGGCGCGCTGCTTGAGTCGCTCGGCCAGCGCACCGGCAATCGGCGCAGCCACGCCGGTGATCAGTGCCAGCACGATCTCCTTGTTCGCCGCCGCGCCTTCGGCCACCTGGCGCACGATCTCGTAAACATCGCCGCCCATCGCCCCGGTGTAGGTCGGCTGTGGCTCAAAGCCCTGATCGCGCAGGTCGGTCAAGGCCGCGTCGGCAAGCGCCGTGACCGCCGCAGGGTCGGGCCGGGCCGGGTCGGCGTCAACGAACTCGATCTGAATGGTGAGTTGGTCAGGCATGAGTGGCACCTTTCCCTTATGGATGTGTGCGGTTTCCCCGCGTTTGCTTTCGACGCAGCCGAGACCTGAGCCACGGCCACGCGATACCAATGCTCGCGCCGATAATCTGCGCTAGGTAGATAACGGAAATTGGCAGGTCGCCGAAGAGTTGTCCGGTCAGCCAGAGCAGCATCTGTGCAGCCCCGAGGCCAAGCAGCACACGCAGCAGGATGTGGACGGATCTTGTGGCCAAGTGAAACTTCCAGTAGCCAAGCCAGCCCATACTGAGGATTGCGACTGCGGCAATCAGACCGCTGAGCCACGGCAGCAGGAGCCAGCTCAGACCTGCACACCAGGCAGTATTCTCAACAGCCTCAAAGCGCAAATCGCGCAGGGCCTGCGCTGTTATCTGAGTCGAGCGATGCTGGCGGCCCAGCACGGCGGTTTTGATCGCCAGGGCCTCCTGGAAGGACTGGCGAGCGGCGGGGTAGTCGTCTTCGGCCTGCGCGACGTTGCCCAGTTCGTGCAGGGTGACCGCCGTCTCGCGATGCTGGCGGCCCAGCACGGCGGTTTTGATCGCCAGGGCCTCCGCCAAGTACTGGCGAGCGGCGGGGTAGTCGCCTTCGGCCTGTGCGACCCGGCCCAGTTCGTGCAGGGTGACCGCCGTGTCGCGATGCTGGCGGCCCAGCACCGCCTCGTAGATCGCCAGGGCCTCCTGGAAGCACTGGCGAGCGGCGGGGTAGTCGCCTTCGGCCTGCGCGACGACGCCCAGGTTGTGCAGGGTGAACGCCGTGTCGCGATGCTGGTGGCCCAGTACCGCCTCGTGGATCGCCAGGGCCTCGGTCAACGACTGGCGGGCGGCGGGGTAGTCGCCTTCGGCCTGCGTAACCCGACCTAGCTCGTACAGGGTGACCGCCGTTGAGCGATGCTGGCGGCCCAGCACGGCGGTTTTGATCGCCAGGGCCTCCGCCAAGT
>NZ_SIJK02000114.1 GCF_004762035.2 Candidatus Chloroploca mongolica | reverse complement strand
GGAACCGGCAAATCTAGTTGACACCAGGCGGCAAATCTAGTTGACATTTAACACCCTCGACCGCATTGATAAAGATGGCGGGCGCACGCTGCTTGCCAACGTCACTGAGGCGACGATCTATGAGGCAGCCTTGACGGTCATGATGCGCCTGGTCTTCCTCTTCTCGGCTGAGGAGCGCGATCTGCTGCTGCTCGGCAAGCCGATGTACGACCAGCACTACGCCGTCTCAACCCTGCGCGCCCAGCTCCGCGCCGCCGCTGACGAGACCGGTGAGGAGGTTTTGGAGCGCCGCCATGACGCCTGGAGCCGTCTGCTGGCTACCTTCCGCGCTGTCTCTGGCGGCGTGCAGCACGAGGATCTGCGCCTGCCGGCCTATGGCGGAGCGCTGTTTGATCCGGAGCGGTTTCCGTTCCTTGAGGGCCGCTTTGCGACTGGGTCTGGGGTCTCGGGTCTCGGGTCTGGAGGGCTGGCGTTTGGGGCTGGGGTCTCGGGTCTGGGGTCTCGGGGCTGGGGTCTCGGGTCTGGGGTCTCGGGTCTGGAGGGCTGGCGCTCGGGTCTCGGGTCTCGGGTCTCGGGTCTCGGGTCTGGAGGGCTGGCGTTTGGGTCTGGGGTCTCGGGTCTGGGGTCTGGGGTCTCGGGTCTCGGGTCTGAAATTGCGGGTCTCGGGGCTGGGGGCGCAGGGCTGGGCTCTGGGAGCGCGGGTATCGGGGCTGCTCACGCTCATACCCGAGACCCGAGACCCGAGACCCAAGTTTCCCGTCCCCTGCCCGTCGACAACCGCACCGTCCTCCACCTGCTCGAGGCACTCCAGATCCTGCGGGTGAAAGTTCCTGGCGGTGGCCCCGCCGAGCCGCGGCGGCTCTCCTTCCGTGCGCTCGATATTGAACAGATTGGGCATGTCTACGAGGGGTTGCTCGATCATACGGCCAAGCGTGCCGCTGAGCCGGTGCTTGGGCTGGTCGGCAGTAAGGATCGTGAGCCGGAGGTGGCGTTGTCGCGCCTGGAGGCGCTCTTCGGGTCTCGGATTTCGGGTATGGCGGGTATAGCGGGTATGGCGGGTAGCGTGGAGTACGAATCATATCCAGATCCGAGACCCGAGACCCGAGACCCGAGACCCGAGACCCAGCACCCAGCACCCCTCATCGACTTCCTGCGCGACGTGACCGGCCGCTCCGCCAGTGCGCTGGAGAAGGCGCTCGCGATCACGCTGGACGCCCGCGACCTCGATGCCTTGCGGGCTGCCTGTGACAATGATGCGGATCTGGTCGAACGGGTGCGGCCCTTCGCCGGGCTGCTGCGTCGCGACACCTTTGGGCGTCCAGTCGTCATCACCACAGGCAGCCTCTATGTCACCAGCGGCACCGACCGCCGCACCAGCGGCACCCACTACACGCCCCGCTCGCTCACCGAGCCGATTGTCCAGCACACCCTCGATCCCCTGGTCTATCATGGCCCCGCTGAAGGCCTGCCCCGCGAAGCGTGGACCCTCCGTTCTGCCGAGCACATCCTTTCTCTGCACGTATGCGACATGGCGATGGGCAGTGGCGCATTTTTAGTGCAGGTTTGTCGGTATATGAGTGAGCGGTTGGCGGAGGCGTGGGAGGCGGAGGAGGGGCTCGGGTCTGGGGGCTCGGGTCTGGGGGAGGAGGGTTCTGAAGATGACGCTACAGTCGTATCGCGACCTGGAGGTGTGGCAGCGGAGTATGGATCTCGTGGAGGAGATCTACCTGCTGACCAGGCACTTGCCGAAGACCGAGCTGTTTGGGCTGACGAGTCAGATGCGCCGGGCCGCGATCTCAATCCCGTCGAATATCGCCGAGGGCTACGGCCGGATTCATCGCAAGGAGTACGTCCATCACCTCTCGATCGCCCAGGGGTCGCTCCAAGAGGCGGAGACGCAACTCCAGATTATGGTGCGGCTGGAGTATGTGGATCGCGAGCAGGTCAAGAAGGCCTGGAACCTTATGCAGGAAGTCGGCAAGATGCTTCGCCGACTGATCGTCTCACTGTCGCCCAGACCCGACGGAGCGGGCTAGCCCCAAGCCCCAAGCCCCCAGCCCCGAGCACCAGCCCTCCAGACCCGAGACCCGAGACCCGAGACCCCGAGGAACGCCTCGCCCAAGCCCGCCGTCTCATTGCCGATCGCTGCCTCTACGGCGTAGACAAGAACCCGCTAGCGGTGGAGATGGCGAAGTTGTCGCTGTGGTTGATTACGTTGCAGAAGGATCGACCCTTCTCGTTCCTCGACCACGCCCTGCGCGCCGGCGATTCGCTGCTGGGCCTTGCCCACATCGATCAGTTGCTGCACTGGTCGCTGGGCAAGACGAGTGGGCCGACGACGGCGACGTTTTTGACCGAGCCGCTGCGCCGGGCGTTGCAGCGGGCCAGTGCGCTGCGCCGTAAGATCCGCGAGACGCCGGTGATCGATGTGCGCGACGCCGAGCGCAAGGCGGGTTGGCTGCGTGAGGCCGAGGAGGCGCTGGGTCTGGTGCGCCTGGCCGCTGACCTGCTCGTCGCCGCCGCGCTCCACCCCGAGAAGAAGCGCCGCGCTGAGCTGAGCGACGAGTTCCAGTACCGCATGTCGCTGGCAGCGGAAGCGTGGGAGGCCGTGCGCCAGGGCAGCGCCGGTGCCCCGAAAGGCGACGCCAACCGCGAGGAGCTAGCGGCCCTGCGCCGTGAGGCGGATGCGCTGTTGGCGGGACGGCAGCCCTTTCACTGGCCCCTCGAGTTTCCAGAGGTGTTTCTTTCGGGTCTCGGGTCTCGGGTCTCGGGTCTGGAAGAGGAGGGTATGGGGTATCGGGTATCGGGTATGAAATCGGATTCAGATGCAACCCAAAAACACCCAACCCCTAACATACCCGATACCCTATCCCCGATACCCGACATACCCGATATCCGAAGCGGCGGCTTTGCGGCGATCGTGGGCAATCCACCCTTCTTAGGTGGAACTAGGATTAGTACCACCCAGGGAAGTTCGTACTTACAATATTTGCAGCTTACTTTTTCGTCTTTTCATGGCAGAGCTGATATCTGTGCGCTTTTCTTTATTAGATCTTATGATCTAATAAAGAAACAAGGTGATTTTGGGCTGATTGCAACAAACACCATTTCTCAAGGTGACACCAGAGAAACAGGGCTTGATTACATTGTGAGTAATAGCGGGGTGATTTACAACGCTATTCCTTCTCTGTCTTGGCCCGGAGGAGCCGCTGTTGCTGTCAGTGTTATTCATGTTCGCCGAGGGACATGGAAGGGCAACTTCGAAATAGGTGGAAGTTTAGTTGATACTATCTCTTCATCACTTGAGATCGCCAAGCAGAAAAGCAAGCCGGAACAGTTGCATGCAAATAGCGGAAAGAGCTTTAATGGATCTAAGCTTGACGGCATTGGCTTCGTCATTGAACCTGATGAGGCTCGTATTTTGAAAAGTAAAGATCAAAAGAATACCGAGATTCTTCGCCCGTATTTGAATGGGGAGGATGTAAATTCTGACCCTAATCAAACTTCCAGTAGATGGGTAATTGCTTTCGGAGAGAGAACCTTAACTCAGGCAGAAGGATATCCGGATTGTTTGAACATTGTACGAGAGCGTGTCTATCCGTATCGCCAGACACATCAAGAGGAAAGAACGCGAAGAAATTGGTGGCAATTTCAGCGCCTTCGTCCTGAACTGTATCACAAGATTGAAAAAAGTAGCCGTGTATTGGTTATACCACGGGTGTCAAAGTACTTAACGTGCTCATGGTCAAGTGGTAAAGTGATTTATTCTGATGCTACTATTGTTATTGTTACTGAAAACGATGCTATTTTTGCACTAATTCAAAGTACGATACACGACGTTTGGACAAGAATTCAGGGTTCAACCTTAGAAACTAGGATGAGGTACACCCCCACGGACTGCTTCGAGACCTTCCCCTTCCCCACGTCCCTCCAGAACGATCTAACGCAGAGGCGCAGAGGCGCAGAGGCACAGAGCGGCCCCGATGCTCGCTCCCCGCTCCCTGAATCCCATCATCCCGATACCCCAGACCCCAGACCCCAGACCCCAGACCCTAGACCCCAGACCCTAGACCCCAGACCCCAGACCCTCGAAACCATCGGAGAGCGCTACCACACCCATCGAAAAAAGGTCATGCTGGACAGACAAGAAGGCCTGACCAAAACCTACAACCGCTTCCACAGCCCCAGCGAAACCAGCGCCGACATCGCCGAACTACGGCGGCTCCACGAAGCGATGGACAACGCGGTGGCGGCGGCGTATGGCTGGGAGGATCTCGACCTGGGGCACGGCTTCCACGAGACGAAGCAGGGCTTGCGGTACACGATCAGCGAAGCGGCGCGGCGAGTGGTGTTGGATCGGCTGCTGGCGTTGAATCATCAGCGGTATAAGGAGGAGGTGGAGGCGGGGCTGCATGATCGGGGGTCGGGGGCCGGGGGTCGGGGATCGGGGAAGGGTGGGCGGAAGAAGAAGGGCGGGAGTGAGCCGGAGGGGCAGGGGAGGTTGTTGTGAGGAGGTTCCGGGCAGCTTTAACGCAGAGACGCAAAGGCGCGAAGGCGCAGAGGTTTTGAGATCTTCCTTCCTTAGCGACTCTGCGGCTTCGCGGCTTTGCGTTAAAAAATGTTCGGCTTTGCGGCTCTGCGACTTTGCGTTAAAAAATGTTCGGCTTTGCGACTTTGCGGCTTTGCGCGAGCTTGCCCGGCTGAAAGCTGATTGCGAAAAAAGCTATGAACGAACCACCACCTAACATCGCCCTGGTAATCGGCGTGAACGGCGGCCCCGAGACGGGGTTGGCCCCGTTGCGCTTTGCCGAGGAGACGGCGCAGCAGGTGGCCCGCGCCCTCGTCGCGCCCGCATGCGGCTTTACGCTGCACGGCGATGGGCCACTGCTGGGCGCTGCGGCGACGACCGATGCGGTGCGCAGGGCGATCTTCGATGCCCGCCGCGCTGCCGGGCGCACAGGGTTGCTGCTGATCTACTACATCGGTCACGGGCGCTATGTCGAGGTTGGGCGTTCGAGCAGCGACGTCTTCCTGGTGACCCACAACTTCCGTCCCGGCGACGCCCGCGACGACCCGAACGCCCACCTCTCGATGCAGTGGCTCCAAGAGACGGTGCTGCGCCACGACGATCCTGATCGCCTGTTGCTGGTGCTCGATTGCTGCTTCGCGGGTGCCGTGAGCGAGGCCGCGCCCGATCCCCTCGTCGTCAATCTCGTCAAGCGCCTCGAAGAGGCTCTGAACCTCCAGCGCAGCGCCGACGGGGCGACAGGAGCGACGATGCGCAAGGCCCTCGCCGCCGTCAGCCCGCTGCACAAAGCCTATGAAGGCGACGGAACCACCGCGTACAGCGCGGCGCTGCTGCGTGGGTTGCATGGTACGGCGGTCATGGATGACGGACGCGTGACCTGGCAGAGCCTCCACGCCTATCTTCAGAACGACCTCACCGAGGCGCAGAGTGGCGAATATGGGTTTGACCGCTCGGCGGGGGCGACCCTGGCCTACTACCCCGACCGGGCACGCCTCCGCACCCCCGCTCACCAACCCTTCATCATGCCGCATCCGCCCATGTCCGGCTTCGTCGGGCGCGAAGAAGCGTTAGCGCAACTGGCAATGACCTTGACCGGCGAGCACGCGACCAGTGCGGCCCTGCTGCCTGCGGTGGCCGGCATTGGCGGCATCGGCAAGACCCGCCTCGCGATCGAGTTTGTCCATCGCTACCGCGAACACTTTCCCGACGGCATCTTCTGGCTGAGCATGGAGAACCCTGATGGTGTCGTGAGCCAGGTCGCGGCCTGCGGTGGGCAGCGTGGCCTCCAACTGTTCGACGAAGGGCAGGACGAACAGTTCATGAACATGGGCCGCAGCTTCGGGAGCGACGGGCTGAGTGATCGGATCGAGCGTGCCCCGCGCCTGAGCCTGCACCAACAGGCGGAACAAGTTCGAGCGATCTGGGAAACACCGGGGCGACGGCTGCTGATCTTCGACAACCTAGAGGACCCGGCGTTGCTGGAGTTGTGGCGGCCGCGGGGTGGCGGCAGCCGGGTGCTGATCACCACGCGCCGCCAAAGTTGGGCACCTCGCAGCAGCGTGCGCCCCTTCCCGCTGGGCGTCCTGCTAGACGACGCGAGTCAGGCGCTGTTGCTTGGCCCACGGGCGCTTGAGCGGGCCTGCCCCATTGAGTCCCTGCTGGCGGATCCACGCGAGGCCGAGGCAGCGGCGGGGTTGGTGGGCGAACTGGGTGGTCACGCCCTGGCCCTGACGCTCTGCGGCGGCTATCTGGCCAGAAGTGCCGCAACCCTGGGGGAGTACCTCGCGCAGCTGCGGGCCGAAAGCATCAGACACCGCTCGCTGAGCCCCGAACTGGCCGAGGGGTTGCCGCAGGGCCAACAGGCCAGCATCGTCGCCTCCTTTGCGCTGAGCTACGGACGCCTGGGGGCGCAAGCGGAGCATGCCCGCGCCCGGATGCTCTGGCTGACGGCGGCGCAACTCGCGCCCCAACCCATCCCGGTTGAGGTGCTGCTCAGGGCTACTGGGCTAGATCCGGCGGACGAATCGCAACGCGAGCGCGGCGAGGAAGCCCTGCGGCTGCTACGCGAACTGGGCCTGATCGAGCGCAGCGCAGACACCTACCAACTCCACCGCCTGATGATCGCCTACGCACGCAGCGTAAGCACGGATCAACCCGGCGACCGGCGGCGGGCGGCCCGTGGGCTGGCGCAGACCATCCAGCGCCTTGACGATGAGGGCGAGCTATCGGCCCCGTTGTTTCGCGAACACATCACGCATCTGCTTGATGCTGGTGCCCCCGAACACGACAGTGAGGGAGCGGCGCTGCTCCATAGCGCGGGCCTTGTGCTGATTGAAGCTGAAGACTATGCCAGGGCTGGTGAATATCTTAGGCAGGCCCTGGACATCAGGAGCGAGGTGCTGGGCCGCCAGCATCGCGACACGGCGATCACCCTGCACGCATTGGGCAACGTCGCGCAGGCCGAAGACGACTACCCCGCCGCTCGCCAGTCCTTCCAGGAGGCCCTGGCGATCAAAACCGCCGTGCTGGGCCGCCAGCATCGCTCA
>NZ_SIJK02000113.1 GCF_004762035.2 Candidatus Chloroploca mongolica | reverse complement strand
GCGCCATCGTCGCCCATCAAGCGCATGATCGCCGACCTCACCCTGCTCGGCGAGCCGCACGGGACCCTGCTCTTCGCCTTTCTTACCGGCGAGAGGGCGGCCACACCGGGAAGCAGCCCCTCCCACCTCAGCCCCACCGACCACGCCCAGCCCATCGCCAGCGGCCCCTACCATCTGAGCCCCGCCGACCGCGACCAGCCCATCGTGCCCGACCAACACGTGAGCATCCAGCCCCTCTGCCCCGCCACAGATCTGCACGGTCTGCGCACCCTGCTGACCACGCTGCTCGATGCTGCCCACCGACGCCTCCGCGAGCCGCGAAACCCACGCTGCCAGGGGGTCTTTCTCGACACCCTGAGCCTGGCTGAGCGCGGGGCGCTCGTAGGCCGCCAGGGGGACACCCTGGCCCCAGACGATCTGTTGGTCTGCCCAAAACCGCACATTGGCAATTGGCGCATCGACCTCGTGAGCCGTGAGCAGCACTGCTGCCGCGATGGGCGCATCTGCCACATCATCGGCCAGCCAGGAGCCGCACCACCCGTGCGACCGCCGCGCACACCGAAGGATCTGCTCAAAGAGCTTGAGCGCCTCTTCGCATCTGGTGATCTCGACACGCTCGATGAGGCGGCCATCGAACATGTCAGCAACCGGATCGAGGGACTGACGCGCCGCTTCGCCGAAATCACAGGGGCATTGCAGAATCTAGGGCGTTACGAAGCCAAACTCGGCGACATCGGGCTGGAGCGCACCCTCCATCTGCTCGGAGCACCCGAGCGGGAATCGCTCGCGCTAGCGGTCTACCTCCGTGATCAACTCGACGAGATCCAGGCGAACGACTACTCGGCCCCGATCATCCACGTCGCACGGGTTCTCGAGCGCGAACTCCAGCGACGCATTCTCGCCACACCTGGCATCAGTGGTACCGACTTCCCACATGGCCGCCCGACGCTCGGCGTGCTCGGTGGGGTACGCCGAAAAAACCCGCTGCTCTGGGCGCGCATCACCACGCACCTTGGCTCAGCCTGGGCGGGCACCGTCGACCCCGACGACCGCTCCTTCACCGTCAGCATCGAACAATTCGTCGACGAAATCGATCTCCTCGTCCAGATACGCAACCAAGCCGCGCACACCACCCCGATCCCCCGCACCCGCTTCCGCGCCATCCTCCGCTCATGTTGCGACGGCGGGCCCCTGCGCATCGGCGCGCTAAATGTGCTGCTGACAGCCTGGCCGCATCCATAGCGGCCCACCCGAAGGCCAAGCAAAGCGCGCGATCATTCAGGGAAGGAAGCGGAAGCTCATACGTGCTGTGACCAGGTGGCAGTGACAAACACAACTCATCACCTCGATAGACCGCGTTCCCTGGTGATTGACATTCACTACCGCCAATGCACCATCCACCAGGATCGGACGGAACACGCGGACTGGCAAAGCCCAGGTTTGAGTCACCTTGGGGTTGGTAACACGAAGCTCGGCGCAGGGCCTCTTGGGGGCGCGGCTCGCGAGGGTTGCGCCGAAGGCGCTGAGGGAGTCGTTCCACGCTGCTGAGCCGAGCGTTCTTCGACCCGATCAGGGGGCACGACCCCATGAACACTTTCGCACGTGTTGCCCACGCCACGCTTGCTTCGCACCGGCCATGCGGTATCATGGGCACCAACGACGCGATCCGTTGCCGTCCGCCTGGCTGATCATTGCCCCAGCGCCGCGCCGCCGTCGGCGGCCCCGCCCGCGCATGCGTTCAGGCGGCGTGGGCAACCGTGGCAACCCGAGGACATCACCCGTGCCTGCACCACCCTTCCCGCAACTGACGACCACCCTCCCCAATGGGGTCGTGGCAACCGTGGAGGCCGCGCCGCACGACATTGATCTGGCGCACTGGCACCGCAACAGCGCCGTGATCATCACCGACAACGTCGTCATCACTCTGCGCCTGCGGCGGCGCGACCAGTTGGCCCTCACCGCCCAGCACGCCGGGGCCTGGCTCGCCGCCAGTCAGGTGCCCATGACGCCGCTGCTCGCCCTGGCGCTCAGCACCCTGACCGGCGAACTGCCCGAACCCTGGCACCTGTCCATCCTGCGCTTTGTCGGGGCGACGCTGCCCCCGCTGAACGTCCCCGCCCACGAACCCGCAGCGCTTCGCGCGATCCGGGCGCTTGTCCACGCGGCCCTGCACCGTGAGACCGACGACCCCGGCCTCGATCTCGGGGGCGACCGCTGGGTCGTCGCCCGCATGCTCGGCTGCTACGGCGAAGCCCTGTGGGCGCTGCGCGGCGCGGATGCCCGCCGCTGGGGATCTCTCCCGCTCGGTGCGCCGACCGACCCGCCGTTGCTGCGGATCCTCGTGGGCATGGCCGGGGTCATGCACCGCACGGCGCAGCGAGCGGGCCACGTCACGCTGCCCCTGGCTGACGGCGGGCATCCCACCGATGCGATCATTGATTGGCTGGCCCTCGTTGCTGGGCCAGCGCCGCCACCGGCAGCACTACTCCCTGGGGGCCTGGGCCGCGTCAGTACGCATACGCTGGTCGTCGGCTCCGCGACCGAACCCCTCACCCTTGACGCCACCCGCGCCGAGGCGCTGCGTGACCTGGCCGCGATCCTGCTCGCACGGGTGAGCCGCCCGGCCCCCCGCTACCTCGGTGAGGTGCTCGATCTGACCATCCCCCCTGGCCTGATGGCGGAAGTGACCGCCTGGAACATCGCACGCGTGCGCGTCATCCCCCACCCCGAAGGCCTCTGGGTGGCGGTGGGCGGGGCCGATGACGAGGCGGCGGCGGTGGCCTGGTGGGCGGCCACGCCAGCCAGCAGTGAGCGTTTCCCGATCTCGTTTCCGCCGGCGGCCTGGCTGCTGATGCACGCGATTCTGGCCGCCCTCTGGCATGATCTCTGTGCGGAGGCCATCGTGATGGAGCCGCAGCCGGACGCCGCACCTGCGTCCCGCCCGCCAGGGGCGCGAACGCCTGCGGAACGGAGCCCCGGTGGTAAGCGCAGCGTGCGCTTGCCGCCGGTACGGTACCTGGCCCACTGGGGCAGCGACGAAGATCGGGCGCTGATCACGGCCTATGTCCTGGCAGGGCATGGCTATCGCCGCCTCCCGAGTGGATGGGAAGCGCGGCAGGCCAAGCGCGACTTCCAGCGGCGCACGACCGCCGCCGCCGACCGCGCCCACGCGCACGGGCTGGATGCCCCGCCGCCGGGCTACACGTACGTTGCGCCCCATCAGCGTCCTGCGGGGCGCAGCCCGACCGACGCGGGCCTAGCGGCCCCACGGCAGGTACAGGCGCGCGGGCTGTTTACGCTGCGGCTCGGGCTGCGGCGGAACGACGACGCGGCTCCGCTGCGAGCCTAGGGCGCGGGCAGTGCAGGCAACGGCTTCCGGTGAAGACCCGCGCTCACGCCATCATGCGGAGACCACCAGGATTACCACCGTTGCGAGCGCAGGGGCCTGCGCTGGCTTCCAGAGCCGGACGTGGCGAGAGAGCGATGCCGCATCAGAACGGGTGAAACCCCGCCCATGGCGCGATGTTGGACGCATTGTTGCGATACCCCTTTTCGATGATTGGTATTTTCTGTTCCGATTCTACCGGGAGCCCAACTACTGTGCCTGATTAGCTTGAGTGCATATGTTCTATTGACAGTCCCCTTATAATTATAGCCGGGATAGTCAGTAGATCTTATCCCTTGTTCACACCCTATATAAATGGAGACACTGCCGTGGAAGACCAGCAGGAAGCCTTAGTGTTTCTTGCTCCTGAAATACAGGAGCTTTTGGCCGACAACCAGATCAGCCTAGAGGCGTTGCTTCGACGCCAGGGTGTAGATGTACAGCTTCGGTTTGGACAAGATCCTACTGTAGGCCATGAAAACAAGCATAAGGATCCAGTAACTATCATCGTAGCTTCGTCTGTTGTGATAGCAGCACTCACTCCTCTTCTTGTGAGAGCTTTCGAGACGCTTGCTTACAAGCCGGTAGTAGTAAGAGAGCAAGTTATTGTTCCTGTCGAGGACTCGCAGGGTAATGTTGTTCGTGATGCCCAGGGAAATCCATTACTACAGTGGGTTGATCGAACCCGTGTTATTGAGACTTCCTCTCGACCGCAGGAAGAGGCTTCTGCAGACATTAAGGGGCCACTCGGTATTTCGATTAAATTTAAGTCTACGCCAAAAGGTTAAAGTAATGCGGCGTGCTATCGTTATGGGTTCGAATGGTCCTGCTTGGGCAAATCAATTGAAATTTGCTCAAACTGATGCTCTCCGTATTGCGGATGTCTTCTCTGGTTTTAGATGTAATTTTACTGTTAATCGCATAGACCCAGACACATACACAGACGTATGGAATGTTCGTGAACAAGTTTTCAAACTTGCGGAAGAATGTGCTGATGAGGATACTTTCATATGCTACTTCTCTGGACATGGCGTGGTGGAAAAAGGTGAACTTTTTTTACTCTGGGGTAACTCATCTCGAGATCGACTATTGTCTACTTCCATCCCTGTAGTAGATATTGTTCGCGCACTTAGGTATTGTAGAGCGAACAGTAAGCTCTTGATTCTTGATTGTTGCAACGCAGGTGCAGCAGTCAGTATGAGCGGATTTAAGGATGCTACTGGCACATCTGTAGAAGATCTACATATAACTCCTGATAATCACTTAGTTCTTATGGCCAGTGACAGGTTTGAGAGCGCTCGTGAATTAGACATTTTGGAAGGCAGTTTCCTGACCATAAATATATGCGCTGCATTAGGCGAGAAACTAAACGAAGCTGATGAGGATGGAGATCGTCGTTTGTCCGTGAATGAATTGCGCTTATGGTTGGAGAGATGTGCAAAGGAACACAATAAAAACAATCCTACGCTTGCTGTTCCATATCCATACCTGTTTGGACGACAGAAAGGTGAATTCTACCTTACAACTGAGGAGTCGTGGCAGCAATACGAGATTACGTTCCCGGACGGGAGTGACATGGTATTGCTGTCAATCCAACCCGAGAACACTACAACTGCTGTTCTGATTGGAAAGTATCCAGTAACCAATGGACAGTACAAGAATTTTGTGCAGCACACAGGGTATCCTGAGCCAGTTGGTGAAAGATTTATCAATGGGCAGTGGCAAGGGCCTTTCAACCCGTGGAGTGATGCGGAATTTTCCGATCCAGATAAGCCGATTGTTTGTGTTAATGCACATGACGCAATGAAATATTGTGCTTGGGTTGAACAATTATTACAGGACAATGCCTATCAAGTAGCTCTTCCTCTCAAATCAGTGTGGGACTTTGCGGCTTTCGGGACTGCTTATCCCAATCGCGATCCTCGTACCTGGCTTAACAGTGGTAGTGAGATACATCATAGAGCATCTTCGCCTGCAAAAATAGATAGAGAAGGAACTCGGACTAATGTGCGTGGTGTATCAGATTTAATAGGGAATGTCTGGGAATGGTGCAGTTTTATTAGTACAGTTTCCTTTCCTCTTCTCGGTGCCCCCTTCGATCAGCAGCCTCGACTCGAACTGCGCGGAGGTAGCTATCTTGATAATATGTCCCAAGTCGAGCCTTTTCTGTCAAGCGACTCACTGTCGGAAAAAGACATGACATCCCATGCTGATTTAGGCTTTCGAATCGCTGCGAAAGTCGACTTGCAAAAATTACCTTTGGAAGTAAGAGAGACACTTCAAAGGAATTGGGTTTTTTCTGGTAACGTTGTTATAGGAAACATTGGAGTAGGAGCAGTTGTAATGGGAACAGGTTCATCCATAACCGATATTATCTATCGCCCACGGGAGTCCGAGTAGGAAACATTGGAGTAGGAGCAATTGCAGCTGAACCATGACATTGGCCAGCGGTGTGCTGATCAACACCTGCGCCCGCTCCGGATCGCCCGCATGCAGCGCGGCGCGCACATCCTGGATCGCGGTTTCAATCATCTGGTCAATCGCCTGAGCGAGTTCGGGCAGATCGGCAAGTGAAACATCAATCAGGCTGACCACCTGGTGATCGTGCCGTTGCTGCACGGCCCCGGTGGCGATCATCACACTGCTGAGCAGGCACTGGTCGAGCAGCGCCGGGGTGAAACGGAAGGGATCGGGGACACTGTTCGCCGCCCGCTGCTTGCCGTCTGGCGCTGACCGTCGCGCCATTGGCGCCGGTGATCGCACCAGCGCGCGAGCCGGCTCCCATGCCAGGGCCAGCAGGCCAAGCAGCACCGCAGTCAGCGCCAGCACGGCGCTGACCCCGGGATGGATGGGAAAGCTGCTGATCATGGGGGTTTTGCAGAACCCCCAATAGCATAAAGCAAACGTTACCGGATAAACGCTTGCCTGTGCTACGTGCTCGGTCATGTTGCTCGTACTCTGGAGCGGTGCCGCGACCGCCAACCCTGGTCGTGTTGGACCGTTTCCTGGTTGTCCACGCGCCGTCACGATCACGGTTGTCCCCGGCGACTGTTCCCGCTGGCGCAGCAGAGCCTCAACGCGCTGAAGGGGAAGCAATCGCTTCTGCGCCAGGGCCATCAGGCGAAAAAGCGGGAAAAGGATGAGGCCGATCACCAGGGCAGGGATCAGCAAGTTCAACAGAATAATCAAGATTTCGCCACCTCCAAGCATCGCAATGCTCCTCTCTGTGCACAACCTTCTTGCCCGCTTACGGCAACGCTGAGGCCATTCTGGGCTCTGTGCAACTGAGGAACAGAAAACGCAATAACCGTTGCCGTGGACGAGCCTCCTTGCTTGCCACGGGAGCCTGTAGCGGTCGCCACGCTCCTCGTTGAAGATGGTCGGGCAGACTGAAGCGGTAGCGCCCGAACACGTTCAGGTGCTCGTGAACCAGATGGGGGGAAAGCCGGGCGCTATTCTTTGTCGCGTACGGCGTGCCTAGCGCATCTGGATGGTGTCTGGTAGGCCCTGACCCGCGCTGCGTGCCACCAGCTGATCAACGATAATTAGAATTGCCGGCGTTCTGCCTCACGAGAGAATCTTACTTTGTCGGGTTCGTTGCCTCACGAAAGAGCTTACCACACTCACGAAAGATCTTACCACGTTGTTGCGCCGCCTGGCCGGGTGCGCGAGCCGGGTGGGGGCTGCGCGG
>NZ_SIJK02000112.1 GCF_004762035.2 Candidatus Chloroploca mongolica | reverse complement strand
CGATCAGCGCCGACGGGCGCACCATCGTCTCGGCCTCCTCGGATGGAACCCTCAAAGTCTGGGACGGGCTGAGCGGCCAGGAGCGCGCCACCCTCACCGGCCATGCCGATAGGGTGGAGGGCTGCGCGATCAGCGCCGACGGGCACACCATCGTCTCGGCCTCCTGGGACCAGACCCTCAAGGTCTGGGACGCCCTGAGCGGCCAGGAGCGCGTCACCCTCACCGGCCATACTGGTTGGGTGGCGGGCTGCGCGATCAGCGCCGACGGGCGCACCATCGTCTCGGCCTCCTGGGACCAGACCCTCAAGGTCTGGGACGCCCTGAGCGGCCAGGAGCGCGTCACCCTCACCGGCCATACTGGTTGGGTGGCGGGCTGCGCGATCAGCGCCGACGGGCGCACCATCGTCTCGGCCTCCTGGGACCAGACCCTCAAGGTCTGGGACGGGCTGAGCGGGCGCTGCCTGGCGGCGCTGCACATCGAGAGCGACCTGTATTGTTGCGCCTGCTCAGCGGATGGGCAGTGGATCGCCGCCGCGGGGAGCGGGGGTGGCGTGTACTTCCTGAAGTTAGTCCGATAACACGACACTGGTGATGTCTCTCCTACAACAATATGAGTACAAGAGGCAAAGAGTATGAACAGCGAACAGCCCATCGCCTTTGCCCTGGGCGGCCTGGCCGGCAACAACGCCTTTGGCGCCGGCTTCCTGGATGCGGCGCGGGTGCAGGAGCTCACCCCCAGCATGATCTCCTGCACCTCGGGCCAGATCTTCTGGGTCTACACATACCTGCAGTGCCGAGATGCATGCACCTCGCTCCGTGAGTTGCTCGCGGAGGAGATCGCCAAAGTGGCGACCACGGGCAATATCAACCTCGACCTGGCCTCGGTTGCGCTCTGGGGCCGGCCCGGCGTGTTCCGCCCGGCCTACCTCGAGTACACCGCCGACCTTGTGCGCAACAGTATCCAGGCCTGGCAGCATATCATTGCGAGCGGCGGCAAGACCTTCCTCCTCCAGGCGGCGTTGCAAACCCTACCGGGCCGAGTGCTGGTACCGCTCTTTCCCCAAGCGTTCTTCAAGCAGATCAGCGATGCGTTCAACGCCAGCGCGATCGGCATCGCCTTCAACAGCTACAACCCGCTAGACGGCTGCGAGTACGTGCATCTCAACCCACGGGCGCGCGAGCTGCTGACTGAGAAGTCGAAGCGCAAGCACGCCTACGACAAGGGCCAGCCCAGCCGGCACCGCGAGCGCACCACCTACGACGATATCACGCCGGAGACCGTGCGCGACGGGCTCTGGATCTACCAGTATGGCTTCGACCAGAAGCGGGGCTGCTTCCTCGACGGGGCCTACTACCGCCAGATCATGCTCGCCGAGCTGGTCTACGCCACCGATATCTTCGTAGCGCGGCCGATCAGCTACCGCTGGATCGGCCCCATGCCGACCAGCCAGATCGGGATCGAAGACCTGAAGACCGAGGTCGGCTTCAACGGCGCCTACGCCGGCGAGCGCCACCAGATCGCGCTGATCAACACCCTGGTCGAGCGGGGCGACCTGTCCCCGGAGAAATATCACCACATCAAGCTCCACGAGATCGAGATCACCCAACAGCGCGGCTTCATGGACTACCTCTTCGAGAAGCCGGAGGTATTTGACGAGGCGTACGCAGCGTCGATGAAGGAGATCGAGGCCTACCTTTCGGCCACAAGCGGACACGTGAAGCTGGATTTGACACCTGTTCAGTAGGCATAAGGAGGCTCCCAATGCCATTCAATCAGGGCCACGCCCTCGTGATCGGGGTCGGTAGTTATCAACACGCGACTGCTCTGAATGTGCCGCAGACCGCCGAAGACGCCGCGCTGGTCGCCGGTATCCTGCGCGACCCGCTGCTCTGTGGCTACCCCGCGGCCCAGGTCACGGTGTTGTGCGAGGCCGAGGCAACTCGCGAGCGTATCCTCGCCGAGTTGAAGCGGCTCGCCACCACGGTCCGTCAAGAGGACACGCTCTTCCTCTTCTACAGCGGCCACGGCATGAAGGGGAAGGAGCAGGAGCAGGAGAAAGAGAGCTACTACCTGACCACCTATGACACCCAAGTTGTCGCCAACGCCGTGGTCGCCGGCACCGGCGTGCGCGAAAAAGAACTGCTGGAGCACATCAAGGCCATTGGCGCACGCCGGGCACTGCTGGTCTTCAATGCCTGTCACGCCGGAGCCCTCGCGCCAGCCTCCCTCGGCGAGCCGACGGCTGAACAACCTGCCGCCCTTGGCGAGATGCTGCCCGAGACGCTGACCACCGCGCTGCTGAGTGCCGGCGAGGGGCGTTCGATCATCACCGCCTGTCGTGAGCAGCAGCGGTCGTGGTTCAGTCGGGCCGAGTCGACCACCCTCTTCGCCCAGGCAGTGGCTGCGGGGCTGCAGGGCGAGGGAATCGAGCCACGCCACGGCTACATCGACTTGTTCGGCTTCTATGATTGGCTGCACGAACGCGTGAGCGGCGCGGTGCGGCGGCGTTGGGGCGAGGTTCAGGAACCTGAACTGACGATCAGCAAAGCGGTCGGGGTGATGGCCCTGGCGCTCTACCGGGGCACCGCGCCAAGCGGCGAGCTTGGCCCCAATGATCGGCCGCGGACGCTGGGCGGGGTGGTGCGCGAGGTAGATCTGGCCGAGAGCGAGCGGATCTACCAGCAGATCGTGAGCGGGCAGGGCAACGTGGTTGCCGGGCGGGACGTTCACCAGCAAAACGTGAGCGGGCAGGGTCACGTGGTTGCCGGGGGCGATATGACCTACGACGCGCACCAGGATGTGCGCATTGACGCTCGCAATGCCCCAGGGTTCATCTACAAGCCCACGGGATCGGTCACGCAGCACTACGGCGACAAGATCAGCGTTGGTGGCATCAGCGGTGGAAGCGGGATCGCGATCGGGCGCGGGGCAAAAGCCGAGGTGCGTCACGTCAACATGGGCGGCGGCGAGTACGCCGAGGGCGACATCGACAAGCGAGAGGGCATTTTCGGCGGCGAGTTCGCTGGGCCAACCGTTGGCGTTTTGAAGGGCGGGACATTTCAGGCAGGAAGTGGTGCAACACCCCCGCCTACGACATCGGGCGTCACGCTTTCCCAGGCGCTGGACGAGGTGCGCTCTGCCGTGGCGCAGGCCCATGAACAGCACTTGACCATCCTCGCCGAGGATCTCGACGCGATTGCCTCAAGCCTCGAGACAGCGCTGAACGCCGAGAAGGTGGGCGACACGAAACGCCGTGGCGAAAAGCTCGGGCGCGCACGCAACGACCTCCAAGCGCTAGCGCAGCAGCAGCCTGGGCTCAGCGAACTCGCGGCGCTCGTCGCCGGGGTGACGTAGCCAGCCCCGAGTGCCAACAAGGCCGCAGCGTTTCTGGCCTCCGCTGTGGCCTCCGCTCTCTCACTGCCAGAACCACACCAAGGAGTTAACCAATGACCGCAACAGCACAACAGTACACACGCGAGATCCAGACCAACCTCAAGTATCACGCCATCTGGCTGCCCGGCACGCCGATCGACCTGGGCGCGATCGGTGATGTGCAGGACGGCGTCTTCGTCCCGATGGACAATATCACCCAGGCCCTGGCGATCCCGGTGCAGCCCGAGCTGCTACCGGAGCACGGCGGCGAGAGCATCCTGCATCAGTCGCAGTCCGGCGTGACCTACCAGACCAAGGTCGGTGGCGAGACCTCGGCCCTGTTCAAGTGGATCGGCGCCGCCGAGGCAGGCATCGCCTTCGACTTCAAACGGCAGGGTGCCTGCGTGCTGAGCCTGCAGGGGTGCCGCACCCGGCGGATCGCCAATCAGCTCGCCCTACAGCGCGAGCTATTGAAGCGCATCGACTACCACTGGAAGCTCAGCTACGCGGTGATTACCGAGGTCGTGCTGGCCGGGAGCGGCACGGTGCTCGTCTGCGAGGATAACCAGGCGTACATCGAGCTCACGGCCGGCGGCGCGATCAAGAACCCGCTCGCCGACCTCGGCCGGGCCGACCTGAACCTGCGCATTGCCCACTCCGAAGGCACCCTTTTCTCAATCGTTGGGGCGACGAACTTTACGCCACTCTTCCGTGCGATTCGCGTCAGCCAGGGCTGGTTCAACAAGATCTCGGTCGGCTCGCTTGGTAGCGAGGAGGAGATCAACGTCGATGCGATGGGCGACGACGAAGTGGCGCAGGCGTTTGAGGGGCTGGAGATCTGACGTATGACGAAGCACGAATCGTAAACATGCACACGAGGTGCTCTATGCTAAGCAAGCGTCAGTTGATCTTCATCGCCATTGTTTGCCTCGCGTTCTTATTCGTGGGTGGATGCGGTTCTACAACGAGCCCTATCCCTACACCTACCTATAGACTTGTAGGCACACTGACCCGTGACCAGCGGCTCGAAGACGCCCTCGCCGAGCTCGAGCCCGGAAAAATGCTATTTAATCCACCTGCGGAGATGATTGTCGGCAAGGCTGAGATGATCGTGCTGCGCTTGAGCCGCGATATCAACGACACAACCCTGGCGACCAACGTTCCGGGCGAGGGCGAACCGGCAATCGAGGAGGTGCCGTACCTTGGGCTACATATGCAGGCGAGCCTGCGCGGCGAGGGGTTTGAGATAGTTCCCCTTGCTGAAGAAGATCAGATTGTGCCGAGAGTCGGCTATGCCGAATGGTCGTGGGAGGTAACGCCGACCGAGAGTGGAGTCAAAAAACTGATTCTCGTGGCGACCGCTAAGGTTGAGCTAGCGAAAGATGATGTGGAATATCGCTCCCTACCCGTGATCGAACGAGAGACGTACGTCAATGTCAGTATTACATACTCCTTCCGCAAGCTTCTGGCAGCCAGTTGGAAGTATCTCGTGAGCCTGGCAGTCCTGGGCGTGGTTGTGTTTAATCTCTCCAGGCTCGTGCTCCAACAGATGGAAGCAAAGAGAAGGTTGCAGGCCGAGACGCCGAATCAGGTCAATGTCAACTATTTTGATGAGGTTCACAACATCGTCGCCGATGACTACGCTGAGGGTAACATTGACTCGCGCACAGGAATCTTTGATAGCGCGATCGGTGGCTCCGCAATCGGAGTCATGGAGAACGGGAGCGCTCAGTTGAGCGGCAGGACGCTAGCGCCGGTGGTGGCCGACACCTCACTGTCTCTTGCCCTGGACGAGCTACACGCCGCGGCCCACGCTACCCGCACCCAAAACAATACCACCCTGGCCGAAGATCTTGACAAGGTTGCCTCTGATCTCGAGGCGGCGCTACACGCCGAGTCGGCGGGGGATACCACCCGTCGGAACGCCAAGCTCGCCCGTGTACAAACTGATCTCCAGGCGCTCGCGCAACAGCAGCCGGAGTTGGAGGCGCTGGCCGCGCTAGTTGCCAGGGTGTGATACCCAGACAGGTGGAGAGCAGTGGCGCCAGGCTCTCCCACTCTCCGCTGGCGCACAGAAAGTGACCGAGGCAGTTATGCTCGACACGAGGAATGAACATCAGACGCCACCTTCCCCCGAGGATGCCGACCGTACCGTTAATACCGGTGGCGGCGACTATGAGGAGGTACACCTCGACGCCCGTGACGCCAAGGGCTTGCTCTACAAGCCACAGGGTTCAGTCGAGCAGCACTTTGGCGACAAGATTTACCAGGTGCGGCGCGAGTCACCTCCAGCCTTCCAGGTGCCCTATCAGCCAATCCCCCTGATTGGGCGCGACGATGTCCTCGCTACGTTGAAAACACTGCTGATAGGGGAGGGCCCTGTCACGCTGCCACCCGCAATCACCGGCATGGGCGGTGTCGGCAAAACATTGCTTGCCGCAACCTTCGCCTACCAGAACCAGGCAGCCTTTCCCGGAGGGATCTATTGGTTGAATATGGAGCAACCCGGCCTGATCGCCGGCCAGGTGGCCGCTTGTGCCGGGCCGGGAGGCCTTGATCTGCCGGATTTTGCCGCGCTGTCATTTGACGACCGCATTGCCTGCGTGCAGGCCGCCTGGAATAGCCCGGTGCGGCGGCTGCTGGTGCTGGATTATCTCGAAGACCCGACGTTGCTTACGCGCTGGCAGCCGACCGGCAGCGGCACCCGCGTGCTCATTACCAGTCGGCGAGACGACTGGCCGCGCCAGGTGCAGCGCCTGCGGCTGTCAGTGTTGCGGCGCCTGTGCAGTGTCGAGCTATTGCTCGGGGCAAGGGCTGCCGACCAGGAGGTGCCGCTCGCCGGGCTGCTTGCAGACGAGGCAGAGCAGGCTGCAGCCGACGCGATCTGCGACCTGCTCGGCGATCTGCCACTGGCGCTGGCGATTGCGGCGGCGCTGCTACGGCTCCACCCCAGCCTGCGCCTGCGGGAGTTTCAGGCCCAAATTGGGGACGATCCGCTCTTCGCGACCCGTGCCGACGCGACCGCGATGCAAACCGCGCTGCGTGAGGCCGGTTTACCAACCGGCAGAACCCTGGGGGTGGCAGCCGCCTTTAACCTGAGCTATCGCCACCTCCAGGCTGCCGACCCGCTGGATGCATCGGCCTTACGCATGCTCCACGCCGCCGCCTACTGTGCGCCGTCAGCGATTCCCCAGAATTTGCTCTGGCAGGTGGACGGCATCGACCCTGCTGATGCTGATGGCGCAGCACGCGGTGATACCGCCGTTCGTCGGTTGCGCGCCCTTGGCCTGGTCGGTACCTCAATCGCGGAACACGCCGACGCTATCACCCTGCACCGGCTCTGTGGTGCATTTGTACGCCAGCAGCCACACTCACAGGAGTTGCTTGGCGCAGCAGCCACGACGCTCACGAACTATGCCCGCACCTTGCAGGATGCCGGGCAGATTAAGGACAGCACAAAACTCGTGCCGCACCTTGAAGCCGTGCTTGCCTACCAGGCAGAGCGGCAGGGTGCGGAACACCCCGCCACGCTCGACACCGCCGACAACCTGGCCCGCACGCTGAGAAATCAGGGAGACTACGTCGGCGCCCGCGCCCGTTACGAGGCCGTGCTGGAGGCCCTAATCCGCCTATTTGGCCCCGGACACCCCGCCACGCTCCGCACGGCTATGGGTCTGGCCACCACGCTGTTCAACCAGGGGGACTACGGTGCCGCTCGTTCTCGTTACGAGGCCGTGCTGGAGGC
>NZ_SIJK02000111.1 GCF_004762035.2 Candidatus Chloroploca mongolica | reverse complement strand
GATTCATCCGGCTGAAACGGAGTCGATCGCGGTATGATTTTGGCGAGGGTATTGATACTTCCTGAGGGATTTGGTGGGTATTTTTAGAACATGTACGCATACTACTTTCGGGTTATTGGAGTGCCAGATTCCGCATCAGAACGGCGTCCGTCTTAGCCATTCCGTTTTGGCGAGGGTATTGTTAATAGTTGAGATTTATCAACTATTAAAGGCTTGCTCCGAATGAAATGGTATGAGCATTCTGGCTCAACGGTTTTCCCGCGCTGTGAGCCGATGCTTCTTGATCGGTAGTGCTACCATCCTGTTCGGCATGGGCTTATGGGTTGCGTTGACCGCCCAACGCCGGGCTTCACCTGCGCCGCTGGCAGCTGTGATTAATGGCACCACGCGACGGCACGCGACGCGCATGAAAAACGCGCCAGGTTCATAGACGCACCAGCGGCGTCAGGTGCGAGCCGATGTTGGGCGGCGTGATAGTAGCTTTATTGTTCCAAAGGCGTATTAAGCAGGCTTATTAGTAGATTTTTATTATATATTTGTTGTCCATTCCTGTAAGTATCTAAAGATATTTCGTACCATTCTGCTATTTCACTAGATGGGAGAGGGTTTCCATTGACTTCCTCTAGAATTTTTTCTCCCAATACATCGCCCCAAAGGCGAAGATGCCCATCATAGAGTTGTCCATCTGGCATAATTGCACGCCTAAGAGATTTCGCTCGACTTAATTCTTTGTCGTCAATATGACACCCTGTAAGATTTGCTGTACTCATATCTACTTGAAATAGATCTACATCTTTCATTTTTGCTTGCTGTAAATTAGCCCCTCTTAAATCAGCTTTTCCTAAATCAGCATCCTCTAGATTTGCTTCTCTTAAATCAACTCCTTGCATTTCTGCCATAAAGAGGTTTGCTGATTGTAGTTCAGCCTTGTAGAAGTTTGCTTTCTGAAGCTTTGCTCCTTTCATATCGGCCCCACATAGTTCTGCACCCTGGAAAGATGCATCTTGTAAAATCGCACCGCAAAGTTTTGCTCGTTGCATCTTTGCACCGACAAAGATCGCTTCTTGAAGATTAGCTAGTGTGAAATCTGCGTCAGATAGTTCAGCCAGTATGAGATTTGCTCCCTGTAGATTTGCTCGTTGTAATCTGGCTTTTTGCAATGAGCCATCACTTATTGCCCATTTTTTTGATCTTAATTCCTCCAAAGCTTGAATGGCCAAGCCTTGGTCAGGACTTGCTAATTGCCGTATTAACTGCTCCTTTAATTGTCTATCGGCCCTTTTTGCATTTAGTTGGTCAAGTATAAAAATAGTAAAGGCAATTCCTAACGCATCTGTCACTATATTCGGATAAAACGAACTAACTACTTTAGAAAACCATTGGCTAACCTTCCAGAAATCATTATCTACTAAGATACCAAATATAAGACAGCCCAAGGCTGATACTACTAAAAACACAGCAACACCATACGACGCATAATCTGGGTTTGTTTTATTGATTTTGGATTTAAAAAAGCTTATTAATAAATTTGTAAATCTTTGCATTACTTTAGTCGTTTATTCTTGATTACTTAAGATTATAGCCCCCTATAAGAATACGTCTTGTTCTGAAAGTTGTCAATTGAGCCGTATCTGATCTTGGAAAAACAAGCGTTCGCATAAACAGCCTTGCACCCGTGGCAACTTTTCTCAGGCCGCCCAACGAACTAAGGATTCATGTGGCGCGCAGCCGCCACATCATCCTTGTTGAACGAAGCCGGAGCGTTCAGGTCGCTGACGCATATGGGATTTCCGGTGGGGGGTCGGGGCGAGGTGTGCCGAGGGTCGCACACGGGATCAGGTGGGTCGTGCCGTATCAGGTCAGCATCGGCCGGTCAGAAGCTGTTCGTTGGCGGGCCGCTAGACACCGGCCATGCCGCAGACATGGGTTCCTGCCGGAGGCGGTGTCCACACGAGCCACATGCGGGCAACCCGAAGCACGCGCGCATGACGGGGCTGCCCGACGACGATGCCAGCGAAGCGGTCTCTTCTGCGATGGATGCCTGCGCAGGTGGCGCACGCTGCGGGGGCAGCAGACGCTCCAGCCGCAGCTCGTGACCACACCTGGGGCACCCTGGCCCCATACGGGTGGCTGGCTCGGGTGTCTCTTCCCCTGCTGGGAGCAGCGCCACCGTGCGCTGCGGGAGGACGAGTTGGGCACGCAGTTGTGCCAGCTGCTGGCGCGCCCCGACCCGGAAGAGGCCGGAGGAGCGCACCTTCACGACGCCTTTGGGCAGGATGTGCATGAGGAATCGCTCAATGAACACCTCCGCTGGCAGCGTGCTGATGCGGGTCTGGCGTGTCTCCCCATCCTGAGAGCGAAACGTCACCTCGCTGTCAGCCATGCCCAGGATGCGATGGTTGCTCAGCGCCACCCGGAAGACGTACGGGGCCACATACTTCAGCGCCGTTCGTCCACTTCCGACCGGGCGGCAGTCGACCACCCAGTCCTGTTGCCAGCAGACCGCAGCGGGGATGCTGCGCCACAGATCAGTCTGCCGCAATGCCGCCTGGAGCTTGGCGCGAACGAGGATGGCCAGCGGTTTGACGTGGACGAGGAAGTCGGCTTTGGCGGTCTGCCACGTGCGCCCATCAGCGGCCAGCCCACCACCAGGGACGAGAGCGTGGATGTGCGGGTGGGAGCGCAGGTCGCGCGTCCAGGTCTGCACGACGCCGACCATGCCAATCTGGCCACCCAGGAAGCGCGGATCCTGGGCCACCTGCTGGAGTGTCGCCGCCGAGGCGTGTACAGGACGGTGTAGAATTGACCCAGATCGCCGACGGAGATTTGACCCACCCTTGAAATGGCCTACACTCTCACTCGTCGTACGAGCAGAGAGGGGTCTATGCTTAGGAGTCACAGCGTGTATACTATCCGTGACCTCGCCGCCCAGGGTCAGTCCATCCGCGCCATTGCCGAGCAGACCGGCATCGCGCGCAATACCGTCCGCACGTATCTCCGCGGCAAGCCCGTGGCCGCGCCCCGGCCCCGCCGCCAATCCAAGCTCGACCCGTTCAAGGAGCGCATCCGCCGCTGGGTTCACGACGACCGCTTGCTCAACTGCGAGACCATGCTCGAGCGCCTGCGGGCCGACGGCTATACGGGCTCCAGCAGCATCCTCAGGGCCTTCGTTACCCCGCTACGCCCCCCGCGCCGCAGCCACCGCCCCGCCCGCCGCTACGAGACCACGCCCGGCGAGCAGGTGCAGATCGACTGGGGCGAGTTCCTCTTCGAGCGTGACCAGCACACCCATAAGCTCTATGGCTTTACGGCCGTCCTCGGCTATTCTCGGATGCGCTTCGTCTGCTTCGTCAAGCGCTCTGATGTGGCCTCCCTCATCCGCTGCTTTATGCAGGCGGCCGAGTACTTCGACGGGCTGCCCCGCGTGGCCCTGGCCGACCGCATGAAGAGTGTCTTGCTCCAGATGGACGGCTCCACCCCGATCTGGAATGCGCACTGGGCCGATTTCCTGGCCGCCATCGGCGTCATCCCGCGCGTCTGTCGGGCCTATGCCCCGCAGACCAAGGGCAAGGTCGAGCGCACCATCCGGATCGTCAAGGAGAGCTTCTGGCCCGGGGCCACCTTCACCGACCTGGACGACCTCAACCGCCAGGCGCTGGCCTGGTGTGACCGCCGCAACCAGCGTGTCCACGCCACGACGCGTATGAAGCCCCTGGACCGCTGGGTTGAGGAAGATCTGGCTGCCCGCCCCACCGGCTTCGCCTGGGAACGCTTTGCCTTGGAGGAGCGCAAAGTCACCAGCGACGGGTTTGTGTCCTTTGACGGGGTGCTCTACGGGCTGCCGGCCAGCGCGCAGCTGACCGGCCGGGTCGTGCAGGTGGGCCTGCGCCAGCAGTGCTTGAGCATCTGGTTTGGGGGCCAACTCATCACCCAGCACCAGGTGCGCTCGGTCTCGGGCGTGCAGGTGCTGCACCCCGAGCAGTTCACCGGGGTGCCACCAGCGAGCACCCGCCCACCCCAGCCTACCCCGTTGGGGCGCCAGGTGAGCGCCCCGCCCATACCGGTGCGCCGACCTTTGACCGAGTATGACCAGCTCTGCGGCGTGACCCCCAGCGACCGGGCCGCGCTGGCCGACCAGCAGGAGGTGGCGGCATGAGCACGCTCCTGAGCCAACTGAACCTGACCAGCCTGCCGGCCCAGCTGCCCGCGCTGCTGGAGACAGCCCGCCAGCAGCAACTCTCCTACGAGGCCTTTCTGGAACTGGCCCTCCAGCGCGAGCTCGCCGAGCGGCAGGCCCGCGCCCAGGAGCGCCGCCTGCGCAGTGCGCGCTTGCCCTTTGCGGCCCGTCTGGATAGCTTCGACTGGAGTTTCCAGCCGAGCGTCTCCGAGCGCATGCTGCGCGAGTTGGCGGGTCTGTCGTTTGTGAAGACGGCCACCAATGTGGTCTTCCTGGGGCCTCCGGGCGTTGGCAAGACCCATCTGGCCTGTAGTCTGGCCACGGCGGCCCTGGAAGCGGGCCACTCGGCCCTGTTCGTCACCTTGCGCGAGCTCAGCCAGCAGCTTGCGCAAGCGGGGCCACGCGGGGGGCTGGCAGCGGTGCGGCGTTACAGTCAGCCGACGGTGCTGGTGGTGGATGAAGTTGGCTACACCCGGATGAGTGATGACCAGGCCCACGCGCTGTTTGAGCTGTTCAGCACCCGCTACGCACGGCGCCCGACCCTCGTGACCAGCAATCTGACCTTCGCCGAATGGGGCACCCTGTTGGGGGATGAGGTGCTGGCGAGTGCGTTGCTTGACCGCCTGTTGCATCACGCGGAGGTGGTGGCCATCAACGGGCGGAGCTACCGGATGCGCCAGCGGCTCCCCGCCGACCACCCGCAGGGCACCCGCACCGGCGAGCCGCGCCCGCTGAGCCCGGAGGAGGCACGTGTTGGGTAACATTTCCCGCGAAAACCAGACGACACCACCACACAAACCGCCGGTGGTTGCGGAGCAGTGGGTCTTTGGCCCCGGCCTGCCAGCTGCCGGCCTCCGGCTGGACCGTACGGCCTATCGCCGCCAGGAGCGTACGCTTCGCAGGATCGCGCTGGGAGCTTCCCAGCGCATCACCCAGGCCCGGCTGGAGACCTTGCTCAGGGAAGGTCAGCCGAACGAAGGAGGGAAGAACAACCACACACGCCCGGAAGTCTGATCGCCCGCGCGGCCCGTGCCCTCTGCCCGGCCGCGCCACCCCAACCGCCGAGGTGGGTCAAAAGCAACCCGGCGATCTGGGTCAAAAATAAACCGGCCTTGACAATGCGCGAAAGAACAGGTCATCGACCTGAGCCTGGTGCTGGAAGGCGATGGCGCGGAGGGCCCCGGGCAGCGTGAAGGTGACCAGGAAGGATGGCACCGGCAGCAGCAGGTCGTGCTGGCGGGCCAGCCAGTCCTGCGCCGCATCCTGCTGACAGGTGGGGCCGTGACGGTTGCGGCAGGAGTGGGACGCAGAGCGCACCTGGTCGCAGTGCGGACAGCGGTAGAGCTGCCCGCCTCGTGCCTCCGTCCGACAGGCTTCAATGGCGTGCATGGCCGCGAGTTGCGGTGGCGATCGTTGGCTGCCCCAGCGAGCGCGGTAGGCTGGCCCATCGCGGCGGAAGACGTCGCCGAGGGTGATCACGACAGGCCAGCCGTGAACGCCTCCAGGGCGGCGTCGGCCTGCTGCTCGGCCGTGCGGGTGAGGTGGGTAGAGATCGTGGTGGTGGTTGGCGAGCTGTGGCCGAGCCAAACCTGGATCAGGTGCAGGTTGACGCCGTTCTCAAGCAGATGGGTGGCCCAGGCGTGGCGCACGGTGTGGACCGAGGCAGACGTGTGGATGCCGGCCTCGGCCACGGCAAGGCGGAAGGCTTTCTGGAGCGAACGTTCTTCCATCGGCCCGGTGGCGGTGGCCCGCTCCTCGCCACGGCGACCGGGGCTCGGAACGAGCCAGACCGGATTCCGATGGGGACACCAGTGACGGCGGAGGAGCGGCAACAGGCGGGGCGGCAGGGGCACAGACCGGTCCTTCTTGCCCTTGCCGGCCTGGATGTGCAACTGCATGCGACCACGGTCAATCTGGGGCACCTGCAGCCGCACGCCTTCGAGGAGGCGCCGTCCGCAGCTGGCAATCAGGCTGAGACAGACCCGATAGGGTGGGAGTCGGATCAGCCCAATGATCTTCCCGACCTCCTCGGGGCGCAACACCACTGGCAGCTTCTGCCCTTTCGCCGGACGCACGACGTCCAACATCGCCCACTGGCGCGGGAGAGTCCGCTCGGAGAAAAACGTGATCGCGCAGAGGGCGATCGTGCAACTGGCCCGGGCGAGGCGCTTCTCAGTGTGGAGAACGATGAAGGACTGGCGCACCTCCTCCTCAGTCAGTTGGTCGGGTGAGACACCATCGTGCTCGGCCAACTGGCGCACGGCCCGGGTGGAGGTCTCCTGGGTGCGCTCCGACAGTCCACGCAGCTGCATATCTTCGATCATCCGCCGGCGTAACGGGGTCATGGTAACCTCCTATCAGCTCATGAGTAGCGATAGGAGGGATGATCACACAGGAGTGGGCAGCGGCCAAGTGGTCAGCAAGAGGAGGGGCAGAGGGAGGAGATTCAGGCTGCGCGTAGCGCTTCGTTCAACATGAATTAGACAGCGATTCAGCGGCCTAGATGAGCCTTACCCGTTCTATACCGCGATGATACCACCTAAATCTGCTCTGTATAGTGCTACGCCGCACGGTTGCTGCCTAGCCACGATCCTGGTCGGTGCTAGGCCACTTCTTCGCAGTCTAAACCCTGCCCTCAAGTGTCGAGGATACGACATGTCGTATCATTCAAGCTGATCAAATGGTATGCATCAGAGAAGCTATTGTACACTTAGATTTATCACTAAGAAAAAAGTACAAATGAATTTGTTACCAAAAACGCCCCGGCTTGCTCAATCAGGTACGCACCGCTGTCCGCCGAAAACACGATGCATTCCGCACCGACGAGGCCTCGTCCCAATGCGGTTCAAAGATACCGTTGGCAAACTCGGTTTTTAACCATTTTGCCCCCATTGAGGAAGCAAAACAGGCGTTGAAACAAGAGTTGTGGCGCTGTCACTCCCCACTCAGGCCCGCAAATGGCCTGGTTGAGGAGCTTGCTTCCCCACCGACGCTCGTTTGCCAACAGTATCTTGCAAAGAAGCTCACGCGAAGGCGCGAAGGCGCGAAGGGTTCGCTCACGTACGCGAAAAACGTTGCGCCTTTGCGCCTTTGCGCCTTTGCGTCAAAACAATCGCCTTCTTTGCAGGGTCTTGGTGCGAGGCCGCTTCTTCGCTCGTCGAGCGTGGT
>NZ_SIJK02000110.1 GCF_004762035.2 Candidatus Chloroploca mongolica | reverse complement strand
ATGATAGTCGACACCTTTCGTTTGTCTATCTCACACCAAGCGTTTCAGTCGGCTTCCGGCTTAGCCGACTGAAGTCGGCACTCCGGTTTGCCTGATGTAATGTTTAAAAACCATTAGCCGGCTAAAGTCGGCACTCCTGTTTACAAACCTGTTACGGTTGCTATAGCATAGCAACTACTCATGTCAACCAGACAAAGACAGGCGACAAGCAATGCGAAAGGTTCTAAAAAACAAGCCTTTAATTGAAGCTATTCTGGAAATTCACTGGCACCTGAAAGGCCAGATGGGCGATTTCAGGGTTGATCCACATTATACGATCTTGCTCGCACGTCTATACGACCGATTTAGCGATGATTACCCGCATCACGAGCAACTGCCTACGGCAAACATTCCGGTTGAAATTATTGGCAGGGCTGTTCAACAGCGTTTTCGCGTTGCCGAAAATTCCTGGCCGTTAGTTCAACTTGGGCCTGGAGTGGCAACCTTAAACGATACAGTAGGTTACGATTGGGAGAAGAACTTTCGCGAGCGAGCTATTAGCATTACAGAAAGATTGTTTGATGCCTATCCTCAACCAAAAGATTTGAGCATCGAAAAATTGATCCTACGATACATTGATGGGGTTGAGTTCGATTTCGAGCATCAGAATATTTTCGAATTTCTAAGAGATATGATGAAGATCAAAGTAGAAATCCATGAGGATCTCTTCCTAAGCACAGGAGTAGCGTCACAACCGCTGTTGCTAGATCTGAATTTTGCTTTTCCTTCACATAACCCTGAAGGCGTCTTGCAATTACGCTTTACCAGAGGGGAAAGAGAGAACAAGAGTGCATTAATTTGGGAGACCGTATTTTCGACCCAAGGCCCATCTACACCCCAAAGTCCAGAACAGATCATTGCCTGGGCCGATCAAGCTCACCAACTCACAAGTGACTGGTTCTTCAAAATTATAGACGGGGAATTATTAGCGAAATTCGCGTAATGGCAACATCAATGTGGAGTACTTATTCAAGCGATCAATTGACAGGGTTAGACACGATTAGCCCGAGCACCTCAACGGAGCATATTGATGTAAGCCGTCTTTTTAGGCGCTTATCTGCAACAACCACGACATACATTATTTGTCCGTATACCTTTGAGTCCACTCCATCATGCATTAGTGTGGACAATTCCTCAATTTTCCCCCGGGTTTTATCAAGTCATACAACTACCGTATCTCAAAAAACAATTCCTGCCATGCTACGACAACAACATGAAAGAGAGCGTAGACTCTGGAATTTTCTGTGGACTGCGGTTCAGACTGGAGAGATTAGGAGCGATACAGCGAATCTTGCATGGGAAGCTTGGAAGTCTATGAAAGCTTCTGTTCAAGGCATGCTTGCAGTTCCTGATGCTGGCATAAGTCCAGATGGTGAAGTTTTGTTTCTATGGAAAAAGGAAGCTCATCATTTTGAACTTGAAGTTCTCCCAAATGGTCAAAGTGAGCTATTTTATATCAACCACCACTCTGATGAAATGTGGGAATATGACTATGACGTTGCGACAACGCTTCCAGGAGAAGTCATCCATCAACTAACCCCTTTCTTGCTCTATGACAACTAGCATTTTGCCTGGCAGCAAAGGCGAACCTTTACCAAATAAAATAGTCGTAATCAGACTTGCCAAGCTATCTACAGATAGCTCGGATTTACATCGCGCTCATCCCTCACATTTCAGTCTCTCAACGGCTGATGAAGCCTCTGAGCTTCAAGCCCTTTCTGTTTGGGCTCGTGACATTACGCCACCAGCGACAGCACGAGCCTTGATGGGCGAAAATCGAGCCGCATACCGCCTAGCTCTACACTTAAAAACAGAGGATATTCGTAGCGTAGGAACATTTCTAAACTCCTCATTAGATATTGTCTGGGATCCAGATCCTCGTCCAGGCGCAGGAGGGCACTCAGGCATCATTGGACTTATGCGCCCGCCAGGAGGAGAGCGCAAAATCTACAAGGCGTTACGAGCAAAATTAGCTGAAATAGCTTCCGTCGAGGTTCTTTCAGCAATCGAGGCATGAATTCAAGTAATGATGCTTGACCAGGTTCTGGCCTATTTCCCTCCGCATACGTACCCGCTTTCGCTCGTGAGCGATCCCGATGATCTGCTGGGCGATGAGCAGTTGCTGGCCGTGCTCGCCGAGCGTGGCTTCCGCCTGATTGCCGAGCACGATCCGATCGTCGTACGCTATAGCATTCAACAGCTTTTGCCGATCAGCGCAGAGATGCCCGTCATCATTGTGACGGCAGGGCCGCTCGATGCGCTGCCGTATGACCTGTGGCAGCAGGGGTACCACGTTGTGCTTGCGTTGCACCAGTTCTTTCCCGACATCGCCTACCCTGCCCTCCGCGAGCTCAGCCCAGGTCAACGCCATCGGCTGAGTGCAGTCCAAGCGAAACTCGGCAAGCCACTCCAGGCGCTCGCCTACCGCGATAGCCTCGATTACCTGCTCCAGATGGTGTTTGCGCTTGAGCCTAGTCGGCTGCGCTCAAGCGCTGATTGGCTGGCCTGGCTCGATGGATACCACGCACGCAACGATCCCATGTCGCCGGTTCTTGCCCACCACCTCGGGAGCCGACTGCGGCAATTCGCCTTGCTTGCCAGCCTACCAATCGATGCAATGCTTCAGGATGCGACGGCATACCACCGTTTTGTCCAGGAGGAATGGCTCAAGTACCTGCACAAGCAGGTGCGCGAGCGCTCGGAGGTGGCGTATACCCCAGAGCCGATGCTGCCATTCGAGGCCGATCCGGCCCTCCACGATTTGCTCCCGCGGCTCGTGCGTACCGGGACGCTGACTCCGGTTGCGCTCGTCAACGCCGCCACCCTGCCATCCTGGACGCGACCGGCAGTTGTTCCGCACAGCGCGGATCTCCGGCGTCAGCAGTTTGCGGAAGGAGTGGCATGGCTTGAGCAGCAGATCGCACCCAACGCATCTGCGGCAACGTCATCACTGCGTTGGGAACAATGGCAGCTTGTAGCCCGACGCTGGGCGCAGCTTAGCAACTGGCGTGCAGCGCCCGATGGCGGACTCGATCAGGATCACCTCAACAGATATCACCTCTTGCAGGCGCATCTCGACGAACAATTCGCACACTGGCTGCGCGCCAACTACGCCACCCTCGCCACGCGGGCCCTGCCTGTGCCGCATCACCTGCATCATATCCCTGGCTGGCTGGCCTATCAGCGCCAACAGCAGCCTGATCAGCGCGTTGCGCTGCTGGTGCTCGATGGGATGTCCCTCGCCGACTGGCTCCACATCCGTGACCTCTGGCAGACTCATCACCCTGACTGGCGCATCGCTGATCGCCTGGTTCTCGCGCAAATTCCGAGCATGACCGCGATTTCGCGCCAGGCCTTGATCAGTGGCAAGCGACCGGCGCAGTTTGAACCCACCCTGCTGCACAATCGACACGAGGAGCGGCATTGGTCAAGCTTCTGGCAATTGCACGGCCTCGCGCCCGATGCGATCGCGTTGGCGCACCTTTCGACGACGCGCGATGCCGAGTATCCCGATGTCATCAATCACCGACGTATCCAGGCGCTCTGCCTCGTCAGCTCAGTCGTCGATGCGAAGGTTCACAACGAGAGCCAGGGAGCGAGCGGTTGGCAAGCCACCCTGGGGGTCTGGCTCCACGTCAATGACGGCCAGCACCAACCCGTCGCCTGGCTGGAAGGACTGATCAAACATTTGTTCAATCTGCGGTATACTGTCGTCGTCACCAGTGATCATGGGCACGTGGAGGCACGAGGGATGGGGGTTCCTCAAGAAGGGGTGCTTGTAGAGTCACGCAGCAAGCGCGCACGAGTCTACTCCAATCCAGACATTGTCCGCGTCGTGCAGATGCAGTTTGCTGACACCATCGTGTGGACTGACGATGGCTTGCTGCCAGCCCAGACCCAGGTGATGATGCCACAAGGCCGCCGCGCCTTTGCCCCAGCGGGTGAGCTTGTCATCAGCCACGGCGGCCTAACAATTGAAGAGATGGCTGTGCCCCTGATTACCATAACGCAGAGCTAACATCATATGGAAAAACAGATCGGTTTTCGTCGAAATATTTACCTAAACTGGCTGGATGCGACCGCAGCCATGTGCTCAGAGACGAGCGATATGCAGGAGTTGCGCGCTCGTCTTGACCCAATTGTTGCGGAGCAGGTACAGAGCCAGGAGAATCGCCAGGTTGCCATTAGCATTCTTCTGAGCATCTGGGTGAAGACCGGTGAACAGCATGCTCATTTACGAAACGAAGCCGTCAACCTCTTTGCCCACGCACACACAACGCACGACCGAGTCTGGCTGCATTACGGCCTGAGCCTGCTCGCCTACCCCTTTTTTCGGCAAGGCATGGTAGCCCTGGGGCAATTGCTCCGTCACCGCGCTACTATTCGGCCCCACGAGCTTGAAGCACGCCTGGCAGGTGAACTGGGCCAACTTGGGGGCTTGCCAAAAGCCACGGATCGCCTGATCTTCTCCTTACGCAACTGGGGCGTACTTCAGGCAACCGCACAGCGCTCGAGCTACGCTCCGCAGCGACACACCGCAACAAGCCCAGCGATCGAACAATGGATGCTCGAAGCAGCCTTTGCCGCCCATCCCGCGCAGGATCTCCCCTTTGCCGACCTCATCCACCTCCCCGAACTCTTTCCCTTCCGCTTTACCCTTACCATTGACGACCTGCGCCGCACTGAGCGCTTTGAAGTCCAGCGTCAAGGCATGGGCTGGGACATGGTGCGGCTTAAGGTTGATCCGTATTGACGCAAAGGCAGAAGATGGGTAAGACCTCACAGGTCTTGAAGACCTGTGAGGTCTCGTCGAGCAGATTCATTGTTGGAAAACCACCAACCGGCTGAGCCGGAAGCCGACTGAAGTCGGCACTCCGCTGAGCGTCAACGGTAATTGAAATCACATCAGGAGTCATCAGTGAACCTTGGCACGCCAACGGTCTGGATCTTGGGCGATCAGTTGCTCGATCCGCATCCGGCGCTGGTGGCCGCTGCGTCTGTGGCGGGTACGTCGCCGGTACGGGTGGTGTTGATTGAGAGCAGTGCCCGCCTGAGCCAGCAGCCCTACCAGCGTAAAAAGTTGGTGTTGCTGCTTAGTGCGATGCGTCACTATGCGGCGTTGCTGCGGGCGCAAGGGTATGAGGTTGACTACCTGCACGCGCCCGATTTTCTGACCGGGTTGCGTGAACATTGTCAACGCACGCAGCCGGGCCACCTCTTCACGATGGCCGCCGCCGAATATGCGACCCGTCAGTTCCAACTCACCCTTCCCGATGCGCTCGGTCTCCCGGTGACGATCCTGCCCAATACGCAGTTCCTCGTCGGCCAGTTCGACCCGTTCCCCGCCACCCCGCCCACGCGCACCGTGATGATGGCGACGTTCTACCGTGCCATGCGGCGTCATTTTGCGGTTTTGTTGGAAGAGGATGGCGCCCCTATCGGTCAAAAGTGGAGTTTTGACGCCGAGAATCGCAAGCCTTTGCCACGCACCCTGACCCCGCCGGAGCCTTCGGTTCGCGAGCCTGATCTGCTCACCCAGCAGGTCATGGAAGAGGTCGTTCGCATGCCCGGTGGGATCGGCGACGTAACCGGTTTTAACTTGGCTGTCACGCACGCCGAGGCGGCGCAGTTGCTCGCAACGTTTCTTGGCGAGCGCCTGGCGAACTTTGGCCCGTATGAAGATGCCATGACGATGCGTTCAGCGCTGCTCTACCACTCGGGGCTTTCGCCTTATCTCAACCTGGGCCTGCTCGCACCTATGCAATTGATCCGGGCCGCCGAACAAGCGTATCACGATGGCAAGGCACCGCTCAATTCTGTGGAAGGCTTTGTGCGCCAGGTGCTCGGCTGGCGCGAGTATATGTACTGGCAATACTGGCGTCAAATGCCCGCATTGGCGACCAAAAATGCCTGGAACGCCACCCGCACCCTGCCCGCCTGGTTCTGGACAGGTACAACCGATCTCAACTGCCTGCACCATGCCCTCACCCGCGCTCTGCAGACCGGCTACACGCACCACATCGAACGCCTGATGCTGCTAACGAATCTCTGCCTGCTGGCCGGAGTGCAGCCGCACGAGGTCAACACCTGGTTCTTGGCGGCCTACCTTGACGCCTACGACTGGGTGATGGTTCCGAACGTCTTTGGCATGGGCCTCAACGCCGACGGAGGTGGGATCGCCACGAAGCCGTACATCGCCTCGGCCAACTACATCAACAAGATGAGCGACTATTGCGCCAGTTGCCGCTACAACGCCAAACAGCGCACCGGGCCGGACGCGTGCCCCTTCAACCTGCTCTACTGGAATTTCCTCATCACCCACGAACAGGCCCTGCGCGCCAACCCACGGCTCGGCCCGGCGGTACTCGGCCTCAACCGCCTCGCGACGGAAGAACGAGCCGTCATCCAACAAGAAGCTATGCTCGTTCTGGAACGCCTCGGCTTTCACCAGGCAGCAGAGGCATAGAACAAGCGTGGTTGTGCTGGTCAACTATAGTTGACCAGCACAACCACGTAACTGTTCAGTCATCAAGCAAGGCGACTTCATCGGGGTCGCCGGTCAGGCTCAGGAAAATATCTTCGAGACTGGCGTCGCCACCGGCGCGCAGTTGATCGAGCGTGCCCGAGGCAATGATCGCCCCTTTGTTGATGATAAAGACCCGGTCGCACATCCGCTCGGCGATCTCAAGGATGTGCGTTGACATGAAGACGGCGGTGCCCTGGGCTGCGACATCACGCAGGAGATCTTTGATCAACCGGGCGCTGCGCGGATCGAGGCCGACGGTTGGTTCATCGAGGAAAAAGGCGCGTGGCTGGTGCAGCAGTGCCCCGGTGAGCGCCGCTTTCTGGCGCATCCCGTGGCTATAACCACCGAGCAGTTCATCGCCACGGTCGGTTAGCCCGAAGAGGCGCAACAGATCCTCGCCGCGCTCACGGGCGATCTTTGGCTCAAGACGGTAGAGCCCGCCCATAAACTGGATGTATTCGCGGGCGGTGAGCTTTTCGGGTAAAAAGGGCTGATCAGGCACATAGCCAAGCAAAGCCTTGGCGCGCAAGGGGGCCTTTTGCAGATCAAACCCACCGATGCGAGCCACACCAGCACTTGGGCGCAGCAAGCCGATCAGCATCTTGATCGTCGTCGTCTTGCCCGCCCCGTTTGGCCCCAGAAAGCCCACAATCTCACCAGGATAGATGCTGAGATCGACGTTCTGGACTGCGACGATATCGCCAAAGCGTTTTTGCAGGCCGACGGCCTCAATGATTGGTTCGTTCATAGGATTATACTCGCTGCGTGGCGGCTTCGCCGCCACGCAGCGAGATGAGGGCAGGGCGATTGCATCTTCCGTGCATGCACCCCACCAGGGCACCCGCAAGGGGTG
>NZ_SIJK02000010.1:116482-144066 GCF_004762035.2 Candidatus Chloroploca mongolica | reverse complement strand
CACCGCTGGCCCGTCAGCCTCGCCCACCACCTCACCCACCGCTGGCCCGTCAGCCTCGCCCACCACCTCACCCACCGCTGGCCCGTCAGCCACGTCCACTACCTCACCCACCGCTGGCCCGTCAGCCACGCCCACGGCGAGCCCGTCACCCACCGCTGGCCCGTCAGCTACGCCCACCACCTCACCCACCGCTGGCCCGTCGCCGACGCCGTCACCCACCCCAACAACTGGCACGATCAACACGAATCGGGTCTACCTGCCGCTGGTGCGGCGCTAGGGGCAGGTGCATCGTTACAGCTGTTGCCGCTGCCGTAGCAAGGGTGCGGGGCCTGCCCTGAGCTTGTCGAAGGGGCATGGCTCCCGCAAACCTCCCATTCCGATGGGGTGGATGCAGAGGGCAAGAGAAAGCTGAAAGCTGAAAACGGAAAGGCGAAGCCTGCGCTTATGGTTCTTCCGGGAGATCCTCAACAAGATGGGGCGCGTTGTTTCTTAGGAGCGGAACGAGGAATCTTCACTGATCTTCATGGAAGACCCCTCGTATCCGCTCCTAAGAAACAAACCGTGTTGTCGGCTCCAGCGTGTCCTCTGTCATTCCGAACGGAGCGGAGCGGAGTGAGGAATCTGCCCTGATCCGCACGGAAGACCCCTCACTCCGTTCGGGGTGACAGGGCAGGCTACGCACCGGCACTGTTTCTCTCCACACCACTGGCCCGCGGGCCATAGGATGCTCGGGGTGACATGGGGGGCAACGCATCCGCATTGGTTTCCCTCCGCACCAGTGGACTGCCGGCCTTTGAACACTCAGCATGGACCTTGCGGCATCATCAACAGTAATTGGTATAACTCACCATAGCAGCAAGCGCACTGACATCAGGCGATAACAAGATTGTCATCCAAAACGCCCCTTCTCGCGCAAGCGCGGGAGGGGGCGTTTGGCTACTTATTGATGTCCACCGAAAGCACGCTGTTTGATGTATCAAAACGCCAGCCTTCTGCACATGTAAGGAGACAACCATGCGTCGTATGCCCACCCTCTTGTTCGCCCTGCTGTTCGCCCTGCTGCTCGTCAGCTCTCTGCCCGCCCACGCTAGCCACGCCCAGACCGCACAGCGCTGTTTTGCCGAGACCAATCAGTGCATCAGTGGGCCGATCCGTCAGTATTGGGAGCGCAACGGCGGCCTGGCCGTCTTTGGCTTCCCGATCACCGCACAGAACGCTGAGACCGTCGAGGGCCAGACGCTGCAAGTGCAGTGGTTCGAACGCGACCGCCTCGAAATCCAGGCCAATGGTCAGGTAACCGCCGGACGACTCGGGGTCGAGTGGCTGGCACAGCAGGGGGCGCCCTGGCAATTCGGCCCCGGCGAAGCTGCAAATGCGGACTGTCTCGCCTTCGCCGAGACGGGCCACCGTGTCTGTGGGGCGTTTGCCACCTACTGGCAGCGTAACGGCGGCCTAGAGCGCTTCGGCTTCCCGATTACCGGCGCGTACGAAGCGGAGATCGAGGGCAAGCGGCTGACCGTCCAGTACTTCGAGCGCCGCCGCTTCGAGTTGCACGATGTCAACTCAGTGCTGCCCGGATTGCTCGTCAGCGAAGTGCTACAGGGGCGCGGTGGAGTGTCTGTGCCAGTTCCAGCAACCGAGCCTGCGCCGGCAACCGAGCCTGCGCCGGCAACCGAGCCTGCACCGGCAACCGAGCCTGCACCGGCAACCGAGCCTGCGCCGGCAACCGAGCCAGCACCGGCAACCGAGCCTGCGCCGGCAACCGAGCCTGCGCCGGCAACCGAGCCAGTGCCTGCACCGGCACCTGCGAATTGTGACGGGATTCCGGAATGGGTTGGCGATGGGGTTATCTTCTACGACTTCAATGAAGAGGAACTCCTGCTTACCGACTGCTTATATCCCTCCAATGATTTTTTTATTTGGATTTATGACTTCCGCGCCAATGAACAGATCCGCTGGCATACAACCGGGCCAGATGGACGAGTCACTGAGCAAGTCGTTCAGGCTGATCGTGATGGCAGTTGGTTCGAATACTTTGTACCGCCCTCTTCTGGCTGGCCGCTGGGCGATTACAAAGTTGAGTTCACCGGCCAGAGCAGCGGTAAGGTTGTCATCCTCTCCTACCGGGTGATTCCCTAAGAGAAGGCGCGAAGGCGCAAAGGTTTAAATACATTACCTTTGCGCCTTCGCGCCTTTGCGTCAAATACATACGCTCAGAACTTCACATGGAAGGCCGCTTTGCCGGCATACTTCGCGGCACCACCAAGCTCCTCTTCGATGCGAAGCAACTGGTTGTACTTGGCGATCCGGTCGGTACGGGCCGGTGCTCCGGTCTTGATCTGGCCAGCGTTGGTGGCGACTACCAGGTCGGCAATCGTGACATCCTCGCTCTCGCCTGAGCGGTGCGAGACAACCGCCGTCATCGCGTGGCGCTGCGCCAGTTGGATCGCCGCCAGCGTCTCGGTCAGGCTCCCGATCTGGTTCAGCTTGATCAGGATCGAGTTGGCGGCATTCTCGTCAATCGCCCGCTGCAAGCGGCTCACGTTGGTCACCAGAAAATCGTCGCCGACGAGCTGCACTTTGTGGCCGATCTTCTGCCGCAAGAGCTTCCAGCCCTCCCAGTCATCTTCGTGCAGGCCGTCTTCGAGCGAAATCAGCGGGTAACGATTGGCGATATCGGCCCAGTAATCAACCATCTCTTCGGTGGTCAGCACCCGCCCGTCACGCTTGAGGTGATACTTGCCATCCTCGTAGATCTCGGTACAGGCCGGATCCATCGCGAGCATGACCTGCTCGCCGGGGCGATAGCCCGCCTTCTCGATGGCCTCCATAATCACCTGCAAGGGTGCCTCGTTATTTGGCAGACTCGGGGCGAAACCACCCTCATCACCGACTGTCGTGCTCAACCCACGGTCGTGCAGCACCTTCTTGAGGGTCTGATAGATCTCGGAACCCCAGCGCAGCGCGTCGCTGAAGGTCTCGGCACCGACCGGCATGACCATAAATTCCTGGAAATCGGTGCTGTTCGAGGCGTGCTGCCCACCATTCATAATGTTGAGCATCGGCACAGGCAAAATATGCGCGTGGGCACCACCGAGATACCGATAGAGTGGGAGGCCAAAAGCTGCCGCAGCCGCTTTAGCACAGGCCAGCGAAACCCCAAGGATCGCATTGGCGCCAAGTTTGCTCTTGTTCGGCGTCCCGTCAAACGTGATCAACTCCTTGTCAATCCCGATCTGATCAGCCGCATCAAAGCCAACCAGGGCCTCGGCAATGTCTTCATTGACCGCACGAACTGCTTTCAACACACCCTTGCCGCCGTAACGCGACTTATCGCCATCGCGCAGTTCCAAGGCTTCGTGAGCGCCGGTTGAAGCCCCACTCGGCACAATCGCTCGCCCGACATCACCACTCTCCAGGCGAACATCAACCTCAACCGTCGGATTGCCGCGCGAGTCTAGAACTTCACGGGCGATGATCTCTTCGATCAGCGTGGACATACTTCCTCCGCTCTATAATGCGTCTTGTTTTGCAGCCCCAGGCCACATATGCCCGCCAGTATAGCATATCGTATTTTTGACTGCCAATCTTCATGGTAGCTCTTTCTGGAACGCGCAAACGCCAGCAATGCTGGCGTTTGCGCGTTCCAACCATTTATTGTTGCGCCTACGGCGCTTAGTTGGCAACAAAGGGCAGGTAAACCCTAAAGCGCTCTGCCTCGGGGAGACCGAGCACAACCGTGCCCACGTCCTGATTTTCCCCATCACCAACCGCAAAGACGGTGATGTCGTCGCCCGCCACCAGCGTAAACGGCGGCAGATCGAGCAGCGTCGTCGCTCCATCTGGGGTCGCAATGATCAGGTCATACGTCCCAGGAGGCAGCGGGAAGGTGGCGGTGCCCTTGTACGGCACATTGCCCAACCCCGGCACGACGGTACCGTCCTGCAAGCGGATCGAGACATTCGCCTCCGCACCAGCAGCAAACGGGGCCGCGTGGTAGATCCGGACACGCGCCGTACCAGCGGCAGGTGGGTCAGTTGGATCGTTCAAGAGCACCAGTTCGGGATCAAAGCCATTGGCCCCACCAATTGCCATCGCCGTATAGCGCATCCCCGGCGCAAGCGTCACCGACCCCGAAATCGCCACCGTATCGGCCAGCGAGGCCGGCATGCTCGGAATAACGACATTGATCGGATACGTGCCACCCGGCAACCGGAGGAAGCCAGTCGTATCGCCGAAGCCAAAGTCACTGACCAGAGTCAACGGCGGAACCGTCGGCACGACCACATTCACCGCCGCACGGCCACCCGCAAACGGGGCCAAATGCGCCAGACGCACTTCTGCCGGGGGCACAATGCCATCGCGTGGCAACACAACAAGCCCTACATCCTGATTGACGCCATCACCAACCGCAAAGACGGTGATATCATCGCCTGCGGCCAGCACAAACGCCGGGATATCAAGCAGCGTCGTTGACCCATCCGGCGTGGCAATGATCAGGTCGTACACGCCAGCAGGCAGTTCCAGCGTTGCCGTGCCCTTGTACGGCACATTGCCCAACCCGCCGACGACCGCGCCATCCTGGGTGCGGATCGAGACGTTCGCACCGTCACCAGGCGCAAACGGGGCAGCGTGGTAGATGCGCACCCGCGCCGTGCCAGTGATTGGTGGCGTGCTCGGATCGTTCAAGAGCACCAGTTCGGGATCAAAGCCATTGGCCCCACCAATCGCCATCGCCGTATAGCGCATCCCCGGCGCAAGCGTCACCGACCCCGAAATCGCCACCGTATCGGCCAGCGCACGTGGCGCACTCGGAATGACCACATTGATCGGATAGGTACCATCAGTCAACGGCACATAGTCGGTAGTATCGCCGAAGCCAAAATCACTGACCAGGGTCACCGGCGTGTCACCCGGCACAACCACATTCACCGCCGCACGGCCACTCGCAAACGGGGCCAGGTGCGCCAGCCGTACCTGCGCAGGGACACGCTGTGCGCCACCCAGGAAGAAGAACTCGGCCGGATAGGTGTCCGTACCAGTCCCAATCGCAAAGACCGTCGTGATCGACTGGGGGGGAACATTCAACGTCGCCGGGCCGATGAGGGGCGGATCAGTCATACCCGTAGGCACAACCTTCACCGGAATATCGGTAGCGCCGGGGATAGGGAGATAGCCACTGGAGTCACCAAAAGCCACCCCGGTGAGCCCGCCAATCGGCTCATTGGTTATTGCATTGAGGACATCAACCGCTGTGCCAGCCAAGGGCGCGAAGGGCGCCGCATGAACCACGCGTACATTCGCATTCGGAGCCGCAGGCACGCTATTATCATCAACCAGAGGGAAGAGACCGAGCGGAATGTTATTCCCATCACCACCAGCAAAGACGGTGTAATCACTACCGGCCGCAAGACTCAGCGTTGCGGTAATCGCCGGGGCAACCGTGAGATCGGTTCCTGCAAAGACCTGCACCGTGTAATCACCAGAGGGCAAATTCGCGGTCAGCGGGGCATCTTTGTACTTGAAATCACTGGCAATCGTTGCGCCATTGACCACCACCGTCACCGCTGTGCCATCAATTGTTGGCGCAAAGGGGGCGAGATGAAGGATGTTGACCCGAGCATTCGCCTGGGCCCGACTCGGGGTGGAAGCAGCAAATAGACCAACCACCAGCGCGGTAATCATCACAACAGCTACCGACAAGACACTCCGTCGCATGCATTGCTCCTTTTGAATGCAGAGCGAGGCTATGTACAGCCAACCTTTGGCTATACAAGCACCACTTTTTCAGGCTTCACCAGATTGCGTTACGTAGGCTGCACTGTTCTGTACGTACACTGGTAAGATCTGGATGCATTGAAAGGGTATAATAGCTATAAGTGCGTAAAACAATAACAAAGGAGCAAAGTCTGTGAAGCGTCTTTCCCTCTGGATGATCCTCGTCTTCATCCTGACTGCGTGTGGCAGCTACGCCCCACCGGTAACTTCCGAGACAACCGAAGAACTCCGTCAGACGAGCATAGCAAACAATCGGCCCCCAACCATCCCACCCTTGCCACCCGGGCCAACGCCAACCCCACGTCCAGCCTTGAACGAGGTCTTTGACCTTCGTGATGACGATCCGCGTGCGCTTGGCGATCCCAACGCGCCCGTGTTGATCATAGAGTTTACCGACTTTGAATGCACCTTCTGCCAGCGCTTTTTTCAGGAGACGCGCCCACAGATTTTGAGCGAGTTGGTCGAAACAGGCAAAGTTCGCCTCGTTGTCCGCGACCTGCCGCTGACCACGATCCATCCGTCGGCGCTCGTCGCTGCGGTCGCCGCGCAATGCGCGGCTGATCAGGGCCAGTTTTTCCCCATGTACGAGCGTCTCTTTAGCAGCCACCAGCAAGAATGGGGCGGGGTGCCACAGCGTGATCGGGTGGTGTTCGGCGAATTTGCCGATCAACTGGGTCTCGACGGCGCCACCTTCCGGGCTTGTCTCGATGACCCCGAAAGCGAAAAAGCGGTCTTGAATGAAATGCAGGCCGCACTGGCGCTTGGCATTAACTCAACACCAAATTTTGTTGTCAATGGACAACTGGTGCGCGGAGCCCAGCCGTTCCGTGTCTTTGAGGAACTGGTCAGCCAGCAATAAGTTCTGCTTGCGCCCGCACCGGGCGTGTAAGGACGTTCAGATGGAACAACAACCCGCACCGCGACAGAAGATCCTGCTGGTTGACGACACGCCAACCAATCTCGTGATTCTTGGTGATGAATTGCAACATGAGTATGAGGTTTTTGTCGCCACCAATGGGTTCCATGCGCTCAAAATGGTCAGCACCAACCCTCCCGATCTAATCTTGCTTGATATCATGATGCCTACAATGGATGGCTACGAGGTGTGTCGGCGCCTCAAAGATGATCCAGAGACCAGTGGCATTCCGATCATTTTTATTACCGCCATGGACGCCGAAGAAGATGAGGCCCGCGGGCTCGAAGCGGGAGCAGTGGACTATATCACCAAGCCGTTTCATCTCCCCATCGTCAGAGCCAGAGTGCGCACCCACATGGAATTGAAGCGCAAGACCGATATCTTGCAGACCCTTTCCAGCCGTGATGGGCTAACAGGGCTCTTCAACCGTCGTCGTTTTGACGAAGTCCTCGATCTCGAATGGCGTCGTGCCGCACGAAAAAGACAGTCTTTATCATTAATTCTGCTCGATATTGATGAATTCAAGGGCTACAACGATAACTACGGTCACCTGGCCGGAGATCAGTGTTTGCAACAAGTGGCCGCAATTATGACCTCCTCGTTGCGACGCGCCTGTGATTTTCTTGCTCGCTACGGTGGAGAAGAATTTGTCGTTGTGCTGCCCGATACCGACGTCGATCAGGCCATCTGTGTCGCCGAGCAAATGCGTCAGGCCGTTGCCAAACAACACATTGAACATGCGTTTTCACATGTAGCCCCCTACATTACGATCAGTGTAGGGGTTGTCTCGAGCAAGCCAGGCTATGCCATCCAGCATCAGGAACTGCTCGAACTAGCTGATCAAGCGATGTACCGCGCAAAAAACTCCGGACGCAATTGTGTTGTCTCTCGGGTGCTGCCCCACAACAGCACGTGAGTGCATAAAGTATCAGACCATGAACGAGATCAGGTGTACACCATTCAGAACAACGTTGATCTTCCTGTGCTTCTTGCTTGTGACGACCTCAGGCTGGGGATGCCAGTTCAGCCCTACACGCTCCGCCGAGCCAATCAAGGTTGGCATCCTCCATTCCCTGACTGGTACGATGGCCATCAGTGAACAGAGCGTGAGCCAGGCTACGCTGCTTGCCATTGAAGAGCTCAATGCCCAGGGGGGCGTGCTTGGCCGCAGGATCCAGCCAGTTATCCGCAACGGTGCATCTCAGAGCGACATCTTTGCGCGTGAGGCCGAGGCGTTGATTGTCAACGAGCACGTGGCCGTGATCTTCGGCTGCTGGACGTCGGCGTCGCGCAAAACGGTCAAGCCAATCGTTGAGCAGTATCAGCACCTGCTCTTCTATCCAGTCCAGTCCGAGGGGATCGAGGCTTCACCAAACATTATCTATACCGGGGCCGCCCCCAATCAGCAGATCTTTCCCGCCGTCAAATGGGCCATGGATAACCTCGGTCAACGCTTCTTCTTGATCGGCTCGGACTATATTTTCCCCCACGCAGCCAATGCGATGATGAAAGACCAGATTCGCTCGCTGCGTGGCACGATCGTGGGTGAACAGTATGTGCTGCTCGGTAGTACCGAGGTCGCCGGAGCCGTCGAGGCGCTTGTGCGCAGTCGCCCCGACGTCATCTTGAATACCCTCAATGGCGATAGCAATGTCGCCTTTTTCCAGGCCCTCCGCGCCCAGGGCATTACCCCACAGGATATCCCTACGATTTCGTTCAGCATTGCAGAAACTGAACTCGAGACGATGGGCAGTGCTGCGGTCGCTGGTGACTATGCCGCATGGGGCTACTTTCAGAGCCTCGCTGGACCCATCAATGCCGCGTTTGTTCAGGCCTATCAAGCACGCTATGGTGCCGATGCAGTGATCAGCGACCCGATGGAGGCAGCCTATCTTGGGGTCAAGCTCTGGGCCGCTGCGGTTGAGCAGGCAGGCAGCCTGGAATTGAACCGGGTTCGCAATGCTCTGCACGGCATCTCGCTTGAGGCCCCCCAGGGTGCGGTCAGCATTGACCCAATAAGCCAGCACCTCTGGCGTACGGTGCGGATCGGGCAGATCCAGCCTGATGGTCAGTTTGAGATCGTCTGGAGTTCGACCAAGCCTGTGCGTCCGTTGACCTATCCAGCCTATCGCTCGGTCGAACGCTGGGAAGCTTTCCTCACCGATCTTCATACCCGCTGGAAAGGCCATTGGCAGAATCCGGCAACCTTCCCAAGCATTATCGAGGCCGAACCATGATCAAACTCAAATCCATTGCCACCGAACTCGGTCTGATCTTTCTGATAATTGCCCTTGTGCCCGTCCTGATTGGTTCGGTCGTCATCAATCAAGCCTTCAGCAACGCGATGCAGCAAAAAGAGCGTGACGCCCTTGCTGAACGTGCTGATGCAGCCCACATGCGCATCGAGGGCTATGTACTGAGGATGATCCAGGATACCACGACCCTCGCGCACTTGCCCGACCTGCCTCCTTTGTTCGCTGCCCCCCCAGGTATCATCTACCCATCTTATGAACTCATCGCCTACCTGAAAACCTTCATTGCCGAGAAGGGCTACTACGACCTGCTGCTCATTGATCAGGGCGGGACGATCCGCTATTCGCTCAAGGCCGAGGCCGATCTGGGCCAGAATATCTACGATGAAATGCTCGGGCCGACCGAATTGGCCCGTACGATTGATGCCGCCAATACCCTCTTGCAGACCGAAGTCTCTGATTTTGGTTTCTATGCGCCCAGCAATGCCCCCGCCGCGTTCCTCGCCGCACCGATCTTCCAGGATGGCGTCATTGTCGGCAATGTCGTCTTGCAAATCGAGCCGAAGGAACTCTATGCGATCGTCAATCGCTTCGCCGGGCTCGGGACAACGGGCGAGATCCTGATGGGTGCCTATGACCAAGGGCGTATGATCATCACGGTACCGCCCCGCCATAACCCGGACTTGCCCAATCAGGCGATCGATGAAGCAGCGTTTCTGCCCCTTCGTGAAGCCTTGCGGGGTGCGCAGGGCAGCGGTATCTATCCAGACTATCGCAATGAGGAGACGCTTGCCGTTTGGCGGTATCTTCCCTCGCTCAACTGGGGCATGGTCGTCAAAATTGATACCGCCGAACTCTATGCCCCGATTCGGCGCAACGAGATGATCGGGCACTGGATTCTGGGTGGGTCGCTTATTCTGGTCATTGGTGCGATGCTACTCGCCAATCGGTTAATTTCCCAACCAATCATTCAGTTCTCACAGGCCGTACAAGCACTGCGCCATGAGCCAATGCCGTCACAGGTGCAGATCAAGGCCCGTCACGAGATCAAGGGGTTAATTGATGATTTCAATCGATTGATTGTTGATGTCCGCTCAGAATTCGAACGCCTGGTGGAAGAACGCACGTGTACGATGCAGGAGAGTGTCGAGCGTTTTGATCAACTGGCCCGCCAGAGTCGCACCGTTACCTGGGAAGTTGATCCCACCGGACACTACAGCTTCCTCAGCCCGGTCGCCGAAGAGGTCTTTGGCTATCATCCTGAGGAGATTATCGGGAAGAAGTATTTCTACGACTTGCACCCAGCCAAGGAACGTGAACGCTTCAAAACCGAGGTGTTCGCGGCCTTTGAACGTCGCGAGGCTTTTGTCGATCTCGTCAATGCCGTTATCACTAAAGATGGACGCCAGATCTGGGTTACCACCAATGCCCTGCCGATGCTCGGCCCGGATGGTGAACTGCTTGGCTATCGTGGGACTGACACCGATATTTCGGCTCGCAAAGCGCAAGAACAACATCTTCTGGAAACAAATCGCTTTCACGCAGCAGCCGCGAAGCTCGCAACCGCCAATGCTAATCTGCGCATTGATACGATTGACGAAGGCATCAATGCATGCCTCGCAATCCTCGGCGAATTTATGTCGGCCCAACGAGCGTATATTTTCAGTAACGATTTTATCAATGAAACCTGGTCGAATATCTATGAATGGTGTGCCGAAGGCGTTACTCCTCAGATCGCCGATCTGCAGGACGCCCCGTTTGACGTCTTTCCGGGGCTGATCGAACGGTTCCAACGTGGTGAGATGCTCGCCCTGGGAAGCCTTGATCACATTCCACCCGAGATGCAGAGCGCCTATGAGATCCTTGCGATGCAAGAGATCAAGGCGCTGCTTATGCAGCCAATGATGGTTGATGGTGCCTTGATCGGGTTTCTTGGGTTTGATGATACGCGCCGCGAGCGTGTCTTTACCAACACCGAGTATGCCCTGCTGGGGCTCGCCGCTGATAATTTTGCCGCCACGCTGGCCCGTCACGAACAGTTTATGCGCGAGAAGGTGGCAAACGAACAACTCAAAGATGCCATCGCCCGGGCCAATGAACTGGCGGTGCGTGCCGAGGCCGCCAGTGTCGCCAAGTCCGAGTTTCTCGCCAATATGAGCCACGAAATTCGCACCCCCCTCAATGCAATCATTGGCTTCCTGGAACTGGCCCTCAAAACCCGACTCACCCCAAAACAGTATGATTATCTCGCGAAGAGCCGTTTCGCGTCGCAGACGCTGCTCAGAACAATTAACGATATTCTCGATTTTTCGAAGATCGAGGCAGGCAAGTTAGAGTTGGAACATGCCCCGTTTCTGCTGGCCGAAACCCTCAACAATGTCTCCAACATGCTCGCCGAACGGGCCGCCCTCAAGGGCATCGAATTGTGCCTTCACCTTGACCGTGCGCTGCCTAGGATGTTTGTGGGCGATGCCTTTCGCCTCGAACAGGTGCTGATCAACTTGGTCGGCAATGCGATCAAGTTTACCGAGGTCGGTGAAGTCAATGTCCGTGCGGAACTGGCCGAACACCATGACGACCAGGTCTTGCTGCGGTTCACGGTTCAGGATACCGGGATCGGGATGTCTGCCGATGAACGTGCCCGCCTCTTTGTCCCCTTTGTCCAGGCCGATGGCTCAATGACCCGCCGCTTTGGTGGCACCGGACTGGGCCTCGCGATCTCACGTTCGCTTGTAACGATGCTGGGTGGTACCATTGAGGCCACAAGCACGCCAGGCGAGGGCAGTACGTTTGCTTTTACCATAGCCTGCAGGCTCGCCGATGAACAGATGCAGCCTCACCCCGATTTTGCCTTGCCCGCCACGTTGCACGGACGCAAAGCGCTGGTGGTTGACGACAACGAGCATGCCCGTGAGCTCTTGCAAGAGATGCTCACAACATTCCACTTTCGTGTAACGACGGCTGCCTCAGGCGACGAGGCCCTCGCCCAACTCGAAGCAACGCCCGCCGATGATCCCTTTGCGCTCGTGCTGATGGACTGGCGTATGCCAGGGCTCGATGGTATTGAAGCAACAACCCAGATCCAGCGCAAACTTGCTGATCGCGCGCTACCCCTCATCATTATGGTCACTGCCTATGGCCGCGAAACAATTATGCGCCGCTCCGAAGAGGTCGGCATCGGTGCCTTCCTCACCAAGCCGATCAATGAGGTCTCGCTCTACCATGCCATCCTCGATCTCTTTAACCAGCCTGACAACGTGACCCGGCACCAGTACCAAACAGCCGAGGCGACCACCCTAGAAAGCTATCGCAACCACCTTGCGGGCCGACGTCTCCTCCTGGCCGAAGACAGTCCTTTCAATCAACAAGTCGCCGTCGAATTACTCGCCGAAGTGGGCATCGAAGTTGCCGTAGCTCGGCATGGCCGCCAGGCGGTCGAGATGTTGCTGGGCGACGATCCAAAGCGCTACGATGCCGTCTTGATGGATGTGCAGATGCCCGTCATGGATGGCTTCGAGGCAACCCGTACGATTCGCGCATACGCGGCGTTACGCGATCTCCCGATTATCGCGCTGACCGCCCACGCCATCAGTGGCGACCGCGACCGCTGTCTTGCCTCAGGCATGAACGATTACATTAGCAAGCCGATCGAAAGTCAGCAACTCTTTCAAACCTTGCTACGCTGGGTGTACCCTGGTGAAGAACCGGACACGCCACCGCCAATCATAACAGGAAAAGCGATGTCGCCCCAATCAGCATCCACGGAAGCCGACCCGCCCGAGGCAAACCAGGCCCTCCCAGAAACATATGAAGGTCTCGCTATCAAGCGTGCGATCCAGCGTCTGGGGGGCAAAACCAAACTCTATCGGCAACTCATCCAGAGCTTTCTGGTTGAGCATGGCAATGATGTCGAACGCATCAAGGAGGCCCTCACGACCAATAAACCCGACGAAGCGCTGCGCATTGCACACACCTTGAAAGGCGTTGCAGGAACCATCGGGGCAACCGAATTGTACACCGAGGCTGATCGAGTTGAACAGGCCCTCAAAACCAACCCCGGCGAAGTACCTGATCTCAATTCACTTCAGCAGACCTGCACGCGCATCAAAAACCTCTTGCCAACCCTCTTCCCCCAAGAACAAGAGGAGGTGGAGACGCGTGAACAATCTGTGCCTCTCCTCGATGATCAGGCCCGTACCCTTGCCCAACAACAGATCGAACAATTAGCGGCTATGCTCAGCACTGGCAACTTTGCCGCCCGCAAACACGTCACCGCGCTCGGACAGAGCCTCCCTGGCCTCAGGAGCCTCCCCGAATTTCAAACGCTCGCGCACCACATCAACAACTTCGCCCTCGCCGACGCGCGCACCGCCCTCCCCCACCTCACCGCCCGCCTTGGCCTCACCCCCATGAACGATCCACCTGAGACGTAACAAACGTTGGTTTGCGCACCGCAGGCCTCCCCAGACATCTCTTCGTTTGCCGACGCACGCTGCCAGCTTCGCTGGCAGCGTGCGTCGGCAAACGAAGAGATGGTACAATACCCTTATAACCCCTAGAGCCTCGGTGCAACCGTGGGCCTCGGTGCCCGACGTGTACCTCACATGATGGAGGAGCGCTTGTGTATGTTCCGGCATCGCCGTATCTGCTTGCCCTGGAAAACCGCATTCGGCTTCAAAAGATCCCTTTTAGCGATCGAGGCTCGCGGTTACTGATCTATCAAGAACGCCGCGTTGCCGATACGCTCTATCTGAAACTGGCCGAACGCCTGACCGCCCTGACACCCGGACTCTCTTCGTATCGCGCACGACCGCCTTTTATCTCAAATCTGCGCCTGGTTGATGCCGAGGGACGCCAGGTGCGTTTTGAGGTGACAACCTATCCCCACGCCCTTGTCTTTCAGACACCGATCGGCGAGTTCCGGGTTGTGTTTCAAGATCATCAGACCGTGAGTTTTGGTCTCCCCAATGGTATCGCCAGTGGGATTCGCTTTACCGTCTCGCCCGATCTCGCCCGTCCCGATGCCTACGGCGGTGAGTTCAAGACGGTACGCAACTGCGCCTATTCAACCAATGGTGAACTGGTGCTCAATCAGGTGGAACATAATGGCAGTGGCTACGATGTTATTTTAACGGCTCGGGGCGACGCCGATACGGCCATTACGCTGCATATTCAACCTGGAATGGATCTCGACCGTACCGTCATCCCGTTTCGTACGGCGCTCGCCGCCGCCGAGTCGCGCTGGCATCGCTGGTTCGATGCCGTGCCCTCGGTTGACGAGCCCTATCGTTCCCAGTACTACTATGCATGGTGGGTGCTCGGGAACAATATCCTCGCGCCGTATGGCTATTTTCGCCGTGAGAGTGTCGCCCCCAGCAAGGCTCACTATGTCGGTGCGTGGCAGTGGGATAACTATTTTCACGCCCTGGCCTTTCGCTATACCGATCCTCGCCTCGCGAGCGATCAGATCCAGTTTATGCTCGATCATCAGTTGCCCGATGGGATGATCCCCGATGCAGTCTACGATGAAGGGACGATCACGCAACTCGAGGTACCCGTCGCTGCTGCGGTGACCAAACCACCCATTGTCGCCTGGGTCGCCATGCTGGTCTATGCGCAGACTGGCGATATGGCGATGCTCCGCGAGATCTATGATCCAGTGGTGCGCTGGAATTCATGGTGGTTTGGCCTCAACGATGACGATGCCGATGGCATTGTGCAATATTCCCATCCCTTCTCTTCCGGCCTCGATGATAGTCCGCTCTGGGATTATGGCATGCCCGTTGAAGCTGTCGATCTCAATACATATCTTTGTTTACAGATGGAAGCTTTAGGAAAAATGGCGCGTCTGCTCGGGCGCAACCGTGAGGCCGAACTGTGGAAACATCGTTCCGAGGCCCTGGCGCATCGGATGTTCGAGCATTTTTATGATGCCCAGCACGGGCTCTTCTGGTCACACCACCACCACCAACCTGTCCAGGTGATGACCCCTTTTAGCCTCTATCCTCTCTGGACAGGGCAGATGAGTCCGGCGATCAATGATCGCTTGGTCGCCCATCTCCATGATGCGGGAACCTTCTGGACACCGCATCCCTTGCCGACGGTGGCGATCAGCGATCCCCACTTCAATCCCAATCAGATGTGGCGCGGCCCCGTCTGGATCAATATCAACTATATCTTTGTCGAAGCCCTGCAACGCACCGGCTACCGCGATCTGGCCCAGACGCTCGCCGAACGCACGCTGCGCTTGGTGATGGGCCAAAGCGATATTTATGAGTATTATCATCCACTGACGGGTGAACCGCCACCCAAAGCAGCCCCGATGTTTGGCTGGTCCGCATCATGTTATATTGATCTGGCGATCCGTATGAGTCGAGGGGAGATCTAGTGGACACGGTGGCTATCTTGCACTACGCTGGTCCGCCCTATGTTGGTGGGGTCGAAATGACCATGGCCGCCCATGCACGGGTGCTGGCCGCCAACGGGTATGCCGTGCGCATGATTGCAGGCAAAGGTGATGCGACTGCGCCCGGTATCACCCAGGTAACAATCACCGAGCTTGACTCACGTGGTGCGCTGCTTGAAACAATTGCCCGTGAATTGGCGCAGGGCCAGGTCAGCACGAACTTTGAGGCCCTGGTTGATCAGGTGAGTACCCGCCTCGCCGAAGCCCTCCTCGGTGTCAAGGCCCTGATTGTCCATAATGTGCTCAGTCTGCACAAAAATCTCGCGTTTACCGCTGCGCTGCACCGTCTGCACCACCGCGGTCACCTGCCGCCTATGCTCGCCTGGTGTCACGATTTTGCCTGGCTCGATCCACTGTATATGCCCGAACTCCACCCCGGCTATCCATGGGATCTCTTGGGTCAACCATGGCCGGGGGTTCGTTATGTCGTCGTCTCGGAAGATCGACGGGGGATGCTCGCCGATCTGCTTGGCCTTGATCCCGCCGCAGTGACGGTCGTTACCCCTGGCATCGATCTGGCAACGCTCCTTCATCTGGGGCCTGCCACCCTGGAACTGGTCAACCGACTCGGCCTCCTTCACGCGTATCCGCTCTTGCTCTTGCCCGCACGGATCACCAGGCGCAAAAATATTGAACTGGCGATCGCGATCACCGGAAGCTTGCAAGCCTACGGGTATGCGCCCCAACTGGTCATCACCGGGCCACCAGGGCCACACAACCCAGCCAATGCCGCCTACCTCGCTGAATTATTCGCCGTTCGTGAAGCCTCTGGGGCCAATGTTGCCTTTCTCTATGAAACCTATACCGATGCGGCAGGGCAGCCGCTGCCCGTTTCCGACGCGATGGTCGCAGAACTCTTTCGTCTGGCCGACGGGCTCCTCTTTCCGAGTCGCTACGAGGGTTTCGGCATCCCAATGCTCGAAGCTGGTCTGGTCAATCTGCCCATCTTCTGTAGCGATATTCCGCCCCTGCGGGCGACCTCTGGCAATGCCGCCACCTATTTCCAGCTTGACGAGCCACCAGACCAGATCGCCAGGCGCATGGCGTCCGTGTTTGCCGCCGATCCACGCACCGCGCTGAAACAGCGGGTGCGCACACACTACACCTGGGAGGCGATCTTTCACCGTGAGATTGCTCCCTTGCTTGCTGATGGCTAAGCCCATCACCAGGCAACTGTCGTCACAACCCTAGCTACGGCGAGAGGAAATTATGACTCAGACACACAATGGAAATGGCGATTTTGTGGTGCTCATGCCAACCCGTGACCCCGATAAGGTTCAGGTGCTGTTGCCGACGGCTGCGGCCCTCGCCCATCATCACAATGGGCGTGTGATTATCCTCGGCATTGCCCAGGTTCCCGAAGGTCAACCGTTGAGCGATGGAATGCTCGAAACTCGTCGCATCCGCGCTGGCTATGATACCCTCAGAGACCTGAATGCCTCGGGGGTTCCCGTCAGTACGATGATTATGGTGGCCCACGATCTGACCGAGGGCATTCGTACCGCCGCCAAAGAACAGGCCGCTGGGATGATTTTGCTCGGCTGGCAGGCTGATCAGTCTTCGTCGGAACGGCTCTTTGGACCACCAATTGATACGCTGTTGCGTGAACCGCCCTGCGATGTGGTGGTGATTCGTTTGCAAGATGGCGAACGCTGGCGTCGCGTGCTCTTGCCAGTACGCGGTGGCCCGCATACGCCGCTGGCCTGCGAAGTCGCGCTGGCCCTGGCAGAACAGCACGAGGCCGCGATTAGTGTGCTCTATGCGGCGAATCCACGCATGCCCGATAATGTCGCCGTGCGCGAAAGCCTCCAGGCGCTCCGTACGATGCCCCGGGTCACACGCTGGCTCGAACGCACCATTCCCGCCGAACAGGCGATCCTTTCTGAGGCCCCTGACCATCAGGCGATTGTGCTCGGCGTCACTGGGCGTCAGGGCGATCCCGAAGCCCCGCTTGGCCCCCTTGCCGACCGGATTTTGCGCCACGCTGACACGACCGTCGTTTTGGTGCGCCACCCGATGGCCCAGGCCGAAGAACGCGCCCAACAGATCTGGCAGCAGAATCGCGATCTCTCGGCAACCGTTGATCGCTGGTTCGCCGAAAATACCTTTAGCTCGTCTGAGTTTGAAGATCTGCAACGCTTGCTCGCGCTCAAGCAACAACAGGGGGTGACGATTAGCCTCGCCCTGCCAACGCTCAATGAAGAAGAGACGATCGGGCCGATTATCGAGCAACTGCAGGCGCAACTCGTTGCCGAGACACCAATTCTTGATGAACTGATCTTGATTGATAGTGGCTCTGATGATCGTACCCGCGAGATCGCCGCGAGCCTCGGCGTTCCTGTCTATGCCCATCAAGAGATCTTGCCCCAGTATGGTGCGTTTGTCGGCAAGGGCGAGGCGCTCTGGAAGAGTCTCTATGTGCTCAATGGCGATCTGATTGCCTGGTGCGATACCGATATCAGGAATTTCCATCCCCGTTTTGTCTTCGGTGTGCTTGGCCCGCTGCTCCACGATCGCCGCCTCGTCTATACGAAGGGCTTTTATCGTCGCCCGCTTCAGTTTGGCGATCAGTTGACCGCCAGCGGCGGTGGCCGTGTCACCGAGTTGACCGCACGCCCACTGCTCAATCTCTTCTACCCCGAGCTCTCGGGTATGCTGCAACCACTCTCGGGTGAGTATGCCGGACGGCGCACCGCCCTCGAGCAGATTCCCTTCTTTACCGGCTATGGCGTTGAAACCGGGATGCTGATCGATCTGCTCGAACGGTATGGCCTCGGCGCGCTGGCCCAGGTTGACCTGCTCGAACGGGTGCATCGCAATCAAACGCTGGTCTCGCTCTCGAAGATGGCCTTTGCGATTACCCAGGTGGTCATTCAACGCATGGAACAGCGCCAGCGTGTTAGCCTGCTTGAGCCCGTGAACCAGACGATGAAGCTGATTACCCAGCGCGACGATGGTGGGTTCCACCTCGAACTGCGCGAAATTCGCGACCACGAGCGCCCAGCTATGGTGCATATCCCCGAGTATCGCCGTCTGCGCGGGCTCGAAAGTGAAGCTGAACCACGTCAGGAAAGGTAGGCTCAACGATGCGTGAAACAGCCCAGAACCGGATCGAGGCGCTGCTCGCCTCTCTCTACGGGGCCGACGTGAGCCAGCTAACCAGCCAGCGCTTGCTGACGATGCTTCAGGCCTATGCCTCACGCTACCCTCAACCCGGCCCGGCACGCCCACCCGACGAACGCCTGACCGCCGACGATATCATCCTGATCACCTATGGCGATCAGTTCCGCGAGCCAGAACGCACGCCGCTGCAAAGTCTGGCAGCGGCGTTGGCTGGCCCGTTTGATGATATTGGCAGCGGCGTTCACATCCTGCCCTTCTATCCCTCCACCTCTGACGATGGCTTCTCGGTGGTTGACTATACGGCGGTTGATCCCGAACTCGGCACCTGGGACGACATTCAGGCGTTACGGTCTAGGTATCGCCTGATGTTCGACGCGGTGGTCAACCATATTTCGGCCAGTAGCACCTGGTTTCGCGATCTGCTCGCTGGCGCGCCCGGTGCCGAGGCACGCTTTCTCAGCCTCGACCCCAACACCAATCTTCGCCAGGTCACCCGCCCCCGCGTCTCGCCACTCCTGACGCCCTTCAAGACGCCGACGGGGGTGCGGCATATCTGGACAACCTTCAGTGCCGATCAGATCGACCTCAATTTTGCCAATCCCGAGCTTTTGCTCGAGATGACCGCCGTGCTGCTGGAGTATGTCGCCAGAGGTGCCAGTCTGATCCGGCTTGATGCTATCGGCTATTTGTGGAAGGAGGTCGGCACGCGGTGCATCCATCTCCCCCAAACCCATCAGGTCGTCCAGTTCTGGCGGGCGGTCCTCGATCACGTTGCCCCCGATGTGCTGCTGATCACCGAGACCAACGTGCCCCACGCCGACAATATCAGCTATTTCGGCGACGGCAGCAACGAGGCCCAGCTTGTCTACCAGTTCCCTCTGGCCCCCCTGGTGCTGCATAGCTTTGCAACCGGCGACGCCCGTCAACTCAGTGGATGGGCCGCCGGGCTAAGCCTGCCATCGTCAACAACAACCTTCTTCAACTTCCTCGCCTCGCACGACGGCATCGGCGTCGTGCCTGCCACCGGCATCTTGAGTCAGGCCGAGATCGGGGCGCTCTGTGGCCAGATCGAGAGCCACGGGGGGCGTGTCTCGTATAAGTCCAACCCCGATGGCTCGCAGAGTCCGTATGAAATCAATAGCACATGGTTTGATGCGCTCTCTGACCCGGCGAGCGACGAACCTGTCACCCGTAAAATCGACCGCTTCATCGCCTCGCAGGCAATCATGCTGGCCCTCCAGGGCGTCCCCGGGGTCTACATCCACAGCCTGGTCGGGTCAGGCAACTATCACCCCGGCCTACAAGCCAGTGGCATCCACCGGCGGCTCAATCGCGAAAAATGGGGGCTCGCCGAACTAACGGCGCGGCTCGCCGATCCTACCCGACGTGAAGGAACAGTGCTCGCCCGCATGGCTCACCTTATCCGCACGCGCCGCGCTGCACCCGCCTTTCACCCCAACGGCAGCCAGCAGATCCACGATCTCGACCCCGCCATCTTCGCCGTCGAACGCCAGGCCCCCGACGGCAGCCAGCGCATCCTCTGTCTTCATAATGTCAGCGCCACAACCCGGCAAATCACCCTGCCAACGGATCCAACCAGCACCATGCTCGATCTGATCAGCGGCACACCCATGACCCTCACCGGCTCAACGTGTACCCTGGAACCATACCAGGTACGCTGGCTCACCGTGAGCTAGCAAAGTGGTTGTCACTTCAGCAAAACGCACAATGCACCAGGCAGGGCAGCGCGTACGCGCTGCCCTGCCTGGTGCAACATTTCCCCCTTGCGCGTCGTTCTATCAACAGATCGGCTTGTGCCTAAGCCAAGGTTTCAAGCTATGGTACAGTTCGAAGGCGTGCATCGCATCCTGATGCGGTCGGCTCTACTTCCTATTTTCTACTTCCTAACTGCTTGTCGAAGGAGAAATTCATTATGGGCGGATCTCTCATCTTTATCCTCTTGATCGTCATCGTCCTCGTCGGTGCTGTCACGTTCCTGGTGCTCTACAACAGTCTGATTGGCAAACGCAACCAGGTTGATCAGGCCTTCGCCAGTATTGACGTGATGCTCAAAAAACGCTACGACCTGATCCCAAACCTGATCGCGACCGTGCAGACCTATATGGGCCACGAACGTGCCTTGCTGACCGAGTTGACCGAGTTGCGCACGCGGGCAATGGCCGGCGATATTACCCCCGAACAACGCGTCGCGACCGAGAATCAGATCAGTGGCGCAATCGGGCGTTTGATGGTATCAGTCGAGAATTATCCCGATCTGAAATCCAGTCAGAATTTCTTGCAACTTCAGGCAAGCCTCAACGAGACCGAAGAGCAGATCTCGGCCTCACGACGGGCCTACAATGCGGCGGTCACCGACTACAATAATGCCGTCCAGATGGTGCCGACCAATATCATTGCCGGCATGATCGGGATGCAGCCACGCACGCTCTTTGTTGCCGCCGAAGCCGAGCGGCGCAATGTTGATGTGCAGAGCATGTTTCAGAGGTAACGGCGATGACTGATCATACGACAACGCTTGCATCACTCTACGAGCGCGAGTTGCAACCTATTGCAACCGAGCTTGAGCAGCATCGGCGCAGTGTCCGTCAACGTGCGATGGTCGTAGGGCTAGGCCTGTTTGGCGGCACAGCCCTCCTGCTCCTCCTTAGCCTGATCATCGTGCCCACAAGCTTCTTCTTCTTCGTTGCCTTCGGCCTCATTGCCCTTGCCGTTGTTGCCTGGAATGCCCTTATGAATGGGGCTTTTGAGAACTATCGCCGCTCCTTCAAAGACAATGTGATCACCCGCCTCGTCAAACTGGTTGACGATTCATTGCAGTACGCCCCGGGCCAGGGCATCTCCCGGGAAGAGTTCCGCACTAGCCAGTTATATACCCACAACATCGACCGCTACAAGTGCGAAGATCTCTTTTATGGGCTGGTCGGCGCAACGGATATCCGCTTTTCCGAGATTCACGCCGAGTACAAGCAGACGTCAACCGACTCGAAGGGCAATACGACCACAACCTACCACACCATTTTCAAAGGCGTCTTCTTCATTGGCGATTTTCACAAGGATTTTCTTGGCCAGACGATCGTTATGCCAAGTGGCGGCAGTGGTCTCTTGGCCGACTTCGGGCGCACGCTGCAAAACTTTGGCACAACCCTGATCGGGCAGGGCGACCGCATCGTCCAGCTTGAAGACCCTGAGTTTATGGAACTCTTCTCGGTACGTTCCACCGATCAGGTCGAGGCACGGTATATTCTTTCCACAAGCCTGATGCAACGCCTGATCGAGTTTCGCACCCGGCTCAACACACCGCTTGCGATCTCGTTTATCAATTCCAACATCTACATCGCCATCCCGACCACCAAAGACCACTTCGAGCCACCCGGGCTCTGGTCGGGCAATGCGCAACTCTCGATGCAACAATTCGAGACCTACCTCGAAGATATTCGCCTCGCCGCAGCGATTGTTGAGGATCTCAACCTCAACACACGCATCTGGAGTAAACAATAGTGATCTGTTGCCGCCAATGGTCGTGAGCCGATCATGCTCGGGCTGGTCGCGAGCATGATCGATCGGCTGAAGCTCAAAACGCCTCATTTATCCGCAAATTGTTTTTGTCCGCAGATTACGCAGATTACGCAGATTTCTTTAGGTGTTTTCTTGTAGATTTAGAACTATGCGTTTGTGTTGTAGACTTTTATTGCCAAAGTTGAGAAGTAGCCCTTTGTGTTTTTTGCTGGCCTTCAGGTAGTTCAGTATTTGAGCTTCTTCTTTGCCGCTGAGCATGTCTATTGCTTTCAATTCGACAATCACTGCATCAAAACAAACGAAATCTGCACGATACGTTGCCTTGAGGAGAATGTTTCTGTAGTATATCGGAATGGGAACTTCTCGTAAGAAAGGAATGCCTTGCTTCGTAAATTCAATCTCCAGCGCGTCATGGTACACGGCCTCAAGAAAGCCGTGGCCTAGCTCACGATGTACGGCCATAGCTGCGCCAATAAGGGCGTAGGTTTGGGGATCGCGTTGCGCGTTGTGATCCATGATCGTAAAATCCGTCTACTCTACAAATAAGAAAATCTGCGTAATCTGCGTAATCTGCGGACAAAATTTGCGGACTATAGCAGCCGCCCCTACTTGCACGATCAAACCCTTCGCGCCCTCGCGTGAGCCCCCCTCACAACACAATCAACTCCCGCGAAAACGTCGTCAGGCTGCGCGCCCCATCAGCGGTAAGCACCATATCGTCTTCGATGCGCACACCAAACCGCCCGGGCAAATAAATCCCCGGCTCGACCGTAAAAGTCGTGCCCGCCACCAGCGGCTGATCACTCCCGGCCACAATCTGCGGCAACTCGTGGGTCTCAAGCCCAAAGCCATGGCCCGTGCGATGAATGAAGTACTCCCCATACCCGGCTTGCGCAATAACGTCGCGGGTAGCCGCATCAATGGTCGTACCAGTTGCTCCAGGGCGACAGGCGGCGCGCCCAGCAGCATTCGCCCTCTGCACCAGTTCATACACCTCACGCGCCTCGGGCGCGGGCTCGCCAAGCGCCACGGTACGGGTGATATCAGAAACGTAGCCACGATACCGTGCCCCACAATCAAGAATGATCAACTCACCCTGTTGCAATGGGCGGTCACTGTTCAGATGATGCGGACTCGCCCCATTGGGGCCTGAGGCTATCAGGTTCGCAAAACTCTCTTCGTCGGCACCTGCGGCGATGATCGCATCGGTGCAGATCCGCGACAGTGTCCGCTCGGTCATGCCCGGCTTGATCTCCGCCAGCACGCGATGCAGCGCAGTCTCGACGATCTGCACGGCCCGTTCGATCAAAGCCATCTCGTCGGCATCCTTCACCATCCGCAACCCGGCAAAAAGGTGCGTCGCATCATACGTCGCCACCCCCGGCATCACCGCCTCGAGCGCACGCAGATGCATCACCGCCATATTGGCTGGCTCAATCGCCAGACGCAACTCACGGGCGTCACGGCCAAACGCTGCCGTCACTGCCGCCGCAAGCGCCCCCAATGGCCCATCCTGATCCGCCCACGGAAAGAGACGCACAGGCAGCTGCGCGTTTGTCTCGGCCTGCATCTGTTCAAGCGCAGGCACAACCAGGCATGGTGACGCACCACTGGTCGGAATGAGCATCAGGTTCAAGCGTTTGCCATGATGAAAATGCAACCCCGTAAAATAGTGCAGATTCGCATCAGGCGTCAACACCAGGCCATCAAGCCCCAGAGCCTCAACATCGGTCACGATCCGTTCGATTCGTTGCGTACGCATCATCGCACCATTCCTTCGCATACATGCAGCAACCTACCGTATCACCAGTTCACCCCGGGCATGCAGCGCCTCGATCTTCGGCAACATTTCGGGCGTAGCCAGCACCAGCAGATGATCATCAGGCAGCAGCACCGTTCCGCCATTGGGAATCAACAACTCTTCGCCCCGTTGAATCTGCACCACCAGCAAGCCACGCGGCAGATCGAGCTGAATCAAGGATTTGTTGACCACCGGCGAGTCGGCAGGCACAACAATATCAAGCATACGACTCCGCAGGCTCACATCAGGCACATAGGTCTGCGTCTCAGGTGGGCGCGGACGATCCGCATTGAGCTTGAGCCATCTGGCGACGTGGCTGATGGTCATGCCCTGAAGCAAGACCGAGACGAGCACGATAAAAAAGACGAGGTTAAAGACCATCCCTGCGTGAGGCACCCCGGCAAGCAAGGGAAAGGTCGCCAGGACAATAGGCACAGCCCCGCGCAAGCCTGCCCACGAGACCATCAAGATCTCGGCAGGGCCACGACGAAACCAGATCAGCGCGGCAAAGACACTCAGTGGGCGCGCCACAAAAGCGAGAAAAAGCGCCAGCAACAACCCACTGCCAGCCACCGGAATAAGTTCGGCAGGAAAAACCAGCAACCCGAGCGTCAGGAACATCGCGATCTGCATCAGCCAGGCAACGCCATCGTGAAAGCGCAAAATCGAGCGCTTATGCACAAGATTATAGTTGCCAATGACAATGCCAGCCAGATAGACAGCCAAAAAGCCATTGCCCCCAATCAGTGACACAACCGCATAAATCAAAAGGGTCAGACCGAGCGTCAAAACGACATACAAACCCTCTTGCTGGAGCCGAATGCGGTTAATAATCACCACCGCTAACCGACCAAGTCCATAGCCACCCAGGGCACCGAGAGTCATCTGCAGCAGAAAGCTGGGGATCAGATCAAACAGGGAACCATTAGAATTGAGCAGCAACCCCGTCAAGCCCAACGTCAAAAAGACCGCAATCGGATCGTTCGAGCCTGACTCGAGCTCAATCAGCGGCTCCAGATTATGTTTGAGGTTGACGCCGCGCTCGCGCATCACGGCAAAGACAGCCGCCGCATCAGTCGAAGAGACAATGGCGCCAATCAAGAGGGCTTCGAGCAGGCTAAACCCGAGCAGCCACATGGCAAAGAGGCCGACAATGACTGCACTGAGCAGCACGCCAAGGTTCGCCAACACCATACCCTGCCCAAGCACTGGCCGAATGGCCTTCCAATCGGTATCGAGGCCCCCCGAAAAGAGAATATAGATCAGCGCGATCACGCCAACCGTCTGGGCAAGTTGGTAATCGGCGAACGCAATGCCCCCGGGACCCTGGCTCCCCGCGAGAATACCGATGGTTAAAAAGAGGATCAACCCCGGCACACCAAACCGATTCGAGGCACGCGTGGCAATAATGCTCAAGATGAGCAGACCAGCCGCAATGAGCAACGTCCATTCCATGCTCATACCGTCACCTCAGCATCGTCATCAACCCTATGCGCCACAGGTTGCCCCTGCACCACAGGCGCAAGCGCACTCAGTTGCTCGGCATCGCCAATCACGCCCACAAGATCCCCAACCTGAAAGGTTGTGCTTGATTTGGGATTCGCGATCAGTTGCTTGGCGCGAATCAAAGCAATGACCGAAGCACCCGTCCGTGCCCGTAGGTTTGCTTCGGCCAAACTCAAGCCCACAATCGAACTCGTATGCCCCACCGTGAACCAGACAATCTCCATCCCGCGCACCGTACGCAGCAACTGTTCAAGCACCTGCTGTTCTTCCGGCGTCGAAATCGACGTATCATAACGATCACGACGCACCGCATCGGCATAACGTTGCACCTCACCCGCCGGATACCCCAGGCTCAACAGCGTGTGGCGCATCACTTCTAGACCACCTTCAAGCTCGGGATGGATGACATCCCTGGCCCCGAGGTGGGTCAGCCGTTCAATCCCCGAGGTCGTCGCCGCCCTGGCGATCACCGGCAAATGCGGGGCCAGATCCTGCGCAGCCGCGACAACAATCTCCGAAGCCGCCTCATCGGGCAGCGTCACCACAAGCGCACGGGCCTGTTCAAGGCGCGCATGCGTCAACACCTCAGAATTTGCTGCATCACCATAGAGCGTCGGCACCCCTCGCGCCTCGAACTCAGCGGCCCGTCGCGCATCAATTTCAACCACAAGATGAGGCACACCAAGGTGTTTCAACACATTGATGATATGCTCGCCCACCCGCCCATAGCCAACGACCACCACATGCTCAGTTACTGATTTCGCCAGTGGATCAGGCGGGGGAGGATGGCGGTCAAGCAAGGCCCAGAACGCAGGGATACGCTGAAACAAGCGCTCGGCATGAGGAACCGCACGAAACATCAACGGGTTGACCATAATCGACAGCAGTGCACCGGCAAGCACCAGGGCATACTGATCAGAACTGAGCACCCCCAGCATCACCCCGGCCTGACCCACAATGAACGCAAACTCACCAATCTGGCTCAACCCGGCGGCCACCACCAACGCAATCCGCCCACTGACCGGCAAGATCAACCCGAGGCTCAAAGCAATGACGGCGCGTCCAACGACAATTAAGGTCGTCACCAACAAGACATCCCCGGCATGATTGAGCAAATAGAGCGGATTGACGAGCATCCCAACCGACACAAAAAAAATGACCGCGAAGGTCTCGCGGAAGGGTAACACTTCATTGCCAACCTGAAGGCCAACCTCCGACTCGCCGAGCACCACCCCGGCGAGAAAGGCCCCCAGGGCCAGCGAGACCCCAAAGAGCGTGGCTGCTCCAAACGCAATGCCGAGTGAAACCGCAACTGCCGCAAGGATAAAGAGTTCACGCGAGCGCGTACGCGCAATGCGAATCATCAACCAGGGCATCACCCGCGCCCCCACAAAAAGCATCAAGCCAATAAAGGCCGCTGCCTTGAGCAGGGCGGTTGTCACTGCGACCCACGACGACTCATCAGTTGATCCACTGACCACCAGCGTAGGGAGCAACACCAGAATCAACACCGTCGCCAGATCCTCGAGTACCGTCCAGCCAACAACAACACGCCCTGCATCGGTATTCAGCAACCCGTTATCCATCAGCCCACGCATCAAGACAACCGTACTCGAAATCGAAAGCGAGAGTCCAAAAACAAGACTTGCCCCAAAAGACCACCCCCACGCTTGCGTCAGCCCAAAGCCAAGCGCAACGACAGTGATCATTTGCAGGATCGCACCAGGGATCGCAACCTGACGCACAGCCCAGAGATCTTTGAGCGAAAATTGCAACCCCACGCCGAACATCAAAAAAATAACCCCGAGTTCGGCAAGTTGGCTGATTTCGCCCACATCACCAACAAATCCAGGCGTAAACGGGCCAATCACCATACCAGCCAAGAGATAGCCCACAATCGTCGGCATCCCAAGACGACGTGCGAGCAAGCCGCCGGCAAAAGCCGCCACAATGGCAATGGCAATATTAGCAATGAGCGAGATGTCGTGTTCCATATGCAGCAAACGGTAACATAGCGGATCGCGCTTGTCAATCATCGTAGTAGGGCCGAAGCACAGGGCGATTGCATCATACGAAACCGGACACAAAAAGCCAGGGCACCCGCCAGGGGTGCCCCTACCGGACAGGTGCCGGCCCCAATGTAGGGGCACCCCTGGCGGGTGCCCTGGCGGGTGCCCTGGCGGGGTGCCGGCCCCAATGTAGGGG
>NZ_SIJK02000010.1:43116-116382 GCF_004762035.2 Candidatus Chloroploca mongolica | reverse complement strand
CCGGCCCCAATGTAGGGGCACCCCTGGCGGGTGCCCTGGCGGGTGCCCTGGCGGGTGCCCTGGCGGGGTGCCGGCCCCAATGTAGGGGCACCCCTGGCGGGTGCCCTGGCGGGTGCCCTGGCGGGTGCCCTGGCGGGGTGCCCTGGCGGGTGCCCTGGCGGGTGCCGGTTCCCATGTAGGGGCACGTGCTGCGGCCCCCCCAGGCGCATAGATTTACGCTACAATACGAAGGGGAAACCGATCTGACAGGTGAGGATGCACGCATGCCCTATTACGAGACGCCCCTGGTTGAACGCCGCGAGCCTGATCACCATACGCTCTTGTCTTTGCACGCCCCCGAGCTTGCCAATGCCGTTCGACCAGGTCAGGTCGTTATGGTACGCTGCGCACCACCCGCAAGCGATGATCCGTTGTTGCGCCGGGCACTTTTTGTCGCCGGCACAACCAGCGCAACTGGTCAGATCGAGTTGCTGGTTGAACCAACAGAACGAGGCTTGCACTGGTTGGCAAGCCAACCCCTCGGTACCAAGCTCGATCTCTATGGACCAGTCGGCCAGGGCTTTCGCCTCAACGCAGACACGCACAATCTTTTGCTGGCGGGCACAGGCCCGGCGTTCCCTGCCTTGCTCTTTGCCGCCAGGGATGCCGTTGCACGCGGCCTGGCCGTCATGCTCCTTGCTAGCGCCGAGTCTGATCAGGCTTTGCCGCCACCCTTCCTGCTCCCTCCAGAGGTAGAGTATCAGACGAGCAACACGGGTACCGCGAGTCTCTTTCATCTGATCGCGGGGCGAACCGAGGCCCCGCCAGCCAAAACCTCAGGCAAACGAAAAGTCGCCCGCAAACCACCCGAGCCGATCCCCACGCTCAGCCATAGCCCGCTCGCCTGGGCCGACCAGATCTTCCTGGCCCTCACCGAACCCCTGATAACTGAAGCCGTCCAGACGATCAGGACGGGACGCCTCCGCTGGCCGCGCGAATTTGCCCAGGTCGCCCTCGCTGGCCCCATCCCCTGCGGCCTCGGTACATGCTACGCCTGCCCCGTCACCACCCACGACGGCCAACGCCTCCGCTGCAAAGATGGGCCGGTGTTTGATCTACGTCTCTTAGGCTAACTACTGAGCAAACAGGTCTTCGGCGTCTTGCTTCATATAACCGGTTAGAATCTCGCGCAAACGCCCCCGCGCCCGGTGCAGGCGCACTTTGACGGTGCCCGGCGCAATGCCTAGTTGCTGCGCCGCCTCTTCCGTGCTCAGTTCAAGGATGTCGCGGAGCATCACGACGCTTCGCAATGACTCGGGGAGTTCGGCGATCGCCTGTTCGATCCGTGTGCGCAATTCACCATGCACAGCCATGTGAAAGGGATCATCGGCAGCAAGATGTGGATGCTCGTCTGCCGAGAGGCCCTCGGTAACTGCGTCGAGCCCGACGGTGGGGCGGCGCTTGCGCAGCAGCATCAATGCCTCGTTGGTGGCAATGCGGTACAGCCAGGTGCCCAGACGACTCGTGCCATCAAAACGCGGCATCGCCTCGCACGCGTTGATAAATGTCGTCTGCAACACATTTTCCGCCTCATCATGATCCCCCGTCATTCGCAACGCACGTGCATAGACCAGTGACGAGAACTGCTTCATCAAACAGGTGCAGGCATCGGGATCACCCCGCCGCAAGCCCTGCAATAACATCTCTTCACCATCATAAACTTGAAGCGAAATCTGAGGACCAGCCATAGATCATCTCTCTTTAATGCATATGGGCGACTGCTCTCATGTCATTTTACCATGAAGCGGCTCAGCCGTACCGGGTTGTTCGCCAGACGCAAGCGCACGCCAGAGCGCCAGGCCAATCCCTATCAGTCCATGAAAAACCAGCACCAGCACAAAATAGAGTTGATGCCCACTCGCCCGTGCCTCAGCCTCGCTCAGTATCACCGTCTCGATCCGTTGAGCCACAAAAACAGTAAAAAAGTAGAGGCAAAAGCTGCAAAATACTGCCAGGCGCCATTCCCATCGCCGGGCGATCAGCCAGCCCACCAGCAACGCAAACGGCGTCCCAAAAACAGTCCAAACCAGGGCACGCACAGTCGCATCACTCCGTACGCCCTCAGTCGCGTTGAGATTGTACCCTGCCCACAACAACCCGAGCCCCACCGCAGCAAGCAAGATCGCCAGTGTACGGAGATCGAAACGTTCTTTCATAGGTGCTCTCCTTCCTCTCTCCCTGCCTTCGCTACGCCTCTGCGCCGCTGCGTCTCTGCGTTAAAATCCCCCAGGCCTCAGTGCGTCAATGGATTCACCGAAGGCTTCACCCCCAATGCTACTGCAGCAAACCAGAGCCAGAGCCCGACCCCGCTCACAAAGACGAGACCCACCCAGATGACCAGGCGCCCCGGCCATGAACGAGACAGTGGCGTCAGCAAGGCTGCAATGCCAATACAGACCAGCGCAACGCTAAAATAGCCATACCGTACCTGCTGCCACGTGATCAGGTCAACCAGCAAAAAGATGATCGCACTCCCCAACCACGCCCCGACGATGCGCTGCGCTCGCGCCTGCGTCCGCCAGAGCAAGAAACCGGCACCAACCCCCACCAGCACCAGCGGAAATGGCGCAAATGAGGCGTTGAGGCCAACCCAGATTTGTCGGTAGATCCCCGCAGGATCAGGTGGCGCAGCACCTGTCGCCTCCGGTGTGCCCTGCATCACGCCAGCAAGCATCAGACGCGCTGTGTCGACGTATTGTACCGCCAGGGCGACCAGGCCCGCGCCAACAAGGATCACCAGCCATCCCCGCCACCACGCCAGCGCTTCGTCCCGCCACCTCTGCTGCCAGGGCAAGCCGCTGTGACGCTGCCAAACAACAAACTCAGCCACCATAACAAGCCCAAGACATGTTCCCAGCAAAAGCAAGACCCCGGGGTGGATCAAAAAGATGACCGTCACCAGCAACCCGATCCACCATCGCGCAACTCGCCCTGTGGGTAAGCTTCCCGCCAGAACGAGCAGCAGCACCAGCGCAAGCCACTGGCCCACAATCTGGCTGACAAAACCCCAGTAGAGCGCAGTGAATTGAATGGGCAGCATGGCAATCAGGGCCGCCGCAACCACCGCCGTCCGCTCGCTCTGGCCAAAGCGCAACGCCAGCAGGCCCACGACAAGCGGGGTAGTGCCTTCGAGCAGGGCCGGCACGTATTGCAAAGCCACCCGGTTGCCCCCCAACAAGGTCGTTGGCATCATCAGGGTGTAAATCGTCGGTGAAACCCGCACCAGGCGCCCACCAAACTCCGAGGGGCTATCGTAGATGATCAGGTTGCCCAGTTGAACCAAGGTCATCCAGCGGTTGTGCAGGTAAAAGTCGTGCCCAGCAAAAAGCGGATAGAGCACCCCAAGCAGACGGACAATCAGCGCGGCGAAGGTGATGAGCAACAGGATGCGCAACGTATCGGCAGAAAGACCAGGCTGAAGGCGGAGCACCAGTTGACCGGCAGCCCATACCATCAGCGTGGCGACGATGCTCCCCCCCAGGAGACGCAGTTGCCACGGCGCGGCGACCCATAGTTCAAGCGTTGTATGGGTAAAGAGACCAACTGCCACCAACCCGGCGATGACAGGGCCGACTATATGCTGCCACGATGCCCCTCGCCCCTGCGCAACACCAGTCGCCTCACGCTGCGTGAACCAGGTGCGGTGGAAACCGAGCCACTGTGCCACCACCAGCCAGAGCATAAGCAGGCTCGTCTGGGTCACGAGCACGACAGGGGCCGGGAGCAACCATTGCTGGGCGGGCCAGACGAGACGAACGCGATCAACGCGCACCCCTAGCGGGCGCGGATCAGGCGGCACCACCGTCGTCGTGCTGCTGAAACCGAGGCGAAATGTTCCTCGTGCCAGGGTGCCCGCAGGCACAAGCAGGTGATGCTGGCGCGGTATTTCAACTGCGCTGAGCGTTGTCCAGGGCACCTCATCAAGGCTGAGCAACGCCGCACGCGGCACCTCAACCCCTGGCGGCACCCCCCCGAGTTGCACCGTGAGGCGCACTGGCGCACGCGTCATCGGGCCGCGCAGCGTCAAAAGCGCCTCATCAGCCGTCCAGCGATAGGTCACCCCGAGGTCGCTCTGTTCAGCCTCGTAAAAACCAGGCCCGACAGCCGCGCCTCCATTCCGCTCACCCAGGGCCAGTTCGTAGCCCACTGGCCCAAACCGCAGGGCGAGCAGGTTGCCGCCCACGACAACGAGGCCAACGAGGATCAAGGTGCGCCACCAGCCGGCAGAGGCCATGCTTCACCCTACGCATTCATCTGTTTGAGTTGCGCGAGGGCCTGCCCTTCCAGACGTTTGATCTCGGCCTGCAACCGCTCGATCTCGCTTGCAATGGCAACCAGCCGATCTTCCTGCTGGTTCAGGGTCGCCACATACCGCTGTCGCAGCGCACCTTCGTCACCCTCGCGCCCCAGCGGTTGCAGGTTGCCCTGGATCTGGCGCTGATGTTGCCCGATCTTTTCACGCTCTTGCTCGAGTTGACGGATCTGCGCCTGAGCCTGCTCAGCCTGTTGATAAAGCGCCAGCACCGCCCCGAGTGCCTGCACCACCTCGGCGGTGAGCAAGCGATCCCGTAGAAAGGACCGCAACTGTGCCCCGGTAAGGCCGCGTACCCGCTCTTGTCGTCGCACCAAGCGCCGTTCCGTCACCTCAAAGTTCGTCAGGGTGTGCGGCGCACAGGCCACCCGCCACCGTCCATAGCCCGCACTCGTTTCATCGGGTTGACGCGGCCCGGCAACCTCATAGTCTTGCATCAAGCCATGGTCAAGCGTTACGTCGGCCTCTTTGTCACCATTATTCGTGATCTGATAGCTGGTCATCGCGAGATCATGCTCTTCAAAGATCGCATACTCATCTTTGATGCTGATCCCAATCAACCGACGGTTACTCCGCCGCCGTTCTTCAACCGTAATACCGAGTTCCACGGCATAGGCAACAATCAACTCGCCACCAACACGGGTAAAGGGCAGCACCGCCTCGCCTGCATAATCGCCATCTTCGAGAATGGTCGCCGGGCCACGCTCAAGCGTCAGGCCGGTTGCATTGGTCAGACGCAACGAGGCCACGGGATGGAGCGGCTGCTTGGCCCCATTGTAGAGCAACTCGCGACGGACGGGCAGGCGCTGACTCACAATCGGAACCATCGCCGACTGCCCCCGCCCCACACTCACCGGATGCGCGACGTGATATGCAAAAAGCGCCCCACGCTCGTCGCCCGTCGCAGCGGCTTGTACCGACTGTTCCAGCCGATCAGCCTGCAACCTCGGGTTGCTGCGCATCGCCGCCATCGGCATCGGCGCACGCGCCAGAGCCATGCCATCATCAGCCATGCTCTCAACCGCCATCGCCGCCATCGGTGGCTCAAACATGATCGGGGCCGCCACGGTACGCTCTTCATCTTCCACCAGTGGGCGCTCGGGGGTGTGGGGTTCATAAAGCCGGTAGCGGAAGGAGACCGGCATCCCCGCCATCAAGGTCAACTCCACCCCTTCGAGGTCTTCCTCGAGCTGGTTATCAAAGAGCCCCCAGCCCTGCAAGAGCACAAACGCATCGCTGGCCCCAGCCCCGGTCTGGCGATCGGCAGGTGCCCCTTCATAAAGCAGCCGATAACTGACGCGCCAAGCGGGGGCCGGGGCAATATAGCCAACCAGCAGATCGTGGTCACCAGGGCTCAACCGCACCGTCGCCACCCGGCGCTGTTCGTCACTCTGCGCCGCCCGCAAAAAATAGCTCAGATCAGACGCAGCGGCATCATCAAGCAACTCAACATGCACCAGACGCTTGAGGGGCAGCGTCATCACCTGGCGTGTATCGGGGACATACAGCGAAACCTGCGCCCGCTGCAATGGCTCCTCGCTCTCATAATCCACGCCGACTACCAGACCCTCATAACTCGTCTCGGTGACCTTCTTGTCACCAGTCGTCACACGCAAACGCACCTGGCGCCCGCGCAGATCACGCAACAGATCCAGCAGGCTGAATTGATCCGAAAGCTTGATACTGCCCCGCGCCAGCCGGGCCGCCTGATCTTCCGGCGTCTCAAAGGCCACGCCAAGCACCTGCCCGGCCCCGAGATCAAGCGCAACCAGACTCTTGAGCAGATCATCCATCGCCTCGTGTGGCACACTCAGCGCCAGTTGCTCACCTGTATAAGCTCCACGGCGCTCAAAATAACCAACGCCATGCTTGAACATGATCAACCGGGTTAACGGCAGGCTCATTCTTCCTCCTCAGTTATGTCAAGCCTGATAGGGTTGTAGGCAGTATAGGCGAGACGGGAAAACGACGCCACGAGTGGGGCCATCACCTCATCGGCCCAGAAATACTGACCAGGCAGCAAGGGCCGATAAAGATAGATCGCCAGCACATAAGCGCCCCCGGGTGAACGCACAATGCCCACATCACTCTGCATCGTCTCGATCCACCCACTCTTATGCTCAACACGCACACCCTCGGGCACCCCGGCCACCATCCGTGTGGCATCCTCATTCATCGCAAGCCGATCGAGCATCTCGGTACACCGCGACGGACTAAGCTTCTCGAACAACTCAAGCAGCTCGCCCTCACCCTGGGCACACTGATCGATCAACTGATACAAGCGGGCCATGCTCTCGGGTTCAGCCCGCAGACATGATCCCGTCTCAGTAAAAGGTGCCTCGCCGACCCGACCTTCCGGGCCACAGCGAAAGCTTGGTTTGTAGACCCGAATATAATCACTAGCCTCAAAAGGCACAAAGAGGTAGGTATGCCGCAAACCAAGTTGCTCTTCGAGCATCACACTCATCGCATCGGCACCAAGAAACGCATATTCAGTTCCAAGAGCACCAGCGGCCACCGCAAGCACATCATTCGAAGCCAGATTATCACTCTCGGTAATCATTGCTTCAAGTGCCGCCTCGGTGTCTTCATCAAACTCGTCAAGCTGGGTATACGCATAGAGCATGATCGCCGTCTTGATCGTACTCGCCCCCGCAAACACGGTGCGATCATTGAGGCCGATGCTTTCACCCGTGGCAAGATCGATCAGATGCACCCCAACAATGCCAGGCCAGGCTTCATCCATCGCGACCAACTCGTCTCGCATTTGCTCAAGTGAGATAACCGGCACCTCAGGATCTTCTACCAGTTCCAACTCAATCACACCCGGCTCGGCCTCTTCCAGGGCGGCCCGAATCTGCCTCATCGCTGCATCAAGATCGAGCGTCAGCCCTGGCGTATAGGCAAAACTTCGCGAGATCGTCGCTGTTTCGGTCAGCACGCGCACCGTCGGCGCACGTCCAACCTCGCCAGACAGCCCCTCCAGGCGTTCACCGAGCGCCTCGTCGTCAAACACGACCCGCAGCGGGAGCGTAACCGGACGCGTATCACCCAGCCCATCCAGGGCCTCTTCCAGCAAAGCCTCGGCTGAATGCACTAACCCGATATCATCAGGCTCAATCGTCAACCGGGCCGAACCCGCCCGTAGCCTGAGTGGTGACGGCACCGGCAACTGCTCACGCAAAAGGGTCAGCGCAGCCGCTTGATCAAGCCCACCGACTTCAATCCCACCGAGCGACGAACCAACAGCAAAAACCGGTAACGGGGTAGCAGTGGGGACTGGGGTTGCCACAGCAACAGCAGATGTGGGTGCCATTGTGGATGTGACGGCCATCGAAGGGGCAGCCGATGTACAACCCGTCAGCAGCATCAACAAACACAGTCCGATGGCGGCAAAACGTGGCCGATACATCGTTCCTCCCTAAGACAGATAGTGAAGTGGCGAACCAGAGGAAGCCCTATCCATGTCCTACACATCAGGCTCAAGATAAAATGTGAGGGGATAACCTTCTTCGCGAGCAGTGTGATGTGCATTGTAGATGCGCTCTTGCGCCTCGGCAAAGGGCAAAATCGTCACGAGCGCACGGCCTTCGTGGTGCGCAGTCAACATGACACTCATTGATCGATCAAATTCCAGATCAAAAAAGATACGCAGTATCACCACAACAAAATCCATTGGTGTGACATCATCATTTTCGATAATGACCCGATAGGGCTTCTCAAGATCGTCACGTTCAGCAACGACAAAAGTAACGGTTGGCGTTACGGTTACTTCCGGATCATGCGTGGTCAAGCTGTGCCCTCCGCCTGAGCAATACGCTTCCTTACACCTGCCGCTAGCAGTATAGCATACCTGTACCGGCCTCGTTACTTGCACTGATGCGAGGCTCAGAGTATTATTATCCCCACAACACTGGTGTTCGCAACAAGGAGTTGATGTGGAGATCCTCGATCTGGTACGCCTCAATTTGCTCTCGCCGATGGTGCTTGCCTTTGTGCTCGGTGTCATTGCAACCCTGGTACGGAGTGATCTGAAATTCCCTGAAGAGCTGTATACCGGTCTGTCGATCTACCTTTTGCTGGCGATCGGCCTCAAGGGAGGGGCTGAGTTATCCGAGACCCCCCTTGACACATTCTGGGGTCCAGCGCTCGCAACCCTGGCCCTGGGTGTCCTGATCCCTATTGTGGCCTACGTCGTCTTACGTCGCCTCGGCAAGTTCGAGATCGCCGATGCCGCCGCCCTCGCGGCTCACTATGGCTCGGTCTCAGCCGTGACCTTTGCCGCCGTCCAGACGTTTCTCCAGGTTCTTGAGGTACCCTACGAGGGATTTATGCCCACGTTGGTCGCCATCCTCGAGGTGCCTGCTATCATCGTGGCGCTCCTGATTGCCCGGGTTGCCCTGGGTCAGCGCGGCGAGTGGGGCGAGGTTTTTCGTGAATTGCTGGCCGGCAAAAGCATTCTGCTCTTGCTCGGCGGCATGGTGATCGGGGTACTCGCAGGCAAACCCGGCCTTGAGCAGGTGGCACCCCTCTTTGTTGACCCCTTCCGTGGTGTCCTGACCCTCTTCTTGCTCGAAATGGGCATGGTGGCAGCCCGTCGTTTCCGCGATCTCCGCAAGGTGGGAGCTTTTTTGATCGTCTTTGGCATCCTGATGCCCATCATCAATGGCACCCTGGGCATCTGGTTGGGCAGCATCGTCGGTCTCTCGGCTGGCGGGGCCGTCGTCCTTGGCACCCTGGCAGCCAGTGCGTCGTATATCGCGGCCCCCGCTGCCGTTCGTATCGCGTTGCCCCAAGCCAACCCGAGCTACTACCTGACGGCTTCGCTCGCGATTACGTTCCCCTTTAATCTCGCCATCGGCATTCCGCTCTACTATGGGCTTTCAGGGTTGTTTTATTGAACCGCCGTACCCACTTGCTGGGGCCAGTGCTGGCCCTGGCGCTCTTGCCATCAAGTTTTACCGCCGCTGCGCTGCCCCTCCTCCGTGATGAGTGGGCAACCAGTGCCGCCGGGATTGGCTGGGTCTTTGCCGCCTATCAGGCGGGGTATGTGCTGAGCGTGCTGATCATCTTGCCCCTGACCGACCGCCTACCGTCCGGGGTGGTCATCGGGGGCTGTACGGTGGCAACGAGCCTTGCCTTTGTGCTCTTCCCTTTTGTCGCCACCGATGTCTGGAGTGCGTCGGCCATACGGTTCGTCGCGGGGTTGGGCCTCGCCGGGATCTATATGCCCGGTACCCGTGTCGTGGCCGCCAGTGCCCCCCCTGAACGACGAGGGCTCTTCGTCGGGTCGTATGTATCGTCGTTTTACCTGGGGGGGGCTATCTCGCTCTGGGCGAGTGGCTTTTTGCTCGGCTGGATGCCCTGGCGCCAGGCGTCCCTGGTACTCGGCTTGCTTTCGTTCATCGCCCTGCCCCTCGCCCTCGTTGCCACCCGTGGGGTAGCCGCCCCGACAGGCCAAAGCGGGCGCCTTGATCCGCGCGTCTTACGCGAGGGACCCGTTACCCGCACCATCCTTGGCTATACCGGGCACGCCTGGGAACTCTATATTTCACGTGGCTGGATGGCGGCGTTTCTCGCGGCAGCCCTGGTTGCCCAGGGGCTCGAACCAACCGAAGCAACCGCCCAAGGTAGTCAGTGGGCTGCCTTAATGGCCGGGCTCGGCATGCCCGGGGTCTTCTTTGGCGGCTGGTTCTCGGATCGCATCGGGCGTCCCCAGGCCGCCCTCAGCATCGCGCTCGCCAGCGGGGTCATCTCGCTCGGCTTTGGCTTTCTCGGTGGCGCATCGTGGGGGTTCCTGGTCGCCATCGGGTGCCTCTACGGCTTTCTCATCTCGGCTGACTCGGCGATCTATTCGACTGCGATCACCGAACTCGCCCCCCGTGAACGCCTCGGCTCAGCCCAGGCGCTGCAAGCCTTCATTGGCTTTGGCGCAACAATCCTTGCCCCGATTGTCGCCGGCTGGATGCTCGACCTGAACCTCGGCTGGGGCTCCGTCTTTGCCCTCGGCGGCCTCATGAGCATCGGCCTTGGCCTGCCGCTGATCCGGCTTATCCGCCGGAAATAGGTGCAGAGCATTATGAGGAAACGGAAAAAAGCCAGCTTAGCTGGCTTTTTTCCGTTTCCTCATAAACTTACTGCGTCTCGGGCAAACTCACTAGTTGATCCGCAGGGACAATGATCCTGATCAACTGATTCGCCTCGGCGTTCGCTTGCAATTCCTCAATCCAAGGAATAAAGCTCTCGGCAAAGGCTTGTTGCCCACCCATCGACTGAAGGAAATCAGCACTTTCAAACGGGCGAACCTCGGCCGCGTCGAGCAACTGGATGATGTGCCAGCCAAAGTCACTCTCGACCAGGCGAATTTCGCCAGCCTGCATGCTAAAGATGGCCTCTTCAAACTCGGGCACAAAAACGCCACGCGGGGCCCAACCTAATTCACCACCAGCATCTTTCGAGCCAGGATCATCCGAGCGCTCGGCGGCCAGCGCGACAAAGTCGGCACCCTCGTTCAACTGCACAATCAGGGCCTCAGCCTCGGCCTTGAGCCCGGTGGTATCAGTCACGCCATCGCTGGCAAGCAAAATATGGCGTGCCCGCGCCTGCTCAGACACCGTATGCTTGAGGATCATCTGTTCAACAATGTAATCACGCGCCAACAGACGACGCAGATTCTCCTCGTCACCAACCTCTACCGCGACGAGAAATTCCTGAAAGAGAGCGTCGTCCCCACCAGCCTGCGATTGCTTGATGTCTTCCACCTGCTGATCAATCGCAGCCTCATCAATCACAACCCCCTCTTGACTCGCCTGCTGCACCACCAGTTCGATCTGGATCAACTGCTCAAGCAGCAACTCAGGCTCGGAACCGGGTTGGTAGAGCCGGACAAAATCGCCCCGCGTGATCACCCCTTCGCCTACCTCAACAATCACTTCAGTGCTATCAGCACTGCCAATCGCGGTCAGCAAAGGCATCTGTTCGGGCAATGAACCTTCAGGCAATGAACCTTCAGGGGCAACCTCTTCAACCGTCGGTGTCGCCTGCGCCGTTTCGGTGGGTGTGCCCGGCGACATCAGAAAAGCAATCCCCACACCAACTGCAATCAGCACCACAATCGCAACCAGGATGATTGCCACCGGTGGACGTGACGAGCCACCTGTTTCTGGCTCAGGCCCAGCATCTGTCTCGTCCTCATACGAGGTCGAACGCGCACTTCCATCATACGCAAACCCTCGCCGTGACGTGCCCTGATCTGCCCCAGGTGCATCATGCTCCGGCGTCCCATCCGGCTCAAAGCCGGGTTCTGTTGATTGATCGTCAGTCAAGATCTACTCCCTCATAAACCTGTTATCGCAGAGACTATACCACAAGTTGGTGAGAGAAAGATTGGAAACGCTCAGGGGGCCTACGGCCCCCTGAGCGTTTCCTGTGCCAGTGAAGAAACGAAGGCGATCACAGGCCCCACTTACCTGGCCTGGGCCTGCACAACGAGGCGCGCCGCCACCGCGTCACCGACAGCAGCCGTAGACTGAGGCAATTGCCCAGAACGAGCAATATCACCCGTCACCAGACCCTCTTCAAGCACCGCACTCACCGCTGCCTCAACCGCACGGGCTTCGTCTTCCAGGCCGAGTGAATGGCGCAACAAGAGCGCAACACTCAAAATCATGGCCAGCGGATTCGCCTTGCCCTGACCAGCAATATCTGGGGCCGAACCATGGATCGGTTCATAGAGACCCTTATTGCCCTCGCCAAGTGAGGCCGACGGCAGCATCCCCATCGAGCCGGCCAGCATGCTCGCCTCGTCGGTCAGGATATCACCAAACATATTCTCGGTGACAATCACATCAAAATCTGACGGACGGCGCATCAGGTGCATGGCACAGGCATCCACCAGCATCCAATCAAACTGAAGATCGGCAAACTCCGTCTGCATCAATTGGGTCGTCACACTCCGCCAAAGCCGGCTCGTTTCGAGGACATTGGCTTTATCCACCAGCGTCAGGTGGCCGCGACGCTTGCGCGCCAGTTCAGCCGCAACCCGCACCACACGCACAATCTCGGCTTCGCTATAGATACAGAGATCGCTTGCCCACTCGCCAGCGGCATCGCGCTCACGGCGTTTCTCACCAAAATAGATCCCGCCGGTCAACTCGCGCACCACCAGCAGATCAACCCCCTCCAGGCGTTCGCGACGCAACGGCGACGCATCCATCAGCAACGGATGCACAGTCACTGGACGCAGATTTGCAAAGAGACCCAGCGCTTTGCGAATGCCCAGCAGGCCCTGTTCAGGGCGCACCTTCGCGGTCGGATCGTCCCACTTTGGGCCTCCCACCGCCCCGAGCAACACTGCATCAGCCGCAACACACGTCTCGACCGTCGCAGGTGGCAGGGCAACGCCAGTCTCATCAATGGCAATGCCGCCAATCAGCGCCTCGTGCAACGCAAACGTATGCCCAAAGCCCTGACCAACTGCCTGCAGCACCTTCACCCCCTCGGCCACGACCTCAGGCCCAATCCCATCCCCCGCCAGAACCGCAATTGTTGCCTTCACAGAAACCTCTCGCTCTGATTTGTGAGAAACCTGCGTTTCCCACACCCTCATCCTGGTAATACCACCGTTACAGGTAGATTGTATCCTAAGAGCAAGGTTTCCTGTGCAGCGCGGATCTTCCCAGAGGGCCGGGGAAACAATCTACATACCCGATGCGCAGAGCAAGGCGAAAGCAACAGGATACAACGCTAGCACGATATATGATTAGGTACGAGAGGCCGTCACCACAGGGGAAGTTCTATGAGTACACGTAGGGTCGAGTCATTTCTGCTACGCATCGTCGTCCCATCTGACGAAGCCCAGTTACCCGAACGATGGCGTGGGCGCATTCAGCACGTTGCCAGTGGCGAAGAACAGCAGATCAACGAAATAGCCCAGGCGATTACCTTTATGAGTGAACACCTCTGCCCCATGCGCGAATTTCTGCTGGAGATCGAGCATCCACCGCAGAACCATCATACACCATAATAGTTATGTCAATGTAACACCAGGCCACCATTATGCGCCACTGCGGATCATTTCATAGAACTCAACCGTTTCAGGAAGTGGTTCAACCCCGAGTTCATCAGCCAGAACAGCTACACAGCGTGCATAGAGGCGCAACGCCGTTGTCCGTTCACCGAGACCACTGTAGGCACGCATCAGTAACTGATACGCTTCTTCCTGGGCTTTATCATACTCAAGCACCCGCCACGCCAGACCGATGGCCTCATGCGCCAGCCCATCGGCAATCAATAGTTTGCCGAGGTGAAGCGAAGCTTCGGTAAAGAGTAAACCCAAGCGCTCGCGCTCGACAACAGACCAGTCCTCGTAGAGACAATCAGGCAAGAAGGTGCCCCCATAGAGCGAAAGAGCTGTCCGGAAGGCATGCATAGCCTCTTCGGGTTGCTGACGATAGAGGGCACGCCGGCCTTCTTCGACTGCTGCCGTAAATTCAGCTGCATCGTAGGTGTGGTCACTGTCACTATTGAAGCCATAGGTGTCGCCCTGTTGCAGGATATAGTAGGTGGGCGCCCCATCCGGTCGTTGTGGTTCAATTGCTTTGATCAAGCGACTAAAAGTGACCCGCAGATTATTCGCCGCCGACTCTACTTCCAACCCGGGCCAGAGCATATCCATAATGCGTTCGCGGGGCAACATCCGCCCACGCTCCACCAGCAAAAGCTGGAGCAACTGGCGGGCCTTGATGCTTCGCCAATCACGATCACGGATCTCTACCTCACCCCGCCAGACGCCAAACGCCCCCATCGTCCGAATATGCAAGCGATACGCGGGACGATAGACAAGGCGTTCGAGGGCGAGTTCGGCTGCACGGCGCACGAGGGGTTGACGGTCGCGGGCCATCGAACGCAACGCGGCATAAGCCGTAGCGGCACCAAGATCGCCGAGCAACCCGGCAATCCGGGCACGCATCGCCGGTGGCTGCTGCCGATCCAGGATACTCAGCAGCAACGCCGGAGCTTCGTCGTGCAACTGGTTCGCAAGCACCGCACGCACCGCATTGGGGGCAAGATCAAGGCGAATCGCGCCAATGACGGCTTCAACCACAACATGGTTGGGCAACGCCGGCAAAAAGCGGAAGTCGTGCAACTCACACAACTCCCACCCACTCTGGAGCGCATTCAGGCGTACAGCCTCCACCCCACGACGGGCGGCAAGCGACGAGCGATAGATCTGGGCTGCCGCCAGAAAGAGCCCGTCCCCACGCCGGATCATCTCGGAAGTCAGGTCATTGGCAAGCAAAGCCGCACGTTCCAGTTCGCCACCTTCGCCAAGCGTCACCAACAGGTAGAGTTGCAACCAGAGATCGTGGGTACCAAAGGACGAGAGAGCGAGTGGGCCTGCATTCGGCAAATTGCCGGTACGCATGGCAGCGACACTCTCAACCTGATGCTCGCCAACAACCCGAGCAAGGCGCACCAGATCCAGCGCTGCGGCGGCGGCGCTACTCTCCTGACCAGTCTGCAAACAGGTATAGGTGTCAATCACCTGCGTACGCGCAAGCAACGACGCCGTGCCGCTCGTATGCGCAGCACTCCGGGCACGCGCCGTGTACGTTGCCGCTTCATCGAGACGCCCCTGCTCAACCAGCAACAACGCCAGATACGCCCCACTCACCCCGATCACACTCTCTTGGGCATAGGCACTGAGGCGACGATGGGCATCAAGGGCCATATTAACGGCCTCGCTGATGCGGCCCTGCTGATAGAGCGCCAGCGCTTTCAGCAAGAGCAGACTCTGGTGGAGGCGATCGTCACGATCAAACTGAGGCATTTCAAGCGCCTGCGTAATCGCCACAATCGCCGCATGAGGATAGCCCTGCTGCGTATGGATCGAGGCGACAATCATCGCCAGCAGCCACTGCCAGAAGACACTCCGCGGATGATGCGACGCATGTTCAGCCACCCGCAACGCCGCCGCATAGCGCCCCCGACTATAGAGCAATGCTGCCGTCGAAGCCAGCGCCGCCCCTCGTGCCCAGGCATCACGCACATGATTCGCTGCGTGTACCGCACGAATGCAGACCCCGGCAAAGTCACCGGGGCGATCTTCCCAGAAGATCAGCGAAGCCATGTCACTCAGAGCCCGCAACTCACGCTGATAATTGCCCTCTTGCCGATAGAGTTCAGCAGCCTGGCTGATCGCCTGCAGGGCCTGGTCACGCGCACTCGACGCCATACTCCAGCCCCACATGTGCAACAATTCTGGATCGCTTTCACGTTGCGCAGCAGGTAAACGCTCAAGCCAGGCGCGAATACTATCACGGCGCGGCGTATCAATTAGCGGCCACGCCCGCCGACGCAAGGCACCCACCAGCGCCTCATCATTGCCAGCCACCGCATAATGGCTCATCGCGGCTTCAAGCATGCCCAGGCGCTCAAAGGCTTCTCCATACCGTTGATGCAGTGCCGCAAGAGTCTCGGGAGCAAAAAGTTGCTCGGCACGCTCGCGCAGCAGCATGCGCCACAAGGGATGGAACCGATAGGTATGCGTCGGCATCGCATGTGGCTCTACCTCAGCCAGCGGCAAGCCCATCTGCACACTTCGCTCAAGCAGATCCTGAGCATCAGTACGCTCTAATACGTCATCCAGCAGATGCACATCAAACTGTTCTGTCAACGCGGCGCGCGCAAGAAAATCGATCACCTCCGCCGACAGACTCCCAAGCACCTCAGACGCCAGGTAATCAAAGAGGCTGCGCTGATTGCTGTCAAGGTTGGTGAGATAGATCAGGCGTTGGGCTGGAGCCTGGCGTACCAGGGTACGCACAGCCATCTGGACACTCAACACCCAGCCTGCAGTCCGTTCAAGCAAGAGATCAAGTTCTTCATCGCTCAACGTCACCCCGACCCGCACCGCCAGTTCCGCCGTCTCGTCCCTGGTCAACAACAGATCACTCTGTTCAACCTCAACCAGCGCCCCTTCGGCACGCATCCGTAACAACGGGGGAATTTCAATCCGACGGCGCGAGGCAATCACCACATGCAGTGACGGAGGAGCCGCTCGAAGCAGATAGGCAAGCAGGGCATTCGTAATCGGGCCAGACGCAATCTGATGATAATCATCGATCACCAGAAAGCTCGGCATCGTCAGGTGATTCTGGAGATCACTCAACAACGCCCCGGCCACCAACGGCCAGTCGCGTTCCAGATCAGCCGCCGAGTGCAGAATACGCCACGACTCTTCACCAACATTGGGCAAGAGTCGTTGAAACGCCCGCACAAGATAGGCCAGCAACATCGCAGGGGCCTGATCATCGGTCTCAAGCCCCAGCCATGCTACCGCAGCCCCGGTTCGCCTGAGATCAGCAATCCACTGGGCCAGGAGCGTCGTTTTGCCATAGCCCGCCGGGGCCACCACCAGCGTCACCGGGCGCAAGCGCACCTCGGCAAGCAGCGCCTGAAGATCAGGCCGTAACAACGCGTGACTCCGTGGGGTAGGGGCGGTCAATTTCAGCGGGAGCAAAGCCATTCCAGCTGCAGCAGCTTGTTGAATATAGGCTACCTGGATCATATCTGTGTCACCCCACGCATCAGCACAACACCACCACTATCCAAAGCCCGAGCAGTTTATCCCACCAGCACCCTAACCCACAAATGCATCACGGAAACGCTCAAACCGTCCGGTATCATAGAGCACAAAAATACTACTCCCCCCGGTTGGCCGGTAATCAGGGGTCCAGATCATCAAGCCACGGTCAAAGAATTGGATCACCCCCAACTGACTACCTTTTAACTCCAACTCAGGGGTCGTTGGTATACCAAGTTGCTCGCGCACACCGCTCTTATGGAAATAGACCCGCCCAAAGCCGCGCACCGGCTGATTCGGGTCAGTCCCAGGGGTTGGTTCTGGCCCAAGATCAGCAACTTCCTGTGCCGACAACTGGGTATAGTTGCCCCCATTGCTACCATAAAAGACAAAAATATGGTCCCGCTTTATATCACGATTCGTGAGATCCCAGTAATACATGGTACCAGACTCAAAGAATTGTTGGGCAGCAATCCCGGCACTTTCAGGGGCAACTGGACAACCAAGCCCGGTGCGCACCCCTACATTCTCGGCATACAGTTTACCAAAACCCCTCACTGGCAAACCATTCGGGCAATCCGCCAGCGGTGTTGGCTCAACCTCAGTCGGCGTTGCGGGAACGTCGGTTGGTGTTGCTGGCACCTCAGTTGGAACCGGCGTGATCGTCGGCAGCGGCGTTGGGAGTGGCACCTCAGTCGGTGCCGGGGCAGGCGTTGGCTCGGGCGCACCGGTAGCCACAGGCACGCCTGTTGGCTCAGGCATACCCGTGGGCGCAGGCACGCCTGTTGGCTCAGGGGCCTCGGGCGATGGTTCGGCGGTTGAGGCAGGTTCCGTCACCGTTGCGAAGACTTCTGCTGTCGCCGCAGGAAGGGACGTTGCTTCACCAACAACTGGTGGCAGCGGGGGAGGAGTTCCCTGATCGGTCTGGGCAAAGACCGCCCAGAAGGCAAAGAGCCCCCCTCCGGCGAGCAAGGTCAGCATCACGACCAGGAATACCAGCAGCATCGCAGCCAACGAACCACGCGCCGGTGCCCCTGGCGGGCGCGCAACCCGCCGCTGCGCCGAGGGCCGCGTCAAGGCAATGCCCTGAGCATCGTCGCCTGTCCCCGATCCAGGCCGCGCATCCTGGTTCGGTGCCCGCTGTACGCCTGGGGCAACGAGCGTAGCCGCTTCACGGTCAGACGAGGCCAGCGGGGGCAGCCATCCAACTGGCGAGCCTACTCCGTCTCGTGGTGAAGCGCCACCGAACGTCGGTTGGTCAGACGCCAGCAAAGGCACAGCCAGAGCTTGTTTCAGGGCGGCAAAGAGCAATTTAACCGAAGCAAAGCGTTGCGCCGGGTCAGTTGCGGTTGCCTGGGCAACCACAGCATCAACCGCAGGCGACAACGCAGGATTCAAGCGCGAAGGGGCAGGCACCTGACCATAGAGATGGCCCATCAACACATCCTGAGTCGTCCCTTCAAAAGCCCGACGTCCCGTCAAGGCCCGAAAGATCACGATCCCAAGGGCATAGACATCAACCCGCACGTCAACAGCACGCCCAGCGATCTGCTCGGGGGCCATATAATCGGGCGTACCAAGCAACGTCCCGGTGGTTGTCAGACCAGGGGAGTCAAGTTGTCGTGCAATGCCAAAGTCAGTCAAGACCGCTCGCTGGCCTTCGGGTGTCGTACTAAGAAAAATATTGCCTGGTTTGATATCCCGATGGATCACACCACGCCGATGGGCATAGTCGAGGGCATCAACAAGCGGTTCCAGCAGTTGAACCAGCGTAGGCAGATCGACCGTACCAACTTCTTGCAGATACTCTTGCAGCGTACGCCCGGTCAACAACTGCATCGCAATATAGGTCAGCCCATTATGCTCACCGACATCGTACACCGCCACAATGCCAGGATGTTCCAGGCTCGCGGCGGTAACCGCCTCACGCGTAAAACGGGCCACCAGAGCCTGATCGTCGCCATACTGTGGATAGAGTAGCTTCAGCGCAACATCACGCTGCAACAGAGTATCGGTTGCACGATAGACCGCCGCCATACCCCCGCGGCCAAGCAACGCTTTTGTCTCATAGCGCCCAATGCGCTGATAAAGCAGTGATCCTACCATCACTGTACCTACCACTTGCCGGGCTATCGCCCTGCAACTCTGTGTTTGTGTTGAGGGCCTGCGGCCTCATACGAGTGAAGATTTTTGGGGCCTGCGGCCCCCAAACCCATCCCCACATACGTGGGGATAGAGGCGTACTCTATGTTACAATGAGAATTGTAACATAGAGCTTTCTATCCTATAATGAACGGTCTGATACATAAAGATTCGACAGACCTTTTCATCAGACAATCCTCATTGACAAGGTTCCCTCTATCCACGTATAGTGCGTAAGAGGGGCTATATGTGCCCTGACTATGGCTCAGGAGGTTTTGGTGTCGGTTGATTTTCCTTCATCCTCGCGTTCAACAACTGGTGATGGCCAGGATCAGTTGTATCGTATGACCGCCATTCCTGAGGGGGCCGACTGGTCGGCTGACCCTCAGGTGACAGCGCCGGAAACCAGAACCCGGCCAAAAGCCCGACCACCCCGTCGCCGTGGCCGAATGCTCATCGTAGCCCTGGTAGGCGTCTTGTTGCTTACCATTATTGGGACGAGCACCGGGCTTTATTTCTTGAATCAGAGCTACGACGGGCGCATCTATCCGAATGTCAGCATTCGTGGGGTGCAGGTCGGTGAATTGACTGTCGCAGAGGCTGAAGAGGTGATCCAAGCACGGTTTGCCTCGTTCCTGGCCCAGCCTGTGGTGCTTACCTATGGCGATCAGGCGTGGATGCCTACGATGGCCGAACTAGGTGTTCGCCTCGAGACAGAACGAGCCGTTACTGAGGCGATGGCACTTGGCCGCGATCAAGGGCTTTTTACCAACGTACGCTCTATCCTGGCGATCTATGATCAAGGTATGGAACTGCCGCTCCACGTGACGGTGAATCAGTCCAGGATGCAGGAATACCTGCTTGCTCGCGTCGCCGAGGTTGAGCAACCTGCCATTGATGCAACCCTGACCCTTAATGGAACGACCCTCGCGACCGAACCTTCAGCGACCGGTCAACAGGTACTGGTAGGAGATACGCTGCAAGAGATTACCGCAGCAATCCAGGCCCTTGATCCCCAGATGATCGCCCTGCGTACACGCACGCTCCAGCCAAGTTTGAGTGACGTAGCGGTGCAAGAGGCTCAGGCAACTATTGATGCATTGCTCGCTGCACCTTTGACCTTGACGGTTGAAGGATGGTCAACACCATTTGTCTGGTCACGCGAAGATATTGCGCGCCTGATTCGCATTGAACGGGTGAATGGGGCTGAAGGTGACACGCTCGTCGTTTCCCTCGATCAGGATCTCATCAAGGCGTCACTCGAGCAGATTGGCGCGACGACCGAAAAGCTTGGCCGCTATCCGCGGGTAGCCTGGAATGGTGGCGCTCTGCGCATTACCCGCGAAGGGACGAGTGGACAGCGCCTTGATACGGTGGTAGCGCAAGAAATGGTCACGAGTGCCTTGTTCAAGGCCGATGAGCAGCGCAATCTGAACCTGCCGATGCGCGAAACAGCCGCGCCAGTGACCGGTGCTAATCTTGGACAACTGGGCATTCGTGAGTTGCTGTCAGTTGGACGCAGTGATTTCAGTGGCTCGGCGGCCTACCGCATTACCAATATCCAGGCCGGGATGCGTCTGCTCGATGGGGTTCTGGTCGCCCCTGATGAAGAGTTCTCGTTCAATAAGACGATCGGGCGTATTGATGCCTCGAATGGTTTTGTTGAAGGCTATGCGATTGTCCGCAATCGTACGCAACTTGAATGGGGCGGCGGTATCTGCCAGGACTCGACCACGATGTTCCGGGCCGCCTTCTGGGCCGGCTTGCCCATTACCGAGCGCTGGGGCCATTCGTTCTATATTAGCTGGTATGACAAATACGGCTTCGGTGAGTATGGCAATGGACCAGGGATGGATGCCGCGATCTTCACCGGTGCCCTCGATTTCAAGTTCATTAACGATACAGGGAACTGGATCTTGATCCAGACCAATGTTGATACGAGCCGCTCGCTGGCCGAGGTGCGTATTTACGGCACCGATGACGGTCGCACGGTGCGTATGGCTGGCCCCGAAATTACGGATCGCCTGCCAGCCCCAACCGAGCCTGTCTATGTTGCGGTACCTGAACAACCACGGGGCCGCATGCGCCAGAGCGATACCGCACGCGGTGGCATGACGATTAACTTTACCCGCATTATCGAGCGCGATGGCGAGACCCTTGAGCGCCGTACGTTTGAAACGAAGTTCCGGCCCTGGCCTAATATTTTTGAAGCCAATCCTGCCGATCTTGGCCCGGATGGTCGTCCGCTCCCACGCGAGACGCCAACGCCTGAGCCCGAGGAGGTTCCCCCACCGCCGCCGGGCGAAGAGGTTCCCCCACCACTAGAACCGGCACCGGAACCGGCACCAGAACCTCCGCCAGCGCCAGAACCTCCGCCAGCACCAGAACCAACTCCCCTGCCCGAAGGATAGAAGGACAAAAAGAAAGGCTGCCGAGATGATCGTCTCGGCAGCCTTTCTTTTTGTCCTTCGGCTTGCTGTCTTACTCTTCACACAACTTCAACACCAGACGATAGACATCGGTTTCGCTGATAATGCCAACAAGCACATCGCCCTCAACCACTGGTAAACCACTCAGGTGTCGCTGAAGCAGGATTGACACCGCTTCTTTCATCGAGGCATCAGCAAGAACACTGACTGGTTGCTTTGTCATCACTTCCTCCACCACTGTGCCGGCCAGAGCAAAGCGTGCCTCGTGCCAACCTTTCTCGCTGCGTTGAAATGAGACAGCACCTTCGATATCGCTCCGCGTGATCATGCCAACAAGACGACCATCGGACTCAACCACCGGCAAGCGGTGAACGTTATGATCGCGCATGCGTTCGTACGCCTCGACAGCTGAGGTATCTGGCGCAACAACGATCGGTTGCTTTGTCATCCAATCGCGCACATATGACTTGTGGGCTTCCACTGACCACTCCTTTCAGTCTGTTGACACCATCATAAGTGTAGCACAAGGTGCGCTAGCTTCAGGCTTACACCGTCGTAAACTTATTTTTTCGGGTGAAGGTCGAAGTTGGGACGTCCACCGGGTCGCATCTGGAAGCTGCCCCGGCCTCGCCTGGTAACAGGTCGGGCGCTACGTACAGGTTTCCGGCTCTCACGCTGATTATCCTGTTGCAACGATCGATCCTGCTGCTGTGCTGGAACCTCGGGTGTATCTTGCCGGGATTGTTGAGGCGCGTGTTGTTCACCTGACGAGACGGTTGCTCGTTCAAGGTTCTCCGTACGCTCACTATATGCCTGCTTCCGCTCGTTACCACGCAACTCGGGACGAGGCTCGTTTGGCGCGGAGGCACCGCGCTCGTTCCGTCCCGGGCCACCGTAGCTCCGCTCACTCCGCTCGTATCCACGGCCACCACGCTCATCACGCCCGGCACCGTAACTGCGTCCGCCGCGCTCCTCGCCGCGTCCGCCGCGCTCGTCACGTCCCGGGCCACCATAACTGCGCTCGCTCCGCTCGTACCCACGGCCACCACGCTCATCACGCCCGGCACCGTAGCCGCGCTCGTCACCGCGTCCGCCGCGCTCGTCACGTCCCGGGCCACCGTAACTGCGTCCGCCGCGCTCGTCACCGCGTCCGCCGCGCTCGTCACGCCCCGGGCCAGCACCATAACTGCGTCCGCCACGCTCATCACGCCCCGGGCCACCGTAACTGCGTCCGCCGCGCTCCTCGCCGCGTCCGCCGCGCTCATCACGCCCCGGGCCAGCACCATAACTGCGTCCGCCGGGTTCGTCACGTCCCGGGCCACCGTAACTCCGTCCGCCACGCTCCTCGCCGCGTCCGCCGCGCTCATCACGCCCCGGGCCAGCACCATAACTGCGTCCGCCGGGTTCGTCACGTCCCGGGCCACCGTAACTCCGTCCGCCACGCTCCTCGCCGCGTCCGCCACGCTCCTCGCCGCGTCCGCCACGCTCGTCACGTCCGGGGCCACCGTAGCTCCGCTCGCTGCGCTCGTACCCACGACCGCCGCGCTCGTCACGCCCGGGGGCGTTGCTCCGCTCATCGCCGCGTCCGGGGCCACCATAGCTCCGCTCACTCCGCTCGTACCCACGACCGCCGCGCTCGTCACGCCCGGGGGCGTTGCTCCGCTCATCGCCGCGTCCGGGGCCACCGTAGCTGCGCTCACTCCGCTCGTACCCACGACCGCCACGCTCGTCACGCCCGGGGGCGTTGCTCCGCTCATCGCCGCGTCCGGGGCCACCGTAGCTGCGCTCACTCCGCTCGTACCCACGACCGCCACGCTCGTCACGCCCGGCACCATAGCCACGCTCATCGCCGCGTCCGCCGCGCTCATCGCCGCGTCCAGGGCCACCGTAGCTCCGCTCACTGCGCTCGTACCCACGGCCACCACGCTCATCACGCCCGGCACCATAGCCACGCTCATCGCCACGGCCGCCGCGCTCATCACGCCCAGGGCCACCGTAGCTCCGCTCGCTCCGCTCGTACCCACGGCCGCCGCGCTCATCGTCACGTCCGGGGCCACCATAGCTGCGGGCATCGCGCTGATCGCGACGAGCATGAGGCGAAGTCCGATCATCGTCATGCCGTTTGGCGGCACGATCTTCACGATCGCCAGAAACTTTCTTCACGCCAACCACACCCGCCGCACCCGCCGCAACCCCCGCAGCCGCACGACGCGATGAACCGGTCTCATCAGAATGCTCGGCCTCACGGTGCATCGAACGATCTTCCGCACGCGCCTCATCAGCAAATGATGTCGGCGGCACATGGGTGCGCAACTCGGCAATTTCTTCATCGGTAAGGGTACGATACTCACGGATGGGCAAAGTACCAAGAGTGAGTTTACCTTCGCGCACACGGATCAGGCGTCGCACCTCGTAGCCCAGCGTTTTTGCTGTTTCACGGATCTGACGTTTACGGCCTTCACGAAGCACTACAGAATACCAGACACCTTCCTCGGTTGTTTCGGCGAGAGCGACCTTGGCCGGAGCGGTCATTTCGCCCTGAAGCAACAACCCATTCCGCCAATCGCGGAGGGCAACGGTCTCGAGGGGACGATCAAGCAGAACGCGATATTCTTTCTCAACCTCAAAGCGGGGATGCGTCAAATGATGGGTTAGTTCACCATCATCAGTCAATAATAACAGCCCCTCACTATCAACATCAAGGCGGCCAACTGGAAAGATCCGTGCAGGCACTTGCACCAGATCGATTACCGTCGGGCGACCGTGGGGGTCTTCCACGGTTGAAACCACCCCGACCGGTTTATGTAACAACACATACGTACGACGACCGGGCTGCCGTACCGGCTCGCCATCAAGCATAATCACATCCTGTTCTGGATCAACCCTCAAACCTGGCTCTTGCACTACACGACCATTAACGGTCACCCGTCCGGCAGCAATCAACCCTTCGCTATCGCGACGCGAAGCAATGCCAGCACCCGCCAGCACTTTTTGCAGACGTTCTGCACCCAAAACACACCTTCTTCCGACCTTTTCAGGTCACGTCAAGAACGTGCTGGCCATCGCCGCGGCCTCACGCCGGGGCGCTCAGGCGAGCACACAGAGACATTGCTCTTTCTGGTTCGTTCGCAATGTACAATGTAGTATAGCATACTCATCCTGTTCCAGAAGAAGCGACCAATCCTCTGGTAGAGGAGGAAAAGTCAACCTGTATGAGCAACGACGCAATACCACTGACACTGAACTCCTTTCTCTCGACCTGGCTCTCCCAACAGCTTGCCAGAGGCCGGGTTCAGCAAGGTATGGTCGTTTCCACACAAGCCACCACCCTCTATGCCGATGTGAGCGGGTTTACGCAACTCACCAGTGCCTTTGCCGATCAACCCGACGGGGCAAGCCAACTGCATGACACGTTGAACCAGTATTACGCGACCTTGATTGACACCATCGGGGCTTATGGTGGGGATGTGACCTCAATTGCAGGTGACGCGCTGACCGCCTGGTGGCCTGAGATAAGTGATCGCGAACTCGGATGTACCTGTGGAAAAGCCTTACTCGACACGATCACGCAGCTTCCCGCGATCATAACGCCACATGGTTCGATCAAGCTACACCTGCGCATCGGCGTAAGCACGGGCTTGATCAACGGCCTCGTGGTAGGAACACCTGAATATGGCTGTCATTTCCTGCTGGCGGGGCCAGGACTCCGCGCTGCAATTGAAGCCAGGCAGACCTGTCCACCCAAGCAACTCCGGTACGCCCTTGCCCCGGAAGAAGCCGGTGAAGCCGAGCTTTCGCCCGAGTCAACAACACCCAGCATCGCATGGCACCACTTTCTGCCACGGCCAATCGCGCAACAGTTGGCTAGGAATCAACTCGTTGCAGGCTATCGCCGTTGCCTTCCGGTGTTTGCGGCCTTTGAAGTTCCCCCAAAGCTCGGCAACCTCCATCTGGTTGTGCGCGACGTTCAGGTCGTCGTTGCACGATGGGGTGGGGAACTCAACGAAATTGAGCTTGGGGATAAAGGGCCAATTTTTGTGCTCCTGTTTGGACGCAACGGTCTCCCCGAGCAAGGATCGTGCCAGGCGGTAGGATGCTGCCTTGAGTTGCGCCAACGCGGTCTGATTACATGCGCAGGCATCACGCTTGGGCAACTCTTTGTTGGGGCGGTGGGGAATACACGGCGGCGTGTCTATACGGCGCAGGGTGAAGAGATGAACCTGGCAGCCCATTTGATGCAACAGGCTCGCTCTGGTGACATTTTCGTTTCAGGACGGGTCCGTAGCGATATGATGGGTTGTTATCCGACCAGTGAGCCAGAGATGATCAGGACAAAAGGTCATCGTCAAGGCATTCCTGTGAATCGCGTTCTTGCATATGTGTTACCCTAAAAGTGAGAAGATTCTTGGGATGAGAAGATGAAAACATTACGTGAATTACTCGCCCATGTTGCGGTCGTCCAGATCATTGGCTCACTGGATCTCCCCATCGCTGGGTTGGCCTATGACTCGCGTCAGGTGGTGCCAGGAGGCCTCTTTGTCGCCATCGCAGGCCACCATGTTGATGGGCATGCCTACATTTTACAGGCACTTGCCCGTGGGGCGCGGGCTATCGTCGTTGATGCACGTCATCAGAGTGAGCATGCCTTGGAGGGTGCCACTCTGATCAAAGTGATTGATAGTCGGGTGGCCCTGGCACCCCTGGCAGCGGCTTTTTACGACTATCCCGCAACCCGGTTGCGCACGATCGGAGTGACGGGAACCAAAGGCAAGAGCACCACCACCGATCTCGTAAGTCAGCTACTTGATGCGTGTGGCAAGACGACCGGGCTCATCAGTACGGTTGATTTCAAAATAGGGAACCGCCGCTGGGCAAATACTACCCGTCAGAGCACGCCCGAGGCCCCTGATGTCCAGGCATTATTGACCGAGATGGTAGCGAACGGGTGTGATACAGCGGTCATCGAGGCAACGTCTCACGCCTTGTCAGCCAGTTGGAACCGCCTGAGCGGATGCTATTTTGATGTGGCTGTCTTTCTTAATCTCAGCCACGAGCACCTCGATTATCATGGCACGTTTGAGCAGTATCGCGCCGACAAAGCCCGCCTTTTTGCCATGCTCGATGAACCAGAGGTTGGAGAGACCCGATCCACGAGCCTGTCCTGGGCCATTGTCAATGCTGATGATCCACAGCACCAGTTTTTCCTTGAGGAGGCTCCGGCGAAGGCACACCAACTCACCTACGGCATCCTCAAACCGGCTGAGGTCAAAGGCACCATTGTGCGCAGTGGGCCGACCGGCTCGCTCGTACACGTGTGTACCCCGTGGGGTGAAGGCGAATTGAGTTTGCGGTTACCGGGCACCTTCAACATCAGTAACGCGCTAGCCGCCCTCAGTGTCACGCTCAGTCAGGAGGTGCCCCTGGAACAAGCGCTGGCCGCCCTCAGCACCACCCATGCCCCGCGTGGGCGCATGGAACCAGTTGAATTAGGCCAACCATTTGAAATCATTGTTGATTATGCGCACAGCCCAGGTTCGTTCGAGCAGGTGATGGGCATGCTCCGCCCCCTCGTGACGGGGCGGATGATTGCGGTCTTTGGCAGCGCTGGCGAACGTGATATCGCCAAACGTAGCCTCCAGGGCGCGATTGCCGGGCGTTACTGTGACCTGCTGATCCTCACCGATGAAGATCCACGTGGCGAAGACCGCGAAGCAATCATCGAAGAGATTGCCGCAGGGGCCCGTCAGGCGGGTCTGCGCCCCAATGAAGGGTATCTGAGCATCCCCGATCGTGCGCAGGCGCTGCGTACCGCGCTGGCCCGAGCATGCCCAGGCGACCTGGTTTTGCTGCTTGGCAAAGGACACGAAGGTAACATTATCTACGCCGATCATGCCATCCCGTGGCATGAAGCAGCCGAGGCACAGCAAGCGCTACGCGAACTTGGGTATGGACTTACTGAAGCATGAGAGGGAGAAACGCGTTGATCGAATACCGTTTGCTGGGCCGCACCGGGGTGCGCGTAGCGCCAATCTGTATTGGAACGATGAATTTTGGCAATCCAACCCCAGAGGATGAAGCAGTACGCATGCTTGATTGGGCGTTTGATGCCGGACTCAATTTCTTTGATACGGCGAACAGCTACAACGCCGGCGAAAGTGAAGCGATTATCGGTCGCGCCCTGGCCGCCAGCGGACGGCGCCACGAGGTTATCCTGGCAACCAAAGCCCACTATCCCACCGGGCCAGGCCCAAACGAGCGCGGCAATTCCCGCTTGCACCTGCTACGAGCCTGCGAGGATTCGTTGCGGCGCTTGAAGACCGACTATATCGATCTCTATCAGATCCATCGGCCTGATCCCACCGTGCCGGTCGAAGAGACCCTAGGCGTCCTGACCGATCTGGTGCGCCAGGGCAAAGTACGCTACATTGGCTGCTCGACGCATCCCGCCTGGCGCGTGATGGAAGCACTGATGATCAGCGAGATGAAGGGGTTGGCGCGTTATGTCTCGGAGCAACCGCCGTACAACCTGCTTGATCGGCGGATCGAAAATGAATTGGTGCCGCTATGCCAGGCGCACAATCTTGCGCTCATGCCCTGGTCACCAATGGCGCAGGGGGTACTGGCCGGGCGCTACCACGATGCCCAAGCCGTACCAACCGACTCACGGGCGGCCTTACGGGGAGGCATCTACGCCGAGCGAGTGACGGCTGCTGGCGTCGAGATAGGCAAGCGTTTTGTCGCCCTGGCCGAAGCACACAGCATTGCCCCGGCCCACCTGGCCTTGCTCTGGGTCAAAGATCAGCCAGGCATCACGGCACCAATCTTCGGCCCGCGCACCCTGGCGCAACTCGAAGCGATGCTCCCAGTGGCGACCATGCAACTCAGCGACGAGCTCCGCGCCGCCTGTGACGAACTGGTACCGCCGGGCACCGCCGTCGTCAACTTTCACAATACGAGTGGCTGGATGCGGATGCGTGTCACCTAAGCTCACGCGAAGGCGCAAAGGGTTACGCTCACATACGCTAAAAACTTTGCGCCTTTGCGTCAAAAAACCAGTCTTATGTGCCAAGCATTGGCTCTAGCTCTACCACTCGCCCGGCGGCGGCACGGGTGAGGCGGTCACGGATCGCCAGGGCAAGCCCAATCGCCCCCAGATCACGGGCAAGGATCAAGGTCGGTTGACGCTGATCAAGGGCACGGAGCGCCGCATAGAGGTGGCGGGCGATCTGGGAAACATCACCTGCTGGCCCAAGTGGTTCACAATCAACCTCAAGATCAGCCAGGGCAGCCGCATCTTCATCAGGCACCAGCAACCCCACCCGATGCCCCAGGGCAAGCTCGGCACACACACGCTCGCGCAACCAGATCTGCATCGCCTCGGGTGAACCACGCACAAACCAGAGCGGCGTCACCGGGGCGTAGTGGCGTTCGAGGAGGCCAGGCGAGGCAAGGCCGGCGCCTGATCCTGCGGGCTGACGTTGACCAACAAGCACCGAACCAAGTCGATCGCGCAGGGCTTCGAGACTGATTCCACCGGGGCGAAGCAGCGTCGGGATCGGCGTCGTCAGATCGAGCACCGTCGACTCAACCCCAATCATCGTTGGCCCACCATCAAGGATCGCGTCAATGCGCCCATCAAGATCAGCAAGCACATGCGCCGCCGTTGTCGGACTCGTATAACCAAAACGATTCGCGCTCGGAGCGGCAATCGGCAGGCCAACCTCCCTCAGTAACGCACGCGCCACTGGATGCGCCGGAATGCGCACCGCCACTGTTGGACGACCAGCGGTCACTGAAAGGGGAATATCAGGGCCACGTGGCACAATCAGCGTCAACGGACCCGGCCAGAAAGCCTCGGCAAGCAGCGTCACCGACACAGGCAGCGCCGTTGTGACCCGGGGAAGCTCAGCGACATCAGCGAGATGCACAATGAGCGGATCCTCGGCGGGACGACCCTTGGCCGCAAAAATACGGGCCACAGCCGCCTCATCAAGCGCCGACCCACCGAGGCCATACACCGTCTCGGTAGGAAAGGCCACCAGCCAACCGGCCCGCAACAGCGCAGCGGCTGTCGCAAGACCATCGGCATCAACCGGCAAGATTCGGGTCAGATTGCGCATGGCAGAAAACTACGGGCGTCCATAGCCCAGGGCACGGGCGATGGTACTCATCATGGCACGTTCATCGAGGCTCATCGACTGCGCAGCGACACCAAAGAGCCCCGCTTCATTGTGAGCCCAAGCAACGTGTTCAGCAAGGTTGATCACAAACTCACGGTAGGCGTCCAGTTCTTCAGGCGTCGCACGCTCGCGCAGCAGCGCAACGGCGCGATCACAGAGATACACCGCCTCTTCGACAATGCTGGCATAGGCATACCGTGCACCACCACTCTCGGTTCGGCGCTCGGGATCAAGCCAGGCCACAATCTCAGCGCCAAGTTCAATCTGGGCAAAATGCTCACCAGCAGCACGCCACCCCTTCAGCATTGCTGCGGCCTCGCTGCGACCGCCGCCAGGCGAAGCCAGCGCCACCGCAGCGCCGGCGGCGAGCGGAGCATCGCCAAGCAACGCCCACTCAGCCGCATCGAAACTCTCGCGTCGCGTCATACTCACCTCCAGGCTATCCGTGAAGCAAAAACCGTTACGATGGGGAAACCCATCATAACGGTTTTACGGGTGTGGAGCCAATGAGGGGGCTCGAACCCCTGACCTGCTGTTTACGAAACAGCTGCTCTACCAACTGAGCTACATTGGCATGCGGATGACACGGCCACAAGCATAAAGATTGTAGCGGTAAATGCGATGCCTGTCAAGCCGTCTACTGTAACAACGCAACTGAATGCACAGCTTTCGCGTCACCTTCCCAGGCATTTTCACCTGGCCTGGTGTGCTATAATCAAAATACTATCTATACGCCGCGATCAACGATCACGATCGGGCGTCAGGGAGGGTCTGTGCACGAGGAGACACCAGTTCTCTTCAATTTTCCTTCATCGAAACCCGATAGCACGCTGTACGATTCCTCTCCCGTAGAGCGCGATCTGATCGTGTTGCCGCTTTCTGATACTGTGCTCTTTCCACACATGCTGGCCCCGATCTTTCTGGTGGACGATGCAGCACTTGCGGCGACCGACCTGGCCCTCGACGGGGATCGTACCGTCCTGGCCCTGGCCCGCCGTGAGCTCACCCTCGGAACGACTGGGCTCAATGATCTCTACACAATCGGGGTAGAGGCCGTTATTCAGCGTTCGCGCAAAATGCCTGATGGGACGACCAGTGTGGTGCTCGAAGGTCGACGGCGCATGCGTATTGTAAGTGCGCTCGATCACGACCAGGCGCTGCGCGTACGCGCGGTCGCCATTGAACATCACGGTGAACACACAATCGCCATCGAAGCGATGATGCGTGCGGTGCGGTCGCTCTTCGAGAAGGTTGTGCGTCTGTCACGCACGTTGCCCGATGATGCCTATATGATGGCCTTGAATGTCGATGACCCCGGCGGACTGGCCGATCTTATTGCGTCAACCCTGCCGATCAGCATCGCTAATCGCCAGCAGATTCTTGAAACAGTTGATCCCGAAGAACGCCTCCATCGCATCAGTACCCTGCTCACGCAAGAGCTTGATCTGCTTGAGTTGGAGAGCCGGATCCAATCTCAGGTACAAAAAGAAGTTGACCGGAGTCAGCGCGAGTTCTTCTTGCGTGAACAACTCAAGGTGATCCAGCGTGAGCTTGGGCAAGAAGATCCGACCCAGCGTGAAATGGCCTCGTTGCGGTCACGCATGGCGGCAACGCATCTTCCTGTCAAGGCCCGCGCACGGGCCGAAGAGGAGCTTGGTCGCCTCGAGGCAATGTCGCCGGTAACGCCTGAATATGCGGTCATCCGCACATATGTTGAGTGGATCCTGAATTTGCCATGGTCAATCACCACTGAGGAAGCGATTGATCTGCGCAAGGCAGCCAAGGTGCTTGATGAACATCACCATGGGCTCGCCAAGGTGAAGGATCGCATTCTTGAGTTTATTGCCGTCCGGCAGTTGGCCGGTCATAATCAGCGCGCCCCCATCCTCTGCCTTGTAGGACCACCAGGCGTCGGGAAGACTAGCCTCGGGCGCAGCATTGCGGAAGCTATTGGCTGCGCATTTGTGCGCTTGAGCCTCGGCGGCGTACGCGATGAGGCCGAAATTCGCGGCCATCGGCGCACGTATATCGGCGCTATGCCCGGACGTATTCTCCAACGGATGAAAGAAGCCGGAACGCTGAATCCCGTCTTTATGCTCGATGAAGTCGATAAACTCGGGGCCGATTTCCGCGGCGATCCCGCTGATGCTCTGCTGGAAGTCCTTGATCCTGAACAAAATTCATCGTTTTCCGATCATTATCTCGATCTACCCTTCGATCTTTCACGGGTCTTTTTTGTCACAACAGCCAACTATCTTGATGACATCCCCGAGCCGTTGCTCGACCGTATGGAAGTGATTACCCTCCCTGGCTATACCGAAGACGAGAAATTACAGATTGCCCGCCGTTTTCTCGTACCACGCCAGCAGGTTGCGAGCGGGCTTGTTGATACCCCGCTACGCTTTGGGCAACCAACCCTGACGACCCTCATACGTAGCTACACCTATGAAGCAGGGGTGCGTAACCTCGAGCGTGAAATCGGATCGATCTGTCGCAAGACGGCGCGCCGCATTGCGGAAGGCCGGACGTATCCACGGGTGATTACACCAAAATTGGTCGAGAAGTTGCTCGGGCCGCCGCGTTATGAGACGAATACCGCCGAGAGCAGTGCGCAGATCGGGCTGGCGACAGGCATGGTTTACACCGGTGCTGGTGGCGATACGATGCCGGTTGAAGTGTCGTTGATGGAGGGTAAAGGGGTGCTGACGCTGACCGGCCAACTTGGTGAGGTGATGCAAGAGTCAGCGCAGGCGGCACTGTCGTATACGCGAGCCAATGCGGCAGCACTGGGCATTGATGTACGGCGCTTCGAGAAGATCGATATTCATATCCACGTCCCTGAAGGGGCCACCCCGAAAGAGGGGCCTTCAGCAGGGATGACCATTGCTGTCGCGCTGATCTCGGCGCTGACCGGGCGCACAGTACGCCATGATCTTGCCATGACCGGCGAAATCACGCTGCGGGGCAATGTCTTGCCAATCGGCGGCGTCAAAGAGAAACTGCTCGGCGCATTGCGGGCAGGCATTACCGAGGTCATCTTGCCACAAAAGAATAGCCGTGATCTGGTCGAAGTTCCTGCAACGACCCGCTCGCGCCTGACGATCCACCTCGTCAACCATCTTGACCAGGTACTTGAGCTTGTCCTTGGCCCGCCCCCACCTGAACCCGAAAAACGAACCATTCGCTCGGTACTGGCTCGTTCCCGCTAACGCGATAGCAAGAAGAGAGGGCGTGCCAACCACGTAGCTGCGCTACGTGGTTGGCACGCCAGGGCGATTGCATCTTCCGTGTATGCACCCCGCAAGGGCACCCGCAAGGGGTGCCCGTACACCGGATCCGGCCCTGTAGGGGCACCCCTTGCGGGTGCCCTGATAGAGCGTATTTTTGTATCCGGTTTCGTATGATGCAATCGCCCTAGTTGGCCCGCACGCTCTGCTTGGCAAGCCACTAATCAAGCAGCAGATTATCAATCAAACGCACACTGCCGAGGCGTGCCGCAAGTGAAATCAGCGCCCCACGCGATCCGATCGTGTCGAGTTCGAGCAAGGTCAGCGGATCGGCAAGACTGATATACTCTGGTTTCACGAGTGGTTCACTTGCCAGGAGAGCGGCGATCTGCTGACGCAAGTGCGTTGCATCGCGTTCACCCGCCTGATAGGCCTGCGCGGCCGCACGCAACGCACGGTAGATCACGGGCGCAACCGCTCGTTGCTCACTGGTAAGGTAGGTATTGCGACTGCTCATCGCTAACCCGTCGGGTTCACGGACAGTAGGCGCGACGACAATCGTAGTGGGTATGTTCAGGTCACGCACCATCTGGCGTACCACAACCGTCTGTTGCGCGTCTTTCTGCCCAAAATAGGCCTGCGTCGGTTGCACAATGTTGAGGAGCTTGCAAACCACCGTTGCCACCCCGCGAAAATGGGCCGGGCGGGCCGCGCCTTCAAGCACTTCATCGGCGGCAGGCAACACGACATAGGTACCAAAGCCTTCGGGATACATCTCGCCTGGGGCAGGCGTAAAGACCAGGTCAACCCCTTCGGCTTCGAGCATGCGCAGATCGCGTTCGGGATCCCGCGGGTAACGCGAAAAATCTTCGCGCGGGCTAAACTGCGTCGGGTTGACAAAGATACTCACCGCCACAGCGCCACATTCTTCACGCGCACGGCGAACAAGACTAAGGTGCCCCTCGTGAAGATAGCCCATCGTCGGGACAAGGCCGATCTGGTCAAACTTGGCCCGCGCCGTACGTACGGCGTCAATTGTTGTCAATACGTGCATGCGTTGCTATCCTAGCCTTACGGCTTTCCTGCAGTGCTCTGGCTCAGGGCCGCCTGCAGCTCAGCCTCATCCATGCGTGCGCTATGCTCGGCCCCGGGGAAGGTACCTTCACGAACTTCGGTCGCATACGTTTGCAACGCAGCCTCCACGGTCTCCACCAGACTCGCGTAGCGTTTGGCGTGGCGGGGCTTGAAATCACTGTAGAGACCGAGCATATCGTGCCAGACCTGCACCTGACCCGAGCAGTGAACGCCGGCCCCAATGCCAATGGTGGGGATGCGCAGGTGGGTCGTGATTTCACGCGCCAGCGGGGCAGGTACCAATTCAAGCACAACCCCAAACGCACCTGCCGCTTCAAGGGCGAGAGCATCGTCAATCAAGCGTGCAGCCCCTGAAGATGTTTTGCCCTGAACACGGGTACCAATTTGATGCACCGACTGCGGTGTAAAGCCGATATGCCCCATCACAGGAATGCCCAGGTTCACCAGACGCCGCACAATCGGGGCAACCTCGGCGCCTCCTTCGAGTTTGACCGCGTGAGCGCCACACTCCTGCATAATGCGGCCGGCGCTCTGAATGGCCTGGTCAACCGTTGTATAGGTCAGAAACGGCAGATCGCCGATCACCAGAGCCTGACGGCTACCGCGTACAACAGCTTTGATATGATGGATCATGTCATCGAGCGTGACATGCACCGTTGAGTCATAGCCGAGCACCACCATGCCGAGCGAATCGCCCACGAGAATCATGGGAATCCCCGCCCGATCGGCCATCTGGGCCGAAGTATAATCGTAGGCAGTCACCATCGGGATACGTTCACCCCGGTCTTTGAGCTTCTGAATATCAAGGATGTTTGTTCGCATATAACCTCCTGCCAGGGGCGTGAGCTTGCGCAGCCTGTGTGCGCAGACCCGGCTCATTATTGTAACATAGGGTAGATGCGTTCCGACAGAGGCTTGACGGTTTCGCATGTAGACCTGCTGCTGGCAGCACAAAAGGCCAGCAAAACTGGCCTTTGGCACTGCCACGAGTGTGGTTAGGCTGAGGCGGGGATCTCTTCTGGCTCGTTCGTGAGATCGCGCAAGGTGTTGAGATCGCGGATGCGCTCGGTAAAGAGAATGCCTTGCAGATGGTCAATTTCGTGTTGAAGTGCCCAGCCGAGCAACCCGTCAGCCTTGCGCAAACGGCGCGTTTTACCACTCAATTCCTGGTACTCGACCGTCACCCAGGTCTGGCGGGGTACCTGACCAAACCAACCAGGCAGACTCAGACAACCTTCATCACGCATGATCTCTTCACCACTCGTTTTGACAATTTTGGGATTGCAGAGTACGTAGCGCTGAGCGGGAGCAACCTCGACTTCGGTGCCATCCTCTTGCTGCTCGTATTCAGGTGGGACTTCAATAATGCAGAGTTGAATGGGCAGGCCGACCTGCGGCGCCGCCAGGCCAACCCCATTGGCAGCCTCCATGGTCTCAAACATATCACCAACGAGTTGCTTGAGCGTCCGATCAGGAAGCTTGACTGGACGACAGTTCGTCTTCAGAACTTTTTTGTCTTCTGGATGATCAATGCGAAAAATACGACGCTGTGCCATAGGTTTCTTTCTTCTGGCTTGCTATAGCAACCCTAACAGGTTTAGTGGTTGTGTGCTGGCTCGCGACTACGCCGCGAGCCAGCACACAGCACCTTCACAAATGATGAAGGGCTTCTGCATAACATTATAACATGCAAAATCACGGGACTGCAGCCTGCTAGTCGCTCACTGGTGCTGGCCCAAAAGTCACAGCACATGCACCGGATCAACATCAATGCTCCAACCCTGCGTGGGGCCAAGGGTGTCGAGCAGCCAGGCAAGCGCTCTGGCGTCAACGGTGAGCGGAATGCGCACAATGAGGTGCCAGCGCCAACGCCCACGGATCTGCTGGATAAAGGCTGGTGCTGGGCCGATGAGACTCCAGTTTTCCAGACGCTGGCTGGTGATGAGGTTCTGCAGGCGTTCGGCAAGTTGTTCGGCGGCCCGCCTGGCGGCCGGTTCACCAGAACTGGCATAGACAAAACGCACCAAACGGCTAAACGGAGGGTAGCCGATTTCACGCCGATAGGCGATTTCCTGGATAAAAAAGGCCCGATAGTCGTGCTCCTGGGCGGCGAGCAAGGCGTAATGCTCGGGATTGTAGGTCTGAATGACCACTTCCGCCCCAGACGTGCGGCGCCCCGCCCGGCCTGCCACCTGGGTCAGCAGTTGAAACGCCCGCTCGCCACTGCGAAAATCGGGCAGGTGCAGACCGGTGTCGGCGGCAACAACGCCGACGAGGGCAACAAAGGGAAGATCGAGGCCCTTGGCGATCATCTGGGTGCCCACCAGGATATCAACCTCGCGCCGCAAGAGCAGGTCTAGCATGCGCCCATGGGCTCCTTTGCCGCTGGCTGTGTCGCGATCCCAGCGCAGGACACGCGCCGCAGGAAGCAATTCGGCGACCGCTTCGGCGACGCGCTGGGTGCCAACGCCAAAGCGGCGAATTCGTGTGCTCATGCATTGGGGGCAGACCAGCGGCACCGCTCCGCGACTCCCGCACGAATGGCAGATCAGGATTGAGGCAGGTTGCGCCGCTTGCGCAGCCTCGTGTGAGGGGCGTTCATTGACAGGGGAGAGTGGCGGTTCATCTTCGTAATGCAGCGTCATCGGGCCACTGCACACGCCACAATTGACCACATACCCACAGTCACGACACATCACAAAACTGGCCGCTCCACGCCGATTGAGAAAGAGGATGCTCTGATCGCCCCGCTCAACCGTCGCGATCAGGCTCTGTTGCAAGACCCGGCTAAAGATCGAGCGGTTGCCCTGTTGCAATTCGTGACGCATGTCAATGAGGCGCACCGGCGGCAACAGCAACGGGGCTGAACGGGCTTGCGCGTTGGGGCCAAGGCCACTGACCCGTTCACGCAATTCGAGCAGCCGATACGTGCCTTGCGTAGCCCGATGATAGCTTTCCACTGCGGGCGTTGCACTCCCGAGAATGACGACACTTTTGGTCAAGGTTGCGAGGTGCAGCGCACAATCACGGGCATGGTAACGCGGGGCCGCATCGTGTTTATAGGTGAGCTCGTGTTCTTCATCAATCACAATCAGGCCCAGATCCGGCAGGGGGGCAAAGACCGCCGAACGCGACCCAATGGCAAGGCGAGCCTCGCCGCGCCGCAAGCGACGCCACTCGTCGTAGCGTTCACCGAGGCTCAAACCGCTGTGCAACACGGCGATCTGGCCCGGAAAACGCGCCGCAAACCGGCGCACAAGCTGCGTCGTCAGGGCAATCTCAGGTACCAGCACCAAAGCCTGATGCCCAAGCCGGAGCGCCCGCGCAATCGTGCGCAGGTAGATTTCGGTCTTCCCACTCCCAGTGATGCCATGCAACAAAAAGACCGCTGAACCCTCGGGATCTTCAATTTCCGTGACAATCGCTTCATACGCAGTACGTTGATCCGGACTCAACACCGGAGGCTGATCAGGTACCACATAATCACCGGCCAGCGGATCGCGCCGCACCTCGCGCTGCTCAAGGGCAATCAGGCCGCGTTGCTCTAACATTCGCAAGAGCGCGGCATTGGTGCCGGTTGCGGCATAGATCGCGCTGACCGGCAAAGCGACGGGCGAAGCCTCATCAGCAATGGATGCGGGCGGCTCGCCCGCCGTTGGGTACACGGGCGGGTTGTGCTCCCCAGTTGCTTCAGCCGGTGAAGCAGGGGATGGCAAAGCAAAGCCTGCTTGATCAGCCATCCACTCGATCACGGCGGCCTGCCTGGGGGCACGACGCAGGGTTTCCAGCGTGGGGACGAGTTGCGCTGGGGCAATGGCGAGTTGAGCAAAACGTACCGTGCGAGGCCGCGCCCCCGGCGGTGTCTGCGCCGTCCCAGACGCAACGAGGCCTCGTTCATAGAGGGCGCGATAGATGGTGCGTAGTTCGCTGTCGGCACCACGCAAGGCCGCCCGCAAATCACGTTCACGCTGCTCGCCATGCAGCCGCAAGTAGTAGAGTACCGAGCGCTCACCTTCGGGCAGGCTGCCAAGATCCACCAGCATGCCGGCTGGCGTCGCCCGCCAGGTCAACTCGGCCTCCTGGCTCACCCCCGGCGGTAACAAGAGACTCAAGGCGTCGTAGAGAGGCGCACGATAGGTCGTGGCAACCCATTGGGCCAGTTCCAGGCCCACCGGGGTCAGGTAGCCTTCAGGATCACCCAGCGCATCCAGTTCGCGCAGCCCGGTAGCTTCACCTCCAGCAGGGGCAACCCGCAAGACAACGCCCTGCACCCGACGACGACGTAACGGCACCCAGACAAGGCGTCCGGGCGCAATCAACGCCTGGAGTGCAGGCGGCACGAGGTAGGTGAGCACAGGGCTCTTATCGAGGCCCAGACGCGCCCTGAGGGCCACGTCGGCAATCAGCGACGGCATCTGAATGTATCCCTAGACACGAAGAAGTGGCATCAGTCACCAGACAACCTGGCAACTGATGCCACCATCATACACCAGAACGAACGATCAGCGCTTGATCAACGGCACAAAGACCTTGTTATCCAATTGTGGCCGCTCACCAAGGTTTCGATCGCCCGTATTCGAGCTATAACTCTGCCCGGTCGTGGCGATCAAGGCAAAGGGTTGCGAGCCAAAGACCGCATTGAGTGCAGTTGCCCGTACGATGATGCGGTAGGTACCGGCAGCCGGATTCTCGATCCGAACGCCCTCGACATTGTTGATCTGATCAGCCTGGCCATTGCCGAGGAACTGCGTCTGATCGGGGGCAATCACAACCAGATCGAGATTATTGACGAGGGTTCGGGCGGCACTCGCCTGTGCCGGCGGATCAGTCCAGACTAGGGTCACATAGAGCCCATTGCCACTCGGCGGAGGCTCGGTGCCACCACCACCTCCACCGCCACCAGTGATCTGGAACTGCGCGCTCGCCTGGCGTTGGCCCTGGGTTGCGCGTAGCGTGTAGGTTCCCGGCGGAATGTTCGGATTGGTCGTCAGGGCAACCTCAAAGGTTCCATCAGGCCCAGCCGCAAGCTGACCGATAGCCTCGCCATCAAGATCAAACTGGATCGCCTGGGATGGCGCAAAGCCGCGGCCCTGGAAGACAAAGCCCGAGCCCGGCGCACCGGTCTGAGGGGCAACGGTCATCACCGGTTGATCGCCGCTGACAGCGGTCACCTGGAACTGCGCCGAGGCAGTGCGACCGGCGCTATCGGTGAGTGCGACTTGATAGGTGCCAGCCGGGGTATTCGAGGCGGTGCGCAGGGTGACACCAAGCTCGCCATTGACATTGCTGCCCACCGTACCAAGATTCTGGCCATTCACAGCCAACGTGATATTGCCATCGTTGGGGCTAAAGCCCGCCCCGGTGAGCCCAAACTCGGTGCCGGCAGGCCCGGTCGAAGGCGTAATCGTGACTTCGGGCGTCACACCCCCAACAATGGTCAGCGTGGTACCCGCCGTTCGACTCGCCACATCGCTCATCACCACTGTCCGCTGTCCAGGCGCAATATCAGCGTCGGTCTGCAAATAGGCCAGCACATCGCCGCGTGCATCGGCATAGACCGTGCCAAGGACATTCTCCGGGCTGGCACAACTCGTATTGCAGACCTGCACCGGGAAATAGGGTACCGCATTGATCGCCGCCAGCATAAAGGTCGAGCCAGGAGGACCCGCCGCAGGCACCGCCTCCATCGCCATATCGGGATAGTCGATCTGCAAGAGCACATCGTCAACGAAGGCTGACATATGCGGTGACGCACCATCACCATTGGTAAAGAGGGCAAGGTAGCCCGACATACCGGCAAGTGCCGCACGCTGATCGGCAGTAAAGGCGACTTGGACTTGATAGATCGTCAAGGGATCGAGGCCGGTACCATCGCTACACGCCGACATCCCGGCGATCACAGCCCCTGACGGATCGAGCAACGCAAAGCAGAATTGATCGAATCCAAGATCAAAGTTCGCCATCGCAAAGAGGAACTGTACGGCACTGGCGTTGGCACTATCAATGGTGCGCGGGAAACTGACCGGGTAGAAGATCGCATCATTGACCGGGGTGCCGCCAAGCCAGATCGAGGCATCGCCATTGATCACTGGCTCGCCAAGCGCACGACTGGTGCGCAACGGGGCCCCCTGGCCCAGCCAAAGTTGATTGAAGACCTGCCAACCTGGATCTTCAAAATCACCCCCAAGCACCACATTGTAGGCAAATGCACTGGTGGTAGGGCTATCCTCCGCCGGCGTGATCTGCAGGTTCAAGGCACCCTGGCCCGTGATCGCTGGCACGGCAAGCGGGCTATTCAGACCAGGCAGACCAGTTTTATCGGTACCCGTGCTGTCGGGAATAGGCGAAGTGACCGGCGGCTGATCGTAACCTGGCACCGTCTGGAGGCTCACGTCACCAGCGCCAAAACGCATACGACCCTGGACAGCAGGAGTGCCACTGGCAGTCAGATAAGCGGCAGGGTTTTCGGTCAGCACAGGCGACGGTGACTGGACAAAGAGCGTACCGGCAGGTGTGCTCCCGGCGACCTGCACCGTGAACTCACGCTCTTGTCCATTGGTCAGGCCACTGCGATTATCCTCAAAAACGGCGTAATTGGCCTCAAGAATATTCTTGAGATCAACCCGGCCCCAGCCGCTATCAAAGTTGGGCAAGGCCCCAGGCATACGGGCCGTCCCGTGAATGAGCAACGCCTTGAGCAACGCGGCACTCGGATCGGCCACCCCACGTTCGCCCGTCACCCACTCACGTACCTGCGTCGCAACCCCGGCGGTCAGCGGTGTCGCCATCGACGTTCCACTCGAATAGGCATACGGCACCCCGGGGGCCACTGGCTCAAGGCCAGACGCCTGAGCACCGAGCACCGACAGAATGTTGGTGCCAGGGGCCACAAGGTCAGGCTTCAGCCGCCCATCAGCCGTTGGCCCACGCGACGAAAAATCGGCGACCTGATTGGGATTATCCGAGGAAGATCCAAGCGCAGGGCGATTATTCTCCGAAGCCCCGACGGTCAAGGTATTCTTAGCGGAACCAGGCGAGCCAATTGTCTGCGCGCCATTGCGCCCGGCATTGCCCGCCGAGTAGAGCACCAGATAATTCTGGTTGCGCCAGATATAGTCATCAACCACCATCGAGTTCTGGGTATAGGCCCCCTGCGCATTCGAACCCCAACTATTGGTCGAGATGCGGGCACCATTCTCATAGCCGAGGGCAATATAATTCCCATTGACCGGCACACATTGAATACCCGTCGAACCATCAGTATTCATCGCCATAAAGACCATGCGCGCCTTTGGTGCCGGGCCAGCCTCTGAGGTTCCATACTGATTATTGGCCGGCACTGCACCCGACTGCGAGCCATTGCCCAGCACCGAACCAGCGACGTGGGTACCGTGACCATTCAGGTCGGTCCAGGATGTTTTCGCGGCACACTGCGGTGCCCCTGGCAGCATCTCACTGGGGGCAAAGGCTCGCACCAGGCTGCCCTGGAAATCCGGGCTCAACTGACTGACATTATTTCCCTGGCCGACACTCAACCCCGAGTCAGAGATCGCGACAATCTGGCCCGCGCCATACAGCCCGCGGCTCTGCCAGATCGCCTCGACGCCCATGATCCTGCGGCCCTCGGCATTGGTCAGTTCAGGCACCAGATAGGGCTCGATCCAGGCAATCGCGGGATGGGCAGCAAGCTCGGCGAGGCTGGCAAGAGGAAGCGTCGCCCGTACAACAGCACCCGTCGCAAGCGCAGCACTATCCTCGATCACGGCGCCCTGGCCGCGCAAAAACATGCGCAAGGCGGGCAACGACTCGCCCGGATGCGCAATGATCGTCACCTGGCTGCGTGCATCGGCAAGTTGTGGGCCAGTCATCACGGCAGTCATTGCCGGGGCAAGTTTATAGGCCGGTTGATACGCTCCGAGCCAACGCACCGCATACATGGCACGCACCTTCGCCACATCCTCCGGCGCAATGCGCATCACGTGCGTATGCTCGGGCAGATAACCGAGCACCTCGGCCCCAAGGCGTTCAAGCTGAGCCAGCCAGTCCGCCTGCACTGGCCCAGTAAACTGGACAAGATAGTACGGATTTTCGCCACCCTGTACCGCGCTCAAGAGCGGGCTATGGGGTTCACGATCAACAAGTGGATCAAAGACACCAGCCTGGAGATAGATCGGCTGCTGAAACGCAGGCTGCCGACTCTCTGCGACCGAAACCATGCCTACCATCAGCAGGATGGCAAAAAAGAGGGCCAGAGATGTAGTGAAGCGCCGCATAATATTCCTCCTCTACAAAGGATCTTGCTCGATCAACACTCCTTCGCGATAAGCCGCAACCAGTTTTCGCAGGTCTTCGAGTTGACCACGGAGCAACGTACCCGTATCGGTATCACCAATCAGCAGACGGCGAGGAAAGGTCTGAACATACTCGGTGTGGGGCGTCGGGTCATGGCCGGTGCGGATCATCGCTTCGGCACTGGTAAAAGCTTCGTGGGCGGCAAGAATCAAGACGTGCGAGCTACCAACTAGGGTATAACCCGCGATCCCCGTCTCGTGCTGGTAGGCCTCGCTCATGCCGCCATCAATGATGATGAGCTTGCCATTCGCCAGCAGCGGACGCTCACCACGCCTGGTCTTGACTGGCGTGTGACCGTTAATAATATGACCGTGTTCGGGATCAGCTCCGAACGCGGCCAGCACTCGTCTACAAAAAACCTCATCGTCACGCAACGCATAATAGGGTCCCTTGGGTTCTTCATGCGACGCAGGATCGGCAATGACATACCGCTCGAACGTCGCCATCCGCAGACGCCCATAGAGGGGCGAATGCTCACCACACCAGAGATACCAGAGGGCATCCTGTCCAGCCCGGCGCAACTGTGGATCGCGGTTAAAGAAGGCTTCACGCGCCATTTGTTCATAGCGGGTCAGCAGGGCGGGGCCAGCGAGTTCTTCACCACCAAGGAGAAAGTGAATAAAATTACCCCCTTCATCCACCGGCAGACAACCGTGGAATTTCAGGTTGCCGTCGTGAACCTGGAACATATTGCCATAGCTATAAAGAAAGCGGATATGCCGTTGCAAGCGTGTACTCTGTTGAAACTGGGCACAGAGATCGGCAATCACCTCGGCCTCGCCAGGGGTCAGAACCGAACGATCACGCCCGCCCATCGTCGGCCAGTTTGCATCAAGCAACTGATAGGTACGCCCCTCGATCCTTGCCGTCCCGGCGGCAAGATCCAGGCCATCCAGAATCAACCGGTGCTCCATCTGGTATTCAGGATGGCGTCGGATGATCTGGGCTTCAAGTTTGAATTGAATGGCGGCAATCGCTTTGTGCATCCGGGCGAGCGCTGCGGGGGTATAATCTTCAATTGGCGAAGCGACTTTGGGGCGAAAGGCGTGACACGGGTCATGGCTGTATACGGTATCGGCGAAACGGCTGAGTTCGCGCAAATTAATGCCATAGCCATCAATCAGGGTTGAGAGCGTGCTATAACGCAGGGCAACGCGCACCACATTAGCCACGAGAGCCGGGCAACCACTCGCTGCACCCATCCATGAGACATCGTGATTGCCCCACTGGATCGAGACATAGTGGTAACGCATCAGACGATCCATGACCTTCTCGGCAGCCGGGCCACGGTCGTAGATATCACCAATGACATAGAGACGATCAATGACCAGGCTACGGATGAGATCCGCCAGCATTACAATGAAAGTCTCACCTTCACCTAGCTCAACAATCGTCGCTACGATGCTCCGATAATACTGTTCCTTCTGGGCTGTCTCGGCGACTTCGCTCTCGCTCAATAGCTCTTCAAGCACATAGGCACGCTGGGAGTCGAGCCGTTTCCGCACTTTGCTCCGCGTGTATTTCTGGGCTGACGTACGGGCTACCCGTGCCAGCCGCACAATCGTCTCGGCAATCCAGGTCGCTGGCTGATCAAGTGTAGGCAAGGTCGCTCGGAGCTTCTGCTCGGGATGATAGACGAGAAGCGCCAGTTCGATCTGTTCCTGATCAGTCAGTTCACCTTCAAAGGTCTGAGCAAGCTTGCGCCTCACCGCACCCGAGGCATGGCGCAGAATATGGTCAAACTGATCATAAGCCCCATGAATATCCGAGAGATAGTGGTCGGTTCCCTTGGGCAAGGCCATAATCGCGTAGAGATTGATCATCTCGTTGTGGGCAGCTGTAATGGAGGGGAAGCGACGACTGAGCAACTGCAAAAGCCTGAGTTCCTGGTCACTGTAGCTCATAGGGGTTGATCTCGTTGAGGTGAGGGAGAATTTTTACCATTGTACCAAATCCTTGCAGGATTTGGTACAAGGTACGGCTGCTTCGCCAGGGCATGAGCAAAGTCATTGGGATTGTCCCTCATCAGCCGATGGGGTACAATGCCTCTAGCATAACCAAACCACGTTTGTACGCTGCGGCCAGCCTTCTATGGCTGCCACCACAGTTGAGAATGATCCTATGCCTCGTCTCTCCTTTGTGTATCCTGAGATGCTCTGGTTGCTGGGCTTGATCGGGTTGATGGTGGCAATTGCTGTGCTCACCCCACGCCGCCTGGCCCCGTGGCGTTTTTGGTCAAGCCTGACCGTGCGCACGCTCATCGCCCTTGCCCTCGTTCTTGCGATCGCAGGGGTGCAGCTGGTACTTCCAGTCAATCGGCTGACGACCGTCTTTTTGCTCGATGGCAGCGACTCGCTCTCGGCATCGGCGCGAGCGCAGGCCGAGACGTTTATGCAGGAGGCATTGCAGGCGATGCCCGAGCGTGATCGGGCAGCAATTGTGGTCTTTGGCGGCAATGCCCTAGTCGAACGGACACCCAGCGAAGAACAACGCCTCGGACGGATCAGTTCGGTGCCAATTGCTACCCGTAGCAATCTTGAACAGGCAATCCAACTCGGCCTCGCTCTCTTTCCCGCCGATGCTTCGCGGCGCCTCGTCTTGCTCTCGGATGGGGGTGAGAATGCCGGACGCGCCGTTGATGCGGCGCGCCTCGCGGCAAGTCGTGGCATTCCAATTGAAGTCGTGGCGTTAACCATCGGTGCCGGTGAAGCCGAGGCGCTCGTTGCTAGCGTCGAAGCCCCGGCTCAGGTGCGTGAGGGCCAGGTGGCAACGGTTGTTGCTATGATCGAGAGCAATGTGGCGCAACAGGCGACGGTGCGGTTGATCGGCGATGGGGGCACGATCAGCGAACAACAACTCGCCCTGCAACCCGGTCTGACCGAGGTGACGTTTGCCGTCGAGATTGCTGGCAATGGCTTTCAACGCTTCCGTGTGCAGATCGAGCCCGAACGCGATGGGCGAGCACAGAATAATGAAGCCGCTGCGCTCATTCAAGTCCAGGGGCCACCACGGATCCTCGTTGTGGCGCAAGATCAGGCTGATGCGCAACCGCTCGTCAGCGCCCTTGAAGCCACCAATATGAATCCCGAGGTACTTTCGCCAGCGATGATGCCCTCGGATCTGGCGGGAATGATCACCTATGATGCGGTTATTCTCGTCAATACACCTGCACGCACCTTGCCTGTGGGCGCTATGCGCGCCTTGCCAGGGTATGTGCGCGACCTCGGACGCGGCTTGATGATGATTGGTGGGGGCGATAGTTTTGGCGTTGGCGGCTACGGTCGCACGCCGATCGAAGAGACGATGCCCGTCTATATGGATGTGCGCAACCGCGAAGAACGCCCCGATCTCGCGATGGTCTTTGTGATTGATAAATCAGGTTCAATGGATGCTTGCCACTGCAGCAGCCCCGATATGAGCAGTAACCCTTCGCAACTTGGCGGGGTGCGCAAAGTTGATATTGCCAAAGAAGCGGTCGCGCAAGCCTCAGCCCTGCTTGGGCCACAAGATACCCTTGGCATTGTCACCTTTGATAGTCGGGCCTTCGATACGCTGCCCGCAACCACTGGGGCCTCGCTTGATCAGATTCTCGATGCGCTGGCAGGCGTTGAGCCGCGTGGGGCCACCAATATTCGTTCTGGCTTGATCCAGGCCGAAGCAATGTTGCAACAGGTTGATGCCCGGCTCAAACACGTCGTGCTGCTCACCGATGGTTGGGGCACCGGTGGGGATCAGTTGGAGATCGCTGCCCGGATGCGTGAACAGGGCATGACCCTGACCACAATTGCCGCCGGAAGTGGGTCGGCCACCTTCCTCGAAAATCTCGCCACTACTGGCGGCGGCCGTTACTATTTCGCCGAAGATATTACCACTGTGCCGCAGATCTTCGTCCAAGAGACGATCAGCGCCGTGGGCAACTATATTGTCGAACGCCCATTTACCCCGGTGATGATCGGCAGTAGCCCGGTGCTCAATGGGCTCGGCAGCTTGCCTCCGCTCTACGGGTTCAATGGCAGTACCCTGAAGAATAGCGCTCGCGTCTTGTTGGAGACCGATGATGCCCAACCGCTGCTGGCAACATGGCAGTATGGCCTCGGACGCAGCGCTGCCTGGTTGAGCGATACCAAAGGGAAATGGGCCATTGACTGGATGTCCTGGGAGGGTTTTCCGCGTTTTGCAGGGCAGGTCGTGGGTGATATCTTGCCCGTCCGTGGCGGCCAGGAGATCAGCACCGATCTGCTCGTCGCCGGCGGCGAGACGATGATCCGCCTGAATGCAGGGCCAGGCCAGGAAAACCTGGCCGTCACGGCAACCTTGATTGGCACCGATGGCTCACGGCGTGCCGTGCCGTTACCCCAGGTTGGGGCCTTGACCTATCAGGGCCGTGTCGAAAGCCCAACCCCTGGCACGTATCTTGTCCAGATCAGTGGTGCTGCCGCCGAGCGCGTTGTCCTGCAAGAGATGGCGGGCCTGGTTGTACCCTACTCATCGGAATATCGTGGCGGCCAGGGGAATCCGGCCCTACTCGACGAACTGGCCGCCCTGACCGGGGGCCAGCGCCTGAGCGAGCCTGCCGACGCTTTTCTGCCGGTCGCAGGGCGCGTCACCCAGGCCCGCGAAATCGGGCTGAGTCTGCTCTTGCTCGCCCTTATGCTGCTCCCCTTTGACATCGCCCTCCGTCGGTTGATGCTGCAACCCGGCGACCTCCCCTTCAGCCAGTTCTGGCGTTCACGGCAGCAGCGGGCTGCCGCTCAACGCGCCGCCGCCGAGGTTGCCCCACCCGACCCGACGCTCGCACGGCTCCAGCAGGCTAAGGCACGGGCCAGCACGCGCATCCGAGGTGCCAGCCAGTCAACCGACGCAGAGGCCCCTGACGACGATCCCCTCGAACGCCTGCGGGCCGCCAAAGAACGCGCCCGCAAACGCACCACCGGCGAAGAATAAACGCCGTGGCCGATGGACAGCAAAGCTGTCCATCGGCCACGGCATTGGGCGTATCGCTTTAAATACGTTCTTTGGCTCGGTGCAAACGCCATGTCCTGGTTAATAGGGTCAGCCCAAGCATCAGCACCCCAATCAGCGGGACACCCGTGCTTGTTTCAGGCAACGGCGAGGTCTCACCTGGGGGTTTGCCGCCTGGTTCAGATGTTGGCTGCGGATCGGGTTGACCACCTGCTGGCGGGGTCGTGACCGGTGTAGGCGATGGCGCACCCGGAGCTGGCGTGCTGGTTGGCACGGCGGTGGCCCCTGGTGGGACAGGCGATGGCCCCGGATCGGGGGTACTGGTTGGATCAACTGTTGGCGTAAAGGTCGGTCCAACCGTCGGTGGCGTGCTGCCAACAACCTGCACCGAAACAATGTTCGAGAAGAGCTCTTGCGGTCGTCCGGCATAGGTGAGTTGCCCCTGCGCCACCAGCAACGTACCAGCCGTGACGCTCGTCTTGATGCGGGTATTGATGGTGAGTTCGACACTCTCACCGGGTTGCAGCACTTCGACCGCATGACGGATTTCGTTCCCGGTGATGGTCGGATCAGTGCCGCGGTCGGCCCGTGCGCCAAGCACTTCAAGATTGCTTGGCAAGAGCGTCCGCATGTTCACCGTTCGCAGATCGTTGGCACCTCCTGCAGCAGCAGAGCGCGTATTGCGCACAACCAGGGTGTAATTGATGATCTGACCAGGATAAGCACTCCCCCAGTCACTTGCCATGCGGAAGAAGACATCGCTTCCTGTCTGGTTTCCCCCAAGCCCTGGCGAAGGAGTCACCGCAGTAGTGGCGGTGACTTGAACGGGCGTGCTTGTCGCAGCACTGCTTCCCCCGGTACTCCCCCCACCAGAAGGTGGTCGTGGTGCCGCCGTTGGGCGGATCACCGTCGGGCCAGGTGGAGGTGGGGCCGGCGTTGGCGGCTCGGTTGGCACGGCAGGCTGAGGTGTTGGCGGAGCCGGCGGGGCTATCGGCAATGACGTGGCTGGTGGCGCAGGTTCACCAGCAGGCGGAACAACGACCGGCGGTACCGTCGGATCAACGCCTGGAGGCGTGGTGGGCACAACCACTGGAGGCGTGGTCGGTGAAGGCAGCAATGGCGTCGTAGGCGACGGACCAACGGGCGTCGTGGGCGACGGACCAACGGGCGTCGTGGGCGACGGCACTACAGGCGTCGTCGGGAAAGGATAGGCCGCTGTAGGCGACGGGCCAACAGGGGTAGTCGAAGGCCCAGGCGTGCCTCCAAGAACCCTGATCGAAGCCCCACTTGTCTCGGCACCCGGTGCGGTCGCAACATTGTTAATCGTCGTCCCAACCGCAGCACTCGGGCGAACCCGCACTTGCAAAGTGATCGACGCAGAGTTGCCACTGTTCACCGTCAGATCACAGACAATCGTCTGACCGCCGCTACATGAACCACCACGAGCATCAAGCCCGAGGAATTCAAGGTTGGCATCAAGATTGTCTTGCAACCGTACCGCCTGATTCGCCGTGCTCGTCGAAACAACCGAGATGTTGTAACTGAACTGTTGCCCCTGGGCAACCTGCGACGATGAGGCAATCTTGAAAATAGTGATGCCGGTTGGCGGCACGTCACTGGTGGGACTCGGCACCACCGTAGGAATCACCGTAAAGGTTGCTGTTGGTGAAACTGGCTCAGCCGTTGGCGTCGGCGACCCTGGCTCAGCCGTGGCCGTCGGCGACCCTGGCTCAGCCGTTGGCGTCGGCGACCCTGGCTCAGCCGTTGGCGTCGGCGACCCTGGCTCAGCCGTTGGCGTCGGCGACCCTGGCTCAGTCGTTGGCGTAGCAGGTTCACCTGTACTTGTGGCACTGGGTGTCCCGGCCAACGGAGTATTAGTCGGCGTCAGGGTTGGCCCTTGATTTGTCCCCGTACCCGAAGGTGAAGGCTGAGGAGAAATCGGATCAGTGGTTGGTGTCAAATCAGGCAGTGGTGTCTCAGTTGGTGGTGGTAGCGGCGTATTCGTAGGCGGAAACGCAAGATCAGGCGTCGCCGTAGGATTCTCCTGCGCCGGAGCAACCGGCGCGAAAACAAGGCGCGTCGCTTCGGCGTAGAGCGGAAAGGCGATCATCACAATGCTGAGGACAATCAGGCTGATCTCCCATACCGTCCAGCGAACAGGCCCGCGACCACGGCCTGGTTGAGAGGGGCGTCCCCGTGCAGGAGGTTTCATATTATCTCCTCGGCTCAAGACAGAGGGCTTACATCAATTAAATCGGCAACGACAATCAAACGCTGTGTATCCCAGTTGGTACAAGTAATCAAGGTCAAAACTGGCATAGAAGTCGGATCCATCACTTCAACTTGATGCGGCCAAACATTGTGGGTATGGCGCACCTGGTAAGTATAGCGCCAGTTACTCGTTTCAATGACAACCTGATCACCGGGCTTGAGGCGCCCAAGGTGCCGAAACACAGCCCCTCTGAGCCCAGCGTGCCCCGAGAGCACCGTATTGCCTACCTCACCGGGCAGCGCACTGCCATGATGAAAGCCAGCCGCGTACTCGGCTACTTCCCATTCATTATTGCGCACAAAGACTTCATAGACCTCCATCTCGGCCCCAAGTGAGGGCATCAAGAGGCGTTGCGGACGTGGATCATCAGCCACCGGGGGCGCACGCATCATCTGCGGCACGAGAAACTGGTCATCGGACGCAAACGACGACGGCTCTTCATCCCGATGAATAAAGGGCAGGGGAGCGACCGGCAGCGCCTCTGATGGAACAGATGGCATCGGCGTGCTGAGTGCGGGGGCAGAGGTGCGATCGAGCTCCACCTGGCTCGCTGCAACAGGTTGGGTCTGGCGCAACACATAGAGCCAATCGCGACCATAGCCATCGAGCAACCAGTAGCCAAACGCCACAAAAGCCGCCACGATGAGCACCCGCTCAACGACAAAAAGGGCACGGTCAACCCCGTTACGCAAAAGATAGCCGCGCAGGGCCTCATTACGCTGCTGTGAGACAGAACGCACCCGTGCCGCACGCAGACTCTCACGGCGACTCGGCACGTCACTGGTGAGCAACGTACTCAGGAGCTGAGCATCTTGATCATCCGGCCGAGCGACCGGCGAGGCAACAATTCGCGGCATGGAAACGCCTGGCTGATGAGGTTGAAGACAAGGTGATGGCCTGTCGCCTTGTCTTTCGTCGTGGTAATGATTATACAACCAGGTGTGTACAGATGCAATAGGAGCGCATGAAAATCACGATCTTGTAAGTGCTTGCATCAGACGTGTAAGCCCATCGGCAAACTGAGTCGGCTCGGTCAGGGCAGAAATGAGGAGATGCGTGCCCGCTGCTTCGCCATAAAAATAGCCTGGATGGACCAGCACCCCATGCGCAAGCAAGTGCAACACCAGCGCATCTTCATCCTCCCAGCCGTGTACCGCCGGAAAGAGGTAGTAGCCACCATCAGGCGGGCGAAGCGTGATCTGAGGAGCCTGACGAATCGTTGCGAAAAACAGGTCAAGGTTGGCGCGTACCCGGGCAACCATTGCGTTGACAAAATCCATACCCTGGGCAAAGAGGGCAGGTGCAAGATACTGGGTCAGGCTGTTGGCCCCCAGAAAGGTATCGTTCAACAATTCGAGCCGAGGGAGAAAGTGGCGCGCCGGTGGATTGAGTGCGATCCAACCCAGTTTGAGATCAGGTAGGGCAAAGAACTTCGAGATACCATTCAGGGTAAAGACCGGCAATTCAGGATGCAACGCGGCGAGCGGTGGCACGTGGGGTTGGGCATACGTAAAGGCGGCAAAGACCTCATCACAAATGAGTGGCAACCCAAGTTCGCGCAGCACCGCCACTGGTTGCTGGATCACCGAGCCAGTAGGATTATGCGGCGAAATGAGGAGAATGGCACGGGTACGCTGGTCAACTGCATCACGGAGTGAGGCCTCATCGATACGCCAGCCGTCTTCTTCACAGAGTTGATAGGGGCGCAACTCAAGCTTGCGTAAGGCGGCCAGGTATTCGAAGAGCGGATAGCAAAGACCAGGGGCGAGCAGGTTGTCCCCCGGATCAGCAAGCAGTGCAAAAAGCAAGGCGTAGGCTTCGCTCGTACTGGCCGTGATGAAGAGATCATCAAGGGTCAGGTGCAGCGCCGGCGTACGCCCCGCATAATAAGCCACCACCGCAGCACGGGCAGTCACACTGCCATGCGGGTCAGGCGCATAACGTCGCGACGCCCAGAAGCCCTCGGCAGCCTGCTGCAGCACCTGGGGTGGAAAGATGAGCCCGTGTTCCGTCGGATTGCTACTGCTGAGATCAAGGTAGCCCCCGGACGCCTGCTGGTGCAGGCGGGCCAGTTCCAACTCATTCGGGCTCAGATCGAGATCGTCATAGACGCCCGGCATTAGCGATGCACCGTCTGCACCAATTGACGCCAGAAATCGTCCATCTGCCCGGGGACAAAAGGGATATAGAGAGCAACGCGATCAAGGAGACCCTCGTAGCGTGCGCGCAGCGCCGCCCCAAGATCGGCAGGGTCAGCCTCAACCGCAAAGGTTGCGACCATCTCATCAGTGATCAGTGCGGGCATCTCTGTCCAGCGCTGCTGACTGGCGAGTTGCGAGAGTTGCTCACCGACGCCCCCCCACCCGTGGCATTCGAGCACCGGGCGATACGACGGCGTTGAACCATAGAAAGCAAGCTGCTGACGCACAAAATGGCGCAACTGCTCGCGCTGCTTGGGTTCGGCACCAGTAATCACAAAGCTACTGCCTGCCAGCATACAGGCCGAAGGATCGCGACCCGCTTTCGCTGCGCCAGCGGCCACCTGAGGGCGCAAAACCTCGGTGAGATAGCGCGCACTATTGAGGGGATGGGCATGAAAGCCATCGCAGAGCTCACCCGCAAGTTGGGCAAGGCCGCTATTGACGCCGGCAATATAGATCGGAATCATCGGATGCTCGATCGGGCCGGGGTTAAAGAAGGGCGACATCAGCGTATGCTGATAGAACTCACCGCGATACCGCAGGGGTCCCCCAGTTTGCCAGCACGTCCAGATCGCCCTGAGCGCAAGGATATAATCACGGAGGCGCGCAACCGGCTGATCAAAATTGGCACTGAAGCGACGCTCAATATGGGCACGCACCTGCGTCCCAAGCCCAAGCACAAAGCGTCCCTGGCTATAGGCTGCGAGATCCCAGGCAAGCTGGGCCGTAATCATCGGGCTACGGGGAAACGCAATCGCAACAGCGGTACCAAGCGTCATACGGCTGGTATGTTCAGCCGCCAGCACCAGAGGCAAAAAGCCATTATGCCCGGTCTCGGGCGTCCAGAGAGCAGCAAAACCAATCGACTCGGCGGCGCGGGCAAGTTCAACAGCGGTAGGCAAAGGATTCGCATCTACCGGAACAGCAACATCAAGCAACATAGCTTGCTCCTATGGGCGAATGCGTCGTAGCAACGCCGTCAGGCGGTCGTAATCATCTTTGAGCAGACCGGCCACTTCGCGTCCAGCGCGAAGCAGGTAGGGTTCGCCATCGGGGCGCACACGGGCAAAGCCACGAATCGAGGCAGCCAGCAGCTCGTCACCGGGGATCTGGGCAGCAAAGAGCACCCCGCGAAAAAAACTGGTCACCTCACTAAAGCGGATCATCTCAATAGAGGTTGCGGCATAAACTGAATAATGCACAGGCGGAGGCTGAGGAGGCAAATAGTGGCAGATTTGACCATCCGCAACATAGCCAACGGTCAACGCCGAAAACTCGGTTTGCAACACCTCAGCGAGGTCAGGATGTTCGGCATAGATCTCCTCGTCAAACAACTCACGCCCGCTATAGGTACGCCCACGTACGAGCGCACGGCCCCCAGGATCTTTGCTACTGGTACGAATCTCATAGACGAGACCATAGACTTCGAGGGTGGGATCGCGGGTCACCGCCCGCACCAGAGAACCAAAAGGCGGTGCCTCGAGCAACTCATAGGCGCCTGCGGTAAAACGGGTCGTTGACGCTTCAATCACTTCGCCGATGCGTTGCATCTGGGGTACCACTTAAACACAAACACAAGACGGGAGGTAACTACCCCCCGTCTCGCATGAGAGAGGCCCGGTAGCCCCGAGGACTCTACCGAAAAGCTGCGTGATCACCTGCACTGGAGCGGGCGACAGGAGCTAATAACGGTCGCCATAGCCACCACGGCCGCCACGGCCGCCGCCGCCACCACCACCGCCGTAACCACCGCCGCCGCCGCCGCCGTAACCACCACGGCCACCGCCACCGCCACCGCCACGGCTGCCACGGTCACGATCCTCAGACTCGTTCACCCGGATCGGACGGCCATTCAACTCCTGGCCATCAGTTGCCCGGATCACGGTATTGACATCATCAACTTCAATCTCAACAAACCCAAACCCACGTGAGCGGCCCGTATCGCGATCAGTGATCACACGAGCGCTCTGCACATCCCCGTGGGGTGCAAAGACTTGCGCTAGATCTTCGTCACCGACACTCCAGGGCAGATTCCCAACAAACAGCTTGACCAGCATCAAAACTACTCCTCTGCGTCTCTACGCAGTGTTGACCGACGTACGGCACCAGACACCGTCGTCTAAAACCCTACTTCCCTATCACCTTCCGTACCACCGGCAGCCAGCATAACGGCTGTCGCACTCCGGCCATCACAACGTAACACACCCTTCGAGCGAAGAAGTTCCCGCGACCGCTCAGGGGACTAATCAGGAGTCTCTGATGCAAGTCTGGCAGCTATGCAACGTTGGCAAACACCGCAATCATAGCATATTTTTCAAGAATAGCAAGACCTGAATGGGTACAGAATCCACAGATATGAAAAAACTCAACAAGTAGCACAGGCTTCTGCCTGAGCACCTATTGAGTCACTCCAGAATCGGACGGCCGACACAGGCTCAGCCTTGTTCAAGAATGGTCAGCCATGAGTTCAGCCTGAAGTGCCGCGATTGCCACGCGCACTTGGCGTTCACGCTCTTCGAGCGTTGTTGCCATCGCCCGCGCTGCCGAAAGTTGGGCTGCCAGCGCACCCGAAATAGTCCCCGCTGGCACCTGTACCTGCTCACGTTCAAGACGTCGGACGGCCTGCCGTGCTCGCTCGGTGCTGGGAGCCAACGCATTGAGGCGCAGGCGCAACGCATCGAGACGCCGCTCGAAATAGACTTTGTTCATAAAGATGCAAGCTCCATAACCCAGCCTCACCCGAAAGCATGAGGCCGAACTACTACCGTCCCGCAGAAGTGCCACGCCGCATTCCGGGTTTGTTAGGTAAAGTATATCACATCTTTTGTATTTTGCACAGGTTTTTTCAAGATCATGTCAATAATTTGCAAAATCTTCGGCGTCATCTTCGTCGACACCAAACAGACGCATCCATTCTTCAATTTCTGCCGCCGTCAGAGGGCGATCATTGCGTTTGTCATGGAGCGAGGCCCGCGGCTGATCGAGTGCGGCCAGACGGCGCGCAAATGCTTGCGCCGAGATAACCGGAATGCGCTGGGCCTGGGCAACCCCAATCACCGCCCGATCAGAACTGACAACCAGCCATTCATCACGCCGTTTGATCCCTCGGATACGCCGGATCAACTGGGTATCGGCATCAGACGGCGAACGCGCAAAATGGGCTTCCACACCATAGCCATTCAGATTATCGGGGTGCCCATAGACGCCACCATCAAAGACGACCACGATTTTGCGCCCACGGCGGCGCGTGGCATAGCGCCGCAAGAGCATCACCAGACGCGCCTCGTCATCGGGGTCGGCGAGGCTGAAACCAGGCAATTGACCAATCAGGTTGTGTCCATCAATAAGGATCGGCATATTGCATTGTACCATCAGGAGCCGGTTGTAACGCAACACTCAGACCGATCAAGGCGTCCTATGCATAGTGAAGATGCTTTAATACGAGGTGTGCTGTGCAAGACAATCCTGAACCGCAATCCTCTTCAGTGTCAGAAGAAAGCTATGACCGACGCGGTGAGCAGGCTCGACGCTGGGGGGTTCTGCTGCTCGTCATCGGTGTGATCTGGCTCGTTTTTGCGCTCAGCGCCCGCAACTGGCCCGGGAACTTTATCCTCAGCACCGCTGAACGTAGTCAGGTGATGCTTGAGCAACGCTATGAGGCTAGCACCGTGGTGATCCGTGGCGCCAATGACCAGGTGCAACTGGTGGGCATTGCGGGCAATCAGATCGAGGTCAATGCACTACGCCGAGGCTTTGGCTTCACCGAACAGTCAGCAAGTCGGGCGCTGGATCGCCTCGAATTGCAGGATTCACTCGAGAATGGCACGCTCACCCTCGAAGTACGTCGTTCACCATGGAATGGCCTCTCCTTCGGGCGCTCGCCCTATATCGAATTCCTCATCGGGGTACCCGAGGGGGTGCAGGTGCAGACTGAATTGGTGAGTGGCGATGTACAGGTCGAGGGAGTGCAGGGTGAATTGACCTTGACGACCGTCAGTGGCGATCTTACCGTCACCAATACCAGTGGCCCCATCCAGATCAGCAATACGTCGGGCGATCTGATCGTGCAGAATCATCGTGGCAAGCTGCACCTCAATGGGGTCAGTGGCGATGTGGAGATCAGTGGTCAACTTGATGATCCCTTTGTCCGTACCGTCAGTGGCGATGTCGAGGTTGATGGAGCAACCGGACTGGTCGATGTACAGACGATTTCGGGTGATATACAGATCAACGGCCAGGGGCCAATGCGTTTGCAGCTTGAAAATACCAGTGGCGACATCGATGTCCGCACCGCATTGATGCCAGGGTCGGCGCATACCATCAGCAATGCGTCAGGTAGTATTACGGTACGCCTGGCTGAGAGCGCGAATCTCCGCCTTGAGGCCACCACTACGAGCGGTTCGGTGGCGACAAATATTGATGGCCTTGCGCTTGAACGGCGTAGTTTGCGTGGTACGCTGGGCACCGGCGAGACACGTTTGACGATCACGACTGCCTCTGGCAACATTTCGGTTGAGACGCTAGAATAAACGTCATGACCGTGCTGCGCGAAAACCGCTAGCTATGTGGCGGTTTTCGTGCAGCACGAAAACTGGGAACCGCAGGCAAGCTTTTGAGGGACGCGAGCGATGTTTGTTGTTGGAACCGCAGGCCATGTCGATCACGGGAAATCCACGCTGGTGAAAGCCTTGACGGGCATCGATCCCGATCGCTGGGAAGAAGAACAACGTCGCCAGATGACCATTGATCTCGGGTTTGCCTGGTTGACCCTCCCCGGCGGACGTAGGGTCAGCGTGGTGGATGTGCCTGGACACGAGCGTTTTATCAAGAATATGCTCGCTGGCGTCGGCGGACTCGATGCGGCCCTGCTGATCATCGCCGCCGATGAGTCACTGATGCCCCAGACTCGCGAACATCTGGCGATCCTCGATCTGCTTGATGTCCGTCATGGGGTGGTGGTGCTGACCAAGGCCGATCTGGTTGATGCCGAGTGGCTGGCGCTGGTGCGCGAGGAGGTCACGAGTGAACTGGCCGGAACAAGCCTCGCTGACGCTCCGCTGGTGGCTGTTTCCGCCCGAACTGGGGCAGGGCTTGATCAGCTCCGGCAGACGCTGGAACAGGTGCTACAGAGCCTGCCTCCCCGTGCGAAGGCCGACGGCATTCCTCGCTTGCCAGTTGATCGGTCGTTCACAATTGGCGGCTTTGGCACCGTCGTGACAGGCACCCTCCGCGATGGCTCGTTACGGGTTGGTGACGAGGTTGTTGTCTTGCCTTCCGGGTTGACCGGGCGCATTCGTGGTCTGCAGATCCATTATGATAAGGTTGAAGCGGTTGCGCCTGGGACGCGCATCGCGGTGAATCTAGCCGGTATTCATCATAGCGAGGTCAAGCGTGGTGATGTCCTGGTGCCCCCCGGGACGTTGCAGCCAACGCGGTTGATCGATCTGCACCTGCGCGTTCTCCCTGATGCGCCGGGGCCACTCGAACAGAATTGCAGCCTCGATCTCTTCACTGGCGCAAGTGAGGTGCCCTGTCGCCTGACCCTGCTTGATACCGAGCAACTCGCGCCTGGCAGCAGCGGGTGGGCCCAGGTACGCCTCGAAGCTCCAGTCGTCGTCGTGCGTGATGACCATTGCATCCTGCGCATTGCCTCGCCGAGCCGCACCGTCGCCGGGGGCATGGTCGTTGATCCGTTTCCGGTGCGCCACCGGCGCTTTCGCACCGAGGTCATCGCCGCCCTCGAGACGCTGGCTCGCGGCGACCCCGCCGAACTGGTGCTTCAGACGCTCGGCACTGATCCGCCTCGCCCCTGGGACGAGGTCGCCAGAGCGGTGGGCCTGCCCGACGAGCAGATGCGCTCGTTGGTCAGCGATCTCGTGGCGAGCGGACGGGTGCTGACGATACCGGCTCTTCATATAGGTGAAAAAGCCGCCCCCTTCGCCGACGTGTTGCTGGTGACACCCGCAGGCTGGCAGGTGCTCGCGACTCGTCTCGTGCCACCGATGCGCGCCTATCATACGCGCTTTCCGCTGCGCCAAGGGATGCCCCGCGAAGAACTTCGCCAAAAATTGCGCCTCGCGCCGCGCCTGATCGGTGGCATCGTTGACGAGGCCATCCGGTGCCAGATCGTTGCCGCCGACGAAACAAGCGTCTGGCTGGTGGGACACGACCCGCAACTCGCGGCGCATCAGCAACGTGCGGTGGAAACGACGCTCGCAGCGATGCGGCGCACCCCGTACAGTCCGCCCCTCCCCGATCTTGACCCCGAAGTGCTGGCATGGGTGGTTCAACAGCAGATGCTCGTGCGCATTGCCCCTGACCTCTACCTCCTCCCCGAAACCTATGCCGAACTGGTCAACTGGGTGCTCACGATGCTGCAGGCCGAGGGCAGCCTGACAGTAGGGCAGTTGCGCGACCACTTTGGCAGCACCCGCCGTTATGCGCTGGCCCTGCTTGAGCATCTCGACGAGCGCAAACTGACGCGCCGCGTCGGCGAACGACGCGAGCTCGCGTGATGTGGTAGACTATGCCGTGTGGCAACGGGCTGACAAGGGAGCAAGGCATGGACACGTTCGGGGAACCTGGTGAAGCGTTTGCGGCCCATTTTGGCAGCGAACCCGCGATGCTGGTGCGCGCACCTGGGCGTGTCAATCTGATTGGTGAGCATACCGATTATAACGATGGCTTTGTCTTGCCGATGGCGATTGACCGGGCTACCCTTGTTGTGGCCCGGCCCCGTAGCGACCAGATTGTGCGAGTCTATAGCACCAGTATGCAGGCCGAAGACCAATTCAGCCTGGAGGCGCTCGAACGAAGCCAGGCGCACCCATGGAGCAACTATATTCGTGGGGTGCTCAAGTCGATGCTTGCCCGCGATCTGCATCTACAGGGGGCGGATCTGCTGATCACCGGCGATCTGCCGGTCGGTGGCGGGCTTTCTTCATCGGCGTCCCTGGCGATCGGGGTTGGCTACACTTTTCAGTTGCTCAACGATCTCAACTTGCTCGGCGAAGAACTGGCGCTGCTAGCCCAGGGGGCCGAACAGAGTTTTGTGGGTACCCAGTGCGGCATTATGGATCAGTTCATTGTCACGCTCGGGCGGGCAGGCCACGCGATGTTGCTCGATTGTCGCGATCTGAGCTATCGTACCATCCCGTTGCCCACCGAGGCCAGGGTGGTTGTCTGTGATAGCGGGGTGCGGCATCAACTCGTCGCTTCGGCGTACAACGAACGGCGCGAGGCCTGCCACGAAGCCGTACGGCGTTTGCGCACCCGTCTGCCCAGGCTGATGGCGCTCCGCGATCTCACACCGGCACAATTGCAGGAACACGCCGATCTGCTCACGGGGAAACTGCTGCCCAGGGTACGCCATGTTGTCAGCGAGATCAGTCGCACGGTTCATGCCGCCGCAGCGATGGAACACGACGATCTGGCAAGCTTTGGGCAACTGATGAACGCCTCGCACGCAAGCCTGCGCGACGATTATGAGGTGAGCATTGCCGAGCTTGATACCCTGGTTGAACTGGCCTGCGCCTTGCCAGGCTGCTACGGTTCACGCATGACCGGGGGCGGCTTTGGAGGCAGCACCGTCAGCCTGGTGGCCCACGATGCGGTTTCAGCCTTTGCAACCGAACTACGGGCGGGATACCAGGCGCGCACCGGGCGCGAAGCACACACCCTGGTCTGCACACCCGCCGAGGGCGTCCGCCTGATTGCTGTTACCTGATGCGCCAATACATGGCGCTTTGCAAGATGAAAGCCGTACCTATGCCCCAGATCACCCCGCAACAAGACCAGGCTTTCCGCCGTCGCCTCGAAATTGGCGGAGCCTTTTCGCGTGTTCTGATCCCGCTGAGCCTTGGGATCACGCGACGCGCCCTGCTCCGCGCTGGCGTGAGCAGCCACGAACGCCGGCTGGCAGGCATTCTGAGCCACTACTACTACGCGCCTGCGCACCGCAAAGCGGTGACGAGCCACCCGCTGGTGCTTATTCACGGCATTGCCGATAATGCACTGACCTGGGCGTTCACCATGCGCGGCATGACCAAAATCGGATCCGTCTATGCGGTTGATCTCCCCGGCTTCGGCCAGAGTGGCTACCCACCGGGGCGTCGTTTTGCCACGATTGCCGAGCAGGTAGCCGTGATCCAGGCCCTGATCCGCGAGGTAATCGGCCAACCCGCAATCCTGGTGGGCAATTCGATGGGCGGATGGGTCGCGGCGCGAGTCGCCGAACTATCGCCTGAGTTGACTCGTGGCATCGTCTTGCTTGATCCTGGTGGAGCGCAACTGAACGGACGACCTTCGTGGGAGCATTTTGTTGCAACCGTGAGCGTTCCCGATTTTGTGACGGTACGTCGTATCTACCGCCAGATGTTTGGGCGCGTTCCGCTGGCGCTCTATCTGGGCCAAGCCAGCTTTCGCGATCTCTTCGCACGCGATGCCGTGCGCCAATTTATTGAGGCGGCGAGCGAAGACGACTTCTTCACCTCCGAAGACCTGCAAAGCATCAGCACCCCAACCATGCTCATCTGGGGTGACCGCGACCGTTTTTTACCCGAAGGATCATTTGAGTTCTTCCGTGACAACATGCCGCGTGCCGAATTGCACGTCCTCAAAGGATCCGGCCACCTGCCCCAACGCGAACAACCGCGACGACTTGTCCGCCTTGTGCGTTCATTTGCCCTCAAGCAGGGCGTGCCTTCCAGCGGGAAGTAGGGGCCTGCGGCCCACACGTAGCTCTGCTGTGTTCAAAAAAAAGCCAGCTACGCTGGCTTTTTTCTGAACACAGCAAGAGGTTTGAGGCATCAGCCTTCATAAGGAAAAAAGATGAAAATTCACGCGCACACCCTCGCCAACGGCATGCTCGTCTTGATCCGCGAAGTTCATAGCGCCCCAGTCGCCACCAGTTGGATCTGGTATCGCGTGGGGAGTCGCAACGAGCCAACGGGTCAAACGGGAATTTCGCACTGGGTTGAGCATATGCTCTTTAAGGGGACGCCAGCCGTGCCCAGGGGGGAACTTGATCGCCTGATTGCCCGCAATGGCGGTACCTTCAACGGGTTTACCTGGGTGGATTATACGGCCTACTACGAGACTTTGCCGGCAGATCGCATCGAACTCGCCCTGCGTCTCGAAGCTGACCGCATGGTCAATGCTCTCTTTGAACCTGACGAAGTTGAAAGCGAACGCACGGTCATCATCGCCGAGCTCGAAGGGGCCGCGAACTACCCGGAAACGTGGCTCGATGAGGCGGTGAAGGCCAGTGCGTTCACGGCTCACCCGTACCGTCACCCGGTCATTGGCTACAAAAGCGATCTCCTCGCGATGACCCGTGACGAACTCTACACCTATTACCAGACCTTCTATATGCCCAAGAATGCGGTGCTGGTGATCGTCGGCGACGTTGACACCGACACCATCCTGCGTCAGGCCGAAACCCATTTTGGGTCACTGCCGTCAGGGCCGTCCCTGCCTTTGGTACGCGCAGTCGAACCAGAACCCCAGGGTGAACGGCGCGTTGTGATCCGCCGCCCCGGGCCCGCCCAATATGTGCAGATCGGTTTTCTTGCGCCTGATTGCCATCACCCCGACTTTGCCGCTACGGTGGTGCTTGATGCCGTGTTGAGCGGGGCAAAAGCGCCCAGTTTTATGGGCGGCGGCGCTCCGACCAACCGGAGTGCCCGGATCTACCAGGCCCTTGTCGAGACCGAGTTGGCTGCCGCCGCGTGGAGCAGTTTTATGCCCACCCGCGACCCCTATCTCTTTGAACTGAGTGCCATTGTGAGTGAAGCACATAGCGCCGAAGAGGTCGAAGCGGCGCTGCTGCACGAACTGGTGAAGATCCAGCAGGACGGCATCACACCCAACGAACTCGCACGGGTACTCAAGCAGATGCGGGCCCAGATTGCCTATAGCCTCGAAAGCGTGACCAATCAAGCCTTGCAAATCGGCATGTGGGAAGTACTCGACAGCTACCAGCGCGGCGAGACCCTGCTCGAAGAACTTGCCGCTGTCGAGGCTGCCGACGTGCAACGTATCGCGCAGACCTATCTGACCAGTAAGCGGAGTGTGACCGGGTTTTTTCTGCCTACATCAGAGGGGCTAGAGGACTCTCTGACGTAGGCGGATGAAGGGGGGCTGCGGCCCTACCTCTCTTCGGAAGATGACTCCGCCAGGATTTTGGGTAGCATCTGAGCGAGGATGAGGGTGCTCAGGGCAGACTGTTCGCCGTTGTTGCCCTGGATAAAAACTGGGCGTGGTGCGTTGCGCACGAGGGCTTCGGCGACCTGGATGCGCCGGAGGGCCAGTTCGTACTGCAGGACAGCGCGATTATCCTGATACGCTTGACCAAGATATTCGAGGCCGCGGGCTTCATTTTCGGCCTGCTTGAGGGTGGCCCGCCCGCGGGCCTCGATCTCCCAGCGCACGCGTTGCGCCTCGGTCTCTTTCTGCTGAATGGCACGCGCCACATCTTCACGAGCTTTGTTGATCGCAGCTCGTACCTCAACGAGGCGGGCATCACGCACCTTTTTGGCCCGCTCGATCTCCATCAGCAGGCTATCGGCGCGCTGACGACGTACCAGTTCCCATTCGCGGGCATAGGCTTCGAGTTCCTTCGAAACACGCTCACGCGTCGCAAGGTGCTGCTGGTACTGGTCGGGCAACTGCACATCGGGGATGTTCGCGCCGGTAATGCGCACACCATAGCGGGCCAACAGACGATTCAGGCTCTGTTGCATATCGCCAACATCCGAGCCGCGCAGGTCATAGGCTCGCTCGGTTTCAACCTGACGTGAACGCTGCCGGATCGCATCCTGTACCGCGCTACTGAGCACCATATCGAAATTGCTTGCCCCAATATTGCGCACAAAAGCGACTGGATCCTCGATGCGGAATTTCAGGAAGAATTCAATCGACTTGAGCGGCACATTTTCGCGGGTCGGGCTCGAAAGCACCGGGGCCGTATAGGGGATTTCGGTGCTTGTATCCACAACGGCCTCAACCTTCTCCCAGGGCCACCAGAGATAGTGCAACCCAGGATCGAGCGTACCAACAATGCGGCCCCAGCGCGAATAGACTGCCGTGGTACCCTGTTCGATCTCGATCATCGCCGTACGCCAGAGCGTCACCCCGGCGATCAAGAGGAACAGCAACGCAAGCGGAGCGGTGAGAATAGCCAACGCAAGGCCACCAAACAGGGCAACCCCTACAAAATAAAGACCTGCGGCCAACCAGGCCAGCCACACCGCACGCCGCCGATCCTTAGGAATGACCACCGGCACCACCTGGCCGCCCTCACCCGAGCGAAGCAACTCACGAATATGCCCCCAGGTAGCGACGGCCTCGCGCACTTTGGAAAAATCACGTCGTGGTTCAGTCACTGGACTCACCTCCTCCAGGCAGGGGAGCCATCGCCGTCGTTGTCTCATCGGCAATCAACTGGCGCAACTGCGCATTCCTGGTCTTGATACGAGCCTTGATCTCATTGAGGCGCCGGGTAATCGCCTGAACTTCCTCGGGGCTATAGAGCGGATCATCGGTAATGCCAAGCATCTTGCGGGCGGTCTCAAGAAAATCAATCACCTGATGATCGCCACCCGTCTGGATCACCTGGGGCAAATGCTCAGCGACGGCTTCGAGGCGGTCGAGCACCTCACGCTGATAGCGGTACTGCAGAATCGCGGGATGGGCAGCGGCACCAACGGCACGAATATCGAGCGCCTGCGCCTCGAGCAGCGCAGCATTCGCCCGGGCCGCACTCTCGGCCTCACTCAACAACTGACTGGCATAAGCACTGGCGCGATAGCTCTCTTTTTCGCCTGCCGTATCAATTTGCGCCTGATAGGTTGCAATCTCGGCGCGAATCGCCGAAAGCTGCTCACGGAGACCAGCGAGCTCGCGGTTGAGATCGCCTTCGTCCTGTTCTTTGCGCAACTGCAACTCGTACTGATAGGTATACGCCTCTTTCGCGACCCGCACCATCTCGGGGGCCGCAAGATCCATGCGATACTCTTGGCTTGACGGCTCGGCGTGGGTAATATTCGCATTGACAAAACGCACCGCCGGCAGAAACTGCTGATTCAGCGTATCAATGACCGTCTGGGTACTCTCGCCGACGAGATCATAGATCGCGGCGGCCTTCTGCTCGTAGATCAAGGCACGGGTCACTTCGCTGACGGCGCTCTGCAACTTTTCTTGAAAGCCGCGTGCGCCCCCGAGGGTAAAGATAAACGCAGGCGGATCCTCGATTTTGAACTGCAAAAAAAGATCAACCGACGCATTGACGCGACTGGCCGTCGGGGCCTCACGGATCGGGGCATTGTAGGGATACTCACGGGTCGTATTGACGATATAGCTCACCCGCGCAAAGGGATCGAGGATCATCGTACGACCGGCGGGGGCCACCCGTTCGAGCTTACCAAAGCGAGTAATCAGGGCCTGACACCCATCGGGCACCATCACATAGCTATTGCGCCAGAGATTGTAGGCGACATAGCCAAAGAGCACGAGCCAATAGTGGGGGCCAAAGAGCGCCCACCCCAGATTGCCCTGCCCAAAAACAAGATTGGTTGCCGCATCAACCAGCGCCGTCATCGCCAACCCAACGACCCCAAGCAAAGCAAAGAAACCGGCGATCAGCACCCAGAAGAGCGACCGTGGATCACGCGGGATCACGACGGGCGAGATGACATTCGTAAACTGACCCGACGCAATATCACGCTGGGGAAAACTACGATTCACCGTCTCGGCAGCCTCATCGAGTGGCGTCGTCATCTGCTCGATACGGGTACCTGCCGATTCACCCGCACTGCGGGGCGACAGGAAATCAGCCGCGTCAAGGCGAAACTGCTCGATCTGCTCAGTACCGATCAGATCCTGAGCAAGATCGAGCACACGCCGTGCGTTTGTGTTTGTCATAAAACCTCACATCCACACATCCAGGCTCAGCCATCGGCTGCGGCGCGCAGAAACTTCCGCACAGCCTTTTCAAAAGCATACGGGCGTTCATCCATTGGATTATGCAACGCACCAGAAACCTGATGATAGATGGCACCGGGGATCAATTCAGCGAGGCGGTGGGAATTCGCCGGAGGCACCAGGCTATCAAATTGACCTGAGAGCACAAGCGTAGGTACCGTAATCCGGGCGAGGCGATCACCAGTCTGGGTCGCAAAGAGCGAACGATAGACACGGTGCAAGCCTTCAGGTTCAAACATCGCCAGATAGGACGAACGGCGCAACCAGGGGCGAATCCAGCCTCCTCCGTGTTCGTGGGGAATGCGGAGACCGAGGGGGCGCGCACGACGCCCAATCAACTGGGTCAGGCGCAACAGCCCCCAACCAAGTTGTGGCAAGAGATAGACTCGGGCATAGATAGGCATCAGATGGGCATCAACCGCCGCATCCACGAGCACCAAGCGCTGGACAAGGTCGGGATGCGCCAGGGTCAACTCGGCAGCAATCGCCCCGCCCATCGAATGGCCCATCAAGATAATCTCGGTCAGACCGAGATCGGCGCAAAACTGGGCCACAACATCGGCGAGCAGCGGAATCGTGTGCGCGCCTGCCAATGGGGAATCGCCGTGACCGGGAACATCCAGGGCAAAACAACGGTGATCACGCCCCAGGCCACGCAGCGTGCTCCACCAGAGTTCCTTGAACGCCCCCCAGCCGTGCAGCATCACGACGGGCGGCCCAGTCTCACCGGCACAGAGATAGGCAAGGCGAGGATGGGGATGCAGGCACGCCTGGATTGCGGACGGAGGCCGATCCGCCCGTGGAACACGGACATTGTTGTCATTGAGAGCAGCCATACGCTGCATTATAACAAGCCTGGCTTCCGCTCTCCATCATGATTAACCGTGCAAAAGTATTGCAAAATATTGACAGACAGTGTACAATAGAAAAAAAGACAACGGTAGGGTTGTGATTTCGAAAGAACTTCCTTATAATACTCACGCAACCACCACCACCACCTTCATCAGCAACAGAGGATCGTTCGAAGTTCAGCCTGATGAGACCATCGGACTGGTACCAGGGAAGGGATGGTATGCCCGTTCAACTTACGATGTGCAGGTTCTGCATTCGCAGCCGACCTGAAGTGCAGCGCACCGTTGCCCAACTCGTCAAAGAGTTTCCGAACCAGGTCGAAGTTGAAGAACTCGACTGCATGGCAGCATGTGACGATGTGCCAGCCATTATGATCGAAACTGACTATCACCCACAGGTTGCGCCCTGTGAGCTAGCTCGCCTCATCCGCGAGCGTCTGACCCCTCAGGCAACTTCGGCGCACCCTGTTGGGGTACCCGCCCCATCCCCACCTGCATAGGGGGCATCAAGGCCTCCAGAAACACAAAAAGGCCAGTTTTGCTGGCCTTTTTGTGTTTCGCACATAGCCCGGTGTATGCTCAGGCCAACGTCGCGCTGGCGAGATCAGGGCGATTCGTAATAATCCCCTGGACACCCAGGGCCGCAAGTTGGCGCATACGCTGAGGCGCATCAACGGTCCAGACATTGACCTGATAGCCAGCCTTGCACACAAGAGGAATAATCCGGTCAACGAGGGGCAATTCGTGCGAGGGATGCCATGCGGCGACAGCGAAGCGACGCAGGGCCAGAAAAGGCCAAAACTCGCGGAGGCGTACATCAGGGCGATAGGTACGGGTTCCCATCAAATACGCCCGGCGCAACACCGGATCCGCCGTTTGCACCTCACGCAGAGCGGCAGGGGCAAATGAAGAGACGATCACCTGATCAACGAGGCGGGCCTGACGCACCAGATGGGCACACTGCCTTCCTGTACCGACAGCCTTGAGTTCAATGTTCAGGGCAATGCCGGTCGTAGCGGCAAAAGCAAGCACCTCCTCGAGGATGGGGACACGTTCGCCGCCGATATCTAGCGCTTGCAATTCGGCCAAACGACACGTCGCAACCGGACGCGGGCGGCCATCCCAGCGCTCGGTTGTATCATCGTGAAAGACCGCAAGGAACCCATCGGCGGTGGGTTGCACATCCAGTTCGATCATCCCGGCCCCCTGACGATAGGCCAGTTCGAACGCAGCCATCGTATTCTCGGGTGCATAGGCTGAGGCACCACGATGGGCAATAATCAGTGGCATAGGCATAAGGCGCACAAAAAGACCATGAAGGTGTAACGTAGTAAAAATCGAACGCAACACACTTCATGGTCTTAAAATATATTGAGAAGGCCGCTAAACCGACAACTCGGCAGAAGCGGCAATTGCCAATTCAGCCTGCCGAGCCTCTTCATCAAGCATCGGATTCAACATGCGCTGCATCGCCATCACGTGTGCGCAGGTTCCCCACGTCTGAAAGAATGCACAATCGCAAGTCCAGTGGCCTTCGCGCAGAACCACTTCGTGCTTGCTATTGCCACCGTTAAAGTTCGCACGCAACTCGATAAATTTCACCCGATCAGGTTCAGCAGCATAACGGCGGGCCTTTTCAATCTTGCCGATCAGATCTGATTGCATTTCGTGCCTCCTGTACTTCCTGAACTCCCATTGTCCAGATATGCGGAGCGTAAACAAAACAACAGGGGCGGCAGCAGGACATTATCCCGCGCCGCCCCTTAGGAAATCAGCTCTTTTGTCAGTTTTGCCCCCATGGTGGCTCCTTGATCAAAAGTTAAGCAACCCTTAACATAAACTTATTATACGAGTGTGCGAGGGGCACGTCAAGGAGCAATTCAACGACCATAGAGGAAAGCCATCCAGCTTTCTAATGAGCGACAACGCCTCGCTAGACGACAGAATAATCAGTGAAGATTTGCGCATTAAACGGTTGGCCGACGTTAACTTTGACGCATACGGCGGGCGAGATCGAGAATGCGTTGCCCATACTCAGTCCCAGGAACAGCCCAGATACCATTGAGACCAATGATCGTCGGGGCGATGCCACGGATCTGCGCAGCGAGTGGTCTAACGGCGAGCGCATAGTCAATCAATTCACGCTGATAGGGTGTCGCCGCCCAATCAGGCAAGGCATAGGCAAGGAGGCGCCCCAGATGTGCCCGCACCGAGAAGCTATCCCAGGCGGCAAAACTCGCCCCTTCGCGCCAGCGGGTTCCATCCCAGGCCCAGTTAACCCCAGGAGGATTCTCGGGAGTGCCATCACGCATGGCTCCGGTGACGGCAATACCAGCAGGATTACGGCGCGGACGATCACACCACCACGAGGTCAGGCTGCCTGTTTCATGGGCGCACTGCGCAAGTGCAAGAAACCAGTCAACCCCAGCTTCGTTGCCAATCCGCTCATAGGCCCCGACAATCTGCAACAGATCGTAATGAGTATAGATTGTTGAACGCGCATGGAACCATGCGATTGCTTGATCAAACCGCCCCGACGGGCCAGCAACGATCCAGCCCTCATCATTGGGCCAGGGTCCCGAATGTGTGTCAGCAGGTTGCAGCACCAACGGCAGATAGGCTTGATGAGACGAAGCTGAAGCAGCATCTGCCGTACGATGCTGTACCACTGCGCCCATTGCCCCTGCGGTGAGCATCAAGCGGAGAAACTGTCGTCGCGTTGTCATAGGATGAGCCTCTAGCTATCTCTTTGATCCAAGGATATGTATTGAATCAAACGTCTCACGAGGCTCAACCTGGATGATAAGAAGCTGGTAGCTGGCTCAATACACCTGCCGGTGGGGTTTTGCGGGCCGCAGGATCCAAGAAGCTTGCGTATACTGACGCAAACAGCCAACTGCGCTGGCTGTTTGCGTCAGTATACGCATAGGCTTTCAGATCGAGACCCCGGCAAAAAGATCTGTTTCATGCAGATTGGCTTCAGGCTCGGGATAGGCGCGCATAAAGGTATCACGGCCCCCAAAGAGGCGGGCAAAGATGGCAAAGAAGCTGCCCCCAAAATTGGTTCCGCCCTGACTCGCGTGGCACCGCGCTGCGGCCATGCGCGCCTGGGCCATCGGGAGGTAGTCGATCTGGGCGTGTACCGGGAAATCGACTTCGGCGAGCGAGGCAAGGTCAACATCGTGGTTCCGTCCAAACCGGCGTGGATCACGACCAAAGAGGGGCATAAGCCGCACAAAGATGCGCAAGAGACGACGGGGAATCGTTTGAAAGTAGAGTTTTTGTGGCTGCCAGGGAGGCAGATCCCCAGGGAAGCGGGCAGGATCGCCAGCAGCATAGAACGCAGCGACGGTCGCCTGATGAATAGCAATATGATCCGGATGCCGGTAGCCGCCAATCGGATCAAAGGTAACAACAACATGGGGGCGTAAGCGGCGGATATGCTGAACCACCCGGTCTGTCACCTGTTCAAGTGGTTGTGCGGCCAACGCCTCGGGATGGTCGTTCGCAGGGGTATCGGGCATCCCCGAGTCACGATAGCCGAGCAGCGTGACACTGGTCAACCCAAGTGCTTGCGCAGCACAGGCAAGTTCCGCCTCGCGGCGTGCGGCAAGTGACGGATAGCCAACCAGAAACTCGGGGTCAGCCGCACCCTCTTCGCCACCAGTGGCACAGATCAGGTGAACATGCGCCCCCATCCATGCATAGGCGGCCAGCGTCCCGCCGATCCCAAACGACTCGTCATCAGGATGCGCGAGCACGGCAAGCAAGGTTGGGCGAAAACCATCTGTGTTTGGTGACGTGGACATTCTTTTACTTTCTTCTTTTTGATCAGGGCTGATGGTTATTCAGAATGGATCAGGGAGTGCCGACTTCAGTCGGCTTAGCAAGAAGCCGACTGAAGTCGGCACTCCCATAGGCGCATGTTCATGCTTCATATCAGCGGTGAAAACTCGTGCGTAGGCTGCGAAAGACGGCTCACGTTACTGCCCGTTTTCCCCAGCCTACGCACGCTTCCGGAGTCGACAGCCCGTCACAAAATACGTTTCCCCAACGCCGAGAGCGCCAGATCGACGGCGAGGGCAGCAGTAGCGTTCCGTTCATCGAGAATCGGGTTGACTTCAACAAGATCGAGGCTGCGCATACCACCGGCGTGGGCAATGATTTCGAGCGCGAGATGGGCCTCACGACGCGAAATGCCACCCGCCACCGGCGTGCCAACCCCGGGGGCCTCGCGGGGATCGATGACATCAAGATCAAAGCTGACGTGAAAGCCACCGGTACCTTGCTGGGCAATCGCGACGGCGGCCTCAATGACCGCCGCCATACCTCGGCGATCAATGTCGTGCATGGTGAAGACATGGATCGAGGCATGGAGCAACGCTTCGCGCTCGAGCGGATCGAGATCGCGCACGCCAACGAGGGCAACGTGCCCCGGCTGGATCGCCGGGGTTCGCCCGGCAAGCCCGGTCAACAACGGATGTCCACGCCCCGTCAGGGCAGCCAGCGGCATCCCGTGGATGTTGCCGCTGAGGGTCGTCTCGGCGGTATTGAAATCGGCGTGAGCATCAATCCAGATAAGACCGGGGGCACAACCACGCGCACTGCCACTGGCCGAGCCGAGCGAGAGGCTATGATCCCCGCCGAGGATGAGCGGTAAAAAGCCGTCGGCAATGCTCGCCTCAACCGTAGCAGCCAGGGTCGCACACACCTCGGCAATTGGCTCGAGATACCGCAGGCACTCACCAGGGGCCGGTGGCGCACTCGTCTCGACCATCGGCGTAACAAGGTTACCAAGATCAACAATCGGATAGCCAAGATCCTCGATGCGCCGACGCAGGGCCGTATAACGCATCGCACTTGGGCCCATGTCAACGCCACGTCGTCCAGCCCCCAGGTCAAGCGGTACCCCAATAAGGGCGATTTTCTCAGGCTTCATTCGCACTGGCAGCTGGCTCAAGCGGCAACCCCTCAGGCACACCAAATCGCACTTCGAGCACACCATTGCGGAAGACTGCTCGGCGCGCAGGACGTTCGGCAAGGGTCATCGGCAGGATCATATCGCGCCGGAAGTTGCCAATTTCGATAAAGAGCTCATCGCCACGCTTAGTCATCGCGACTTTGCCAATTTCGACGTGCGGCAGGGGCAGACGCATCACATACTCTTCGCCCTCACGCACAATCTCCTGAGTCTTGCCCCGAAACTGCACTTTGACCGGGTCGGTCTCACCAAAAAGGGCCCGGCCAACCATCGAAAGATCGTCAACACCAGCAAGATCACGGGCATAGTGGGGGCTTTCCCAGATCGGCAGTGGTTGAAAAATATCGTAAGCCATCTGGCGATAGCCCTGCTGGATACGGGCGAGTTCCTGCATAAAAGCGCCCTCGGCCTGGTCAACCGGCAAAACCCGGTTGAGAACCACCCCGTCGACCGGATAGCCAAAGAGCGCAAGGTACGTCGCCGCACGCTGGGCCTCTTTGATCACCATGCGTTCAGGGTTGATGACGAGGCGATACGAGCTGATTTCAGGATCAATCAGCGTTTCACGCAAGGCTTCGACCCCTTTCGAGAGGCGCTCGAGGGTCGCAAACATATCGGTTGCCGGAATCAACTGCTTGACGAGGGGGCGGGCAGCCTTCAGCGTTTGCGGCTCCCAGTCCATCACCCGCGCAGCATACCAGGTAAAGGTTTCAGGCATCGTCAAAAGGCGAACCGTCTCGCCGGTCGGGGCGGCATCAACCACCACAACATCAAACTCGCCCGTTTTGGCCTGGCGACGAATATGGAGCAAACTGACAACCTCTTCCATTCCTGGAATGATTGCCAACTCTTCGGCAGCAACTTCGTCGACCCCGCGCCGCCGCAGCAAGGTTGACAGGTAGCTACGCAACTCGCCCCAATGCTCACGCACCTCGTCAAGCACATTAATCTCCTGGCCCCAGAGACGATCAGTCAAAGGGGTAGGACTAGAACCAAGAGGCGCATCGAGGGCATCAGCAAGGCTGTGCGCAACATCAGTACTGACAACAAGGGTACGATAACCTAACTCGGCGGCCCGGACGGCCGTAGCGGCGGCTGTGGTCGTCTTGCCAACCCCGCCTTTGCCAAGATAGAGGATGAGCCGCATATGTGTTATTCTCTCTCTCCACTAAGATACAATGGAAGTGCTTGCTCTCTTCATTTGACGCTTCTTCTATTGTACGTGTTGCATAAGAGGGCGTCAAACGTGATTGACAGTGCGTGAGAGGCTGTGCTACCCTGAAGGTGTATATCGTTCGTTCAACGCGGAGAGGCGCACGGAGTGCTGACTGATCTCTATTTGATTCGTCACGGTGAACCCGCACGCAAAGCTGATGTCCCCTATCAGACACTGCCTGGACCTGACCTTTCACCACGCGGGCGCGAAGAGGCGCGTCAGGCAGCGTCGTTTCTTGCTACAATGGGCCTGGAACATCTCTTTGTCTCGCCGTTTGCCCGCACCACCCAGACGGCCGAGGTACTTGTCGAATACCTGAATATCCCTGTTACCTTTACTGGTCTCGTGCAGGAGCATGGCCCCCACGAGCCGTTCGAGCAGGTGCGTGAGCGCCTCCGCGAGTTACTGGCGGCCACACAGGACTCACCCTATCAACGCATCGGTCTGGTGACGCACGGTTCACCGATCCGGGCACTGTTACTCGAAATGAGCAGTGAAAAGATCGATCTGAGCAAGCATGTCTATGCGGGAGGGAACCCCGCCCCCACCTGTGGCATCTGGCATATTCACCGTGTTGACGAACATACGCAGCGTTTTGAACTCATCTTTCGACCATCATGAGCAAGGAAGAGCCAGCCATCCCAAATAGTCTGCTTGAGGCGCTGCGCACAGCCCAGCATGTTGTTGTGCTTACCGGGGCAGGTATTTCAGCCGAGAGTGGCATTCCGACCTTTCGCGATGCGCAGACGGGCCTCTGGGCGCAGTACAGTGCCGAAGAACTCGCCACTCCCGAAGCCTTTCAACGCAATCCGCGCCTCGTCTGGGACTGGTATGCGTGGCGACGACAGACGGTTGCTGCAGCCAGGCCGAACGCTGGTCATCTTGCGCTAGCTCGTCTCGAAACCCTTGTCCCGACCTTTACCCTGATTACACAGAATGTTGATGGCTTGCACGCAGCCGCCGGAAGCCGCGAGCCAATCGAGTTGCATGGGAATATCATGCGCGTACGCTGTGCGCTCGAGGCGACGCGGTATACGACCTGGAGCGAGGATGGCACGTTGCCGCCACCCTGTCCAACCTGTGGCGCACCCCTGCGCCCCGATGTCGTCTGGTTTGGCGAACAATTGCCCGTCATTGCCCTCGAGCGAGCCTGGGCCGCCGCCGCAACCTGTGATGTCATGCTCTCGATCGGCACCTCGGGGCTGGTAGAGCCAGCCGCGTCGCTGCCACGGCTCGCCTACAACCGCGGGGCAACCGTCGCGGTGCTAAACCTCGATGTCACCCCACACAACGAAGAACGACTCTATCTCCTCAACGGCCAGGCGGGAAGCCTGCTGCCAGCGCTGGTGGCCGCCCTGGAGCAAAAGGGGTAAAACCCGGGGAAACCTGCCAGGTGTGCGCCGAGACAGCGCTCCGCTACCCCCAGGATCCTTAAAACCC
>NZ_SIJK02000010.1:31482-43016 GCF_004762035.2 Candidatus Chloroploca mongolica | reverse complement strand
GGGGAAACCTGCCAGGTGTGCGCCAGAACCGCGCTCCGCTACCCCCAGGATCCTTAAAACCCGGGGAAACCTGCCAGGTGTGCGCCAGAACCGCGCTCCGCTACCCCCAGGATCCTTGCGGCGCACACCTGGCAGGTGTGCGCCGCGCGGTTGGACGCCATCTAAGGATACGCTACTCCTGAAACCACCAGGCATAGCGTGCCCACGGCTGATCAGGATAGACATGTTCGGGTCGCTCGGGGTTGATGCGAACGGTCAATTCGGTACCAGCCCGCAGGTGATAGACGTTGGCATCATTGACCACCCATGCGACACGGGCTTCGTAGGGGCGGCGGTTGGGCGGTCGTACCCATAAGACGAGCGTCAATTCGGCGGCGTGGAAAAGCATCTGGTGGTTGATCGCATCCTGGCGTTCGACGCGCAGAATCTCCGCCGGCGCAACAATCGCATGCGAGAGGTCGGCTTGCATCGTCGTGCGCGCTTTTTCCGCCCGCTGCGCACGCCCTGCCAGGGCAAACCAGATCAGTGGGGCGACCCCAAACGATACGATTGGCACCGTGTACTGCATGACCAGACCCGTAGCCAGAGGTTCGATGCGCCCATCAGTGGGCAAAATGCAACGAAAACGTAAGCTTAGAAACCCCGTCTCAGGTTCAAGCCTTCCCTGACAGAGCAATGGTTCAGCCAGACGCGCTGAAACCGGCATCACAACCAGACCAACCAGACTAACGACAAAGGCGAGCATCAGGCTCACAAGCGTGCGTTTGATCAGTTGCACCATACGACTTCCCGTCTAGATTATGATAGGGAGGTTGGAAGGATCACACCACAAGCACAACGACCCGATAATCTTTCCTCAAGCGCAGAAGTCTTGCTCTTTGGTTGTATTTTGTAAACTATGTTATGAGAATTATACCAGTTCTGGTTACGTTGGGGAAGGATCATGCGGCAGAAAAACGGGTGGTCTCCTGTATAATAAGAACTATCAGGAGCATAGCCGCCCTGAACATGAGACCTCTACACTGCTGCACCCCATAGATGGGGGTTGCCATGAAGATCAAAATCACGAGAAGCGAGAAGCGTTCGAAAACCGTAAGTGCCCGTCAGGACGGCGATACGATCGAAATCCTTGCTCCGGCCCATCTTTCTGATGAAGAACTCCAGCCGATTATCGCGCATTTAACTGGCCGGATCGAGCGCCGTGCCCAAAAAGAGGCGCTTGATGATGCAAACCTGCACGCAATAGCCAGTGAACTCAATCACCGTTATTTTCAGAATGCCCTGCACTGGGCTAGCATCACCTGGTCAATGCAGCAGAATAAGCGTTTTGGCAGTTGCACCCCGATCGATGGTACGATCCGGATTTCGCATCGGCTGGCGCATATGCCCCGTTTTGTCCAGGAATATGTGGTGATGCACGAACTCGCCCATTTGCTTGAGGCGAATCACGGTGCCCGGTTCTGGAGCATTGTTGAGCAGTACCCGCTTACCGAACGAGCGCGGGGGTATCTGATGGCGGTTGGGTTGGAACAACTTGACAATGAGGCATAAGGACGTTGGTATGGGTAATGAAGCAACGGTGCTCTATTCGGTTCATGATGGTGTGGCGACGCTCACGTTGAATCGTCCGGAGGTTTATCATGCGCTCAATGCGCAGATGCACGCCGATCTGATGGCTGGCCTGGCAATGGCTGAGGATGATCAATCGGTGCGGGCGGTGATCCTTACGGGGACTGACCAGGCCTTTTGCAGTGGGCAGGATCTCCGCGAGTTTCCAGCCGAAGGCACGGTCGAGATGATTGGCGAACGCCTGCGCGAGAGTTATAATCCGCTGGTGCGCAAGCTCCAGACGCTACCCAAGCCGATTCTTGCCGCCATCAATGGGGTCGCCGCAGGGGCCGGGTTGAGCCTCGCACTGGCATGCGATCTCCGACTGGCTGGACAGCAAGCCCGTCTGGTCGTTGCGTTTGCCCGCATTGGCCTGATTCCCGACTGCGGGATGCTCTATACCCTGCCCCACCTCGTTGGGCATGCCCGTGCTTTTGAACTTGCTGCACTCGGTGGTGAACTTGATGCGACCACCGCCATGGCGTGGGGAATGGTCAATCGCGTTGTGCCTGATGAAGAGGTACCCACCGCCGCCCAGGCACTCGCCGCCCAACTGGCGCACGGCCCGGCGACGGCGATCCGGCTGATCAAAGCTGGCCTCGCCGAGTCACGGCATGCCAGCCTTGATGCAATGCTCGACTATGAGCTCCACGCGCAGCAGATTGCCGGGGCGCACCCCGATTTCCGTGAGGGTGTCGCCGCGTTTGTGCAAAAGCGCGCCGCTCGTTTTCATTAGGAGACCTATGCAGACTCTACCCTTCGGGTTGTGGGCCAGTCCGTTGACCCCACGCCAGATGGCGGCTTCGTTGCGCCTCGATGATGTGCTCTGGGATGCCAGTGGGCGGTATATCGTCTGGCTCGAGGCCCTCGATGGGCGCGGCTCGCTCTGGTGCGTTGATACGCAGCGTAACGATGCACCCCGTGAACTGACCCCCGGCGATCTTGCGGTGCGCGGGCGGGTTGGCTATGGCGGGGGCGCGTTTACCGTTGGTCATGAGTACGTTGTCTTTGCCGAAGCCTCTTCGGGCCGCCTCTGGTGCCAACACCTCAAGGGAGGTGAAGGCAAACCCATTACGCCTGCCTTTGGAGCGGCTGCCGCCCCTGCGCTTGCCCCTGATGGCAACACGGTGATCTTTGTCCATAGTTATGAAGAACAGGATTGCCTCGCCATTACGTCACTTGATGGAACCCAGTGGCCGCAACAATTGGTCAGAGGGCACGATTTTGTAATGTGGCCCTGCTGGCATCCTGCGGGTAACCGCATCGCATATGTGGCCTGGGAGCATCCCCATATGCCCTGGGATAGCTCGACCCTCTATCTGGCCGAGCTTGGCTTCGAGGGAAAACTGCCGCAGGTGCGGACGACCCGGATCGTCGCTGGTGGTGAAGGCCAGAGCATTGTGCAGCCCTGCTTTTCACCCGATGGGCAGTATCTCACGTATGGATCTGATCACGAGGGTGCGTGGCAGGTGTATCTCTACGAAGTGGCAACGGGGATCAACCGACGGCTCAGCACGGGCGAGGGTGAATATGGACAGCCAGCCTGGGCGCAGGGGTTACGCTCGTTTGCGTGGAGCCATGATAGCCAGCGGATCTATGCGCTGCGCAATGAGCGTGGCATACGAAGCATCGAGGCGCTGCCCATTGACGGTAGCCCTGCCTCTACCCTGCCCAATGCCGAGGGGTATACCTGGTTTTCACAGCTTGCCGCTTCCCCGCGCAACGACGACCTGGTGAGCCTGGCCTCGGCTTCGACCATACCGCCCCGCCTGGTCGTGCAGAACGCAACAACAACCCAAATCCTGCGCCGGAGCAGTAGCGAACTGGTGGCAAGGAATCAACTGGCCGACGTACAGTGCGTCAGTTGGGCCGCAGGAACCGCCACAATCCACGGCATGCTCTACCTGCCCCCGGGATATGCCCCGGGCGATGATGGGCCAAAACCGCCTGCGGTGATCCGCATTCACGGCGGCCCAACTGATCAGGCGGTGGCTACCTATAGCGGTGAAGTTCAATTCTTTGCGACCCGTGGCTATGTTGTGCTCGACGTCAACTATCGCGGAAGTACCGGCTACGGGCGCGCCTACGCCCAGAGTTTGCGCTACGAATGGGGCGTCTTTGACGTTGCCGATGCCATCAGCGGAGCACACTATCTTGCGCAAGAAAACCTCGCTGACGCTTCACGGATCATCATCATAGGAGGCAGCGCAGGTGGCTACACCGTGCTTGAGGCGCTCTGTCAGGCCCCGGAACTCTTTCGTGCAGGCATTTGCCGTTACGGCGTCAGCAATCTCTTTGCCTTGGCAACCGACACCCACAAATTCGAGGCGCACTACCTCGACAGTCTGGTCGGCCCCTTGCCAGAAACCGCCACGCGCTACCGCGAACGCTCACCGCTCTTTCATGCCGAACGGATCAACGCACCGATGGCAATCTTTCAAGGCAGTGAAGACCGGGTCGTGCCGCCCGATCAGGCCGAAACAATCGTTGCGGCCCTGCGAAGGCGTGGCATCCCACACATCTACCACCTCTTCGACGGCGAAGGCCACGGCTGGCGACGAGCCGAAACGATCGCAACCTACTACCGCGCCATTGACGCTTTTTTACGTCAACACGTCGTCTTTGCCGGGGCCTAAGTCGGGTTACCGCCGACAGTAAACCGTGGCAATGCGTGGGCCGCGTGCCAGCGACGCTGGCACGCGGCCCACGCGCCATTTACACCCCTTGCCCATAGATACGCTTGATCGCAACACGCACACTGGCGCGGGGCGCATCCGGTCGACGTGTCAGCCATTCCTGAGCGCGCTCAGGACCCAGGTAACGCTGCGCCAGGCGTAGACGCAGTGCAGGATCGCTCGGCTCAACAATCGCCTCGCCTTGCAACGACAGATAGCGTATGCCGTCTTCGATCGTGATGCTGATCGTCGGCGTACGGCGCAGATTGCGGGCCTTGACACTCTGATCACCAACACTAAAACGGATCACATCCCCATCCAGGAGGTACCAAACAACCGTCTGTTGAATGCTGCCATCGGCATTGAGCGTAGCGATCACCGCGTAGTGCCGTTCGTCGAGCAGCGCACGTTGCGCTGGCGTGAGCGTGACTGATGTGTTCATTGATTCGGCTTTCACTTTCGATGAAGATCTATATTGAGCGTATGTTGGCAAAGACGGCCAGCGAAACTGGCCGTCTTTGCCAACATACGCACGGTTTTTTGGCACGTTGGCAATTGCCTGCTCGTATTGTATGATCAGTTGACAATCGTTGCCAGCACATGCTGGTCAGGAAGGAGAACCATCCGATGCTCACCCTCGAAGCGCCCCTCGATATGCACCTCCATCTGCGTGAAGGGGCCATGCTCCAGGTGGTTGCCCCCCTCAGTGCTCAGGCGTTTGCCGGGGCCGTCATCATGCCGAATCTTGTCCCCCCGGTCGACACCCTTGAACGGCTTACGGCCTATCGCGAGGCGATCGAGGCAGCGGTCGTGCCCCACCGCTTCCGCCCCCTGATGACGCTCTTTTTTCGTGCCTACGACCGGGCAACCCTGGCGGCAGCACGCCCAGCGATCATCGGGGTAAAACTCTATCCCGATGGGGTGACCACCAATAGCAGCGGTGGCGTCAGCGATCTGGCGGGGGTGGAACCAACCCTGGCCTTGCTTGAAGAGCTTGGCATTCCGCTGCTGGTACACGGCGAGAGTCACGGCTTTGTGCTCGACCGCGAGACCGAGTTTCTGCCTTTCTATGCCCACTGGGCGCAACGCTTTCCTCGTCTAACGATTGTGATGGAGCATATCACCACGGCGGGGGCATTGGCGCTGCTCGATGAATATCCGAATCTGGCGGCTACGGTAACGCTGCATCATCTGCTGATCACGCTTGATGATGTCGCAGGAGGCTTGCTGGCCCCGCACCTCTTTTGCAAGCCTATCGCCAAACGCCCCGAGGATCGTGCCGCATTGCTCGCGGCAGCCTTGCGTGCCCATCCGCGCCTGATGTTTGGGAGCGACTCGGCCCCGCACCCGATCCACCGCAAAGAGGCGGCAGGATGTGCCGCCGGGGTCTTCACGGCACCGGTGATCCTGCCCATGCTCGCAGATCTTTTTGAGCGTCACGCAGCACTTGACCAACTCCAGGCTTTTGTTTCCGACAATGCGCGCCGCATCTATGGCCTCGAGCCACCGGCGAAACAGGTGCGCCTCGCACGAGAAGCCTGGCAAGTACCCGAGCGCTACGGTGACGTTGTCCCCTTCGCAGCCGGCGAAACCCTGAACTGGCAGGTCATTGAAGTTCGTTGACACCCACACCCATTCAATGAACCCGCACCACAAGGAGCGTCATATCGTCGTGCGTCGGCATACCAGCGCTAAACAACTCAACGTCGTACACAATATGATCAATCAAAGCCTCGGGGTCGAGATGCCCCCAGCGTGACAGCAGCGCTTGCAGGCGCTCAAAACCAAAGAGATTGCGCGCGTGATCATGAGCCTCGACAATGCCGTCGGTATAAAAGAGCAACGTATCGCCAGGGGCAAGCACAATCTCGACCTGCGAAAATGTGGTGTCACGCGAAAAACCCAGCGGCAACGACTGAGGGCTCGGCAGAAAATCGGTTGTTCCATCGCGCCGATAGCGCAGCGGCGTCAACTGGCCTGCTGAGGCGAGAAGCATCCGCTGCTGCTGAGGATCAACCACGGCATAGCTCACCGCCACAAAGCTAGAACGGGGGACATCATCGACCAACCAACGGTTGGTCTCGGTCAACACAACCCAGGGCGTCTCGTGGTTGCGGGCCTCTGAGCGCACCGTCGAGCGCGCCACAGCCATCAGCATCGCGGCCGGCAACGATTTGCCGCTCACGTCACCGATAATGATCCCAAGGCGCGTACCAAGATCAACCACATCATAGAAATCACCCCCGGTCTCGCGTGCAGGCAAACAGCGCGCCGCCAGTTCGACCTGTTGCACACGGGGCAACTCACGCGGAAAGAGGTTCAACTGGATCTTGCGCGCAATCTCAAGTTCTTGTTCAACCCGTGTGATCGACTCTTGATAGAGCCGTGCATTCTCGATCGCGAGGGCGGCATGGTTGGCAAAGGCGCGTGCGACCTCAATCTCACGCTCGGTAAAGATCCGCGACGTACGCGTCTGTGGATCGAGACTACGTGAATCGATATTGAGGACCCCAAGGACACGGCCCCGCGCTACGAGCGGCACGCCGAGCCACGAGCGAATATCGTTGAGGACTTCCATTGGCAGCCACGGAGCCCCACCCTCCCCTTGAATATAGACCAACGGTTCATTGCGGAGAACCACAGCCCCGCCGGCACTTCCTTCGAGAGGCAAGATAAACGGGAACAACTCTCGGTCTTGCTGGCGGCCTTTAAAGGCAACCATATGGAGATACGAGCCTTCGCGCAGCATAATCGAAGCCGTATCAAACGCAATCAGCTTGCCAAGCTCATCAAGCACCAGCCGCAACACCTCAGCAGGATCAAACGAAGAACTGAGCACCCTGGTCATCTCGCGCAGCGTATCGGCTGTCTGGCGTTGCGCCTGTTCAGCCGCAAAGAGTTGCGCATTCTCGATGGCAGCAGCAATCGAGGTTGCCACCGTCATCATCAACTCTAGTTCCTCATCGCTAAAATTGAGTGGCTCGCTAAGGCTATCGAGCGAAATCGAGCCAAAGACCCGATCACGGCTGATCAGCGGGACGATCACCAGCGCCTTGATGCCAAGCGATCGCCAGAGCTCACGGGATGCCCCGGCGAGCGGATCGTGGTCTGGGTCATTAATCACCACTGGACGGCGAGTTGTCGCAAGTCGCTGTACAATCGGGTTGTCACTCGCCTCAATCTGCAAGCCAACCAGTTGCATATCGGGGTATTCAGCCGCGACATACCCTGTTCCATCATGGTGGAGAATGACCGTCCCCGTATGATCGGCCCAGAAGAGTTGAACCAACTCGCGTGCCGCGAGATCAAGGATCTCCTGTTGATCAAGGCGTGCCGACAAGACCGAGGCCATGCGATGCACAAGGGCCATCCGGTCGGCCTGGCGCTCGGCAGCCTCGGCACTCTCACGGGCTTCACGAAGCAGACGTTCACGTTCTTGAAACAGGCGTACCTTCTGGACACCAAGGCTGATATAGCTCGCTACCTGGCTCAGAAAATCGAGTGTACCAACATCATAGCGATAGGGCTGATATGCCTGGATCGAGAGCACGCCGATCAACTCGCCATCACGCGCAACCACAGGCACACCGGCCCAGGAACGCACGTCATTGGGCGGGCCAATAGGCTCGGGCATAATGCCACGCCGCTGCAACGCTTCACGCTGTTCAATCAGATCCTGGAAAAGCAACGGCTCACGTTGCGCAAGAATCCACGTGCTCATCGAAGCGTCGGGCGGTGGTTGACCAACAAGATCGAGCGAAAACCACTCACCCTCTTCAACAAAGGCGGCATTGGTAATCAAACCACTCTCAGGTTCACAGACAATCAGCGCGAAGACATTGACGCCAATCAATTCGTGAAAGATGCGATAGGTCTCGGCGAGCATCTGATCGAGGTCATACGAGGCAGCGACGAGCTTGCCGATCTGACCAATCGCTTCGAGTTCAACAATCTGGCGTTCACGCTGACTCTGCAGGCGCACATTTTGCAGATAGAGGGCAATCTGGGCCGCGACATTCGGTAAGAACTGCGCATCACGTTGGGTAAAAACACCAGGGCACGAACTCCGGATGCTCATCTGACCAATGACCACCCCGTTCCGATCATACAGGGGCACGCCAAGCCACGCATGCACCGGTAACAACCCGGGTGGCGCGGCATGGCGAAGATGCGGGTAGGCCGCAAGTTCAACCGGCAGATCGTTGAAGCGCATCACCTGGCCGGTCGCCAGAATATGTGCAGTCAAAGAGTTCGCAGGCGGCGGCTCAAATTCCCACAACCGAGTCGTCCGCCCCTCTTCCAGCATCAGGCTATCCGTGACCACCCCGCGCTCGTGATCATAGGCAATCACCGTCAACCCATCAAGCTGGACAAAGCTCTGCAAGGCATCACGCACCGTAAAGAGCAGGTTTTCGAGCGTCGGAGCGGTCAGGGCCGCCGTACTGATCGTACCAAGGGCACGGAGTTCGGCAATCTGGCGTTCACGCTGGTCGAGCAAGCGCGCATTTTCAATAATCGTCGCAATCTGATAGGCGATCGACATCGAAAGATTGATTTCGTATGCCTCAAACGGGCGCGGGGACAATCCAAAGAGGTTCAGGGTACCGATCACCATGCCACTGATGGTTAACGGTAAAATCAATGAACTTTCGGCAGGCGGAAAGACCTCAAAGGGCAAACCAATGCCTTCATAGTGCGAGCGCCAGTTATCAGGAATCACAATTGGCTGAGCCGTATAGACCGCCTCGCGGATCGGGCTAATCGTCAGGCGCGAGTAGGTCGTCCGCTCAACATACGCATCTGAAAACCCTCGCTGCGCATAGAGCACCAGGAATTCACGGTTCTCATCGATCAAACGCACATTGCCGGCATCAAGCTGAAACAGTTCGAGCACGACATCAATCGCGTGATCGAGTAGTTCCGTGAGTGGTTTGCGCGTCACTAACCCCGCCGAGACCTCACTGAGGGCACGGATCTCTTCGGTACGGGCAGCAACCTGTGCGGCAAGCGCACGCGAAAGATTCTCCTGTTGTTCGATCAGGGCCACATTTTCGAGAGCAACGGCAATCACATTCGCCATGCGCTGCAACAGGTCAAGCGTGGCCTGGGTGTAAATGCCGACCTGATAACTTTGCAGCGAAATTACGCCAATCGAGGCCGCGCCGATCAAGAGCGGCACTCCCATCCAGGCCCGCGAGCGCTTCTCGATCTGGCCGAAGGGGACGCGGGGCAAGGCAGGATCGCGCTCATAGAGCAAATCACGATAGAGCATCGGCTGGCCAGTCCGCACAATCACCCCGGTGAGAAACCCATACTCAACCTGTTCGATATACGACACGTGGCCTTCATCGACCAGCAGCGCACACTTGAAGTATTCAGGACGGTCATCGCAAAAGGCCAGGTAGGCCGCGTCAAAATCAAAGACGGTGGCGAGTTCAGCCTGGATCGCCTGAAAGATGGCCTGAAAACTGGGGCGCTCACGGCACGTCAGGCTAATATTGTAGAGCGCTTTGAGCACACGCGGATCTCGCTCCTGCTGTAAGCGGAGCAGGCGGCGGCGGTATGCACGTTCAAGGTGATCGCGCCTGGCAGCAAGCCTGGGCATAGTGCTCTAGATCCTGATTGGTTAGCGGAAGGGCAGTTCTACAACCTCCGCAGCGACACCGGCAAGCTCAAGCCGGGTACCCACAGCAGCATAAGCGGTACGCACATACCCCAGAGCAATCAAGCCATAGCGTGGCGACAGCACAAGGCTCGTCAAGTCACCGGCCTCTTTGTCACCAACAGCAAGTTTTGCTAGCGGGATAGCTGGTTCAGCAGGCAGAGCGGGCAACGCCGCCAGGCGTAAGCCACGCAATTGTTTCGCCAGGCGCCCACGACTCTCCATACGGGCGATAATCTCTTGCCCAACATAACATCCTTTGTTAAAACTCACCGCGTCCCACAGCCCCGTCTCCAGCGGAATGTACTCCTGTGACAACTCACGCGCATAGGCCGGAGAGCCGTGTTCGACCCGCAGCACATCGTACGTTGCGGCATCAAGCGGTTGTGCGCCGGCTTCACGCAGCGCATCAGCCACCTGCGCCATCGTTTCGGGTGCGGCGAGCAGCCAGTACCCATTGCCACCAACAGCGTGTGTCCGTGTTATATATAGCGACTGATCACGCCAGGTTGTCACCGCACACCCGTGGGCAACAAGCTTATCTCCCGGCAGACCAAGTTGGGCAAGCAGCGTAGGGGCCTGCGGCCCATAGAGGGCGCATTGATCAAGGCTGGATCCGGCATCTTCAAGTTTGACCCGGTCATTGAAGAAGATATTTTTGCGGAGATGGCTGCTCAGCGCCGCCCCACGACCGGGACTGCTGATCAGCAACAGCGCATCATCAAGAGAGTAAACCGTCAAAAGATCAATAATCCGCCCGATTGGCGTCGTCAGGACGGTCGTCGTTCCCTGCCCGGGTTGCAACGCTTCAATATGGTTCGTCGAGAGGCGATGGAGGAGCGCAGCACGATCACGATCACGCATCCAGACGCGACCGTGATCAGTCGCGACCAGCAGGCTTGCGCCTTCGTAGCTAGCAGCATAGGCGCGAGGCATGGCCTCGGAAATATATGACATCATAGGGTTGCTCATCTCATCATGCATGATACCACAGGCCGCCCGGTTTTATCTGCGATCTTGCTGAAATTCATTGCCGAGCAGGCCAAGCAAGACATTGTAAGGTGGCGCATTTTCGGGATGGAGCTCGAAGCGTGCCCGCTCAAACCACTGCACCGTATACTCGCGCCCATCACTGAGCGTCTCGACCTGTGGGCCACTCAGAGGCAACCCAAAGAGCGCAAGGCTCTCGGCTTCGCTCTTGCCGGGGCGTCCATCAAACTCAAGCCCATTGGCACGCCAGAGAGCCAGGATCGCACCGCAGACATTGTGGCCCGTCTCGGCAAAGAAACGACAGCCCGGCTCTGGTGCGCTCGTTGGCAAAGCCTGCCAATCACGACCCTGTTGCACCAGCCGATCAACCCCCAGCCGCCCGAGCAACACATCGTACGGCGGCGCATTGCCTGGATGCAACTCAAGGCGATTGCGTTCAAACCACTGCACCTGCAGCGCCCGACCTTCGATCACCTCTTCGCGCTGCGGCCCCACCGGATACCCAAAGACGGGCAGGCCGCCATTCTGTTCCCAGAATGTACGTATACGACCCGCGATGCAAAAGCCCGTCTCGGGGAAACAGCGTTGATCAGCCGGCT
>NZ_SIJK02000010.1:0-31382 GCF_004762035.2 Candidatus Chloroploca mongolica | reverse complement strand
GCGGCTGCGGCTGCGGCTGCGGCTGCGGCTGCGGCTGCGGCTGCGGCTGCGGCTGCGGCTGACCGGCGACGTGACGGAGGATCACCGGTGACGGGCCGAGCCCAAGAACAAATTGCCCATCACGCGCCGCCTCAGTACGGGTTTCACCACTGAGCGTCACCAGGGTTCCTTGGCCTGCGCCGGTGGGGATGGCAACCTGAGCGGGCTGCAAGGCCCAGAGCAGATCGAGCACCTCGCCCCCGCGTTGAAAGCGTGCGCCATATGCCGACGGGCCACTCAAGACCGTCAGATCATCAAGGTAGATCGTTCCTGCTCCCGCCGCCGTATCGGGTTCATCATCAAGCACGAGGGCGATCAAACGAGCCGGCAGATCGAGGCGAAGGTTGCCACTGCCACTGACGCGATTGTATGCCTCGACCTGCCCAGAGAGCGGCACTGAGAGGAATTGCCAGCCAGGTGCCCCAACAAAACCAAGCCGAAACTGCAACATCTCGCCTTCGGCATCACGTAACCAGACCTTGAGCGCGTGACCACTGCCATCGCCATAGACATAAGCCCCGAGGTCAGTCGCATTAGCCGGAATCAAGGCCGGTGAACCCGCGGTAAAGACAACATAATCATTGCCACGAGTTCCAAAGGTATAACTGAGTTGACCCGCAAACTGACCGCGATAGACCTGCGCCGAACTCTGCGTAAACGTACCATTCGGCTGATCACCACGACGCCACGTCCCAAAGTTCTCAAAATCAACCGCCACACTGCGCTGACCGAACTCAAGCATGCCAGCGGGAGTCGTCCCGACGAGCTGTTGATTGAGGGTACGGAAGGCCTGGAGGGCGGGTTTGCCCTGGCTATAATCAGTACGACCAGCGCCATAGGCGAGCAGGCCAAGGCCATCACCGGGGTTGACATCCTTGAGGTTATACCAGATCACCCGTTCAACGCCAGCGGCCCGCAAAAGGGCAGCCCCGCGCACGAGATAACTCGCCTGCACCTCAGGCGTAACCTGGCGGCCATCGCGGTCGCCGCTCGCCGTCGACCAGCCATACTCAGTCACCCAGATCGGCTTCGAACCAAGGCGTTCAGCGAGAGCGCGTACTGAACCAACCCCAGCCGCAGCGATCTGGCCCTCTTCAGGGCTTTTGGGATCGGTATAAGGGTGCAACGCAATCATATCAAACGCATTCCAGGCCCCGTGCGTCGCCATCGCTTGCAAAAAGCTCGTCGCAGGCTCAGGTGAGACCAGGCCAGCCGCCAACACCCGTGCATTGGGATCAGCCGTCTTGATCGCCTGGTTTGTCGCCTGCAAGAGTGCGGCATAGGCGGCAGGATCAGGCGCAGGTGCCCAGTAGCGTGCATTATCAGGCTCATTCCAGACCTGCCAGTATTGCACCCGATCTTTATAGCGAGCGACGACCGCACCGGCAAACGCCGCAAAGCGAGCCACATCAGGAGGGGCAAAGGCTTCGCCACGTCCACGCGCAGCCCATGCCGGGGTCGGGCCATTCAACAGACCAACGATCCTGATGCCACGCCGCGTCAGATCATTAACAACCCGGTCATGCCAACCCCAATCAAACTCACCCGGGCGAGGCTCGATCCGCGTAAACTGGAAATCCTCGCGTGCCCACCCCATCCCCGTCTGCCCCACCAGATCGAGCGGAACCTGCAACGTCTCATAGACTGGATAGCGCGACGCCAGGTGGCTATTAAGCCCAAACGCCGAATCGATCCCAGCGCCTGATGATTGTCCAGAGACCGGTGGCAATGGCGTGAGCAGCAGCGCAAAAGCCAAAAGCACACCAACAAAGAGGTGCAGTGATTTGAGCATAGGAACGCTCCTTACGGTGACTTGAAAGAATAACAAGACCCTGGTATAATACCGAAGGTTTGAGGACATTGGTTACGCGCCAATACGAACCACATTGTACAGCATGTCTTATCTCTGCGCCCCCATAGTCTAGCGGCCTAGGACGTCACCCTTTCAAGGTGAAGATCGCGGGTTCGAATCCCGCTGGGGGTACCATTTTTGTATGGCTTGCTGGTTACTCAAAACTGAGCCTGACGTATACAGCTACGCTGACCTGGAGCGTGAGATCAAAACGATCTGGGACGGGGTAGCGAATAATGTTGCCCTCAAGCACATGCGCACGATGGCCCCAGGCGATCAAGCGCTCATCTATCACACGGGCGACGAGCGCCAGGTTGTGGGCATAGCCGAAGTGATCAGCGCCCCCTATCAAGACCCCAAGACAGACGATCCCCGCCTTATTGTCGTTGATATTCGCGCCATGCGCGCCTTGCCCTCATCCGTCAAACTGGCCGACATCAAAGCCGATCCGCTCTTTGCCGCTTCGGCCCTTGTCCGCCAGGGTCGCCTCTCAGTCGTCCCTTTGACTGATCAACAATGGCAACGTTTGCTTGTCATGGCCGAAGTTTCGGCATAATATGGTATATTACGCACTACATTTGGTCAATTTGTACCTCTCGTGAAACTGACCCTACCTGAGGCGCTGGGGAGGTGCTGCGATGGATGCAGCGACAATCCTGGTCGTAGACGACGAGCAACCCATTGTCGATCTGGTGGCAAGCTATCTAACTGCTGAAGGATTTGCGATCCAACGTGCCTTTGATGGCCCGTCAGCGCTGACGCTCGCCCGCACGATACGGCCTGACTTGGTCATCCTGGATGTCATGTTGCCCGGCATCGATGGAATCGAAGTCTGTCGACGTTTGCATCAAGAGACATCAGTCTATGTGTTGATGCTGACCGCGCGCACTGACGAGGTTGACAAATTGATTGGGCTTTCGGTCGGGGCCGACGATTACCTGACCAAACCCTTCAGCCCGCGTGAACTCGTCGCCCGCGTCAAGGCGATCTTGCGCCGTTCGCGGATGCCCCAGGAAAAAAGCGCCGAACGCCCAGCACTTCAGTTTGGGGTGCTCAGTATTGACCCCGAACGCCGCGAGGTGCAACATGGCGAGACCATGGTCGAATTGACGCCGCGTGAGTTTGATTTACTCTATGTGATGGCGAGTTACCCGGGGCGCGTATTTACGCGTGAAGAACTGTTGCAACGCATCTGGGGGGCAGATTTTGCTGGGATTGATCGGGTCGTTGATGTGCATGTCGGCACCCTCCGCCGGAAACTCGAAGAATGTGGCCCTCGTGAAGCCCCTGTTGTCCAGACCGTACGTGGGGTTGGATATAAATTTGTTGGTGGGGTACGATGAGGTGGCATCATCAGTTACGCTGGAAACTCTTTGCGTCACACCTGATCATTGTGGTGATTGCTGACATTGTCTTGATCGCCACGGCGCTCTTTCTGGCTCGTGTCGGGTTGGTAGAGGTCGCCCCGCTCACCCTCGGGGCAGCAGCAGCGGAAACAGGCCCGCTGCGCGATCCAGCAACAGCCGAACACGTGCAGACCCCATTATTGCGTCAGTTTCAAACCGTCTTGCAGCAAGCACTGTTGATCAGTGGCTTTGCCGCGCTGACGGCTGCGGTGATCGTCAGCCTGTTTGTTTCCAAACGCATCGTTGAACCCCTCTACACGCTCTCGATGGTCAGCCGACGGCTTTCCCAGGGCTTTTACCGCGAACGAACCAGGATCTCGAGTGACGATGAGATCGCCCAATTATCGCAGAGTGTCAATCAATTGGCCGACACCCTAGACCGTACCGAGCAACGGCGTCTGGCGCTGCTCGCCGATGTGACCCACGAATTGCGCACCCCACTTGCAACAATCAGTGGGTATATGGAAGGGTTGCTCGATGGCGTCATCAAGCCTGAACCGCAAACCTTCAACCTGATTCTCCACGAGTCAAACCGCCTCCAACGCCTGATTGAAGACCTCGAACTGCTCTCACGCGTCGAAGCGGGCCAGATCCCCGTGGTGGCGCGCAGCATGAATCTGCGCACCTTGCTGCAGGGGGTCATGACCCATTTTGAGCCGATCTTCCAGGCCAACCAGGTCGAAATGGAACTCGATGTCGAGGCCTACCTGCCTTCGGTCTGGAGCGATCCTGATCGCATTGATCAGGTGATGATCAATGTGCTTTCGAACGCCTTCCGGTACACGCCCAGCGGGGGCAAGGTAACGGTACGGGCCGTCTATGCCAACCCGATGGTCAAAGTATCAGTGCAAGATACCGGAGTAGGCATCGCAGACGAGCATCTGCCCCATGTCTTTGAACGGTTCTACCGCGTCGATAAATCACGCGCACGCCAAAGCGGGGGCAACGGGATCGGTTTAGCAATTGTGCGCCACCTGATTGATGTCCAGGGTGGCGAAATCTGGGCCGAAAGTGCAGGGCCGGGCACAGGCACAACCATCTCGTTTACCCTGCCCCTTCCGCCGGGTACCTCAGAAGCCCTGCTGCAACATGCACGCCAACCAGGCGCAGTCGAGGCCCCATGAGCCAACTGATCACGCTGGAACTCTGGCACGTCTTTTTGATCGTCGTCAGTTCACTGGCCGTGACCTTCCTCGTGATGCACCGGATCTTCCCCCCAATGGAACGTATCCGTGACATACGCAATCTGTCACGTGAGAGCGGCTTGCCTACGCGACCGCAACCCGAGCCAGACGTAGCAAGCACGCCAGAGAGTAGCGTTCAAGAGGAAAGGCTGGCTGGCTACCGTGCGCCACCGTGGCTTGGGGTCTACTGGAAGAGTAATCTTATGTTGATCGGGCCATTGTTGCTGATCTGGCTGGCAAGTTTTCTGCTGCCAGCGATCTTTGCGCCAATGCTCAATCAAGTGACAGTACTCACGGGTTTTCCGCTTGGCTATTATATGCAGAGTCAAGGCGCGCTCATTATTTTCATTGGCCTGACCTTTGGCTATACCCTGCGCATGCGGAAACTCGATCGTCGTTTTGGCATGAGCCCGCCCGAAAGTGCGCCTCAACGTCATTACCGGAATCGTCTGCTGATGGCGTATCTCGGCTTTACCCTCGGGTTTCTCACGCTGATTGGGGTAGTAAGCCTGCTCGATGCGATCTATACCTTGCCAGCAGGCGCAATCAACTGGTTTTTTCTCTTGATCACTATCGGCGTCTATGCAGTGATCGGGCTACGTGCGCGAACCGAGCAACTTGATGAATATTATGTCGCCGGACGACGCGTGCCAGCTCCGCTCAACGGCCTGGCGACAGGCTCCGACTGGATGAGTGCCGCCTCGTTTATCAGTATGGCCGGGGCGCTTTTCTTGCTCGGCTACGAGGGACTGGCCTATATCACCGGGTGGACAGGTGGCTTTGTCTTGCTCGTGCTTTTGCTGGCACCGTATTTGCGCAAGTTTGGGCAATTCACGATTCCTGATTTCATTGGCGCACGCTATCCAGGAAGCGCCACTCGCGTGCTCGGGGCGATTATCTGCATCATCATCAGCTTTACCTATCTGACCGCACAGGTGACGGGGATAGGGATCATCATGAGCCGGTTCCTCGGCATCAACTATATGCTCGGCGTCATCGTTGGGCTCTCGGCTGTGCTGCTCTGCTCGTTTCTGGGGGGGATGAAAGCAATTACCTGGACCCAGGGGGTGCAGGGCATTATCATGGTTGTGGCCTATCTTGTGCCAGTGACCTGGCTCTCACTCAAACTGACCGGGGTGCCGATCCCCCAGTTGATGTACGGCGAAGCGCTGCAAAACATTATCCGCCTGGAAGCCGAGCAGGGCATTACGTCAAGTTATATCGAACCCTTCAACGACTGGTCACCGCTCAACTTTATTGCGCTCACGATCTGCCTGATGGTAGGCACAGCGGGAATGCCCCACATTCTGACTCGCTTTTATACCGTACCCGACGTGCATCAGAGTCGCAGTAGTGTTGCATGGGCACTCGTCTGGATCGCGGTGCTGTACCTCACTGCACCGGCCTATGCCGCCTTTTCACGTTGGGAGATCCTGCAGGATGTCGTAGGGCGACCCATTGCCGCGCTCCCTGAATGGGCCGAAAACTGGGCGCAGACCGGGTTGTTGACCATCACCGAAAACTCCGACGACGAAAACGGCAATGATAACCGTCTCCAATACGGCGAATTGCGCATCGATCCTGATCTGATCGTCCTGGCGACGCCCGAGATTGCCGGGTTACCAACAACGGTGGTAGCGCTAGTGGCGGCCGGAGGCATGGCCGCAGCCCTCTCGACGGCTGACGGACTATTGATGGTCATTGCGGCAGCCGTGGCGCATGATATTTACCACCGCACCCTCAACCCAAAAGCCTCGTTGCGGGAACGACTCTGGCTTGGGCGCATTATGATTCTGGTTGCCGCAGTGCTGGCGACGCTCACCGCCTTGCAACGTCTCGCCATCATTGTCCAGATGGTTGCCTGGGCCTTTTCGCTCGCAGCGGCAACGTTCTTTCCTATTCTGGTCATGGGCATCTTCTGGAAGAGAGCCACGAGTCGCGGGGCAGCGGCGGGTATGCTGAGTGGCTTGATCGTCACTGCAGGGTATATGGCCCTCACCTCGATCTTGCCAGACTGGGGCATTCTGGGCATTAGCAGTAGTGCAGCAGGCATCTTTGGCATCCCAATCAATGCCCTGGTGACCTGGCTCGTCAGCCGGTTCGACACCCCACCCTCGCCCGAGACCCAGGCCATGGTCGACTCGCTACGCCATCCGTAGGTGCATAGATAGACCTTCCGAGTAAGCTACCCAAGGCTAAAGCTCTTGGGCTTTACCCTGCACTACCGACGAGTCGGCAGCCGGGTAGCATGGCGCACTTACAGGCGCCCGGCGGCCAATATTGACCGCCGCGATCACATCTGCTGGCCCAGCGAAGCCACAAGATGTGCAGACAAACAAAGCCTGGGTTTTGCGGTTGGCCTTGTCAATACAACCGCACATAGGACAGGTACGAGAGGTATTCCGAGGATCAACCCGATGGACAGGAACCCCGCACATCGCTGCCTTGTAGACGATAAAGGCCTGCAACTGCGCAAAGGCCCAGCTATGGAGTGTTGCGCGCTGCGACCTGCGAGCCGTTATCCGCGTGCGAATATGCGTCAGATCCTCCAACGCTATCGCCCGCTTCGTGCCTTCGGCCTTCGCAACAATCCGTTTGGAGAGGTTGTGGTTTACCCATGTCGCAAAGCGGTATTCCTGCCCTACGAGCTTTCGCAAGCGGCGGCGGGCACCGTGGGTCCGTTTCCGCTGGAGCTTGCGCCGCAAGCTCCGATGCCGATAGCGCACGTTCTTGATCGCCTTGCCGGAATGGGTCTCGCCGTCGCTATCTACCGCAATATTGGTCACCCCCAGGTCAATGCCCATCACGCCTTCCACGTCGCCAGGGTCGGGTATTTCAACCTCGCACCCAGCGAACAGATACCACGCGCCGTTGACCAGCGCCAGATCCGTCTCGCCCCGCTGCGAAGCGAGCAACGGGCGCTGCCTATCGCCGCAGAGGAACGGGATCGCCTGCCGCCCGTCGAGCGTCCAGATCGAGACTTCCTGCTTGCCGCGGTGGAAGGACAGGATGCGATCATCGTAGGCCATCGCACCGTGTGGGCGAAACGTGCGCTGAACCTTGCGATCCAGCTTGTAGGCATCCGCTACCTTCGCAATGCACCGCACCACCATTTGCGCGGCAAGCCCGAACGCCTCGCGGGTGTCCTGGTACACCAGCTTGTGAACCGCAAACTGCCGAAAGGTCTTGGTCTCCCATGCCGTCAGACTCATCGCGTTACACGCCTCATTCGCCCGCTCAAGCGTGCGCTGCAAAGCGTCAGCTTGCTCAGGAGTCGGCTGCAACTTCAGTTGGATTGTGAGCCTCATAATATGAGAAGTATACTACATGGCGAACACCCGTGCAACTCAGGGCTAAAGCCGCTCAAGCGGGGCGCTCCTCCCACGGCTAAAGCTCGTGGGTTTCCGCGCCTAAAGGCAAGCATTCTATGAGGCCGACAAACCGTCCTATGCTATAATGAGCACCATTGTACAACTTTCCGAAAGGGGGTGAGCACCATGTCAGAACCTGACCTTAGTGGCCTTACGGCCTATGATCACTCATGCCAATTCGTCGTAGGTGCCACCAATTCTGCTCAACCCTTGAGGAGTGTGACCGCATGAAAGATGCACAGCCCGAGAAAATGTTGCACGAACGTTATGACCCGACGACTATAGAATCAAAGTGGCAGGCACGCTGGGCGGCCGATGATCTCTATCGAACTGCCCCGGCTGATGAACGCCCCAAGTATTATGTGCTCGATTTTTATCCCTACCCGTCAGGTGAGGGGTTGAGTGTCGGCCATTGCCGCAATTATGTGCCCACCGATGTGGTTGCGCGCTATTATCGGATGAAGGGCTATAACGTCCTGCATCCGATGGGATGGGATGCCTTCGGGTTGCCCACCGAAAACCAGGCGATCAAAACAAAGACCAATCCCTCGGTCTTGACCCGCCGTTACGCCGCCAACTACAAACGCCAGATGAATCTGATCGGGGCCAGTTATGACTGGAGCCGTGAGATCACCTCGTCTGAGCCAGACTATTATCACTGGACCCAGTGGATCTTTTTGCGTCTCTACGACCATTGGTACGATCCACGCGTCGATCAGGCCCGTCCGATTGCTGAACTGGAGGCGGAATTAACAGCGTATGGCACCTCGCGCCTGGGGTTGCCCTTGTCAGAGCGTGGGGTTACGGCAGAAGGCTGGCAAACAGCGAACCCACTCGAACGGCAGGAGATCCTGAAGCGTTTCCGGTTGGCCTATCGTGGCGAAGCGACCGTCAACTGGGACCCGGTTGACAAAACGGTGCTGGCGAATGAAGAGGTCGGCCCTGATGGTCGCGCCTGGCGGAGTGGGGCGCTGGTAGAGCGCCGCACGCTGAAACAGTGGTTTTTCCGCACGACGGCCTACGCCGACCGCCTGGATCGCGATCTTGATACCGTTGACTGGCCTGGCCGCATTGTCACGATGCAGCGCAACTGGATCGGGGCCTCGGTCGGGGCTGAGGTTAGCTTCAAGACGGTGGCTGGCGACGAGTTGATCGTCTTTACGACGCGGCCCGATACGTTGTGGGGTGCAACCTTTATGGTGCTGTCGCCCGAACACCCGCTGGTCGCCAAGTTGACCACGCCGACCCAGCAGGCGACCGTCGAGGCCTATGTTGCCCAGGCCAGCACCAATGCCAGTGCGCCTGTGCCCGTCGAAGAGAAAGAGAAGACCGGCGTTTTTACCGGCAGTTATGCGGTAAATCCGGTGAACGGGGCCGAGATTCCCATCTGGGTCGCGGACTATGTCTTGATGGGCTATGGCACCGGCGCGATTATGGCGGTACCCGCCCACGACGAGCGCGACTTTGCCTTTGCCCTAAAATTTGGCTTGCCGATCATCCCGGTGATCCAGCGGCCTGACGATGCCGCCCGTTCGGTGGTGCGCCGGGGAACGTATGCTGAGGATCTGCCAAACCAGTTGCGTGCGGCGGGATATCAGTTCAGTGAACAGGATGGCGATCTGGTCGTTGACCTGACCGGGGCGCAGGCCGAGGCGTATGCCCACCTGGTGCAACCGGCGTTGCTCAATGGATGGACTGAAATCGCGGGAAGCGGGTGGAAGTTCATCTTTCCTGATGTCATCGTCGCCTTCGACACGGTCGAAGCGGATCAGCAACTGGCCGCACAGATCAGCACAGCGTTGCAACGCAACGATCTGCCAACCGTGATGGCTTATCTGACGACGATTCCAGCCTACCGCACCCTGCTCTATCATGATGAGATTGGGGTACCGATCAACTCGGGAACGATCAACGGCCTGCCTGGTGACGAAGCAATCAGTCGGACGATTGATCTGCTTGAGGCTGAAGGGCAGGGCAAGGCCCGCCACAATTACAAACTGCGCGACTGGTTGATCAGCCGCCAGCGCTACTGGGGCACCCCCATTCCGATCATTCACCGTGCCGATGGCCTCGAGGTGATGGAAACCGATGAGCAGTTGCCCGTCACACTCCCAGGGGTCGAAAACTACGAGCCCACAGCGACCGGCGAATCGCCCCTGGCCCAGATTGATGAGTGGGTCAAGGTGACTCTGAGCGATGGGCAACATGGGCGGCGCGAAACCGACACGATGGGCACCTTTGCCTGTTCGTCGTGGTACTTCCTGCGTTTTGTTGACCCCCGGAATCCGCACGAACTGGCACGCCAAGAGGAACTGGCCTACTGGTTGCCCGTCGATATGTATGTCGGTGGGGCCGAACACGCTGTCATGCACCTGCTCTATGCCCGGTTCTGGACCAAGTTTCTCTATGATATTGGGGTTGTCCCCTTTATCGAGCCCTTTCAGAGCCTGCGCAATCAGGGGTTGATCCTGGCCCCGCCCCGCGAAGTCGATGGGCAGATCGTCATCGAAAAGATGTCGAAGTCCAAAAATAATGTCATCACGCCCGATGAAGTCGTCGCAACCCACGGGGCCGATGCGCTGCGGGGCTATGAATGCTTCATCTCGGACTTCGAAGCTGCGGTACCCTGGAGTACCGATGGAGTCCCGGGTATTCGCCGGTGGCTCGACCGCGTCTGGCGCATTGTGCTCAATCCTGAGCAAGACCGTGCGGGCGAAGGCGCTTTCACCGAGCGTCAATTGCAGCGGGTACTGCATCAGACGATCATGCGCGTTGAACATGATATCAAAGAATTCAAGTTCAATACGATGGTTGCTGCCTTGATGGAGTTTACCAATGCGCTCTATAAGGCCCGTGAGGCAGGGTTGAGCAAGACGCCTACATGGGCCGAGGCGATCGAGACATTGATGCGCCTGATCGCCCCCGTTGCCCCCCATATCGCCGAAGAACTCTGGGCACGCACGCAACGGAGTTATAGCATTCATCAACAGTCATGGCCCAAGGCAGACCCTGCCCTGGCGGCGGAAGAAGAAGTTGAGATCGTCTTGCAAGTCAATGGCAAAATCCGTGACAAACTCGTAGTCCCTGCTGATGCCGACGAAGCGCAGTTGCGTGACGTTGCGTTGCAGAGCGAGCGGGTCAAAGGATATGTCGGCGACAAAACGATCCGCAAGCTCATTGTGGTGCCAGGAAAACTGGTGAACATTGTTGTTGGTTAATATAAACCCTCAGCCAGGCAACTTTCGGTTGCCTGGCTGAGGGTTTGCTGGATCTATGAATATTTCTACGCAGCGGATTCTGGTTGCCTATACCATTTTGTTGGCTGGCATAGCCCTCTTTATTCTGCGGAGGATGATATTGCCAACCACCTTCGAAATCCAGGGTGTGCCCTTTGACATTGCCGTACCATCAGTCCTCAATTCATGCTACAATCGTCCTGCACTCAATACGTGTAGTGATAGTGTTATTGTTACCCTGACCACGGTCGGCGTTGTGCTGGCGAGTGGATGGAGAAGTGCGGGACGGATGATTTTTGCCGTTATTCTCGGCATTCTGCCGCTCGGTCTCTATTTTGTCCTGAGTCCAATCTGGATTCCGTTGATCCTGCTTGCGCTCTTGCCACTAGAAATTGAAATTGGTACTCGTTTTCTTTTCCCAAAGCAAGAGCGTCGTTCGATCTAAACTTGTTATAGTTAGGAGAGTCTATGTATCGTGGTGATGTTGTTGAACTGCAAAAGATTGTGACCTATCCCTGTCTGACGATTACGCTCCCTACGCATCGCACCTCGCCCGACAACCGTCAGGATCCGATTCGCTTGAAGAATCTGGTGCGCGAGGCGAACGAGCGCTTGAAAGATGAGTTTGGCAAACGCGAAGTAGCCCAACTACTTGACAATCTTGAAGCCACTACAAATGATTTAGACCTTTCACGTACGCTTGATGGGCTGGCGATCTTTGTCAACGCCGAGACGAGCTACATCTATACAGTGCCCTTTGACCTGCCTGAGCGGGTGGTCGTAGACGAAACCTTCTTTACGCGGGATATGGTCTTTGCGATGAACCGCACCCCGCGATACTGGGTTGTCGTGTTGAGCGAGCAGCCAACCCGGCTCTTCGAAGCGACCCGTGAGGATCTAGCCGAAGTCAGGGTAGCTGGCTTTCCGCTGACTCACGGTGGCCCAGGGGGTGGCAGCGGGTTACCGAACGATCCAGCAATCAACAGTTCGCGTTTCCGCGATGAGCACCACCGGATCTTCTTCCGAAGCGTTGATGAAGCGCTGACCGAAGTCTTGAAGGAAGACCCTTTGCCCGTTGCCGTCGTTGGGGTTGACCGATGGGCCTCCTTCTTCAACGAGGTTACCAGTAACGCAAGCCAGATCGTGGCGACCGTACGGGGGAACCACGACACGACACCGGGGCACGAATTGGGCAAACTGGTCTGGCCCGAAGTCAAAGCAAGCCTGGCAGAGCGGCGCAACGGCGTGCTGGAAGAACTTGGCACAGCCGTGGGTGGGCAGCGGAGTGCCTCGACACTCGGTGAAGTGTGGCGCTTTGCGCGTGAAGGCCGTGGCGCAACCTTGGTTGTCGAAGAGAGCTATCACGAGTCGGCCATCCTCGACGAGACTGGCTTCCGGCTCTTGCCCGATACAGGCGAGAGTGGACCAAACCAGTTCGACGATGCTGTTGACGAGGCGATCACCATGGTGATGAGCATGGGTGGGCGGGTGGTCTTTGTGGAAGATGGCACCCTCGAACAGCACGGGCGGATCGCATTGATTCTGCGGTATTAGGTAGCTCTAAGGGCGAAAGCTCTAAGGGCGAAAGCTCGCAAACCCCCTGCTTCTTGCGCTGGAGCAAAGCCAGCTAAGATGGCTTTGCTCCAGCGCAAGAAGCTTCTGAGGGCTTCTTTCCCTCTTGATTCGGGAAAGCCCACTATTGCGCTGAGACAATGAAAGCGTTATCCTTAAAGAGAACTATTGCGTGACAAGACTGAGCATGGTGGTAAGACGAGTCAGGATAAGCGACTCCCTTCGCCAGAAGCATAGAAAGAAGCAAAATAATGCGTATGAGTTTTCGTATTGCACGTATTGCAGGCATTGATCTTAATCTTCATGTAACCTTTTTGCTGATGTTGCCGCTGGGGGCTTTGATCTGGGGCAATGGAAGTCTTTTTGGGGCGCTCTTTGGTGTATTGATGATGATCCTGCTCTTTAGCAGCGTGCTGCTGCACGAGCTTGGGCACGCCCTCACCGCACGTGCGCTCGGCATCCCGGTACGCGAAATTCAACTGCTACCAATCGGTGGTGTGGCCGTGCTCGGGCGGCCAGTGCAGCGCCCGGGGCACGAACTGTTGATCACCATCATGGGGCCAATCGTCAATCTCTTAATTGTCTTTGGCCTGCTCATCGTCGCAATCTTTAGCGGCCTGGCAACCAGGATGACCGCCGAGTCAATGGTCAACATGGTTGGGACACCCTCATTCGATGGGATGGTGCTCTGGCTAATCCAGGCAAACCTGCTGCTGGCGATTTTTAATATGATCCCGGCGTTCCCGCTCGACGGCGGGAGGGTGCTGCGTTCGGTTATGGCAATGTTGATGGATTACCGGCGGGCGACGCGCATCGCTGGGGCCATTGGGCAGGGTATCGCCATCTTGCTGGCCGTGGTCGGGGTTATGAGTGTCAACTTCTTGCTGATAGCGATCGCCGTCTTTATCTTCCTTGGCGCACGCCAGGAAGTGGTGGCAACCGATGTCATCGGGGTGCTCGATGATTTGAGCATTGCCGATGCGCTGAACCGTGAGCCTGCCAGTTTGCAGATCGGACAGCGGGTGAGTGATGCGGCGGCCCTGATGGATGAGACGCGCCAGCAGGCCCTGGTGGTCTTGCAAGGCGAGCGCGTGCTTGGCATTGTAGTGCGCGCCGATATTCAGGCTGCGATCGCAACTGGACGAGGCGAAATGTGGATCACGATGATCATGCGCCGCGAGATTGTCCGGGTTGCCTTTGGCGAGTCGCTGGAAGTCGCCCGCGCAACAATGGCCGAGCATAGCACCCCGGTGCTCGCCGCTTACGACGGCGAGGAATTTCGTGGTTTGCTGACGATTGACGATATTGCCACCGCGTATGCTGTACGCGACCGAGGTACACCACCGCAGGGGCCGTCGACGACACCGCGTACCACACCGTCGGCATAAGTAGGGGCGCAGCATTTGAGTAGGGGGGCGGGGCTTTGCCCTGCCCCCCTACTCAGGTGCTTCGCCTCCACGCCTCGACGTGCCCATCTCAGCGCACGCGGGACGATCTATGGGCCGAAGCACGCGCATGGCATGCAGGCCAGTTAATCCGGGGCTGGGGCGCACGTGCTTCGGCCTTACGGGGTGTCTGCGCTGGAGCGCTGTGGGCTGCTGCGTAGCAAGTATCGCGATGTCATTCTGCCGATGACTGTCCTGCGTCACCGTGATGCAATGCAGGAGGAGACAAATCAGGATGATGGCGAGGGAGACGTGTATTATAAATAGCGCCGTGCAAACCCAAGCGCAACATGCAGATTTACGTTACTAAGATGACAAGGTGATCAGGCTATGGGTCATTGCCTGGTATGCATCTGGTATCTGCACTGAAATTCAAGACAAGTAGGAAGTATTATGAACGACCAACATAGTATCGGCGGAAAAGCTTCCAAGGTTTGGAATAACACCTACACGCGTAGTCAAAATCTCTTTGATCGTCTCGTTCCGCCTCCGACTGTCCAGAAAAGGGTGAATCCTTATCTCGTGGCCTCTTTAGAACTGCTTGGGTTAATGGGCTTTCTAGGAATTGGCCGTATGGTTGCGGGAGATGTGCAGGGTGGTATTCGAGCAATGATTACGTGGTGGTTCATTTTCTTTGTGAATATTGTTTCTTTGATAATCCTAGTCGTAGTAAATATTTTTTTGATCATTCCAACGTTCGGCATGTCTTTTATTTTATCTATGTTTTTTGGTTTGCCTTTTGCAATTGTTTTTTGGTTAACACCAATCCGTTCGGCAATAAAACTGTTTCAAGATCTTTCATAAGCCTGTGCCCAACCAACATGCCGGTGGGTGCGGCAGTGATCCTGCTAGCGCCGATTGCGCCGCTCATTGGCGGATGTTGTTACGCGATCTCACCCAGGCAGCCTGCGCAAGGTGAAAGCCCTTAACCCTTCGGCAAAGCTGCGTGCGCCACCCTGGGCAGGGTGGCGTACGGCATGATGGGGCACCTCAAGCGCTATCAGCATCGCGGCGGCGACCCGCCCCATTGCGACCACCGGCACCCCTGGAAAGAGCGCAAGCATTTGCATCAGCAAGGGGCGACCTAGCGCCAGTTCGGCGGCCCGCGGCAAACGGTTGCTTTGATCATTGCCAGGGCGGTGTGGGTGAAGTGGGTAGGCATTCCAGCCCACGGCAGAGAGGCCGAGCGCGGCAAGCTCGCGGTAGACCAGGGTCGCAGTCTGTTCGGCACTGATGCGGCCGTCATCCGTCGCCAGGGCAAACCCTCGGGCAACACCAAATTGGCCTTCGTCGGCCAGCAAAATACGCTCGCTGGTAAAGGGAACCCCGGTGCGCCGCGCTCCGTGGTAGCCCGGTGCCTCGCCAACGATGATGAGATCGGGGCCGCGCTGCTGCGCCAGGTGCAACGCAAGCGCCAGGTTCGCCCGCCGGATCGCATTGCCAGGCGGATCGTCACCCGCATACATATTGATTGCGTCGGGCGGGGACGGGATGCTCGCCAGGGTCGTGATCAGCGTGGTGAGGGCAGGGTTGTGATGCATAGGTTTTCTTGTGGTATCCTGTTACACACGATGAAATCTCGCTTGTGTTAGCAAGGCAAGCCAGCGTTACGGGCTTTTGCTACCAGAAGCAAAGGAGCAACTCGATGAAGCGTTGGCTCGTGTGTCTTGGTGAGATCCTGGTTGACTTTTTGCCGCTTGAGCGGGATGGTACCATAACTGGCTTTAGCTTGCATCCTGGGGGCGGGCCGTTCAATGTAGCGGTCGGTTTGGCGCGGATGGGCGTACCGACGGCGTTTGTGAGCAAGGTTGGCAACGACTATTTTGGCCGACGCCTGCGCTCGCATGTACGTGACGAGGGCATCAACGATCGCTGGCTGGCGAGTGTTGATGCCCCAACAACCCTGGCGTTTGTGACGATTGAGGATGGCGAGCCGGCTTTTACGTTTTATGGTGATGCGGCAGCCGATACGTTGCTGACGCCCGAGGATATCACGCCCGAACTGGTCGAAGCGACGGCGCTGCTCCATTTTGGTGGGATCAGTCTCTTGCGCGGCACAACCCCCTCGGCGGCACTGGCGGCGGCGCAAGCGTTGCGCGGACGAGCTCTGGTTTCGCTTGATATCAATGTGCGCCCACGTCTGATCACTGATGACGCAAGCTACCGGGCTACGGTGGCAGAGGCAGTGGCGGCGTGCGATCTGCTCAAACTCAGTGCCGCCGACATTGCATGGCTCGCCCCAGATACCGATCCGCTCGTCTATGCCCGCGCACAGCTTGAGGCTGGCCCCTGTGTCGTTGCGTTGACCCGTGGCGGTGAAGGTGTGACCACCCTGCGACGACAGGGTGAGCGCGTTGAGCAACTCGATGTACCGGGGTTCAAGGTGCAGGTAGCCGACACCGTCGGAGCCGGCGACACCTTCAGCGCGGGGATCCTCGCTGCGCTGGCTGACGCCGAGGCACTGAGTCGCGAGGCCCTGACCGAGATGCCCAGCGCAAGCCTGGTTGAAGCATTGCGGCGTGGGGCCGCTGCCGCAGCGCTTGCCTGCTCACGCCCTGGTGCCAACCCACCAAACCGAGCCGAACTCGAGGCCTTCCTGGGTACATAAGACGGGTTGTTTGACGCAAAGGCGCAAAGGCGCAAAGTTGCTGACGTCGGGCATGCGACCGCTTGCAAGCGGTCTGAAAAGGGTGGTTGGGTGCCATTTGGGAGCGCGGGCGGCCCGCCCGCTGTTGTTCCGGAAGCGGTCGGGCCGCCCGCGCTCCCGGGAAGGTTGGAAAGGCAATGCATAGGGTATGGATCGCACAGGCTTGCAGGCACGTTTTGGCATTGCGGAACGGATCGAGTTTATTGATGAGCCAGGCGGGATGCTCACAGCCAGGCTGATGGCTGATAGAGGTACAGCAACAGTCGCGTTGTATGGAGGACAGGTGTTGACGTATCAGCCTGCTGGGGGGCCGCCCTTGCTGTGGGTTAGTCAGGCTGCGCGCAAGGCTGGCCGCGCCCCGGTGCATGGGGGCATCCCGCTTTGCTGGCCCTGGTTTGGGCCGCACCCCAGCGATCCGGGCAAACCACTGCATGGCTTTGTGCGTGAACGCTGGTGGCAGGTGAACGACAGTGGCCTCAATGACGAGAAGGTCTGGCTACAACTGTGCCTGAGTCACGACGAGACGACGCTGTCGTTCTGGCCGTATGCGTTTCGTTTAACACTAACGGTTACGGTTGGCAAGCACCTGGAGGTTGCCCTGAAGATCACCAACCTGGATGCCAAAGCTTTTGTCTGGAGTGGCGCGTTGCACACATATCTTCAGGTAGCCGATGTAACTCAGTGTGGCATCATAGGACTTGACGGCGTTCGCTACTTTGATAAACTCACGCACGAAACCCACACCCAGAGTGGGCCGGTCAACATTGGAGCAGAGATCGATCGGGTTTATCAAGGCACAACCGCAACGTGTTTGCTTGAAGATCCTGTGCAAGGGCACGCCATCAGGATCGCCAAACAAGGAAGTCATTCAACGGTTATCTGGAACCCGTGGCATGCAAAAGCGCAGCAGATTCCTGATTTTGCTGATGATGCATCCACTTCGATGGTCTGTATCGAAACAGCCAATGCGCTGGCTGCAACGATGATGCTGGCCCCAGACGAAAGTCATACGATGATGGCGGTCATTGATCGTCTAGAGAAGAAGTAAGATGGAATTCCCCGAAGTTTCCTGGCTCAACCTGCCAACTGGCCCCCTTGCTTACCGACGTGCCGGTACAGGCTCTCCCTTGCTGCTGATCCACGGATGGGGTGGATCGTCACGCTATTGGATGGGTGCATTTGCGACACTGGCCGAACAGCACGATCTGATTGCGCTTGATCTGGCAGGGTTTGGCGAGTCGCCGCCACCGAAAACGCCGGCGACGCTCGATACGATGACCGCCAGCGCGCTTGCGACCATTGATGCCCTGGGCCTCGGGCAGGTTACGGTGGTCGGGCATTCACTTGGGGCGGCGGTGGCCTTGCTGCTGGCGGCAGCACGGCCTGATCGGGTGAAACGGGCAATCCTGGCGAGCTTCGGGCTGCCGCGGAGTTCAGTCGAAGCAGGGCTGTTTGCGGGTTTGCACTCGCAACTTCGTACCAATGCAGCCCTCTGGTCACCCTGGCTGAGCTTTTGGGGTCCGTGGTTTACGATGATGCGCCCGTGGACGCAGATGGCGTGGATGACACCACCCTGGCCAATCATGCTGGCCTCGCAGGTGGTCTATCGCATGAACGAGATCCCGTATGCCGCGATGGCGATTGGCGTTGCTGACCTGATCGCGATGGATCCGCGGGTTGCGATGGAAGCAGCAAGCAGTTCGGGCGATCCGATTGTCATGGTTGCCGCCGAGCAGGTACGGGTACCAACGCTGGTTGTGAGTGGACGCGAAGATCCGCTCTTTCCACCAACAGCAGTGATGGCCCTCGCCAATACCCTACCTGATGCAGGGCTCGTCTTGCTCGACAACTGCGGCCACGTGCCAATGATCGAGGCTGCCGTCCCATTTTATACTTCAATTGGCGCGTTTCTCGCCTGAGAGCGCACATTTCGCATCGCCGCGAACCGTGCATTGGCATAGCCGACAGTCGCGAACAATCCCCGTGCGTATGATGATGAAAACGACCAGCAAAGCTGGTCGTTTTCGTCATCATACGCACTTTCATGGGAATGATCGCCTTGGTAATAGATTTGTACATCCTCTCACTATACTGAAAATATACCCAATACTGGAACAAAAAGAGGAGCACCTCTATGGCTATGCATGCGCACCGTTGGATCCTCATCATTATGGTTATCCTTGTGAGCACCGCCTGTGGCTCGACAACAAGCATGGCACCCACGAGCCCCCCTCAGCAGGCACCAATAAGCACCCCCGAGGATTCGCCCGCCGCCCTCGTGATCGACCTTCCTCTCGAACTGATCAATAATCCAACCGAGCGTGCCCAAACGGTTATCTTTGATATGCTCTCGGGTAATGTTGACGAGCCGGAACAATGGAACCCCTTTGCCCGCAGTGCGCGCCTCGATAAAGGGCTGCATCAGGCGATGATCGAGCCCCTCTTTATTCTCAACTACGAGAGTGGCGTGATCGAGCCATGGCTCGGCGAGCGTATGGATCCTAATCCAGAACAAGATGTCTGGACGTTGACACTGCGTAAAGGGGTACGCTGGAGCGATGGTGAGCCATTGACGTCCGAAGATGTCGTCTTTAGTATCAATCTTTTGCTCGAACATCCCGATCTCGAACTCGACTTCTTTGCGGGTCTGACCAACTGGATCGAATCAGTCGAAGCGGTCGACGAGCATACCGTGCGCTTCCAGTTGACCGCCCCCAATCCGCGCTTTCAGCTTGACTTCTTCTCGGTCAAAGTCTGGGGCAGCTTCAACCTCGTCCCCGAACACATCTGGCGCGATAAAGATCCGTACACTTTTACCAACTATGATCCCGCCCAGGGTTGGCCGGTCTTTACCGGGCCGTACGTGCTCGAGAGCTTTAACGAAAACACCTTCATCTATGTCCGTGATGACGACTGGTGGGGTGTCGAGGCGGGCTTCAAGTCATTACCAGCACCGAAACGGCTTATCTGGACGTCCGTTAATATGGAAGCAGACCTGGCTCAGGCTGTCGAACACCTCGATTCGCTTGGCAATGTCACCCTCGAAGAGTATCAGGCCATCGCTGCGCTCAAGCCCAAGCTCATCACCTGGCTCGATGGGGTGCCCTTCTCGTGGATCGACCCGTGCTCACGCACGCTCTCTTTTAATACGCTCCAACAACCCTGGGATCAGAAAGACCTGCGCTGGGCCGTCAACTATGCCCTTGATCGCCAGGAGATTGTCACCGACGCCTATGAGGGAACCACAATTGCGTCGCGCCACTTCTTTCCCGCCTATCCACCACTCGATCGTTATGTTCAACTCCTTGAGCAGGCTGGCCTCTATGAACAGTATCCTTTGCTGCAACACAATCCGCAGTTGGCGCGCCAGTTGATCGAGAGCCAGGGATGGAGCCTCGGGAGCGACGGGTATTATGAAAAAGACGGGAGCCAGCTGAGCCTGACTATTCACGTTCACGAAGCATCCACAACGATGCAACGTAGCGCCGAGTTGATCACCGCACGGCTCAAAGCAGTCGGGATCAACGCCTCCTCCAAAGCCCTCACCAATAGCGAATGGGTCTACCACAAGACCAATGGTGTCTTTGAGGCCATGATTGACTGGGATAGCTGTGGCTCGATCAATGAACCCTGGGCCGCGATGAATCGCTATCACGCTCGTTGGGCGCAACCCATTGGGACACCTGTCACCAACTACAATAACCAGGTACGCTGGAACAACCAGGCCTACAGCGACCTCGTTGACGAGATAGGCGCGTTACCACTCGGCGATGCCCGCGTCGAACCGCTCTTTGTTGAAGCCAGCTCCATCTGGCTCGATGAATTACCCTTCATTCCTCTGGTACAATATAGGCAACTGATCTCGTTTGATGAAACGTACTGGCAAAACTGGCCCAGTGCCTCCAATGCCTATATTCACCCACCTTCATGGTGGCAAAGTATGCAAGTGATTATTCATGAATTGCAACCTGTCAATGCAGAGACCAAGTAAATAGTTAATAGACGACGTGTGTGACAAGGCATGTGGGCTTCGACAAGCACAGCCCACATGCCTTGTCGGCCATATACTGAAAACCTTTGTGGACAGACTAGTAAGACCTGGCTTTTATGGATCGCGTTGCTGGCCGTTTCAAGCACCTGGCCAGCCGAGGCGCAAGACTTTTTTCTCGCTTGCGCCTTGGCACCATTCGGAATCGTTTACTGCTAGCTTCCATGCTATTGGTTTTACTTCCGATGTTCTTGATTGGCAGTAGTTCGGTGCTACTCGGGCTGCGTGGTGGGCAAACACAGGTTATCAATCAACTCGAGTCAGTTGCGACCCTCAAAGAAGAACAGATCGTTGCATGGATTCAGAGCCTACGCATCCATATGGGAGCGATCGTCTATCCCCATCAAGTGCCTCGCCTGATCGAACCATTGCTGACCAATGAACCGGGTTCGCCAGCCTATACCGAAGCATATAACGAACTACGGATCCAGTTTGATGGAGTTGTCGCATCAACGGGGTTGTTTGAAGAAGTTTTGCTCCTGAATCCTCAGGGTCGTGCCCTGGTGGCAACTGATCCCGCCAAAGAGGGCCAGGTTCACTCGCTCCAGGAATATTTCTGGCGGGGCATCGAGGGCACCTATGTGCAGTCCCTCTCGTCGGCGACCGCCCAGGGCTTGAGTAGCCCCGTCGTCGTTTCGCAGCCAGTCTATGATGCCGACGGGCGGGCCCGTGCCGTGCTGGTTGGACGCGCAAGTGCCCGCACGCTCAATGAGATCATGTTGCAGCGGGCTGGGCTGGGGGAGACCGGTGAAACCTATCTCGTCGGGCCGAATTACCTGTTGCTCACCGACTCACGCTTTGCCGACCGCCGCACCCAGATCTTGCGGCTGCATACACCGACGATGGAACAGGTGATCCGCGATCAGACTAATGGATCCGGGGTCTATGACAACTATCGCCAGCAACGCGTCATCGGGGTTTACCATTGGCTCCCTTCACTACAGTTTGTGCTCGTGGCCGAACAAGAAGAGCGCGAGGCTTTTCAGACGATCTACGCGACCCTGCAACTCACTATCGTGATTGCCCTGACAGCTATGCTGTTCGCGCTTATCTCGGCCCTCTTTGCCGCCCGAGGCATTGCCAAACCGCTGGCGAGCCTGGCTGATACGGCCACCCGCATTGCCGCCGGTGATTTGCAACTGATTGCTCATCCCCGCCGCAACGATGAGATAGGCGCGCTGACCGTGGCGTTTAACCGGATGACGGCGCGCCTGCGCGAGTTGATCGGCAATCTCGAAAGTCATGTGGCCGTCCTCGAACAGGCCGAGGCCGAAGTGCGTCGGGTGAATCAGCAACTCGCTCGCGATGTCAAGGAACAGGAGTTGCTCAATCGCCTCAGCAGCCGTTTACAGCAAAGCCAGAGCCTTGAAGAGGCCTATGCGGTTAGTATTCCCTTGTTGCAAGAGATCTTCGAAGGCAACACCGGTGCCTTCTATCATCATACGGGCAAGGCCGCGGTCTACCACCTCGTCGGCGCGTGGGGCAAGCAGGCTGGCACATATCCTGACCAGATCACCTCAGCGTGCCCGGCGATGCAAACCAACACCCGTTTTGTCTATCCCAACAATGAAGGTAAGGCCCAGGCCTGTGCTGATTGCCTGCCAATCGGTGGGCACCCGTTGCTCTGTGTGCAACTCCACGCCAACCGTGAGCCCTCGGGCCTGCTGTGTCTGCATGGAGAACCGGGTTCTGGCAACGCGGAAGAGCCACGTGAACTTTCACTCGCGATTCGTACAGCGGATCTGCTAGCCCTCGCCCTGGCAAATCTGCAACTGCGCGAAGACCTCCATGAGCAGGCGATCCGCGACCCACTCACCGGGCTCTTCAACCGGCGTTTTGTCAATGAAATCCTTGGCCCTAAATTGATTGAAGCGCAACGCCATCAGCGCACCCTGGGCATTATGCTGCTTGACATTGATTACTTTAAGCGTATCAACGACACCTTCGGGCATGATGCCGGCGATACAACGTTGCGCATTCTGGGGCGCTTTCTCAGCACGAGCTTACGTGGTGAAGACATCGCCTGTCGCTTTGGCGGCGAAGAGATGCTGCTGATCATGCCTGGCATGACCGAAGAAAATGCCCTCAGCCGTGCCAACAACCTGCGTGAAGCAATCAGTAACCTGGATCTAGTCCACGAGGGGCAACGTCTGCCTAACATTACCACCTCGATCGGCGTGTCTATCTTCCCCGATCATGGCCATAACCACGACGAACTCGTCACGGCAGCGGATCAGGCCCTCTACCGGGCCAAGAGTGAAGGGCGAAACCGCGTCTACCTCGCCCGGGCCAGAGAAGTCACAATATAAACCCGTAGGGGCACGGCAGCGCCGTGCCCCTACGACGACGTTGTGTCCATCTGTGCCTCATCAGGCCAGGGTTCTAGGTTGCCGGCCCGATCACGGGCACGTACCCGAAACGCAAAATGTTTGCCTTCATCGGGACCAAACCAGGCCGTTGTCACTGTCGTCTGCATGCGCCAATCAGTCCATCCGCCGCGGGGCAAGATCCGCACCTGGACATCGTAGCTCGCGATGCCACTCGCAGCGTCGGTTCCACCCCAGGTAATTTGATACCCATTGCCTTTGCGTTCGATCTGCTGGACACTGCTCACTGGCGGGGTGGTATCCAGACGTGGTGCCCAGGCAAGCGCATCAAAACGCACTGCGCGCCCATTCTCACCAGTGAGATCAGTCAAGGCAATCTGAGGCGCGACCCCGGTGACGCGGCCAAAGCTGTAGGTACCCAACGAGATCCAGGTTCCCGCCAGCGCCTGCTGGTTGATCGTGACACTGGTCACCGCATCATCGTGGGTCACCTGGTAACGCGCCGAGGTGGTCGCCGGGTTGCCACAGTTCGGCAGATACGCCAGCACCTCATAGCTCCCAGCCGAAGGCAAGGAGGGCGTCCATACCGCTGCTGCGGTCGAGCGGGTGGCATCAGACGTTGAAGCGACCCAGGCATGACTCCCATTCATACCACAACTGGCATTATTCCAACCATTGCCCTGCGCGCTATAGCCTACGGCCCCGTCGTCGACAACGATTGACCCTGCTTCGGCCTCAACGGGCGCGGGAGGCAGGCTGGTTGGCGAAGGCGGCGCAGGTGCCGAAGGAGGGGGAGGATTGATCGTAATCGCCGCACCAGGGCCAGGATCAGCCCCCAGCCAGAGGAAACTCACCTCGACCCAATCATTGCGTGTCATCAAGAGGTCGTCCCAGAAGGTCCCATCGGCAATATCGATCCCATTGGGGTTATTAATCCGACGGCCACGTTCATCGAGACCGCCATTATAGCCATCAAAAAAGGCCGCCTCGGCCATCGGGCGTCCAACCGGCAGATCGCGATAGCGGCGATCCGGGTTCCAATAATCGTCACGCGTATTCCACGGACCAACATCCCAGACAGGTGCCACCACACTACGGCCCTTATAGGTAACACGTACCCGATAGCGGTCGCTTCCTTTTGGTGAGAGCACCGCCCACGAAGGCAGGGCCACAAAGCGATCACGAGGCTGAATAATATGCCCATTGCCCGTCATCTGACCCACCAGGCCTTCGCGCGTGGCAAAGATACGATAGGTTGGGGCGAGGGCTGGTTGAGCCTGTTGCGACAGCGGGGCGGCCTCTACATGCGCAGCAACCAGGACAAGCAAGCCTAGCAGCACAACGCTCAACCGATTGCAGAGTCTGACAAGGGTCATAACGTGACCTCACGTGCGGCTGCGCTCACAAAAAGCTTGCCTGGGCTAGCGCAAGGGAAGTTTGTGGGGCCTACTGCCCCACAAACACCTCACTCCACCGTCAAATGATCGAGCGACGGCAACACGGCAATCCAGATCGGCCCGCCATTCAGGGTCAGTTCGGTTCCACCGGGGCCATAGATACGCAACGGCGCAAAGCCAGCGCCCTTGCGCCATGTCGCCTCGATCATGCGACCATCCAGAAAGACTCGAGCCGGGCCTTCGCCGATCACCTGTTGTTCAATGCGCTGCTTGGGATCGCCAGGAATAGGGCGCTCGGGCACTTCCAACACAACCACATTCTTAAAACGAAGTTGCTGCCCCGTCGCTCCATCAACATGCGGGCGATTCTGCCGAAAATAGAGATAGCTATTGCTGGTGCGGTCATACGTCCAGGCCACAAACGACTCACGGTACAGGAAATAGTAGCTGAGTTGTTGGGCCGCAGGCCGACGTGCCAGGGGCAAATCGGGCTTAATCAAAAAACCCAGTTCGCTCAGATCAACCTCGGCGAGCGCCTGCGCCTCAGCAAAGGCGGCGAGCTCGCGGGTAGAGGTGAAGAGATTATGCGGAGCCTGGCGATCACCCACGCGACGAAAATAGCGTTCAGCATCGACGCGGAGCGCGTCCATATCAAGCAATTCGACCGACGTGCGCGCCATCGTCAACGCATCGGGGGCACCGCCTGCGTGAACATAGACGGCATGCATCCCCTTGGCATACTCCACAAAATACGAGCGGGCACTGCGCACCGGGCCGATCGTAGGCAACTCGGGCGTAATGCCGGGCACAAACAGTGCCATATAGCGGGTAATACCAAACTCGGCGAGCGCCTCAAAGACCAGCGGGGTCTGATTGAGGCCAACCTGCGGATAAGCCATCGGATGGTTATCGAGCATCACCGCATACGGGCGTTCTGTCACACTCCCCCGGACAAGCGTTAGCGGCAACACAGGTGGCCTGGGCTTGATCCGATGGAGGGTGACGTCGTCTGGAAAAGCCGCCAGCGTGGGAGAGGCGGTCAAAAACAGGGCACACACAGACAAAAGGAGGAGTGTACGAACGAGGTATCGAGTCATGCTGTCATTTTCTCTCCGCGAACCTGGCGGGTATTCCATCCGACGGCATTATAGCACAGGCCCCGCGCTCACCGTCGCTTCAAGACATCCACCAGTTCTTCGAGCGAGAGCGCCGAAGGCACACGTGGCGGAGCCTTGGGAGTACCACAGAGCAACATCCGTTTCCCGGGATGCAAATACCAATCGGCATCAGCATCAACGCGCTTCAAATCACGGTAGACCACGCCAAGATCGACACAGGAACGATTCTGGGCGGCGACCCCCATATAGCCGTGACCATCGCGATAGGCATAGAGCACCGCGCCACAGCTATAGGCGAGCCGGCTTGAACCACCATCCTCGCTTGCCATCGCAATCCCAAGGCCCCACCGTGTCTGGAACTCAAGCCTGCGGTTAAACGCATGCTCAAGGCGCAAACTGCGCTGCTCATGCTCATACCATGCATCAAGATTAGGCAACATCGCCTGAGCAACGTGATAGGGGCGATTCGGGAAGAGCGCGTTGTAGCCAGCGATGAGATCGGTAATATTAAAGAAAATCGGCTGGCGATCACCATACGCTTGAGCGTTATCAATGCGGGTCACTTGATCAACAAGACGACGTAACGCCTCGTCATCAGGCGCAACTTCACGGCGCACCAGTTCAGCGGCACTCAGGGTAGGATCAGCGGCATCGTGGTGATCAAAACGACCGCTACCGGTATCAACGTGGATGATATATGGTTCAGCATCAACTGGCCGATCATCGAGGGTACGTCCGGCTGGAACAAACTCCAATTCAGCGTCAGCAGCATCACCAAAACGCATCAAAAGCCAGATCGCCACCAGACAATCGAGATCAGGGGCCAGGTGGCCGACGATAACAGGTATGTGGAGCAAACGCAAGGTTCTCTCATTCTAGGCCCATTCTAACCTTTGAGGCTTCAAGTATAACAGAGCCATGACATAAAAGTCAATCTTCATGGCATAAACTACAAGGTGCAATGTGACTACAATCGGTGACAATCAATTAACCTTCGCCCTCAACTGCGCCTTCAATATGGTCAAGGCGGCAGATGCGCCCAGCGGCATCAAGCTCAATGGCAATCAAATCGATCCGCCAGGGGCTATCAAGGGGCAACTGCAACTCGGTGAGATACGTATAGGCCAATTGCACGAGGCGCCGGGCCTTGGCGGGGCCAAGGGCATCTTCGGGCAACCAGGCCCCCACATGGCGGGTCTTGACTTCGACAAACAGCATCTGGTCGCCCTTACGAGCGACCAGATCAAGTTCACCAAGTGGGCACCGCCAGTTACGGCCTACAATGACATAGCCTGCACGTCGCAGGTGTGCAGCAGCAGCGGCTTCACCAAACCGCCCGAGATCATGATTAGCCAAAGGCATACTTACGCCAGACATCGTGGCGTTCGAGCTCACCGAGCAGCGCAAAAGCCATGTATTGGGGCTGACGAGGCGTACTCAACAACACCATATGCGCCTGTTCAGGTGTGCGACCACCTTTGCGATGGTTGCAATCACGGCAAGCCGTCACCACATTGTCCCAGGTAGTCACACCGCCCTGCGAACGTGGCAGCACATGATCCATCGTCAACTGTGTCCGCCCTGGTTGGGTTCCACAATACTGACACGTCTCACGATCACGCGCAAAGACACCCCGACGCGAGCAGGGCAACTTGAGCTTGCGCGGGATGCGAATATACCGTACGAGACGAATTACCAGAGGCACATCAAAACTGATCGCTCTGGCGCGAAGTTGAGCCTCCGCAGCCTCAACGAGTTCAGCTTTTTCCTGGAGGAGCAAGACAACGGCACGACGAACCGAGATGAGTTGCAGTGGCTCGTAGCTCGCATTAAGGACGAGAACACGCTGGCCCAAGGCGCCCACCCCCTTCAAGAACCATTTGTCGCTGAAACAAAAGCTCTTCGCACGGGGGTTATGCATGGTGCCCCGGCTAGAGCGTTTGATCCCAGGTCTGACAGCGCGTCGAGACAGACTGGATAGCTTGCAGTGCCACACCGATGCCGGGGCCACGACGGTACGCGGCACGATCAGCCCGGTCTGGCTGTATCATCACCGCCCCTCGGTTAGCGCCGCACCGACGCCGGACATATGCTCGCGATCCGTTGTTCATCACCTGACAGACCTTTGCTACCCTTGCCCTGCTATAGCAGGACTATGCCATATTTGCCTACATCTTAACAGTAGCATACCTCCCGGCTGCTTGTCAAACCGTGCGTCCCCCCTCCCCAAAGATCTGTTCAGGTGGTTTTGGGCGGCTTTGCCGCTCAAAACCACCTGAACAGATCTCATGATCCCCCAATGGCTTCACGCAGAATCAGGCCATCGATCAGGCGTTCAACGGGGGCAAGATCATCGGTAAAGGGCGTAAAACGCGCCTGGGTCGGGGTAAACGGGCGCACAGGGCCAAAACGACCTTCATTGAGCGACCAGTACATCACGAGTTGCAAAGCCTGATACTGCGTCTCCGTTTCAGCGAGCGTCGCGATAGCATCGGCATTGCGCCTAAAGTTCGTCACGCCATCACCGGCTGGCGTATTGACACCAATCAGGATCGCATTGGCAAAACGCGTATCAATGACATAGACCTCGGGGAAAACGGCGAGCATCGTCGAGCCAAGAGCATTGACGAGACGATCGTCACCACTAGCTGGCCGACCGGCATTGACGACGGCAACGCCCTGGGGGTTGAGGCGCTCCTTCACTTCAGTAAAAAACTCAACCGTGGTGAGGTGAAAGGGGATATAGGGTTGATGATAGGCATCCATACCAATCACATCATACTGTTGATCAGTCGTGGCAAGCCAGTAACGTGCATCAGCGACATATGTCGTATAGAAAGGGAAGGCCGGATCGCGATCCTCCAGATCAAAATAGCGACGGCCCAACTCGACAATCCGCCCATCAATTTCAACGGCATCAATGCGCGTCTGCGGCCCATAGATCGCAAGGAACTGCTTGGGAATGCTCCCAGCCGCCGAGCCAAGCATAGCAAAGCTTTGGACGTGCTGCGGATCCTTATCGGCATAGACAAACGGCGCGACCGTAAAATAATCCCACGGGCCACCATCGGTCAACAGATCAAGCGGATTTCCCGTCTCGCGGTAGCGGAGCCGATAGATCGAGTGCAAAGCCTGACCCTCATTGAGCATCAGAACACGGCGGGGATCAACCCGGCCACCCTGGTAGATCACCTCTTGTTCGGCCACCTGAATATAGTTATAGTTCGACTCACGCTCTGCAAGCAGGCGACAACCCCCACAATCAGCACGCTTGAGGTTGCCCGCATTGAACGTATGCAACCCAAAGAGCGCCGCAACAACCGCAAGCATAATCCCAACGCGCCAATCACGCAGCCCAACGAAGGCCAGCACGATCAGAAAGGCCGCAAAGAGAAACAGGGTCGCACTGGCACCAATCAGGGGCATCAGGAGGAGTACCGTCAGAAACGTACCGACAATCGAACCAACGGTCGAGAGTGCCGAAATAGTCCCTGCCGTGCGGCCTGCTTCTTCCACCCCACGGCCAGCCTCACGCAGGCGCAGACGTACCGCAAACGGCCCCACGGTCGCCATCAGAATCACCGGGGCGGCAAAGAGCAACAAGACAACAAGCAGCGCCCCAAGAAACCCGCCTGCGGCGACCGTACGCAGCGCCCCCTGGGCAAAGAGGAGCACGGGCCGGGCAACGAGCGGAATAACCGCACAGAGCAAACCGGCCCAGGCAATGAACCAGTAGAGCAAACGTTCATCGGGGTAACGATCAGCGAGCCGCCCGCCAAGCCAATAGCCTACCGCGAGATAGGCGAGCGTCATCCCGATCACCACAGCCCAGATCGGTTGCGACGTCCCAAAAAAGGGCGCAAGCAACCGTGGCATCACCATCTCGATCCCCAGCGTCCCAACGCCAGCCAGAAAGACAACCACGAGTAAAAAACGATCACGACGCGCCATTTAGATTGCTCGCAGAATGAGACTCTGGAGCAACTGAAGCAAAAGCAGCGCCACCAGAGGTGAGAGATCAATCATACCCATTGTCGGCAAAACACTACGAATCGGCGCCAGAATTGGCTCGGTCAACTCACGTAGGATCTGCGTCACACGCATATTGCCCATCGGATCAATCCACGAGATGATGACTCGTCCAAGAATGGCAAACAACAAAACTTGAAAGAGCAAGTTGATAAAGGTCACAAAAAAGCCGGACATACACACTACCTTTCAGCAAAGATTTTTTACTTCCAAACACCGAACCAACAGAGCACACCAGCCTCAGCCCTTGTCATCCGCGTCCTCATCGTGTTCGAGGCGGACACGCACCGCCGCAGCGTGGGCATACAACCCTTCGGCCTCGGCCAGGCGCTGCGCTGCGGGGCCAATACGGGCAAGCCCGGTTGCATTGAGCCCAACCAACGAGATCACCTTGCGAAAATCATCAACATTCACGGGCGATGCATACCGCGCTGTTCCCTCGGTGGGCATAATATGTGAAGGCCCGGCGCAATAATCGCCAAGCACCTCAAAGGATTGTTCGCCAAGAAAGATGCCCCCGGCATTGCGCACCATCCCAACATACGGCCACGTCTCTTCGAGCAGCAAACAGAGATGTTCCGGACCATACTCATTGGACAGAGCAAACGCCATTTCAAGATCGCGTACCAGCACAATCGCACCACGCTGGCTCACAGCTTCAGCCGCCGCCGTTGCATTTGGCTCAGGCAGCAATTTCAACTGCCGTTCAAGTTCGGTCTGCACCGCCACTGCGAGTTCGGGTGACGGCGTAAGCAAGATCGCGCTTGCCTCGACATGTTCAGCCTGGGCAAGCAGATCGGCAGCCACATACCGCGGATTCGCCGACAGATCGGCAATCACCAGGGTCTCAGTTGGTCCTGGCAGACTCTCGATCCCTACCGCCCCATAGACCAGACGCTTGGCCTGGATGACAAAACGATTCCCGGGGCCAGCAATTTTATCGACGCGCGGAATACTTTCGGTACCATAGGCCATCGCCGCGATCGCCTGGGCTCCACCGACCGCAAAGACCTGATCAACCCCCACGAGATGCGCCGCAGCGAGCACAAGCGTCGAGGGCTTCCCCGTCGCCGCCTGGGGGGGCGAACAGACGACAATCTGTTCAACGCCAGCCACTTGAGCAGGCACGGCCGCATGGATCAACGACGACGGCAAGGGAGCCGCCCCACCCGGGGCATAGACCCCAACCCGCTGAAGAGGAACCACCAGTTGACCGCGCACCCCTTCGACGCTGAAATCGATCCAGGAGTTGCGGGCCTGACGCTCATGAAAACGACGAATTTCCGTGACCGACAGTTGGAGGGCAGCCCGTAAATCGGGGGGCAAGGTTTCAGCGGCAGCAGCCCACTGCGCACGGGGCACCTCGATCGACACGGGGGCAACACCATCAAAACGCTCACTCAGGATACGTAGCGCCGCATCACCACCCGCACGAACTTCAGCCACAATGGCGGCCACCGCTTGTGCTGTCGTCTGATCCTCATCAAGCGGTGCACGATAGAGCACACTCTTGCGAGCAACAGCAGGATCAACAATGATCGGAATGGTCGTCATCGTTCTACCTTTCCACGCAACTCCAGCCTGACACAAAGGGGCTTGCTTGCTGCTTCTATTATACAGCTTTTGCTCGCAAAGCCGCTGACCGGCACCGAAGCCCACCAGGGCTGATGCAAAGTCAGGCCCGGAACAAGAGGCGGTCGATGGCGGCCGC
>NZ_SIJK02000109.1 GCF_004762035.2 Candidatus Chloroploca mongolica | reverse complement strand
GCAAGACGATGCCCCTGGATCGCGTGATCGAGCTCGCCCTGTCAGACGACGAACAGGAGTCGCCTGCACCGACCGTCTCGTAGCAATCACCCTCCGGCGGGGGGAGCAGGTGACGGAGCGCACCGGAAGGTGATGCCGCTGAGCGGTACGGCATGGCGTAACCATCACATCCTGCTGGTCAAGGTCTATGACCGTACCGCCCCTACAGCGTGATCACCTTCTGGGCACCCCACTGGGCTGCGATGATGTCAGGCATGCCGCCGATCACCCCGACGGCCAGTTGTTCGGTCAGGCCATAATAATCGAGACAGGTGAGACAGCTGATGACGTGGACGCCCCGAGCCTCCAACGCCTGAAGTTCGGCGAGCACGGGCGAGCCGTGGACGACGAGCTTGACTCCCTCGGTGTAGACGCAGATGGCGGCGGGGAGGCTGTTGTTTTCGTTGAGGAGACGCAGGTACGTCGCCAGCAACTTTTGCTGCAGGGCCGGGTCGGTCTCGCCCATCCCGGCGCGGTTGATCAGGATCACGGTCGTCATGTCATGCATTGATCGTCTCCTCAGCGCAATGAAGTGATCGAACCCGTGCTGCCGGGGGTGCACAGCCCCACGCGATACGGGTGGCCTCACCATTGTACCCGATGTTACCTGATGCACGGCGGCGGTGCGCCACGGGGAGCTGTGGTGCTGCTCTGCGTTCTGGGCAACTATAGTGATATAATTACGCCCATCCAAAACCATCGCCCGCAGGCAAAGGCGCATCAATGATAGGAATGCATGGTAAGCGACAAAATCGGTCGATTTTCCTGCCGCTCGTGCCTCGCACTGCGACGGTGATCAGCTGCGCTGCTGCCTTGCTCATCGGCTTCATCAACCCCATCCTGTGCCTCATCCACTGCGCGTTTTCCCACCAGCACGCAACGCTGACGAGCGAACAGCAGATCTTTCTCTGCGACCTCGGACCTAGAATAACATCCAGCATAAGCGCCCCCTTCTCGGCGGTCTGGAGCAACCCTCGCGCTGTGTACCCAGCCCTCCAGGTTGCCCCGCCGATGCTGGTCGTCATCTTCATCGTCGTGCTCAGGCTTGATTTCCTCATCGCTGCGGTGCGTATCTATCTCCCGCCACCCAGCTTCCCTCCGCCAAAAGTGCGCCCCCACCTCACGGTGCGCTGAAATCGTTGCGTGTGCCTACCGTTCTGCACTCTGCGCTTGACGCTCTGCGCTTTGCGCTCTGCGCTTGACGCTCTGCGTTCTGCGTTCTGCGTTCTGCGCTTGACGCTTTGCGCTCTGCGCTCTGCGTTCTGCGCTTGACGCTCTGCGCTTGACGCTTTGCGCTTTGCGCTTTGCGCTTTGCGCTCTCCTGTCAGGTAGCGCCCGTGATTCAGTGCATCGACCATCAATCAGCACGAAATGATGTTCCTCACGTTACCATTTTTTATGGAGGTATGCATATGAGTTGGCGTCCAACAAACCACGATCGCCGTGGGTCGTCATCATCTCGCTCTGGGCGCACAGAGCCCTCACTGCTCAATCCCACGCTGCTGATCCTGATCGGTGCCGCCCTAGTTCTGGGACTGGTTGGCGTTGGGTTGATCGTTGTTTTCGGCGGAGGGATGGGCCAGCAAGCTACGACGGCCATGCCACCGCAGCCAGTCGCTGCCACCCTGCCGCCAGCCTCGACCGCGACAACTGTGCCGACCGCGACCCCGGCCCCGACCGTTGCTGCCCGTAGCCGTGCGACGCAAGCCACTGCGGCACCCGTCAGCGCTGCCGAGGCCGGACCGGTGGAGACCACCGGCGATGCCGCTGCGGGGGCCGTCCTCTTCGCCGCCCTGCCGTCCGAGGCCATCGCCGTAGGCGGGATCAACTGCAACATCTGCCACAATATCGCTCCGGGGAGCAGCACCCTCGTGGGGCCGAGTCTGAGCGGTATTGGCGCTACGGCCGCCTCACGCCAGCCTCACCTGAGTGCCGCGCAGTACCTGCGCGTCTCAATCATCAACCCAAACGCCTATCTCGTGGACGGCTTTGCTGCAGGAACGATGCCAGCCGTCTATCAACAGCAACAGGGGCTCACCCCAGCGCAGATTGAAGATCTGGTGGCCTACATGCTGACCTTGCCGTAACGGCTCTTCGCATTGCCGTGCAGGCATCACGAAGCCGCTCAGGGAGGGTCTCCCTGAGCGGCTTTGTTGTAACGTCACTGTCGTTGGGGCTGTGTACCGCCACGCTCCTGTTCCATGCGGGCCAGGAGTGGGACTGTGGCGCGCCACTGGCTTAGTCTCCGCATCCCAACTGCGCCTTCCTTCGGGGGAACGACTGCGTTGGCCTGACGCTTGAAGTGGGGAAAGTATGGCATCTAGACCTGCTCAGAGCGCGTCTTCCACAACCATGCCACAAACACCGCAGCAAAGATCACATTGCCCTGGATCGTGATCAGCAGGATGATCGATCTTTGCTGGCTATGATAGCATGCGGCGTCCCTGGGGCAAGCCGTGAGCCTAGAGCGATAGGGCTGATGCAAAGTCCGTCTGATCGTCCGCAGATTACGCAGATTACGCAGATTAGGGCTTCCGCATCTGCGTAATCTGCGTAATCTGCGGACACTATCGAACCCTCCTGGGACTTTGCATCAGCCCTGCCTGGAGCGAGCCGGCGCAGGCCGAATTCGCCCACCGTCGCCGAGCAGTTGACGGCGACGGTGGGGGCGCTCCGCCGGTCTGGCGGCACTCACCAACGCAAGAGAGGTCATCACCCTACGGAGGATCGCAGGGCGATTGCATCTTCCGTGAATGCACCCGCCAGGGCACCCGCAAGGGGTGCCCGTACACCGGATCCGGCCCCCGGCCGGTAGGGGCACCCCTTGCGGGTGCCCTGATAGCGCGTCTTTTTGTATCCGGTTTCGTATGATGCAATCGCCCTGCGGAGCATCGTCTCGTGGCTTCCTATCTTCTGAGCCAGATGGTACAATGGCCCTCGCGGATAGAGGTAACGCAGAAGAAGGTGCCGGAAACCAGGCGTTTGGCTAGTGCTGACGGATTGTCAATGGCAAATGGTCGCCGTTAGGGCGCAAAACAGGAGCACGCATGAAGTTTGGTTACACCATCATTTATGTTCCCAATGTCGGTGCATCGTTGGCCTTCTTTGAACGTGCCTTTGGGCTCGCACGACGCTTTCTTCACGAGTCTGGCGACTACGGCGAACTTGAAACGGGAGCAACCACGCTCGCGTTCGCATCGCATGCCTTGGGGCACATGAACCTGCCCAACGGGTTTGTTGCGGCAAGCGAATCCAGGACGCCCCTTGGCGTTGAAGTTGCGCTGGTGACGCCCACGGTCGCTGACGCCCACACGAAAGCCCTGGCTGCGGGCGCGACCGAACTGAAAGCGCCTGAGGCGAAGCCGTGGGGCCAGGTGGTCTCGTATGTCCGCTGCCCAGATGGCACGTTGGTTGAAATCTGCTCACCGATTGATGCTGACCCTGCGGCATAATTACGCTCGTCCAGCCGACGGCACAAGAGGTACCCGTCGGGCCAGACGACACCGCAGAAGAGCTGAAACACGCGAGCCTCGCGCATCAGGTTGGCAACATCGAAGACCGATGGGGCGGCGTCGTACATCACCAGTGCGACGATGAGCCCAGAGAGCAGGGTCAGCCCGCCCCAAACGCTGGAAATTCGCGGAGTTGCTGCTGCGAATTGACGCATACAATATCGACCTCAGCCTCGACAAGGAGGTCGCCACGGCACTCGATGCGTTGGCGAAAGCGCGCGCGATATGCCGATGTTAAACGAAAGGCCGACACAACCTCGACCATATCGCCCAACGTCGCCGCTTTCTTGAACTTCATCGTGAGCGCATAGACGACAAAATAGAAGCCTTCGCGGTTCCATTGCTCGATCGGCTTGCCTTGGGCTCCCACAAATTCGCTCCGCCCCCGTTCAAGATACTTCAGATAATTGGCATAGTAGACAACTCCCAGGCTATCGGTGTCTTCGTAGTAGACTTTGTAGGCGACGCGATGATCCATCCTTGAACTCCTAAGCTAAACCATCCACAACCAAGGAGGTGACTGTTTACCCGTATCCTGGGAGCGAGGGCGTCCTGCCCTCGGCATGCCTTCGAGCGCGGGAGGCTCTTGCTTCCAGGCTGGTCTGTTCCTCCACATCTGAACACGAGCCCAACGCGAGCCGCATATGAGCAACATCTTCCTCATTCTGTCGAGGTGAGATGCCGCATTATACGCGAGGACAGCGTTTCAGAAGTCCACCGTGCGTTGCTAGGAGCACGGGCGACCCGCACGAATGTGGTGCCGGATGTACGCATGAGGGGCTTGCGCGGGGGGATGGTGGGGTTCGGGGCTGTGGATTTTCATCAGCAAGATCCTGAAGTATCATCGGCATCGCACGTTGTCGTCGCGGCGTAGACGCCGACGGCGTGGGCACATAGGGGCGCTCCGCAGGTCTGACTGCTGAAATCAACTCACCGACGTTCAGCGGGTCGATGGAGTCACCAGGGGATCGTTCATCGCCAGACATTGCGTTCGTTGCACTCCGCACGGTATTGCTTCGTGCGCCCATGGTAGTTGCTGCGCCGCCGAGAGTCACGTAGGGGCGCAGCAGCCCCTGCGCCTCCGTTGATCACATCGTCGCCCCCATCGCTGTTGCGCCCTGCCGGGGGTGAGGATCGGCCCCATTCCCATGATCACCCCGGTGCTTTGCGCCTTTGCGCCTTTGCGTCAAAAAAGCGGTGGTTGCTGTTCTTTGTTCCCCGAAAGCGGGTTGGACGATCTGGCTGGATCGTCTAACCGTCAATCATCCCAGATCATCCAAGAACTTCGACGCCGGAGCGCCGCCACGCACCAGGAGATGCTCGCGTGACAGGAGGGCCGTGACCTCGCGCTCAATCGCCGCAAGGGCACACGCTGGCGTGAGATCGCCGACGTCGGCGATGTGCCAGTACGTGATTCGATCGCTCCACGCGGGAAAGCGCTCAATGATCAGCGGTTGATGCTCACGCTCATCCAAGGCGATGTGGCGGTGCGCCCTGGCGAAATCCTCCTCGCTGGCCTGGGTGGGCACGGGGATGGTGGGCGTCACTGTCACGCCACGTTGCGCTAGGCCGTTCAGGACGAGTGGTGAGATCGGGCCAACGTTGCCACTGCCTCGTTCGAGGGCCAGGGCGCGCGAGAACGCCGTCCAGGGCAGACCAAGCGCGTGCGCTCGCGCATTAAACAGGTATTCAGCGAAGCGACTCCGATAGTAGTTGCCAGTACAGAGAAACAGCAGCGTCTGCATCGTATGAACCTCGTAGAGAATGAGGGAGAAGTCCGTCCAGCTAGCCGTGTAACCGAAGTGGTCACCTCCTCAACGTCCTGATCGAGGCACGGCTTTTCCTGCTCATCAAGCCCCAACTTGGCGAGACGGCTCTCGTAGGAGATGGGGACGGTGGCTCCGTCCTGCACGGCACGCTGGATGTCGTAGATGCTGATGTAGTCGCCAAACACACAAGCACCAGTGCCATGAAAATCTGATCACCCTGCGCTCATGGAACCAATGCAAACATCGCCCGCCAAGTCTGCACTGCGTATCGTAGCGCCGGGAGGGGCAAGGGTTGCGTTGGTGCGCAACTCAGCTTACCCAACAGGATCCGCGTCGTCCATGCAGCGCCAGCACCGCTGCATCTTTTGACGCCAAGGCGCGAAGGCGCAAAGCTTCGGGCAACTGGGGTGGGCGGTACCACGCGGTGTTTTTTGACGCCAAGGCGCGAAGGCGCAAAGCTTCGGGCAACGGAGGTGGGCGGCACCAGTCTCGTCATGCGCGCGAGCGTCCCTCATGATCCTCTGCGCCTTTGCGCCTTGGCGTCTTTGCGTCAAACCTGGCCATGAGGCTCACGCAGCCAGCATCACGCGGCATAATCGCGCACATCCACCTGGGTCCCCACGGCAGCGAGGTGCTCGGCAGTCGTGAGCAACGTCCTTGCCGCCTCTTCATTGACGTAGGCTTCGCCACAGTTGGGACAGATCTGGGCCGGGACGCCACGGACAACAAAGGTCAGTTTCCCCCGCGTGAGGGTCACCGTCGTGGTGCCAGGCGCTGTCTCGGCCTGACGACAGATAACACACGTCATGGGCGTTTCCTTTTGAAATCAGCTTCCCACAAGGCTGGATCAGGCTCATAGGCGGTAATGATAATGATTTCGCCCTCCAACCGCGCCCCCTCGACAAACTGTTGCTCCACTGCGCACCAACGCATCCATTTCCTGTTCAAGCGCGAAGCATGACCACTTCATCAGTTGAACCGGTGCTACAGCGCGACCTGCCTGTTGCAAAAGGAGCAAGACAGCTTTTTGGCGATTGAGCATCTGAAATAATCCGCAGATCGAAGGTTCGATGACCCTATTATGGCATGCGTACCAGCGTATCGCAACGTTCTTGCCGCAACAAAAGCCAACCCCATCGACAATGGGGACACCAAGGCTCGTTCGGCGTATGCACCGTGCCTAAGCAACGCCAGCACCGCTGCACGTTTTGACGCCAAGGCGCGAGGGCGCAAAGCTTCGGGCAACTGGGGTGGGCGGCACCACGCTGCATGTTTTGACGCCAAGGCGCGAGGGCGCAAAGCTTCGGGCAACTGGGGTGGGCGGCACCAGCCTCGTCATGCGCGCGAGCGTCCCTCATGATCCTCTGCGCCTTTGCGTCTTGGCGTCAAACCTGGCCGAGCGGGTACCGTCGTGGTGCCAGGCGCTGTCTCGGCCTGACGACAGAGAACACACGTCATGGACGTTTCCTTCAAGCTCGTTCGGCTTATGCACCGTGCTCAAGCAGTGCCAGCACCCGCTCGATCAGCGCGGTGTCTTGCTCGTCGAGGCCCGCCACGAGCGCTTCCCGCTCCCGCTCCCCTGCCCAGATGCGCTCGACGGGTTCGCGCAGCCTCAAGCCCTGCTGCTCAAGGTGCGCCAGGGCCGCTGTGACTTCCTGCCGTGGCGCATCGTCACCGGTGGCAACGGCGGCAATGGCCCCGAGGAGCGCGGTGACGTCGCTGGGCGGCAGGGCCGCCGTTCCCCTGAGGCGTTCCTGTATGGCAGCCAGACTTCGGCGTGAGCGCTGCGTGTCGGGGTGGTCAGGCCCGAGGCGGGCTTCGCGGATCGCAAGCGCCCGGCCCATTAGCCGCTCGGCGGTCTGGACATCGTTCTGGTCGTAGTAATTGAGTGCGAGGTTGTTGAGGCTGGTGGCGGTGTCAGGATGGTCAGGGCCGAGCACGCGCTCGCGGATGGCCAGGGCGCGTTCGAGGAGCGGGCGGGCCGCGTCGTACTGCCCCTGCGCGTGGTACAGCACGGCGAGGCTGTCCAAGCTGGTGGCGGTATCGGGATGCTCGGGGCCGAGCACGCGCTCGCGGATGGCCAGGGCGCGTTCGAGGAGCGGGCGGGCCGCGTCGTACTGCCCCTGCGCGTGGTACAGCACGGCGAGGCTGTCCAAGCTGGTGGCGGTATCGGGATGCTCGGGGCCGAGCACGCGCTCGCGGATGGCCAGG
>NZ_SIJK02000108.1 GCF_004762035.2 Candidatus Chloroploca mongolica | reverse complement strand
TCGTAGCAGAAATGGTCATGACCCGCACATTATCTGAAAAACCTACCCCCAAAAGTGGGGGCATCCCGCCCGAGGTGCAAGCCCTGCTCGACACCCTGGCGCTCATCCTGACCCCCACCCCCCGCGAGCAGATCAAAAGCCCCGCCGACGTTGCCGCCCTGCTCATGGTCGCGATGGGGCGGCTCGACCAGGAAGAACTACGCGTCGTCTTGCTCGACACCAAAAACCGCGTCCAGCGCATCAGCACGGTCTACAAAGGCTCGGTGAACAGTGCGATGATCCGCATCGGCGAAGTCTTCAAAGACGCCCTCCGGCTCAACAGTGCGGCCCTGATTGTGGCCCACAACCATCCGTCCGGTGCGCCAAGAAGCGCGTAGGTAGAGCGTTCCAATGCGGAACCCTGCAAAGGAGTGTGCAGGTGGCTAGGGGGACAGGCGTCGGAACCAGAGGCACAAGGCGTCTGAAGCTCCCCCGACAATGTGGCTAAAGGGAACCTTACACCCCTGAGAGCTGCTAGCCAGAGCGATGTTATGGTCACGCGAGAAATTGCCGTCTGACGCGCCGTAGGTTGGACCACCCGACGATGGTAAGGGGAGGGTGGAGCTGTCGGAACATCCTTTTCGCTTGGGAGGGATGTCGGTTTCGGAAGGGCCAAGGGGCAACGGCACTCCCACGAACACCGTGGCCCCCCGACAGCGAGCGAGGCGACGAGCCGAGCAAGGCGTACAGGCAAGACCTACCACATCGTGAAGACGTTACCTATGTGAACTTGGGAACCACCTATGAGCGCAGAAGGGGAACCCGAAGCGCATGCTCTCCTGAAAAGGAGTAGGTCAGCCTGCGACCAATGCCATAGGTGGGGCGGAGCCCCCGTAGTAGTCAGCAGCAGGGAAAGCCTGCTACACGGCGAAGGGGGGCAGTTAGGTACAGTGTTAGCCCTATGCGAACTACGCCGGAGGAAGGATGTATGAGCCTGACAAAGATGGTGGAAAAGCAGAAGGCCCTGGCGGAACTGGCGCAAAAGCACCCAGCCCACAGGTTCACCAACCTGTATAGTCTGCTGCACTGGGACTATTGGATGCGAAGCGCCGCCGATGCGGTTCTGGCACGACCAGGAAGTTCGACTGCGGGGGTAGACGGGAAGACACGCGACGACTTCAAGAAGCACTACGAGGAACAACTCGCCTCGTTGGTTGGAGAAATGAAGACGAAAACGTATCAACCCACACCGGTTCGCCGGGTCTACATCCCCAAGGGTAACGGAAAAATGCGCCCGCTGGGCATACCCGCCCTTCGGGATCGTATCGTTCAAGAGGCCCTACGAGCTATCCTAGACCCCATGTACGAGACGGACTTCCATCCGCACTCGTATGGGTTCCGCAAGGGTCGCTGCACGATGGACGCCGTGGCGGTCATTATGCCCCTCTTCAATGAGAGTAACAAACACTACTACGTCATCGAGGGAGACATCAAGAGCTACTTCGATACGGTACACCACCGTAAGCTCATGCAGATCCTTCGGAGGCGCATTGGAGACCAGGACGTACTTGACCTCATCTGGAAGCTCCTCAAGGCTGGCGTGATGGAACAGGGCCTCTTTGCAGAAACCGACGAGGGAGTACCACAGGGAGGCGTCATCTCACCGCTGCTCGCAAACGTCTATCTCAATGAGTTCGACAAGTGGGCAGAAGAACGGTGGGAACTGAACCCTTACGAACGGTCGAAAAGACGCAAAGCCGGTCGCGGCAACTACAGAATGGTTCGGTATGCCGACGACTTTGTAGTGGTCAGCAACGACACCATCGAAGGTGTCAGACAGGCCCGTGAGGACATCCGACACTTCCTCCAAACCGAACTCCATCTCGACCTGTCGGAGGAGAAAACACTGATCACCCACGTCAACAACGGCTTCAACTTTCTGGGTTTCCACATCCAGAGAGTGCGGCCAGAGGGACGGTGGGTAGTGCATCTTCGACCGTCAGAAAAGGCAAAGGACAAGGTTAAACGGAGGATCAAGGAACTCACAACCAGAGGATGGACTTGGCTTGATGAATATACCAGGCTGACCAGCCTTAATGCCATTGTGAAGGGGTGGGCCGAATACTATCGGTACACCAGCCTGCTCAGTGACCTAGAGGACATCACCCGGTATGTGTGGCACCGCTACCTCAACTGGCTGCTTGCCAAACACAAAGGCAGCAGATCGGGCGAGCTTGTCAAAACCAAGACCAAGGTGATCCACAACAGAACACGGTGGACAGCAACGGTGCGTGAAGGGGATAAAACCTTAGAAGCGTACCAATGGCTTCCAACCAGGAAGGAACTCAAACGTGGACGCTACCCCCAAAAGGGCCGGGACGGTTTTCCGCACCCGTACCTCACGGAGGAGCTACGCCAAGTGAACTTCCCAATGGGAGAACTTGGGCCAGATGAGCAACTATTCCTTGCCACCGTGGGCGTCCCAAACGAAAAGCGCGGGGAACCCCGGACAATGGCGGAAACGAAGCTCAGGGTCAAAATGCGGGACAGCTTTCAGTGCGTCCGCTGTGGAAATATCCGCGATCTTCGGGTACACCACAAACGAGGCACCAAGTCGCACCGCATGGACGACCTCGAAACACTGTGCCTAGCCTGTCACCACGCAGAACATGGATACGCCAGCAAAGAGCAAGCCTAATGGAAAGCCGGGTGCGAGGAAACCCGCAAGCCCGGTTTGGGGAGAGGGGTAGAGGAAACGTGCGCTCTGAGAAGACGTAACGCGCCCTGCCCCTACTCTACGGGATCCGACGCCATCGCCGGAAGACATCCTGGTCACCCGTCAGATTGTCGAGGCCGGGAAGCTGTTGGACTGCGACGTGCTCGATCGTGCGCCGTGCAAGTGCGCGTAGCAATACGCGCATGAAGTGTGTGTAGCAATGCTCTGAAAGGAGACAGGTTCCTACCAAGCCTGAGCCTGACCAGGCAGGCGACGGGAGCGATACCCCCCCGTGGTCTGAAGCCCTGGGAACACGCGGAAACGGGCGGCAATCCAGCCCGACCCCTGACCGCAAGGCTGAGTGTGGACATGACGAACGCAAGTGAACGCTCAGTAGAACCGCCTCCATACGTCACCTCACCCCAAATGCTGGAGCTATGGGTGAGAGACAGCCTACCCAACGCTTGGTCGAGCGACAGGGATGGCCCTTTGGTCCAGGGGCGCGGTCTGACTGGTAGGCACGTCAGACCGAGGTTGTCGAGCCTGCAAGGAGCAGGTACAGGCGGATAGAGCGCGTCTACCTCCACGCGATGACGGTTACACACGCAACACGGGAAGGCGTGGGAGCTACCCGCAAGGGTTCGGCAGGTATGCGGCTTACATACTCCCACGCTGGCGGAGCCGCCGTAGTAGTCCGAGCCGGGGAAAGCCCGGTACATGGCGAAGGGCGGCAGGTTATACGGCCACTGTTGCCATTAGGAGATTCACATGAATATGCCGACGGAATTGTGTCGGATGCAGGTCTCCGAACTCCAACGGAGGCTGGCGAAGAAGGCGACCGACAAGCCCGAACATCGGTTCACGAAGCTGTACGACCTGCTCACCTGGGAGCCGCTGATGGCGTGGGCCTTCGACAAGCTCATGACCAATATCGGCTCGCGCACCGCTGGCATTGACGGCATGGACAAGAGGACAGCCCAGCAGAACCGCGACAACATCATCGCGGAACTCCGAGGCCAACTCAAAGCCAGAACGTACAACCACCAGCCAGTGCGCCGGGTGTATATCCCGAAAGCAAACGGGAAACGCCGCCCGCTAGGTATCCCGACGCTGGTAGACCGATTGGTTCAACTGATGGCAAAAGCCATCCTCGAGCCCATCTTCGAGAGCGACTTCCGACCGGAAAGCCACGGTTTTCGCCCTGGGCGCAGCTGTCACACCGCGATGGCCCATCTCTTCCAAGCGACGGCTCCCCGTCAAAAGAAGATGTATTGGGTCGTCGAAGGCGACATCACCGGCTGCTTCGACCACATTCAGCACAACATCCTGATGCGTCTGCTCCGGCGGCGCATCCAGGACGCCAAGCTGCTTGGGGTCATCTGGCAGATGCTCCGGGCCGGGGTCATGGAAGGCGAGTTGTTCAAGAAATCCCCAGCAGGCACGCCGCAGGGCGGCATCATCTCGCCGCTCCTCGCGAACGTCTACCTCCACGAGATAGACGCGTGGTTCTATCAGAACTACACGGGCCTGAACTACAACGAGAAGAACAAGCGGCGGAAACGCAAAGAGGGGAACGCCTTCTACGTGCGGTACGCCGACGACTTCGTTGTGGCTTGGAATGGCACGAAGGAAGGGGCAGAGCGGCTGAAAGCCGAGCTGTCTACGTTCCTCCGCGACGAACTGGGGCTGGAGCTATCAGCAGAAAAGACGCACCTCACGCACGTCACCGAAGGGTACGACTTCCTCGGTTTCACGGTGAAACGGTACGAAGGCCGCGGAGACGGCAGAAACGACCTGATCATCCGACCGAGTGAGAAAAGTGTGATGAAGCTCAAAGCCAAGATCAAGGCCATGACCAAGCGGGGAACCACCCTCGATGCGGTCAGGGATAAGATCGAGGCGATGAACTATCTTCTGAAGGGCTGGGCAAACTACTACCGGCACCAAGCCTCAAGTAGTACCTTCGACTATATAGGCAGCTACGCCTTCAAGCGAATGGAAACCTGGCTCCAGAAGAAGACGCGCCAACGGATACGAGCAATCTACCGAGCGTATTACCGCAAACCCGGACGCTATCACACCTGGGTAGCCGGGGGGATGGCCCTCTATCACCCTGGCGTCCTCACCAAGATAGAACGGATGCGGTACGCTCACCGTCCCAACCCGTACCTGAACACGACAGACGAAGTGTATCTCACCTACCACCACGACCCGCATGCCGGGAAGGAATGGGGAGGGGCGCACTTCTACGGCGAGGAATGGACGAAAGTGCGGGCAGAAGTGCTTGCACGGGACGGGCGGAAATGCCGAGTTTGTGGCAAAGGCGGGCGAGTAGAAGTGCATCACCTCCGGCCTCACCAGCCAGGACGACCGCACGAGCTACATAACCTGATTACGCTCTGCGCGACCTGCCATCGACAGGTACGCGACCCACAGAGCGAAGTCAGTCGCCAACTCGCCAGAATAACACCGTAGGACTGGAGAGCCGGATGCGTTGAAAGGCGCACGTCCGGTTCGGAGAGGGGCGTGGGGAAACGTACTCACGGAAACGTGGGCAACGCGCCCTGCGCCTACTCTACATCTGGTCGTCGGGCACGGGTGTTATGTCAGTATGCGCGAGCGAGGCTTGGGCTTTCCCACCTGAGTGTCGTGTCTCGCGTAACTCCGGAATGGAATCGAATCTCACGTAACTCCGGAAAACGGAGATCCAGTTTTGGTGCATTGCAACGCCATGTCACAGCACCTATGCATTGCCAGGGCCCGGGGGTGATTGCACCTCCGGGCCCTGGTGCGTGGTGACCAGAGGTATGCAGCGACGCCTGTCTGACGTCCATCCTGCTGAACGCTTGCTCACCCAGACCCGTGCCAGTTCCTCATCCTCGCTGAGGATCTCCAGGCAGACCAGGCTTCACTAGGCTCGCGAGATCGGTGAGTGGACTGCGATAGCCCTGGGCCATCATGCTGGCTAACCACCGATTGGCTTGATCGAGTGACGCATGATGCCGCTCAACACTCAGCACCAGGCATCCGAGTGACCCAGAGAGCGCAACGGCGTGGCGACGCGCCTCGTCCCGCGCTGCCCGATCATCGGTCAGCATGAGCCAGGAGCGTTGCCGCGCTATCGCGAGACAGGCGCGTTCGCCACGATGCAAGCGTGCGGGCATCATCGCAAAGAGCTGCAGTTCCGCCTCGGTCATGCTCACCAATTGCAACCACCCGTCAGCGGCAAAAGGCGTGATGACCTGCTCCACCCCATCAAAAAACGTATATCCCTCCGCCTGGGCATCCTGAATCTCGGCCAGTACCTCCAGCGGGAGCGCGAGGACACCGAACAGGTTACGGAGCAGATCAAGGTGGCCAATCCGAGCGAAATTGGACAGAACCGTCGTATTTGTGATGATGCTCACGGGCATGCCTCGCGCAAGGCGGCAACGTCAGCTTCGGCCTCGGCCAGCGACTCGACTCCCAGGCGGATAGGGATGCCTCGGGCCAGGAGGTGCTCGTGCATCTGGGGCCAACTCACCCCGGCCAGGGCCGCTGCGTGCGCCAGCGACAGCGCTTCATGCGTATACCGATAGATCGCGACGCCCACGCGCAAATCCGGCTTGAGGCGGAGCAACTGCCGCAGCGCATCTTCCATGACGGCTGCTTCACTGGGATACAGCTGGGCATTGACTAACTCTTGGGGCGTAATCATCCGGTGGTTCCTTCCCGCAACGCCCACGCGGCGCGACCTCGATCAACGCGAGGAACCGCAGGTGCGCGCATCGTCGTGCCTCTCGATGGGTGCCGCACCCCCGGCCAACCAGGGCCGGGCGCGGTCACGTCGTGTTCCTCCCTCGATTATAGCATCCCCTTCAACCGGCGTGACCGCTTGGCCCAGCACACGAGCCTCCAATCCCTTTTTACGCTCAACATCGAAATGGTGGTACCTGGCGTTGTCCCGCGTGAGAACCAAGTTGCCAATGTCATGGAGACACACCTGCCGGATTTTTGGCTTCCAATCCCGTTGCCACAAGGATCGTGGTGGCAGCGTCTGGGGCAGGATGTGTTCGCTTTGAACCGGTTGCTCACCCTGATTGCCGCCGGCCTCGCCAGTGGGTAACCGCCGCTTCCCTAGGGGCCGCGCTTGCCTTGAGCAGTCCTCGACCTTCTTGCGCTGCCCATGCAAGCACCGGCGGGTCATCTCCTCCCGACAAACCAGCATCTTGCACGCGAACGATATCCAGGCTGGGAGCGCGACGAAGCAAACCACGAACAATGTTGGTATTGAAATGCTCGTCAGCAGCCAAACAGAGCATCGCATGATGACCTTGGTTGATCTCGACGCGCGAGTAACCGGTCGCGAATGCCAACAGGGTCAAACTGCGCCTCGTTGTGCGCTCGTAAGAGCGCTGCTCGTTGCTGACGCTCCGCGAGATAGGCGTCTACGTCCGCTCGGTGCTGCAGGAAGTACCCAATGACCCAAGACACATCGGCAAGGTGGAGTGACGGATACTGCTGCACGATTTCTTCTGCCGTAGCTCCCTCTCGAAACGCAACAACCACGGTTGTCTTGCAGCAAGCGCAAGCGCTTCACAGGTAGGCTATCGACCGTTTGGCGATCGTGGGGATGGTACGAGGAAAACCGTCGTAGGGGTTATGGGTTGCCGCCCAACGCCAGCTTTCAGCGGCGCTGCTGGCAGGTTTGTAGATCGAGGCGAGTATAAGCACGAGACGGCGTGATAAAAAACCGCCAGCTCACGAGACGCGCCAGCGGCGTCCGCTGCGAGCCATGTTGGGCGGACGGGCTGACAGTATATGATAGAATACTGCGTTATTACGGCGTATATGTATATTTTCTGTCAATCCTTATACTTGAGATAAGCACCTTGAATTCCAATACTCATGTGATTTTGCTCCTAAAGAATTTAGCCAACCTCTCGCTATACACACTGTTCTATAAGGCTATTTTGGCCGACTTGGACTAGTTTTCAGAAGGCCACTTATCACATTTTCTGTAATCCATAAAAATTCTGTCGTTTTTTGGCAGTAATCTTTAGGACGAAAATCCTCCTCTTCGCTTGGCATTGCGATCTCGTGGCAAAATGAATGTCTATTTTTGAAGATAGCAGCGATAGTTGATAGTAATTCAGCAAGGGTGTCTATTTCTTCAAAAAGTGTCTGTTGCATTGGTAATTGTGCTCTCGTAGCCTTGAAGATCTCCATAAAGTCTTTTCCTAATAGTTTACTCATGTTGGTTATGATGTCTTGTAAGTTGTTAATACTGATTAGATGCGCTATAAACTCCCCGATCGTTACCGAATTATTCTGAAGAGAGTATCCTCCCCAAAACCGCTGGACAGAGGGTGACAGCGAAGCCAAAGTCTGGTAG
>NZ_SIJK02000107.1 GCF_004762035.2 Candidatus Chloroploca mongolica | reverse complement strand
GGAACCGGCAAATCTAGTTGACACCAGGCGGCAAATCTAGTTGACATTTAACAACGATTGCCCAGGGTCCCGGCTCCCGCATCCGCCATACGCTCGATCGCGACAGCGAAGCCTACCACCAACTGTATGACCAGCGCACCATGGTCGAGCGCATCAACAGCCAAGCGGAAGCGCTGGGCATCACGCATCCGAAGCTCCGGCGTGGGCGGGCGATTGTCAATCAGAACACCTTGACCTACGTGCTGATCAACCTGCGGGCGCTCCACCGCCTGCGGTCCGCCGCTGCGGAGGTGCGGCCCGCCACCACGGTCGCGGCGGCGTAACCGCGGCGGGTGCCCCTGGGATGGACACGCAGGTGGGTGGTGGTTCGACCGCCCAGGGGCACCCGCCCGGGCTCGCCGTGGCCTCCCATGTCCCGCGTACGTCTCCCTGGCGATCATTGCGGTGCCGCCGGGGCATGTCCCCCTGTGCCATTGCCGGTCGCGTGGGTCCGCGCCTCACCTAGACCCGGCGCGCCGCCCCGTCCGCCGGGCCGTCCCGACGGTCCACCCCACCGCCTCACCCGATCGCCCACCCCGCTGCGCGGTTCCATCTTCGCGTGCCAGGCGCATATGCGCACAGATGCGCCAAAAAAGCCGTCGTTATGTTCAGTGTCACCGTTGCGGAAGCGGCGTCGCTGCGTTATGTTCAGCCCAACCCTCCTTCAAAGCGGGGCTTTTTTTGTGTCTCAATGGTGAGCTGATCGTCAAGGTCTGCCCCACCTGTTTCAAACCCCTTCAAAGCGGGGCTTTTTTTGTGTCTAGATTGAAGCTGCGCAAAGCTTATAAGGAGCACAGTTTCAAACCCCTTCAAAGCGGGGCTTTTTTTGTGTCCAGCCGCCCGTGCTGCAGGTTTCGCCCAGTGAGCTCAGGTTTCAAACCCCTTCAAAGCGGGGCTTTTTTTGTGTCGCAGCAACGGCACGTCGGGCGAGGGGGTTGTGTCGAGTTTCAAACCCCTTCAAAGCGGGGCTTTTTTTGTGTCTCGAGTGGGCTTACCAGCCCGCCGACGACACGCTGAGTTTCAAACCCCTTCAAAGCGGGGCTTTTTTTGTGTCCTGAGTGCGGCGACGGCCAAGCGTCTGGAACCATCGTTTCAAACCCCTTCAAAGCGGGGCTTTTTTTGTGTCTCCAACATCCGGGTGGACATCCCGATGTACGTCAGGTTTCAAACCCCTTCAAAGCGGGGCTTTTTTTGTGTCTCGAGTGGGCTTACCAGCCCGCCGACGACACGCTGACGTTTCAAACCCCTTCAAAGCGGGGCTTTTTTTGTGTCGTCCTACGCCCACGGCCACAGCGACGCATACGCCACAGTTTCAAACCCCTTCAAAGCGGGGCTTTTTTTGTGTCCATGTTGTCGCGGCTGTTCAGCTGCTGGCGGGCGAGTTTCAAACCCCTTCAAAGCGGGGCTTTTTTTGTGTCGGGACGGACGGACGGACGAGCGAATACCATTGGGTGTTTCAAACCCCTTCAAAGCGGGGCTTTTTTTGTGTCAGTTTACAGAGAGGAGGGACGCGACCTCTGCACTCCGTTTCAAACCCCTTCAAAGCGGGGCTTTTTTTGTGTCTGCCATCGTCGCCGACAACACGGTCGAGTCCTTCAAGTTTCAAACCCCTTCAAAGCGGGGCTTTTTTTGTGTCACGCCAAAGCCAACGAAGCCAACACCACCACCGCCATCGTTTCAAACCCCTTCAAAGCGGGGCTTTTTTTGTGTCCGCTCGACGGCTGGCGGGTGCTGCGCTTCAGCACGGGTTTCAAACCCCTTCAAAGCGGGGCTTTTTTTGTGTCTCCCGCACTGGCCTGCCGCGCTCGGGCGGAACTCGTGCGTTTCAAACCCCTTCAAAGCGGGGCTTTTTTTGTGTCACGAACTGCGCCGGGGTGGTGCCACCCGATGTGCCAAGTTTCAAACCCCTTCAAAGCGGGGCTTTTTTTGTGTCGCGGCTCGATTTCAATCAGCCGCGCTTGTCGCTGCGTGTTTCAAACCCCTTCAAAGCGGGGCTTTTTTTGTGTCGATCCAAGCGTTATTCGCGCCACGATTGCCGCCATGTTTCAAACCCCTTCAAAGCGGGGCTTTTTTTGTGTCCGACCGCACCGGGCGCTTGCTGCCCGTCGTGGCGGTGTTTCAAACCCCTTCAAAGCGGGGCTTTTTTTGTGTCCGTACCAGGCGCTGAAGCAGGCCGTGGATCTGAGGAAAGTTTCAAACCCCTTCAAAGCGGGGCTTTTTTTGTGTCAGACGCACAACGGGGTGGTCGCCACCTGGTGGCGCGGTTTCAAACCCCTTCAAAGCGGGGCTTTTTTTGTGTCGGCAACGGCCTCGCCGACGCCGACCAACACCGCGACGTTTCAAACCCCTTCAAAGCGGGGCTTTTTTTGTGTCGTCACAATGACGACCCACTATAACTTAGGAGCGTGGTTTCAAACCCCTTCAAAGCGGGGCTTTTTTTGTGTCCATCCGCGCCCCCGAGACAGACACGACTTGCCCCGTGTTTCAAACCCCTTCAAAGCGGGGCTTTTTTTGTGTCCAACGACCGCATCAAGTCCCTTGAGGGGATCATTCGCGTTTCAAACCCCTTCAAAGCGGGGCTTTTTTTGTGTCCAACCGCGGTCGCGTGGACTACGAGTACGGGATCGAGTTTCAAACCCCTTCAAAGCGGGGCTTTTTTTGTGTCAATCGAGATTCTAACTTCGAAGTGACAGCGGAATGGCCGTTTCAAACCCCTTCAAAGCGGGGCTTTTTTTGTGTCAGGGTGGACATCCCCCTGTACGTCAGTTCGCCGTCTTGTTTCAAACCCCTTCAAGAGACTGGTGCAGAATACCGGCAACTTTTCGGGGTGCGAAGGATCGCCGATCTGTGTGCTTGAAAAACCGCTTTTTTGTGGCATGATGACTGTAGTGAAAACCGCATCAAGGACACAAAAAAGACGGTTATGCTTCCTATTCTACCACCAATCCTCCGGGCTGGCACGCCCGATCTGCCCGCCGTGCCGCGCTGGCTCCAGGGCTGGATCATCATGTTCCTTGGCCCGATCCTGGTCTGGGCGGAGACGACCATCCTCCGTCGGATTTTCACGACGACGGTGCGCGACCATCCGTTGGTGCGCATCGGCCTGGCCTATGATCCCGCGGCCGTGGTCGCGGCCTGTGCCGCCTATCGCCATCCCGAGGGCGCGCCCGGGGCGCCGCCGACCTTCACGCTGGAGCAGTTGGTACGCGCCGAGATCGTCCGCACGTGGGCCGAGGGCTGTTCCGACCGCGCGTTGGCCTGGCATCTCGCCAGCAATCTCGTGGTGCGCTGGTTTGTCGGGCTGTCCCTCTTTGCGCCGCAGCTTCCCGACCATACCACGCTCGCCCGCTTTCACGGCTGGATGCGCCAGCACGTGCCCGACGCGCTCTTCCGCGATGTGCTCACCTTCCTCGACCACGTTGACCCGGAAGATGCCGCCACCACGCCCCAGATCGTCGATACCTTTGCCATGCAAAGTCCGGTCGCCCCCAGTGTCAGTCCGGCGGCGTTGCTCCGCCACCTGACCCTGCGCCTCCTCCTGCTGCTGCGGCAGCGCGGCCCAGCCACCCTCACCGCCGCGCTGGAGGCGCTCGACCTGACGCCTTTCACGCAGAAGCCGAAACCCGCTCGCAGTGCCGCCGCCCGCCACGCCCGCCTCCAGACCACCGTGGCGCTGGTCGCCCGCGTCGTCACCACGGTCACGGCCCAGCTGGACACGCTCGACCCGGTGGTGTCCCCGCTCGTGCGCGCCTTCCTCGCCGATCTCGCCAAGGTGCAGGCCGATGAACTGACCACCGATGACGCCGGCGTCGTGACCGAACGCCCCGCCAAGGAACGGGGGTCGCGCCGCATCGCCAGTGCCGTTGACCGCGAGGCCACCTTCCGCAAACATGAAGGCAGTCCCGCCGTGCTCGGCAGCAATGCGATTATCAGCACCACCCGCACCCGCATCCGCGCCTGCGTGATCGTGACCGGCTGCACGCCCGATAGTGTCGCCCCAGCCGCCGTGCTCCAGCAGCAGCAGGAGGCCGGGGCACCGCTGCCGGAGATCATCGTGATGGATGGTGCCGCCGGCTGGGGCAAGACCCGCGCCGAGGTGCACACCCGCAGCGACGGCCAGACCAGTCTTGTCGCGCCCATTCCGCAGGGCGGCGGCAGCGACCCCGCCCGCTTCAGCGTCGCCGACTTCCAGGTCGATTTCGCCCGCATGACCTGCACCTGTCCCGGGGGCATCGTCAGCACGACGGTGTATCCCTCGGGCAGCGCCGACGGCATCTCCTTCCGGTTTCGGGCGTCCGACTGCGCCGGCTGTGATGAGCACGGGCAGTGCCGCGACCCCAAGGCCAAACCGACGAGCCACCGCACCGTCTTTATCTCGGACTATCACCATCACATGCGCGAGGCTCGGCGCGTCAACCAGAGCGACGAAGGCAAAGCGTTGCTGCATGACCGCTGGCGCGTCGAACCGACCATCGCCTGGCTCACGCGCTACCAGGGTTGCCGCCGCGCCCGCTGCCTCGGGTTGGCCGCCGCGCAGTTTGAACTCTCCCAGGCCTGCGCGGTCCGCAACCTGCTCAGTTGGCTTCACCGGCACGCGCGGAGGGCCGCCGCCTGAGCGCGACCACGCGGCCCCTGCGTCGTGCCCACACCCCGCACCACGGCGCACGCCCCGCCTGCGGCGTGAGCGCCTGCCCAAAAAATGTCACCCACGGGCACATATGCGGTCTGGAATGGGCATGGAAGGCCAGATTCTGGGCACCTGCGGGCGCCCGGCCCCGGATCCTGCCCGAACGAGCGCGCCCACCCCCCGTTGTTGACCGCATGTGGCCTGTGCTCGGCAGATGGCAGCCCCTATTCTGCACCACTCTCCTTCAAAGCGGGGCTTTTTTTGTGTCCGCCACCATCGCCATCGTTGTAGACCGCACCTTTTTGTTTCAAACCCCTTCAAAGCGGGGCTTTTTTTGTGTCAGCGCCCGTCGTGGGTTTGCTGCGAGGTGTGGAATGAGTTGTTTCAAACCCCTTCAAAGCGGGGCTTTTTTTGTGTCCCCCGCAGACGGCGGTGGCGAACACGAGCGTGCACATGTTTCAAACCCCTTCAAAGCGGGGCTTTTTTTGTGTCCACCGCCATCCCGACCGCCACCATCGCCATCGTTGTGTTTCAAACCCCTTCAAAGCGGGGCTTTTTTTGTGTCTGGAACTCGCTGTTCCCGCCCGCCCCGGCCAGCCAGTTTCAAACCCCTTCAAAGCGGGGCTTTTTTTGTGTCCTTGAGGGGGCGGTGCGGCGCTGGACGGGAGCCGAATGTTTCAAACCCCTTCAAAGCGGGGCTTTTTTTGTGTCCCCAGAAGGAACTGGAGGCCCTGCAAGCCAGGTTCGTTTCAAACCCCTTCAAAGCGGGGCTTTTTTTGTGTCGGCGCTAGTCGCTGCCAAGACCAAGTGGCAGCGGCTCGTTTCAAACCCCTTCAAAGCGGGGCTTTTTTTGTGTCTCGGGATATGCTCGATGCATCCCGAAGGAGTGCCAGTTTCAAACCCCTTCAAAGCGGGGCTTTTTTTGTGTCGTGGAGCGGTGTCTGGCAGCAGACCACCCGGGTCGAGTTTCAAACCCCTTCAAAGCGGGGCTTTTTTTGTGTCGCGCCCCCACCACTAAGGTTGGGTGGGCGGCGCGGCGGTGTTTCAAACCCCTTCAAAGCGGGGCTTTTTTTGTGTCGAGCGGGTGTGACATCCCGTTCAGCTGGAGCCAGAACGTTTCAAACCCCTTCAAAGCGGGGCTTTTTTTGTGTCGCCAAGGTGGACGAGTGGGTGGAGAAGGCCCCCAAGGTTTCAAACCCCTTCAAAGCGGGGCTTTTTTTGTGTCGGGGGCATCTGCGCTGAGGAGGATCTTAAAAACCGTTTCAAACCCCTTCAAAGCGGGGCTTTTTTTGTGTCTTCCCTGGCCGGGAACAAGGGTACAGGCAGCTTTTTGTTTCAAACCCCTTCAAAGCGGGGCTTTTTTTGTGTCACGCCGACGCGCACCACGGTGCCGCCGACGCGCACTGTTTCAAACCCCTTCAAAGCGGGGCTTTTTTTGTGTCAGCGGTGAGGGCTTTGCCCATCACCGGTAGCATCCCGTTTCAAACCCCTTCAAAGCGGGGCTTTTTTTGTGTCCACGTGACGTGCTCTGCGGGCGGCTCCCCACCACGGCGTTTCAAACCCCTTCAAAGCGGGGCTTTTTTTGTGTCTAAGGATTACAGGTACTAAGGTTTGGTATCCTTCAGCAGTTTCAAACCCCTTCAAAGCGGGGCTTTTTTTGTGTCACGAGCACGGCGACGGCGACGGCGACGGCGACCAAATGTTTCAAACCCCTTCAAAGCGGGGCTTTTTTTGTGTCTCGCGGCGCGTTCGATCTTCGCGGGCTCGGCCAGGTTTCAAACCCCTTCAAAGCGGGGCTTTTTTTGTGTCTTATCGCGGCACTTTCGTTGATTGAGCTGCTAAAGTTTCAAACCCCTTCAAAGCGGGGCTTTTTTTGTGTCCCCTAGATCACATGGCGGCGGCACGGCTAACGCCGCGTTTCAAACCCCTTCAAAGCGGGGCTTTTTTTGTGTCTCTGTCACTGATCGCGGTTGGCTATGCCACCGCGACGTTTCAAACCCCTTCAAAGCGGGGCTTTTTTTGTGTCTGTCACGTTCGACTACGGCAAGGTCAACCAGCTGCGTTTCAAACCCCTTCAAAGCGGGGCTTTTTTTGTGTCCGGTCCCGCCTACCTGCGGTGGAACAACCCGCTCGCGTTTCAAACCCCTTCAAAGCGGGGCTTTTTTTGTGTCGGCTTTGCCCCGTCCGTCGGCCACACCTACCGTGTGGTTTCAAACCCCTTCAAAGCGGGGCTTTTTTTGTGTCGTATGGTCGATCGGTACAATCACGCTCAGCATTATCGTTTCAAACCCCTTCAAAGCGGGGCTTTTTTTGTGTCTTCCTGAGCGCCCCCGAGACAGACACGGGGCAAGTCGTTTCAAACCCCTTCAAAGCGGGGCTTTTTTTGTGTCGTATGGTCGATCGGTACAATCACGCTCAGCATTATCGTTTCAAACCCCTTCAAAGCGGGGCTTTTTTTGTGTCGGTCTCGATGGGCAAATCGTCATCGACCAACCCCTTGTTTCAAACCCCTTCAAAGCGGGGCTTTTTTTGTGTCAATCGTTCGGCACTCCGGCGATGGTCTGAAGGTTGTTTCAAACCCCTTCAAAGCGGGGCTTTTTTTGTGTCGCCCAACCCGCACATGCCGGCAACGTCGAGATCAGCGTTTCAAACCCCTTCAAAGCGGGGCTTTTTTTGTGTCACAGGGTAGAGGTCACAAGACCGTCAAAGATGTAATGTTTCAAACCCCTTCAAAGCGGGGCTTTTTTTGTGTCCTCCTAGACCAAGCCGAAAGACTTGACGAGATCATCGTTTCAAACCCCTTCAAAGCGGGGCTTTTTTTGTGTCCAATGTTCGACGCGGTCTTAAGAACCCATTCCTCTCGTTTCAAACCCCTTCAAAGCGGGGCTTTTTTTGTGTCTTCAGGACATCGCCCTCGTCGCGACCGCCGCCATCTAGTTTCAAACCCCTTCAAAGCGGGGCTTTTTTTGTGTCGCCCATGGCTCATGGGCGGGTGGTGAGCCATGCTCATCGTTTCAAACCCCTTCAAAGCGGGGCTTTTTTTGTGTCCCTCCAATAATCAAGAGCCCCAGCGGCTCCACACGCTGTTTCAAACCCCTTCAAAGCGGGGCTTTTTTTGTGTCCAGGCTGGGGCAGCAGACCGACAAGTCGCAGTCTGGTTTCAAACCCCTTCAAAGCGGGGCTTTTTTTGTGTCACGGTCCATTATACACGTAGAGACAGGTCTAAAAGAGGTGTTTCAAACCCCTTCAAAGCGGGGCTTTTTTTGTGTCGATCGCCGCCGGTGCCCTGCTGATAATCTTGCTCATCGTTTCAAACCCCTTCAAAGCGGGGCTTTTTTTGTGTCTAGCCACCACATGGTGGCTATTGATCCCCATAGAAATGTTTCAAACCCCTTCAAAGCGGGGCTTTTTTTGTGTCCTGACATCACTGAAGTTCAACGCTGAACTTAAGTTCGTTTCAAACCCCTTCAAAGCGGGGCTTTTTTTGTGTCTGGTGGTAAAGGGGGTCA
>NZ_SIJK02000106.1 GCF_004762035.2 Candidatus Chloroploca mongolica | reverse complement strand
TTGATTGATTGGTAGATCATCTGATCTCACACCAAGCGTTGAAGTCGGCACTACCATAGCCCCGATGAACGATTGAATATTCATGAGCCGGCTAAAGTCGGCACTCCAGCAGAGCAGGAAACTTTACCCTTTGCGCCTTTGCGTCAAATCACCAGCCTACTGCAGCGCGGCAGTGAGCCGGGCAACGTTCTCGATCAGGCGCTGAGTTGCGGGCCGACTCTTCCAGGTTTGCAGTTCTACCCGCTTCGAGCGGGCAATATAGGTATCAAAGATCTTGGATAGCTCGGCGACCACGGCTGTGTCGTACACAACCAGCGAGACCTCCAAGTTCAAGGTGAACGAGCGAATGTCAAGGTTGCTCGACCCGATCATCGCGATCTGGTCATCGACGGCGATGGTCTTGGAGTGCAGCAGGATCGGCAACTTGTACTGGAGCACCTCAACGCCAGCGCGGAGCAACTGCTCGTAATAGGATTTCTGGGCACTCGCCACGAAGAGTTGATCGACGGCCTCAGAGTTGATCAGCGTGACCTTTACCCCGCGTAGCGCTGCGCTGGTAACTGCCAGCATCAGTGCGTCGTCGGGCACAAAGTAGGGGTTGACGATCACGAGCCGCCGCTGGGCTGCGTTGATCAGCCCGGTAAAGAGGCGCAGATTGTTCTCGTCATCGAAGCCGGGGCCACTGGGCAATACCTGGCAGAGCGCAGTGCCCTGAGCATGCCAGCCCGTGCGTTGCAACTCTGGATACTTGCGCGGATCAAGCAACTCGCCTGTCTCGGCGTACCAGTCGGTCACGAAGGCCGCCTCGAGTTGAATAACCACCGGCCCAACAACCCGGACACACAGCTCGTCGTAGTAGAGCTCATCCTTGCGGTGGTAGGTACGGTCGATCACATTGAGCGAACCGGTATAGCCTGCCTCGCCATCCACGACCAGAATCTTGCGGTGGTTGCGGAGATCGAAGCGCAGCCACTCGCCAGGTTTGCCGACTGGCAACATGTAGTGCCAAGCAACCCCAATTGCCGTCAGGTGCTGCTCCATCTCCTTGCGACCAGGGTACTTGCGTGAGCCAATCTGATCGAGCAGCAGGCGCACCTTGACCCCGCGTTTGACCGCACGTTCCATCGCGGCAAAGAAGACCTCGGTCGTTGTGTCACGGGCAATGATGTAAAATTCGATGTGGGCATACCGTTGCGCCCCGTCGATCTCCTGCGCCATACGCTCGATGATGGCATTGTAAGTCGGCAGCAATTCAACCCCATTGCCCGCAAAGGCCGGCATACCACCAAGCTTCTGGGCCAGCGCCGTGTGGGGCATGGCAACTGCGGGAACAGCGGGCTTGAGCAGAGCCGCCGTCGCACGATCGCCCGAGGCTTGCTCAATGGCCTGAGCGATCAGTCCGCTCATCTGATGCTGGAGCTGACGCCGCCGTGGGGTCAGCTTGGGGCTACCGATGAGCAGGAAGATCACGACACCGATAAGCGGCGCAATCGTGATCAGCAAAAGCCAGGCCGTGGCCGATGAGGGCTTACGGTTGACCGGGACAACAAAAAAAGCAACGAGCACGATCAGGATATGCAGGGCACCGCCTGCAAGAGACCATAATGTTGGATTCACAGATTGCTTGCCTTATTAAATAATAATGGAATCCGGCTCCCTCCCCCAGCGGGGGAGGGCTGGGGAGGGGGAGCAACAAGCCGCCGTCAATCAACCAGCAGGCGCTCGAACTCATCGCGCAACTTGGCGAGTGCGCTGTCCACCACCGTAATAGCACCATCCACCAGAGCGCAGCGCCCGCTCCCAGGGAGCAACCCACACATATGCTCGATATGAGCCAGATCGGCCTGCGTTCCACGCCCCGCGTCAATGGTGCGCAATACCCCGGCCAGTTCACGCGTACCAATCTTGCAGGGCGGGCATTGACCGCACGAGCCATCGGCGAAGAATTCGACGTAGTCGGCCACCCGGCGCACGATGCTCGCCCCCTCTGAGATCACGATCATCGCCCCGGTACCCAGGCGTGAGCGGTACGCCCGCAGCGAGTCCCAGTCGAGCGGCGCGTCCAGATCTTCGGCTGTAAGGATCGTATTCGAGGGGCCGCCGGTAAAGACGGCCTTGAACGCTTTGCCCTGAAGCATCCCGCCCCCGTGGGTAAAGACCAGCTCGCGCAGCGTTGTGCCCATTGGCAATTCATAGAGACCCGGGCGCAACACGTCGCCACTGAGCGAGTAGAGCTTGGTGCCCACCGCCTCGCCGAGGCCCAGGTTGCGGTACCACTCGGCCCCGTGGCGCAGGATGTGGGTCACATGGGCCACGGTCTCGACATTGTTGATCGTGGTCGGTCGGCCATGTACCCCGCTCTGGGCCGGGAAAGGCGGCTTCTGGCGTGGAAAGGGGAAACCGCCCTCTACCGTAGCGATGACTGCGGTCTCCTCGCCGCCGATGTAGAGGCCCGACGAGCAGACGACCCGCAGCGCAATCCTCTGGCCGATGGTTGCGGCAACTTCATCAAGATGCGGGTGCCATTGGCTGATCGCGGTCTCGGCGGCGGCAAGGGCGTCGGTGGCCCCGGGGTTGAGGTAGAGCACGATCTGGTTGACGTCGAGCGCAAGCGCGGCGATCAGCGCACCCTCGATCACCTGGTGCGGGCTCTCGGCAAGCAAGGCCCGATCCTTGAACGTGCCTGGTTCGTCTTCATTGCCATTGACGACAAAATAGCGGTCGCCTCCGTCACGGGGCGAGGGCAGCATGAAGCCCCACTTGCGAAAGATCGGGAAGCCAGCCCCGCCCATGCCCCGCAATCCGGCAGCCTCTAGCGTGGGCAGGATGGCGCTCGGATCGCCGAGGGCGTTTGCCAGGCCCACGCCGCCGCCATTCGCAAACCACGCATCAAGATCGGTACCAACCAGCGTCTTGGGGTGCCGCAGCACCTGGTTGAGTGAGCTCATAGGTGCTCCATTATAGCCTGGGAAACGGTGCAAGGTTCATGACGCTTCACGTTTCGCCCCCACATGCGCTCGCAGCTCGAAGTTGGCATAGTCGGGAAAAAGCCGTGGCGAGCGCCGTGTTAGCGAGAGGCCGGCGAGAGTCAGTTCGCGTTGCCAGTCGGCCAGGTGGCCGATGCCCACCTTGCGCCGGGGCAAGCTGCTGCGCAGCACGGCCGCCGCTGCCCCGGCTCGCTGCCCAAAGCTCAGGATGTCGAGCAGCGAGTTGCCCATCAGGCGGTTGCGCCCGTGGATACCGCCCGTTACCTCGCCTGCGCAGAAGAGTCCGGGGACATTGGTTGCGCCGTCGCCAGCGATCGCAATGCCGCCGTTCTGATAATGCAGGGTTGGGTAGACCAGAAAGGGTGTTTCGGCGGGATCGTGGCCGCAGCGTGCGGCCAGGTGGCGCAGGCCACCGAAGCGCGCTAGCGTGCCAGGCGAGGCGGCCTCTAGCCCCGGTGTGTCGAGCAAGACGCCCACCTGCCCGTCGCGCATGATCCCGCGCCCTTCACGGCATTCCCGGATGATCGCTGCTGCTACCACGTCACGGGTTTGCAACTCATCCACAAAACGCTCGCCAAACCCGTTGAGCAGCGTGGCCCCCGCCGAGCGGGCGGCCTCAGAGACCAGGCCGCCGACAAGGTGGCGCGGGTAGGCCAGGCCTGTCGGATGAAATTGGTATGAGTCGAGCTCGCGCAGCCGCGCCCCGAGCCGGTACGCCAGGGCCAATCCGTCGCCGGTGGCCCCAAAATGATTCGAGGTCGGAAAGCCCGCCAGGTGGATCCGCCCGATCCCGCCTGTGGCGAGAATGACCGCCTGCGCCCGAATGAGAAACAGCCGGCGGTAAGCAATGCTGTAGGCAACCACACCGGCACACTGGCCCCGCTCGTCGCTCAGCAACTCAACCACAGGGCTCTGGGGCGTCACCTCGATGCCGGGCGTATGGCTCACCGCCTCGCGCAGCACGCGCATCAACTCGAGGCCCGTGTAGTCGCGGAAGGAGAGAATGCGCGGGGCCGATCCTCCGCCAGGACGCTTGAGCAGCAGGTCGCCGAACGGGCTGCTGCCTGCCTGGTCGAACTGCATGCCCAACTGGATCAGCCAACGCACAATACCAGGGCCGTCCATCACCATCTGAGCGACAAGCGCACGCTCGGCAACGTACTGCCCAGCCTGTAGCGTATCATCATAGTGAAGCTGCGGCGTATCATCCGCGCCTACAGATGCCTGCATGCCACCTTCGGCCATCACGGTATTGCTGTCACCGAGTTGCAACTTGGTGAGCAGCGTCACCCTGGCACCCTGTTCAGCCGCGGCAAGAGCCGCCGCGCAGCCGGCACCGCCGCCGCCGACAATCACCACATCCGTGTCGCGAACAGGGGCACCGGCAAGGTCGATCTCATCAACCAGGCCGTTGCTCTGAAGCAGATCGGCCACCTGAGCCTGGCAGCGCTCGCCACGATTCGGCCCGACAGCAAGCCTGGCCTGAGCCTCTTCGTGATAGTCAGGGTGGAACTCACGCAGCAGATCCACCGGTTCAAGTACGCCTTCTGGCAGTGGTCGGGGGCGATGGCCGCCCGCACGGTAACGTGCGAGAGCCTCATCGTAGGGGTGGAAATCAGCCATACACATGCTCCTCGGCACCGATCTCAACCCGCAGATCGCCACGCTCAAGCTGCTCGAGGCGCCGCATAAGATTGGCGGGACGGCTGAGCAGGGTCGCCGTAAGCCGACGGGCAAACAACCCCACATGATTGGGGGTTATCTGCTCGGGGCAGGCCGCCGTGCAGAGATTGCACATCACACAGGCCTCGAAGATAGCACTCGCCTCGTGGAGCCGTCCGTCTACTACCGCACCGACACCTGCCTGAACGTCCAGCTTGCGGGGACAGACCGCGTCACAGCCACCACAGTGGCGGCAAAGGGCCGCTTCGGGAAAAGCGGTGCGCACCTGCGTACCGACACGCCACAAATCCTGGAACTGGTCAACCTGATACGGGCGCTCGCGGCGCGGGGCAAGCGCGCGCACGAAACTGACCTGCATCCCCGGCTCAATGAGGGTCTCACAAGCAAGCACGAAGCCCACTTCAGGTGATCCGTCGCGGCGCACCATAGCCCGGCACGAACCGCACACCCCCTGGCCCAGGCAGCCTACATGCTCAACAAGCGTCTGGCCGGCAGCCCAGACAGCCTCGATGACAGAGCGTCCAGAAGGGGCCGTGATTGTACGACCATCCACAACAAGGGTTACTGGTGCATCATTCAATACAGTCTCCCTCACACAAGCGCCGAGGCCCAAAACACAGCCGCGGATGCGCTCCCATCTCTCACATCAAGTGTAAGGCGCGTAAGTACGGCGAACATCATCAGGAATGGTGAATTTGCCTTACCAAAGCGGGCAGCCGAATCAGATGGAACCTTCCGCTCCTGGCAAGTTACCCTTCTACTTTCGGTCGGTCTGGATACGTAGCCCTGATGTTGACGCTAACGAGGCGATCCCCGTAGACTTAAACTCAATACTTTTCAAATAAGCTCACGCGAAGGCGCGAAGGCGCGAAGGGTTCGCTCACGTACGCTAAAAACTTTGCGCCTTTGCGCCTTTGCGTCAAAACAATCGCCTTCTTTGCAAGGTATTGGACTTAAACCTAGCGTAACAAGCGTAACCAGATGAAAGGGAGATCCGATGAGCACTGTCTATCTGGCTGGGGCCTTTTTTGCGACTGCGGATGGGGCCGAGGCGGCCCTGAAGGAACTGACCAGCGAGGGCCTGTTCCTGCTTACGGCGGCGACGCTTCAGGCTGACGTCAACGGCAAGGTACACGTCAAGGAACTGAAAGATATGGGCGGGGGCAAAGGCGCAGCGATTGGAGGCGTCATCGCCGCTGGCCTCGGCCTGTTCGCTGGCGCACTGCTCATCCCGGTGGCGGTCGGGGCGGCCATGGGTGGCCTGGCCGCGAAGATCGGCGACTCCGGGTTCCCCAACGCTGACCTGAAGGCCCGCGCCGCAAAACTCGCCCCCGATAGCTCGGTATTGCTGATCGCCGCGCTTCCCAACGACTGGCCCGCGATTGAAGTACGCCTTACACCGAAGGCGACCGAGATTCGGGGCGGTATGATCAGTTCAGACATGGTCGAAACGCTCGAGCAAGACCAGGAACTCGTGCGCGCGGCGCTCGTCGAGGCCGAAGCAAACAGTGGGCCTGTCTCAGCTTACTGGAGCTCGACACGTCGTTAGAGAAAAAGGCGTGGAGGTTGGAGGTTCTATGATCGGATTTTTCCAGGGAGTACTTGATTATCTCTCTAATCTCTGGCGGGTGATCATCCAGGCCATGCTGCTGAACGAGCAGGTCTTTGCTGGCGTTCAGAATCTCCCCCGGTCGGGGTTGCTCACCCTGGGGATCGCGCTCGTCGGTGGCATCTCTCAGCTTATCGGCCAGAGCGTGATCCTCTTTGTCAACCGGGTCAAGCCCGGACGTTTTGCCTTCAGTCTCCTGCTTGGCGGCCTGACCTATTTTATCGGCATTCTGATCTGGGGCACGACGATCTGGCTTAGCGGGCGCTTCCTGTTTGGCAGCGAAGCAAGTTACCTGACCGTGTTGCGCATTGTGACCCTCGGTGCGGCACCTTTTGTGTTCGGCTTCCTGGTTCTCATCCCGTACGCCGGCGTCTTCATCGGTCGCGTCCTGTGGGTCTGGAGTCTGCTGATTGTCATCAGTGTCGTCAACTTCACGTACGGCTTCAACTTCTGGCAAGGAGCCATCGTCGTCGGTGCAGGTTGGTTGCTGATGATGATCATGACGGCCACCATCGGACGCCCGATCGTGGCTCTACGCAACGCCATCTTCAAACGTGTTGTTGGCAGCAAGCTTGACGCCACGACTCGTGATATCCTGACCGCCTTTGCGAGCGAGACTGAAAGCGAACCTTCGGCAAGTGAGCGGAAGCTATGATTTCAATGCTCTTTTTCGGGGCTATAGCCCTGCTCTTGATCTCTGCGGCGATGGCCCCGATCACGGCCCTGGGTTGGTGGGCCGGCTGGTTCGGTGAAGAGACGGTTCCGGTACGTCTCAACAAGACGCCTCAGGTCGCGCCTGAACGTACCACCCAGTCAGCCCCCCACTACCTCGTCTACCTCTCGGGGATTGGGGCCATTACCGCCGACTCGGTACCCGACGAGGAGATCAAGTGGCTCGCCGAGTTTGAACGACGGCTCAGCGACAGCTTCCTGGTGCGCGATGTCTTTCCCTACAACGTCGTGGGCGCTGGCCTTACCAACGAACGCTTCTTCAGCCGGATGTGGAAGTACATCGAGCAACTACGCTTCAAGAACCCCTCGGTAGCGCTTGGCAATCTGATCAACCTGCGCAATGTGCTCCAGGTGGCTGTTTCGGCTGACCCCCGCTATGGCCCGATCTACAATCTCGGTATCGCCAACGCGATCGTCGAGTCACTGCAACGTCACGGCTACCAGTTGGGCAGTGGCATCCCCGTGACCCTGATCGGCTGGAGCGGCGGAGGCCAGATTTCCCTCGGGGCAACGGCCTTCCTCAACGGCATGCTCAGGGCACCAATCCGGGTTATCTCGATCGGCGGGGTTATGGCTGACGACCCGGGGCTGGTCAGCGTGACCCACCTCTACCATTTCTATGGCTCGAACGACCCCATCCAGGCCATGGGAGGCAAGCTTTATGCGGGCCGCTGGCCGGTCTTCAAGCAGTCGGTATGGAACCGAGCCATGACCCAGGGCAAGATTACCTTCACCGAGCTCGGCCCCTTTAGCCACAACGGCAAGGATAACTATTTCAGCTGGGAAGTCAGGACGCCTGAGGGCAAGACCTACGCCGAGACAACAATGGATGCCATTCTTGATGCGCTGCGCAGCGAAGGGCTGCTCGGGCATAAGCGCGTACAACGGTAGCGCAGGCTGGAAGCCCGCATGGGTTTTGCGGGCTGGATGGTTTTTAAACATTACATCAGGCAAACCGGAGTGCCGACTTCAGTCGGCTTCCAGCGTGTCCTCTGTCATTCCGAACGGAGCGGAGCGGAGTGAGGAATCTTCCCTGCGGCGCACGGAAGACCCCTCGCTGCGCTCGGGGTGACAAGGCGGGCGCAGCAAGGTGCCACGGCAAGCGCAGCAAGGTGCCACGGCAAGCGCAGCGGGCTGCCAACGCCAGCTCTGTCATTCCGAACGGAGCGGAGCGGAGTGAGGAATCTGCCCTGCGGCGCACGGAAGACCCCTCGCTGCGCTCGGGGTGACAAGGCGGGCGCAGCAAGGTGCCACGGCAAGCGCAGCAAGGTGCCACGGCAAGCGCAGCGGGCTGCCAACGCCAGCTCTGTCATT
>NZ_SIJK02000105.1 GCF_004762035.2 Candidatus Chloroploca mongolica | reverse complement strand
CGTGCAGCGTGGCGCTCTTGCCGCGCACATCGCCCAGGCTCTCCTTGATCGCCAGCGACTGCTCGTAGAGGCCCATCGCCCCCCCCAGGTCGCCCCGCGTCTCCAGCACCCCCGCCATTTCGTGCAGCGTGGCGCTCTTGCCGCGCACATCGCCCAGGCTCTCCTTGATCGCCAGCGACTGCTCGTAGAGGCCCATCGCCCCCCCCAGGTCGCCCCGCGTCTCCAGCAGGGTTGCTTGCTGATGGTAGACCCGGCTTAGCAGCTCCTGATTCTCGGTTTCGGTTGCCGTGGCTACGGCCAACTCAATGCTCTGCTGCGCCTGTTCGGGTTGGCCCAGGCGCTCAAAAACCCAGGCCGCCCGCCACGCCGCCCAACCCCGCCGCTCGGGAGGCAGGTATGGGATCGCAATGGCGAGATCAGCGAGGTAAAACTTCGTAGATGTTGCGACTTCCGGGCTAGCGTCAATGCCTTGCTCGTTATTATACGCCCGCGAGACAACCTGATCTGCCCAGCGCGCATAACGTGCGCGGGGCTCGTCCAGGGCTTGCTCGTCGGCCAGTTGCCTGAGCACGGTGGCAATCACGGGCTGCACGCTATATGTTGTCGCACGATTGCGCTGCTCGTCGTACCCCTGGCCCTGGAGGAGCGAGGCCTGGTTGAGCAACTCCAGGCGTGTGTGTGCCTGGTCATCAAGGTAGCGCATAACCTCATCAGTCTCTTCGCTCAAGCCCCAGATCACCGCGCCATGCAGCGGTACAATCACCGGATTGGCAATGATCGTCAGCGCCAGCAGATCGGTGCGCAGATCAGCCGGCAGTGCGTTCAGCGACAGGCGTACATTGATGGCGAGTGATGATTGTTGATACATCTGCGGCGCAGCATCGTTGGCCTGGCGCAGTTGCTCGCCCAAGTCAGCCAGAAAGGTCGCCTCGTCATCCTGCCCTCTGGCCCAGCGTGCCGCAGCCAGGTTCAGGGCAAGCGGGCTGTGGCCTACCGCTTCCGCGAGTTGCTCGAGAAATGCGGTGGAAGGCATGCGCTGTCCAACCCGCTCGCGCAACAGGCGCACACTGTCAAGCGGGGCCAGGCCCCCAAGCTGTGATCCACGTTCAGCAGGCGGGTAGGCGTATTCGCCTGGCAACCCCACCGGTGATTGGCGCGTCGTAAAGAGCAGATGCACCCCTTTATCGGCCAGCAAGCGTACCAGACGCTGCACAGCGGCTGCTTCAAGGCGTTGCTCAGGCTCAAATCGCACGCCACCTGCCTCGGGATCATTCGGATTGAGCCGCCACAGCACGGTCTCATAGTTATCCCAGATCAGCAACAAGCGCGGCCTGGCACGCAGCGCCTCGGCGAGCACAAGCTCTTGGGCCTCAGCCGCATCAGGCTGATCAAACGCGGGATGCGTAATCGCCAGCCGATCGGCCAGGTTCCTACGCACGGTGGCGGCACGCAGGGGCGCATCTTCGCCAGGGAGAAAGAGGCTGACAGCCACAATGCCCTGATCAAAAAAGAACCGGAGCCGCTGCGCCAGGGCCTGTACCAGGGCGGTCTTGCCCATGCCGCCGGCCCCACGCAGCGTCACAATCCGTTCGTGATGATTAATAAAGAGCCGCGCCAGCTCAAGCAATTCCTTATCCCGCCCCACAAACGTATGCTCAGGCGCCCGCAACTGCTCAACCCTGGGTTCGCGTGGTTCAATCGGCGGCAACGGCGCGGCAAGCACCGGGCGTTGCACCTGCCAAGCATACCCCTGCGCCAGATAAAGCACCGGGATCGCCCACTCACGCGGCGCACTACGAAACTGGTTCTTGAGTTGCAAGCGCGCCCGATAGAGCGCCTGCGCCGGATGCTGCCCTGCCGCCAGAAAGCGGTAGAAGGTACGAGCAAACGGGGCCGCAGCGTCGTCGAGCACCTTATACTGCGTGCCCAATACCGCCGGGATGCCGTGACGCACCAGGGCCAGCGCCAGATTCGCCCCCGGCTCGCGGCTATCAGCCGTACGACACGCATTCAGAAAAGCAAAATAGGTCAGGCCACGCAGATCGGCGGCCAAATCAGCCACCGGGCGCGCATCCATACAACCCGTGCCATCATCAAAACAGAGCACCGGCACACCATCCGCAACATCGCCGTGGCCCGTATAGTGAAACAACAGCGGCTCGACCGTCGCCAGATCATCAATCAACGCCTGGCGGGTCGGCGCAATGCGGTGCCACCGGATCGGCGCAGGCGACTGCTGACCAACCAGATCATCGCGCAACTGATCGAGCTCGCGTACAACATGCAACCGCTCTAGTGGGGCATATGCGACAACAAACCCTGTTTTGGGATCATACACCTCTTGCACCAGCGGATCGCTACCCATCACCACCATCCGCCAGGGGACTGTTGGATCGGGCGGCTCCGGGAGAGGGGCATTCGGCACCTCTCGCACGAATAGATATTTGAAAATCAGATAATCATCACCATCATGCAGGTATTCCCAGGGAATGGCTGCTAACTCCGCAGCGTCGGTTTGAATAGCGATCAGGCTTTCCATCTGCGGTGCAAGGGGAAGCCGCGCAAGAGACGCCCTTAGACTATCGCCGCCCAGCGCAGCAAAGAGGCGCTGTCCATAGGCTACTGGATCGGCAGGGAGGATACGCTGTGAAAAGAGAGGCTGGTCGATCAGCAAGGCATCCGGCTCAAACGACGCCAGCACCTCGCCATTCAACCACGCCTCGCCACGATCATCCACGCCACGACGAAGGGTTATTGTGATCGCCATACTTCCCTCTGGATAGCACCGAATGCATAGCTAAGCTCCCCAGCCAGTATAACACACTGATCAGGGCAAACACAGGCGTCTGGCTAGGGGCACGGCGGCGCCGTGCCCCCACCCGCCGTGCCCCCATACGGGCACGGGCAAGCCGTGCCCCGCCGATCCCCTCTTGGGGGTAGGTTTTTCATATGACGTGCGGGTCATGACCATCCAAGGCATCCTCCTTGTCACCCCGCCGCGCCCGCCCTGTCACCCCGCTGCGCCCGCCGTGTCACCCCGAGCGGAGCGAGGGGTCTTCCATGCGCCGCAGTGAAGATTCCTCACTCCGTTCGGAATGACATGGATGGCGTTGCCACCCCCCCCCGCCGTGCGTCCTTGCCACCCCAAGGCCTCCTCCGTGTCACCCCGCCGCGCAGCGAGCGGTATCCCAAAAGCCCCGATCCCCGATCCCCGCCGTGCCCCCGCCGTGCCCGTACGGGCACGGCTTGCCCGTGCCCCCTTCGCGTCTTCGCGCCTTCGCGTGAGTCCCCTTCACCCCTTTGCATCCTGCCCCATCGCGTGGTATCATACCTTCCGGTGTACCAATCAAACGCCCATCACTTTTCACCCCTGAATTCTCGTATGGCAGCCTCGCAACTTCCGCTGGTGCTGGTGCAGCGCCACCAGAATCGCCAGTTGTTCGCCGACCGTTACCTCGATGTGACGCTGCCTCAGCGTGACGCTTGGCTCGCCCTGCGCGACGAGGCGGCCCCGGTCTTCGCCCAGGTGCGGGCGATCCTCGCCGCGTTTTCGCCTGCGCCAAATGAGGCCCAGACCGAGCACGAACTGGTGCGCCCGGTGTTGCTCGCGCTTGGCCATGCCTTCGAGGTCCAGGCCGCCCTCAAGACGCCCAAAGGGACGCGCAAGCCTGATTATGTTTTCTACCGCGACCACGCGTCACTCGTCGCCAATAAGGGCCGCGTGCTCACCGACGCCGATCTCGCTGCCGCTTTTGCCGTGGGCGATGCCAAATATTGGGAGCGCAAGCTTGATGTGTCGAGTAGCGGTGAGAGCGATGAGCTCACCAGGGTGCCTGCCGATCAGATTGCGTTCTATATGCGCCATACCAGGGTGCCCTGGGGCATGCTGACCAATGGCCGCCACTGGCGTCTCTATCATCAGGATACGGTCGAAAAGCAAGATCGTTATTATGAGGTCGATCTGCCTGCGCTGGTCGAGGCCAATGAGCTTGATGCGTTCCTCTATTTTTATGCGTTCTTTCGCCCCGCCGCGTTTGCGCCGTCAACCGCCGAGGCGCTGACGCTCACCGCGATGCTGCGCGAGAGCAGCGATTATGCCCGCGGGGTCAGCGATAGCCTCAAGCTCCAGGTCTTTGATGCCCTCCGCCATCTCGCCCAGGGCTTGCTCGACTATCCGCGCAATGCGTTGACCCCGACCCCCGCTACGCTCCACGCGGTCTACAGCAATAGCCTGATTGTGCTCTATCGGTTGCTCTTTATCCTCTATGCCGAGGCCCGCGAGCTCTTGCCGCTGCGCGAGAGTCTGACTTACCGCGAAGAGTATAGTCTCTATGCGGTGGTGCGCGAGGCTGCCCGCCGCCTCGATAGTGGCATGAGTCTGTTGACCGATACAGGTCGCACCTGGGCGCGGCTGCGCGATCTCTTCGATATCATCAACCTGGGCAGTCCACCCCTCCAGGTCAGCACGTTTAACGGCGGGCTCTTCGATCCACAGCGGCATCCCTTGCTCGAACAGTACACGCTTGGCGACGCGCAGCTTCAGTCGGCCCTCGACAAGCTCGCCCGCATTGACAAGACCTACATTGATTACCGCGACCTCGCCGAACGCCACCTCGGCACGATCTACGAGGGTCTGTTAGAGTATCATCTGCAGCCAATCGAGCGCACCGCCGACGGTTTCAGCATCGATCTCTTCAATGATAAAGGCGAGCGCCACCGTACGGGCAGCTATTACACGCCCGACTTTGTTGTGCAATACATCGTTGAAGAGACGCTCCGGCCCGTGCTTGAGGCCACGCTTGAGCGGGAAAAGACCGGAGAGGCCCAAGTCGCGGCGATCCTCAGACTCAACTGTCTCGACCCGGCGATGGGCAGCGGGCACTTCCCCGTCGCTGCCACCGAATACATCGCCCGTTTTCTGCTGGAACTCGGCGTGCAACCGCCCCCCGACGAGGCTGGCGACGAGCCTGACCTGGTCTATTGGAAGCGGCGCGTTGCCCAGAGTTGCATCTATGGCGTGGATCTCAACCCGCTCGCCGTCGATCTCGCCCGCCTCTCGCTCTGGCTCGCCACTGCCGCCAAAGGCCGACCTCTTTCGTTTCTTGATCACCACCTGCGCTGTGGCAATGCCCTGGTTGGCACCCGCGTCACCGACCTTGAACTCACCCCGACCCGCACACGCAAACGCAGCAAACAAGAAGCCGCCGCCGCCGAGGCAGGCCAGATCTCGATGCTCGACGATCCCGCCTTTGCCGGAGCGATGTCGAGTGCCGTCGGGAGCATCTGGCTCATCGAAGGCTCGGCGGGGCGCACCGTCGCCGACGTCAAAGAACAGGAACAACTCTACGACCTGGTACGGCGCGACCTCACCGACCGCTACACCATCCAGGCCAACCTGCGCACCGCCGCCGCTTTCGACCAGGCACCGGATCAGAAGCTCTGGAAGAGTCTGAGCGACTACGCTACCCGCCGCGAAGCCGGTGCTTTTGCGATGCCCGCCTACGAACCGCTGCTCACCGAGCTACGCACCCTCGCCGCCACATGGCGCTTCTTTCACTGGGATCTCGAATTTCCCGACGTCTTCTTCAACCGCCACGGCCAACCGCTCGGCCCACAGGCCGGCTTCGATGCCATCATCGGCAACCCACCCTACGTCCGCCAAGAGCAACTCGGCCCACTCAAACCCTACCTCCAGGCCACCTACCCCGAAACCTACCACGGCGTTGCAGACCTCTACGTCTACTTCTACCACCAAGGGCTCCGGCTCTTACGCGAAGGCGGGCGAATGAGCTACATCGTCACCAACAAATGGCTCCGCTCAGGCTATGGCGAAGGGCTACGGGCCTACTTCGCCGCCCAGGCGCGCCTCGAACGCATCATCGACTTTGGTCACGCCCCGATCTTCGCCGATGCCGATGTCTTCCCCGTCATCATCGTTGTCGAACGCCCCGCCGAGGGCACCGTCAGCGAAGATCACGAGGTACAGGTAAGCAACTTCCCACGCGAAGCCCTCGGCTTGATCAACCTCGACAGCTTTGTCACCCGTTACAGCCACAACGTCCCGCAGCGCCGCCTCGGGCGCAACGCCTGGAGCCTAGAGGCGAGTAGCACTGACGATCTGATGGAAAAGATCCGCCAGGCCGGCCCAACCCTGACAGAGTATGCCGGAGTCAAACCATACCGTGGTGTCCTGACCGGCTTCAACGAAGCATTTCTGATCGACACCCCCACCAGAGACCGCCTGATCCACGAAGATCCCCAGTGTGCCGCGATCATCAAGCCCTACCTACGAGGCCAAGACATCAAACGCTGGACCCCCGCATGGGCCGGGCTATGGATGATCGTACTCAAATCAAGTGAGAATCATCGCTGGCCCTGGAGCCACACTTCGGAAGAGACCGCTGAACGCACCTTCCACCAGACCTATCCGGCCTTATACACCTTCATGAAACCAATGGAGCAACGGCTACGAGCACGCCAGGATAAAGGACATTATTGGTGGGAATTGAGATCGTGTGCGTATTATGATGTATTTGAGCAACCAAAAATAATGTATCAAGAAATTCAATTTCATCCGTCGTACAATAGAGATGTAACGGGATTTTTCTCGAATAATAAAGTGTTTTTCCTCAACAAGGATGATCTCTATCTCCTTGCCGTACTAAACTCACCCCTGATGTGGTGGCACAACTGGCGCTACCTTCCCCACATGAAAGACGAAGCGCTCAACCCGGCTGGCTTTTTGATCGAAAAACTTCCCATCGCACCGGCGACCGACGCCATCCGCGAAGCGGTCGAGCCAGCGGCGGCGCAACTGATCGCCATCACGCAGCGCGAACAAGCGGCGCGCCGAGACACCCTTGACTGGCTACGCAGCGAATTCGACCTGGAAAACCCAGGTCAAAAACTGACCGATTTTGCCAGCCTGAGCGAAACTGAATTTATTGAAGAAGTCAAAAAGCGTCGCCCCAAAGCGACAAGCAAACTCTCGCCATCAGGCTTACGCGCCCTACGCAACGGCTACCACGAACAAGCCCCACCGGTACAACAAAACCGCGCCAACGCCCGGCAACTTGAACACCGTCTCGCCACGCTTGTCAACACCGCTTACGGCCTGACCCCCGAAGAGATTGCGCTGATGTGGGAAACCGCCCCACCGCGCATGCCAGCGAGAGAGCAATAAGCGCGACCCATCAACATCCTGAAACCTCAAACCCTACCCCACCTGCGCCAACCACGCTTCGAGATCGGCCACCCTGGTGAAATCAAAGACCGCCTCTGCCAGATCCAGCCGTTGCGCTGGGTCAAGGTGCTGCACCTGCACCAGCAGCGCAGCGGGCAGCGGGCCACAGCGCCGCTGCAACTGGCGCACCAGTACGGCCAACTGACCCTCTTCACGCCCCTCTTCACGCCCCTCTTCCCGCCCCTCTTCACGCCCCTCTTCCCGCCCCTCTTCCCGCCCCTCTTCCCGCCCCTCTTCCCGCCCCTCTTCCCGCCCCTGCGCAAGTCCCTGCGCAAGTCCCTGCGCAAGCCCCTGCTCGCGCCATTTGCGCATCATCGGCGTCTCGGGCAAACCATAATCACGCTCAATGATCTGTTCGGCCATCGCGGCAATCTCCTTGTCCGTGCATAAGATCAGCAATTCCGTCAGCAACCGCTCCCGCTCAACCCCTTTTGCGTGCTGCGCCAGCCGCGCCACCGCCGCCGTCAACGTCGCGACGGGCTGCCCGATCTGCGTCTGCCCAATCAACACCAGCAGCGCTGGGCGATCCAACGCCAATAAGTCCTCAGCCAGCAGTTGCCACAGGTGGATCACCACATAGTTCCACCCCACGGCGATGGTGCCAGGTCTAGTATACACCGCGTGTTCACCGGTGTCACTGGCCCCCGCGCCCCCAAGATAGAAGACCACACTCTGAAGCCATTTCCCACGATAGGTGTCTGCGAGCCGCGCCTGATACTCCAGCACGCGCAACGGCATCGGGCGCTTGCTGCCCGGCCCCTGAAACTCCACGTGCAGGATGACCTCCTCCCCCGTCGCCAGCGTCACCCGGAGCACCAGATCCGTATCCAGAATCTCCGGTTCCGCCAGCAACGCACCCTGACCCGCCTCCACCGTCTGCACCGCCTGCCCCAACACCCACGCGGCCAGATCCAACCCCGCCAGCGCCACAACCCGTTTGAGCGGATGATCCGTTGCTGCCATCGTTGTTGCCCATCGTTCTTTGGCGACCTACACGTATTCGTATAGGTTCATTATAGCACACATGAGCAACTCGTCAAGGCCGATGGGCGCAGCAGCAATGGGAGATGCCTCTTCACCCCGGGCGGGCACGGGCAAGCCGTGCCCCTACACGCATGCGGCACATGTACGGGCACGGCTTGCCCGTGCCCCCGCCGCGCGCCCGCCGATCCCCGATCCCCGATCCCCGATCCCCGATCCCCGCCGCCCCCGCCGCCCCCG
>NZ_SIJK02000104.1 GCF_004762035.2 Candidatus Chloroploca mongolica | reverse complement strand
CGATACGAGGGATCGTGCGACATCAGCACCGCATGAGCAAGCAGGAAAAGACGATTACGTCGCCATCAGCCCCTGCGCGAAGCGCTTCGTTCAACACGAAGTAGACAGCGATTCGGCGGCCTCGATCAGCCTTACCCGTGCTAGGCCGCGATGATACCACCTACATCGGCCCTCGATGGTGCGACGCCGCACGGTTGCCGCCTAGCCACGATCCTGGTCGGTGCGACGGTGCTTCATGTGCCGTCTCTCCACCGTGCGTGCTCGACGACGCCACGCATCATTGCGCTCCATTATCCAGGAGTTTGTTCCCCACCATGCCGTATCATTCAAGCTGAGCGGAACGGTATGCATCCATGCGCCGAAGACAATGCTGCGTTGCGCATCGAAGCGGCCTCTGTCGCATGGGTGCATCGCTGCATCCAGTTTCACGCTCCCCGCCATCACCGCGAACGTGGAGTTGCCGAGATCAGCGCGTTGCGGTCCCATCTCGCCGTGGCAAGCGAGGTCGCGGCGCTGGCGCACCCGCATGCCCGCAGTCGCTCGCTCGCCGGGCGCACGATATCCGCATCCAGACTCGACGCACGCGTGCAGCATTGCACCACACCACATCCCACACCGCGATCCGGGCGGACTGGAGGGCCAACCGGCGCTCGTCATACGAAGCCTCGGGCGCGAACCCAAGCATGTCCGCCATGAGCCGCCAAAAGAGGTTGCGCGGATGCGCATCGTACTGCCCGGCAGCCAACGAGGCCGTGCTTGGCATCGTACCAAGAATCAAGCGTTCCGCTGTCGCAGCGCTGATCGGCGCAAAGCTATGAAGATGCGGCGTTCCCGGCATGGCGTTCCTCATACAACTCGTATGCCAGTGTCCAATATCTCTTTTACCAGTGGGTTGCTCGGCGTGAAATCTCTAGGATTGAACGACAAGACCTCCAAATCAGTGCTGACAGCTTCAGGCAAAATACTCCTGTGCTTTCTGCACCATCACGCGCTTGAAAGCTGTCAAATGCTTAAGCAAGCCAAAGAACGGAATGGGAATGATTTCCTGGTTAGCTTCACGTTGAGTGGCTCTTGAGATACGGCCACTCAAGGCCAGTTCGCGCCCGGCTTGTTCGTAAGCAGCGTAAACTGTGCGGATTTTCGGGAAGCGTTCTGCGGCTTGAGGATCGTGCCCATGGCCAAAGATTCGTCCGCCGCTTCGGATCAACTCGCCGACGTGGGGCGCATCCATGAATCGTGCGAAAATGCGGAAGTACGCGTGCGCATTGCTTGGCGTTTCTGGGTCAAGGTTGTCGCAGACTATCATGCCAAGCAACGATTGATTTTGCATTTCGCCAGCGTCACTACTTCGCACTCGGCGCCAACTCCTTGTGCCCCCATAAATAGGCGGTCAATCAACACACGAGTGGGGCCTGAGTCGCCGCGATAGCTGGCGTTAATGGCTAGAATTTTCATTTGTGACTTGTGTGTAACATCTGAGATTTGCTTATCGAGCTCACTACGCCCCCCGATGCTGTAAAAACGCCGCGTAGTCGTTCAGGTTGTCTTGCGTGGTGCGATCGGCGATCTGGAACGAGCGGTTCTTGTAATGGAAGAGCACGGCCCGCGTGGCGATCAGGCTGCGAAAGCCGTGCGGGTAGAGCCGGCTAGCGAGCTCTTCTTCGTTGTGGTAGTTCAGGTTTTGTGGGTCGAACAGCATATCGGGCGCGAGCTCGTAGGCGATCACGCTGCGTTGTACGCCGAAGAAGAAGCCGTTCACGTTGAGCCCCTCTGGTAACTCGATCACCGCAGGCGATTCGGGCGTATAATTCGTGGTCCACTGTTCCTGGTTGTACGGTGCGCCCTCGGGGTTGCACACCGGGCCGACGATACTTTGCGGCCGTTGCGCGAGCAGATCGGCCATAAGCTCGATCGCGAGCGGTGCCAGCAGGACGTCGTTGTTGGCGAGGAACAGATTTTGCCACGCGCCGGCCTTGAAATAGGCATAGGCCTTGTTCCACGAATCCGTCACACCGCCGGGCACCTCTTTGGCGATGATGTGCTTCACCCCCCATTCGCGGACGAACGCCACGGTATCGTCGCTGCTGGCATCATCCACCAGCAACAGATCGAACGGCTTCGTCGGCAACGCACGGATCGACTCTAGCATCTGCCGCGTGTATTCAAGCTGGTTGAACGTGGTGATGGCGATCAAGCTAGGATGCATACGGGTTTTCCTACTTCGGCACGACATACCCCGCCCGATACCAGCGATCCACAGTCGCTGCATCGGCGCTGGCGGCAGCGGCCTGCGCAGGGGTGAATCCGCCGGGGTGGGCGGCGATCAGGTCGCTCAGCAGCGGCTCGCGCTCGTGGCGGGCCGCAAAATCGTGAAACACCATCCCGTCGCCCCACGTGTAGCACCATGGGGCCAGTACATAGCTCGTCTGCGCGCCCAGCGGCACAACCCGCGTCGGCGCAGTCGGCACTTTTTGCGCATTCAGGATGGCCCGAGCATATGCCTGCAACTGCTGCGCAATCGCAAAGTTGGCGTGCAGATAGGCCATCGTCGCGGCTGATGTACGCGTGCCCTCGCGCCAGATTGTCGCAGCGAGCGCGGCAGCGGCGGCGTTGTCGTCGTAGTGTACCTTGGCAACCAGGTTGTCTGGCAAGAGTGAGCGATGGGTCGCCACCCGCGCAACAATCGCCGGGGTGCCGCAGGCGAGCGACTCGTAGGCCACATTGCCGAAGGCCTCGACAAATGAGCCCAAGACAAGCGTCACATCGCCGAGCCGGTAGTAGTCGGGCATCAGGCTTTGCGGGATCCACTCGTGGAAGATGAAGTGCTTACTCAAGTCGCGCGTGGCGATCGTCTCCAGCGCCTCCTGGTAGAAAGCGCGTACATCGGGGGCGATCTTCTCGTCATACCAGCGCGGCACCAGGACGCGCAACGACGTGCAGCCGTACTGGTGTACCAACGCATCGGCGACGGCGATGGTTTGGCGCAGGCCCTTGGTTGGCTCGGGGCGGTGCGGGTGCAACACGACGAAATGTTGCTCAGGATCGATCCCAACCAGGTCGCAGATCGCCCGTGAAGGCGGGCCGGGGCGGAACTGGTCAAAGTCAATTCCGTTGTTGATCGTGATGGCCCGCTGCGGCAGTTCAGGCAGGAAGCGCCCGGCGGTGTGCAGGTAGACCTGGCGCGAATACTCGGCGATGGCGATCAGCGTATCGGCGCTGAACAGGAAGCTGCCCAGGATCGTCTCGGGATAGACATTGTCGCGCAGCGAGATCACCGTCGGCACATTGCAATAGAGGAACGGCACGAGCAACTCGCCGTCGTGCATATAGAAGCGGTCGGCGGTGGCGAGGCGATCGCCGACGGTCTGGATGATCTCGGCGATCTGGTAGGCCGGCACGGCGTACGGTTCGGGGAAGGGCTGCTTGAAGGGCAGCACGGGCAGTACTTCCACGTTCTCGTGCCAGCGGAACGGGTGCGCCTCGGGGTGACGCGTGCAGAGCACCGTCACATCGTGGCCAAGTTCGCCCAGATGCGTCAGCACCGTGCGCTGGTGCTTGGCCGAGCCGCCGATCACCCGGTCGGGGAAGAGCGGGTTGATCGAAAAACCGACGATCTTCATACTTTGTCCTGGTCAAACTGCGCGGCGTTCTGGCCGATATTGGTCAGGCCTTCGCCGCCGTCAACCGTCAGCACCTGGCCGGTGATGAAGCGGCTGCCGAGCAGGTACAAAATGGCACCGGTGATGTCGTCGGTGGTGCCCTGGCGGTGCAACGGGATGCCCTGGATGCGCCACGCCACATACTCGGGGCTGCGTGTGCCGGCGGGCAGCACCACGCCGGGGGCCACGCCGTTCACCGTAATGCGCGGGGCGAACTCCAGGGCGGCCATCCGCGTGAACTCGACCAGCGTCTTCTTCGCCAGCAGGTAGGCGGCGTATTCGTACTGGTTGAAGGCGAGCTTGTTGTCGATGATGTTGATCACGCTGCCCTGCTCTACCTGTGCGGCAAAGGCCTGGGTCAGAAAGAACGGCGCACGCAAATTCACCTGGAACTGCTGATCGAAGATCGCGGCGGTGGTGTTGGCTATCGTCGCCTGGGTGTAGGCCGAGGCGCTGTTGACCAGGACGCGCAGATTCGGCATCGCCGTATGCACGGCTGCCATGTAATCCGGGATCGCCGTGACATCGGCGAGATCGAGCGGGGCCAGGTGGCACTGTACCCCCAGGGCGCGGATCTCGGTGGCGGTAGCTTCGGCGGCCTCGGACGAGCGGCCGTAGTGCACCACAATATCGTAGCCGGCGCCAGCGAGCGCCAGCGCAATCGCACGGCCCAGGCGAATTGCGCCACCGGTGACGAGCGCGGCAGGGCGGGATGATGGCTCAGTAGACACGAGATTTCCTCATATTGTTACGCGCTTGATGCGACAGATAAAAGACGACGACGGATGAACGAGCATTGCTCGGCAGAGCGCACTGTGGAGGCCCTGTTACGCCTTGTGATAACGCGATCCCTCGCGCACGATGGTCAGCGGCACCGCCCCGATCACCAGATCGTGGAAGGGTAAGCTCACGCCCGGTGCCAGGTCAGGTTGTTCGGCATCGGTGTGCATACCAATAGCGGCGATCAGTTCGAGCAGCATCGGGCGCGTATACGGCTCATGCGGCAACAGATCGGCGGGAACCTCCAGCACACCAACTGCCAGGCCAAAGAGCGGGTCGAGGTCAGCGGTACGGCTCTTCGTTTTGCTGCCCGGTGCGCCGCGATCGCGCCCAAAGGCGGTTTCGAGCGCATTACAGATCTGCTTTAGTTGAAGGGCTGACAGATCCAGATCAATGCATGCGACCGTATTCAGGAACGGATCGCCGATGACCCCGACCGGTGCTGTTTCGACGACGCGGCCCAGGTGCAGCGTTGGGGCGAGTTCGAGCAGCGCTTGCACCATCCGTGGCAGATGCACGTGCGGCGCAATATTACTGCCAAGGCCAAGAAAGTAGCGCATATATGTAGTATACGGGAAGAATGAGTGGTCTGTCAACGAAGGTTTCTGACTTGGCAAGGCGGTTGCATCATACGAAACCGGATACAAAAACAGGGCACCCGCAAGGGGTGCCCCTACCGGCCGGGGGCCGGATCCGGTGTACGGGCACCCCTTGCGGGTGCCCTGGCGAGGGACAGGCCGGGGGCCGGATCCGGTGTACGGGCACCCCTTGCGGGTGCCCTGGCGAGGGACAGGCCGGGGGCCGGATCCGGTGTACGGGCACCCCTTGCGGGTGCCCTGGCGGGATACAGGCCGGGGGCCGGATCCGGTGTACGGGCACCCCTTGCGGGTGCCCTGGCGGGATACAGGCCGGGGGCCGGATCCGGTGTACGGGCACCCCTTGCGGGTGCCCTGGCGGGGTGCATACACGGAAGATGCAATCGTCATCTCGATCGTCCGCAGATTACGCAGATTACGCAGATTACGCAGATTATAGCTTCCGCATCTGCGTAATCTGCGTAATCTGCGGACACTATCTAACCCTACTGGTGGGTGTGGCGTCAGGGCATACGCGTAAGCCTCCGGTTGGGGTTTGGGGGCTGCAGTCGCCAAGAAGCGCGCTTGTGCTGGGAGCGTGGGCACGGCAGTGCCGTGCCCACGCGCATTCATCCTATGCTGCTTCGTTGAGCAGTTGCCGCAGGACGTACTGCAAAATGCCGCCGTGGATGTAGTACTGGATCTCTTGCGGGGTGTCGATGCGGGCAAGCGCTTTGAAGGTCAGTACGCTACCATCTTCGCGGGTTGCCTGAACGGTCAGTTCGCGCCCGTTGGCAAAGCTGGTTGCAATGGCTTCGGGTAGCCCGATGACGGTGAAGGTTTCGGTGCCCGTCAGGCCCAGGCTCGCAGCATGCTCGCCCGGCAGGAATTGCAGCGGTAGGACGCCCATGCCGACCAGATTCGAACGATGGATGCGTTCGTAGCTTTCGGCAATCACCGCTTTGATGCCCTGCAGATAGGGTCCTTTGGCGGCCCAGTCACGCGATGAGCCCGAGCCGTACTCTTTGCCAGCGAGGATCATCAGCGGTGTGCCGTCGGCTTTGTAGCGCATTGCAGCATCGTAGAGCGGCATCACTTCGCCGGTGGGCAGGTAGGGGGCAAAGCCGCCTTCGGTGCCGGGAGCGAGTTGGTTGCGTAGCCGAATGTTGGCAAAAGTGCCACGTACCATGACTTCGTCGTTGCCGCGCCGCGAGCCATAACTATTGAACTCGCTGGTGGTCACGCCATGCTCGATCAGGTATTTCCCGGTAGGTGAGTTGACTTTGATGCTACCGGCTGGCGAGATATGGTCGGTGGTGATGCTGTCGCCAAGCACGGCCAGCACGCGGGCACCAGTGATCGGCTGCACCTCGGTCGGGGCCGCTTTGCTCATGCCGTCAAAGTAGGGAGGGCGACGGACATAGGTGCTCGTGGCTTCCCACTCAAACCGATCCCCCGTCGGAATGGCGATGTTTTCCCACAGATCGTCGCCCACAAAAACGCTCGCATAGCTTGAACGATACATATCCGACTCGATGGCCTGGGCAATCGTCGCTTCAACCTCGGCCTGCGTCGGCCAGATATCGCGCAGAAAGACCGGCTTGCCCTCGTTGTCAGTGCCCAGTGCTTCGCTGGTCAGATCCATATCAATCCGCCCGGCGAGCGCATAGGCGACGACAAGGGGCGGGCTCATCAAATAATTGGCCTTGACCTCGCTCTGCACGCGCCCTTCAAAGTTGCGGTTGCCCGACAGTACCGAGGCCACCACCAGGCTGCCCTGCTCAATCGCCGCGCTGACCTCTTCGGGCAGCGGCCCCGAGTTGCCGATACAAGTGGTACAGCCATAGCCAACGGTATTGAAACGGATCGCATCAAGATAGGGGGTCAGGCCGGCTTTATTAAGATACTCGGTCACAACCTTCGAACCAGGGGCCAGCGATGGCTTGACCCAGGGCTTGGTATTCAGCCCACGCTCGACCGCTTTTTTGGCGACCAAGCCGGCGGCAACCATCACCGACGGGTTTGAGGTGTTGGTACAACTGGTAATGGCTGCAATCACCACCGAGCCATGATGAAGCTTGTGCTCAGCATCGGTATAGGGCAGCGGCACGCCACTGGCGGCAAAATCGCCGTTGTTGCCATTGCTGCCGATCATCGTCTTGACCGCCTGATGAAAGCTCTCATTGACGCCACTCAAGCGGACGCGATCCTGAGGACGTTTCGGCCCGGCGACCGACGGCTCTACCGTTGCGAGGTCAAGCTCAAGCAGCGAGGTATACTCGGCGGCGGGGGTCGAGGCATCGTGGAAGAGGCCCTGCTCCTTCATATAGGCTTCGACAAGGGCGACGCGCTCTTCCGGGCGGCCCGAGAAGCGCAGGTAACGCAGGGTTTCGGCATCAACCGGGAAGATGCCGCAGGTGGCGCCATATTCGGGGGCCATATTCGCGATCGTCGCACGGTCGGCCAGCGGCAATTCAGCGAGACCGGGGCCAAAGAATTCGACAAACTTGCCGACAACGCCATGCTTGCGCAGCATCTCCGTGACCGTCAGCACAAGGTCGGTCGCCGTGGCACCCTCGCTCAACTTGCCGGTGAGGCGGAAGCCAACGACCTGAGGAATAAGCATCGAGACCGGCTGCCCAAGCATGGCCGCCTCGGCTTCGATGCCACCGACGCCCCAGCCGAGCACGCCGAGCCCATTGATCATCGTCGTGTGACTATCGGTGCCGACGAGTGTATCGGGATACGCCTGTACCGGGCCCGTCGCCCGGGGATTCTCATCGCTTGTAAAGACGACGCGAGCCAGATATTCGAGGTTGACCTGATGCACAATGCCATTGCCGGGGGGCACCACTTTGAAATTCTGGAACGCCGTCTGGCCCCAACGCAGAAACGCATAGCGCTCTTTATTGCGCTCAAACTCAAGATCTTTATTGATCAGCAGGGCCGCCTCAGAGCCAAAGGCATCAACCTGAACCGAGTGGTCAATCACGAGTTCAACTGGCTGAAGTGGATTGATCAGGCTCGGATCGCCGCCCATCTCAGCCATCGCATCGCGCATCGCCGCCAGATCGACGACACACGGCACACCGGTGAAATCCTGGAGGATGACGCGCGCCGGGGTAAACGCAACTTCCCGGTCAGGCTCGGCCTGCGGCTGCCACGCGGCGAGGGCGCGGATATCATCAGCCGTAACGGAACGACCATTTTCAGTACGCAGCAAATTTTCAAGCAAAATACGCAGTGAGTAGGGCAAGCGGCTAAGCTCCACCCCCTGTTGGGCAAGGGCTTCCAGGCGATAGATCTCATACTCACGTTCACCAACCTTGAGGGTCGCACGAGCATCAAAACTGTTTTTCATCACGGTCTCCTCTGGCTCACCGGCGCGCCGACTGTGGCGGCCAATATGCACCTTCTGATCGCCTTGATTATAGCACGCACTCTTTATCTGGGGCGTAGCCTTCAAGGGGTTTCATGCGTAGCGGCAAAGCACCCGCCCGCGAGCATAGTGCAGCCTCGGGATGCGGCAGGGGGAGGGACTTCGCCCCCAGGGCGATTGCATCTTCCGTGTATGCGCACCCCGCCAAGGCACCCGCAAGGGCACCCGCAAGGGGTGCCCGTACACCGGAT
>NZ_SIJK02000103.1:2860-9502 GCF_004762035.2 Candidatus Chloroploca mongolica | reverse complement strand
GGGAGGCGTTGCGCTCCGACCATGAGGCGGGGAGGCGTTGCACGAAAAAGCCCCTCCCCCCTTGTGGGGGAGGGGTTGGGGTGGGGGGCAAAGGCGTGTCGCCTTATACCTGGGGCGTGCCGCCCGACTGGGTCTGTTTGACCAGCGGTCGCTGCGTATCAAGCTCAGGCGTCGCGGCTGGCGTCGCAGGGGCGGGGATCGGCTTGCTGGCGTCTTCGATCATGCGCTGTGTAATGCGGACGGTGTCGTTGACAAAAAGATTGAGGTCGCGCACGGGCAGCAGGAATTTCACCGGCCCGATGCGCTGCAGGGTCCGAAACAGATTGAAGGGGAAGGTGCCAATATGTTCCCAGTTGACCATCGCAACGTTTGAAGCAAAGGGTCCGAGGTTATCGGTCGTGTTTGTGCCTGCCGGTGGGCGAAGCACAGCCCCAAACTGGCGGCGCAACTCTTCGGCGCGGGTCAACACCTTGACCGGGCCAGCCCCGCGGAGCGACGTCTGGCAGCCAAGACGGTATCCTTCAGCCATCCGCTCGGGTGGCAACCAGGTATGCTCGGCCTCGGTAGGTGGATTGAGCTGGTCGGCACCACTGAGAATGCGGCACTCGCACATCGTGCAGAGGCCATAGCCGTCACAGTAAAAACCGATATGGGCGGCATTGCGTCGGGCAACACTGAGCAACAACTCACCCGGCTTTGCTTCCATCATCTCATCATTGATCTCGACCTGGATCGTCATCTTAAGTCTCCAGTGCTGAAAGAGCGGTGATACAGTCGGTCTTCTCTTGATTGTAGCACAGGATGGCCCATGGTATACTACGAAAACCGTTGGGATAGCCTGTGTTATGAGGAGTCTCGTGATGAGTACCGCGCTGCATGAAGATCTGGTTGCGCTGACGTGCGATCTGGTTCGCTTTGAGACAACGGAGAATCGGGTTGATCAGTTGCGTGCGGTGCTTGAGTATGCGGCAGCGTACCTCGCTGATGTGCCCGACCTTGTGATCGAGCGGAGTGAGGCACACGGCAAGCCAGCTATGGTGGTTACGCTGCGTGAGACCCGTACACCAGCGTTGATGCTCAACGGACACCTGGATGTGGTAGTCGCCAACCCCGAGCAGTTTGTGCCCGAGGTGCGCGATGGTCGGATTTATGGGCGCGGTAGTCAGGACATGAAGGGCAGTTGCGCGGTGATGCTGCGCCTGATCCGCGAACTGGCTGCCTGGCCTGAACGCCCCGATGTCGGCTTTCAGTTTGTGTGTGACGAAGAGATCGGCGGCACCCACGGCACCGGACGGCTTCTGACTGAAGGGTGGCGCTGTGCTTTTATGCTCTGCCTGGAGCCGACTGATATGGGGATTCTCTTTGAGCATAAAGGGGCAATGTGGGTGGAACTGAGCCTGCCGGGGCGTCCGTCGCACGGGTCGCGCCCCTGGGACGGCCATAATCCGATCCTTGATTTCAATCAGGGCTTGCAGGCCCTGGCATTGCAGTATCCTGTCCCTGCACCAGATACCTGGCGGACAACGATCACACCGACAACGATCCAGGCCGGGGCTGGCTCGCGCAATCAGGTGCCTGGCTCGCTGAAAGTGACCTTTGATATTCGCTATGTGCCCGAAGATACGCCGGCAGCGCTGCTCGCCACGCTGCAAAGCCATTTCCCGACGGCTCGGGTGGTGGTCAACGAGTCGGCTCCGGTGTTGCGCACTGACCCCGAACATCACGAGGTGAGCCGCCTGGCCGATCTGTTGCAGCAACGGGCTGGTGCGCCGCCCCGTTTTTATCGTGAGCATTTCTCGACCGATGCCCGTTACTATACGAGTGCCGGTATTCCTGCGATTTGCCTTGGGCCAGTCGGGGCCGGGCTCCATTCTGACGAAGAGTGGGTTTCAGTTGAGGGTCTCATCGATCTGTATGACGTGCTGGTAAGCTATATCAAGCACATGTAGGAAACGTGTCAAACTTTCTATGTTGTATGCATTACAGACTTTGCCAGGGCTCGGTGAGTTAGCCTGGCTCGAAGCTCAACGTCGCCTTGGGGGCGACGATGGCCAACCGCCAAAACTCGTTGGCATGCGTGCCGTGCCAGGTCGCAATGACCTGGTGCTCTTTGATCATCGTGGTGGCCCGCGCCCGTTGCTCGCGTTGCGCACCAGCGAAGATGCTTTTGTCGTCGCAGCGCGCGGCTTCAAGGTGGCCCCCGATGCCCGTGGGTTGCGCCAGATCTACGCCGCTGTCCATCATAGTGAGACCGCCGATGCGGCGCTCAAAATCTGGCGTCGCGCCAGCGGCTTCCGCCCGCAAGGGGTGAGCTTCCGGGTGATTGCGCGAACGGTGGGCAGTCAGAAGTTTATGCGCCGCGATGTTGGTCGTGCCGTTGCCGATGCGGTGAAGGATGGGTGGTCCGGACGCTGGACGCTGGTCGAAGATGATGCCGATCTGGAGATCTGGGCGACGCTCGTCGAACACGAGTTGTTCTGTACGTTGCGCCTCTCGGATGCGAGCATGCGCCAGCGCAGCAAGACCTACCATTTGCCCGCGAGCCTTCGCCCGGCACTGGCCGCAGCAATGGTTGGGCTCACCGACCCCGAGGTTGACGATGTCTTTTTGGATCCGATGGCTGGTGCCGGTACCATCCTGGTGGAACGGGCCGCCGCTGGGAAATTTGCCGAGATCCACGGCGGCGATATCAGTGGCGAGGCGTTGCGTGCCATGCAAGAGAATCTGCACGGTGTGCGCGGCGAGATCTATGTGAGTCGGTGGGATGCGCGGAAGTTGCCGCTTGATGATGCGAGCGTTGATAAGGTGGCCGTCAATTTGCCCTTTGGCAAGCAGGTGAGTGAAGAAGCCCAGTTGCCGGGGCTCTACCGTGAAGTACTCGCCGAACTGGTACGCGTTGTCCGCCCCGGTGGGCGGGTGGTTGTGTTGACCGGCGATTATCGGATGCTCGAAACGGCGCGCAATAACGCCGGCCGACGGCTACGCCCAGGGCCGCGTCACCGTGTGATTGTGCTCGGGCAGGCCGCCACGATCTGTGAGTTTACCCGCGGCGATTAGGAGGAAATGATGCGCACAACAACCTTGAAACTGGTCACGGTGATTGCCGAGTCGATTCTCGAAGATCGCCTGGTTCGTGAAATGCATCACCTCGGGGCCAAGGGCTATACGATAGCCCAGGCCCGTGGTGAGGGCACCCGCGGGATGCCGACCATTGATATGGGAGGGCAGAATGTGCGCATCGAGATGCTTGTGAGCGATGAGGTGGCCGAGCGCATTATGGCCCATCTTGCCGAGCACTATTTTACCGATTATGCCGTGATTGTCTATGCGGTCGATGCCCAGGTACTGCGTAGCGAGAAATATCTGTAACGCCTGTGATCGTTTCGTTCTACCGCGTTCTGGCCTGGTTGATCCTGGTGACGCTGCTGCTTGTGGCGCTGCCCGTCGCCCAACCACCAGTCGCGGCGCAACTCGCTGCGTCGCCCGTGCGGGTGTCACCCGCGACCCTTGAAGCAACCGTTGCCCTCGGCAAAGAGGCTGAACTGCGGCTGCGTGTTGAGAATGAGGCGACGGAACCGGTTGACCTACGCATCTTTGAGGCCCGCGCCGAGCTTGCAGCGGTGCCCGAGGTTGCCCCGAGGCTGCGGCGGGTGCCGTTGCCGTCAGAGGATCGCGGCGTTGCGGCGGCGGCGCGTGGCCCGGTCATTGATCCTGGCATTGCGACTGATCAGGCGAATGATCCCGAGGGCAAGGCGCAGTTTCTGGTGTTTCTCGCCGACCAGGCCGATCTCGCGGCGGCGTATGCGTTGCGTGACTGGACGAGCCGCGGCGCGTATGTGGCGACGACTCTGCAAAACCACGCCGACCAGAGTCAGCGTGCGCTGCGTGGTTGGCTCGATGCGCGTGGCCTGCCATATACGCCGCTCTGGATTGTGAATGCGCTGGCGGTCACCGGTGATGCCGCCGATGTCGCGGCGCTGGCGAGTCGCGCCGAGGTAGCCGAACTACGCGCCCTGCGCGTTGCCAGTCTGGGCCGCATTGCGCCGCATGAACTGGCCCAGACTGCGCCGGCCAACTGTGCTGCCGATGACGCGAACGTCTGCTGGCATGTCCGCCAGGTCGAGGCGAGTCGCACCTGGAACGATTTTGGGGTACGCGGCAGCGGCATTACGGTTGCCAGCATTGATAGTGGCGTACGGCTGGAACATCCCGCGCTTGTGAACCAGTATCGTGGCACAAGCGCTGAGGGGCAGACCCATGCCTACAACTGGCTTGATCTGTTTGGAAGTTCGCCATCACCTGCTGATGCGGGCAATCACGGCACCCATACAATGGGCCTGATGGTGGGCCTCGGCGATCAGGAAGCCCAACCAGCGGTGGGCGTCGCCCCGGCGGCACGCTGGATCGCCGTGCGCGCCTGCTCGGCGCGTGAATGCAACGAACTCGCCTTGATCCAGGCCGCCCAGTGGCTGCTGGCCCCCACTGATGCAAATGGGCTCAACGCTCGCCCCGATCTTCGCCCGCATATCATCAATAACTCGTGGGTTGCAGGGACAATGGCTGACTGGTATACGGGCTATGTTGTTGCATGGCGCGCAGCGGGCATCTATCCGGTCTTTGCCGCCGGCAATACGGGCAGTCTATCGGGGTGCGGCACGATCCAGGCTCCGGCCAGCTTTGCCGAGGTAACGGCGGTTGGGGCGACAGATCGTCAAGATTTGTTGGCGACCTTTAGCAGCATCGGGCCAACTGCCGACGGGCGCATCAAACCCGACCTGACCGCCCCCGGGCTCAATATCATCTCGACCGTCGCCGATCAGCGCATCTACGGCTCGCTGAGTGGCACCTCGATGGCGACGCCCATCGTCGCCGGCGCGGTGGCGCTGCTCTGGTCGGCGCAGCCTGGCCTGATCGGTGACTACGAGACAACCTATGCCGCGTTGACCGCGACGGCGGCACCGCGTACCGGCGACACTCGCTTTCTTGGCGACCTGCACGCCACCTGTCGCCCCGACGAGGCACCAAATAGCATCTACGGGTATGGCCGCCTCGACGCGTACCGTGCCGTCGCCGAGGTAAGCGTTGACATCCCCTGGCTCAGCATTGCCCCAACGCAGACCGTGACGCTGGCACCCGGCGCGACGGTTGAGCTTGGCGTGACGGTTGATGCGCGCAAAGTTGCTGCGCCTGGTCGCCACACCGCGCAGCTTCTGCTGCACACCGCCGATCTGAGTCAAGCACCGCTGGTCATCCCGGTGACGCTCATTGTCCCAAGCGACGCGAGCCATGCAACCCTGCGCGGCACCGTCACGCGAGGCGGCACTGGTGCCCCGCTGGAGGCGACCGTGAGCGTCGGAGATGGGCCAACGACGACCACCGACACGAGGGGGGCGTACCAATTTATCCTACCAACGATTCAACCCACCGTCACGCTCACGACCAACGCCCGTGACCATGTGAGCCAGGTCATCACGGTCAGCCTGAGCGCCGGCGAAGAAGTGGTACGCACGATCGTCTTGCAACCGGATCAGCCACAGCTCACGGTTGACCGCACCCGTGAGCCAGTGGTGCTCGACTTTGCCGAAACCCTGACGGCCACGCTGCCGATCAGCAACACGGGGCCACAACCCTTGCGCTACACCGCGCAGATCCTCGATGAAGCATATGGGGTCTGGCGAAGCGACGAAACGCCGGAGATCGCGCGGAGATGGATCGTCCCGCCCGCAGATGCGGTCACGGTGGCGTTGGGCAACGACGTCTTGAGCGAGGCTATTCCACTCGACTTTGCCTTTCTTTTCTATCACCGCTTCTACGACGCAATAACCATCTCATCAAACGGCCTGGTGATCCTCGGCTCGCCACCGAATAGCGGCTTCTTTATCCCAGGCTGTTTCCCGCTGGCCGAAACGACTGGTGCCGCAATTGTGCCCTTGCGGGTCAACCTTGACCCGAGCCAACCTGGGGCGCGGGTGAGTTACGCCAGCCTGGCCGAAGGCTTGCTAGTCAGTTGGCAAGACGTACCGATCAGTGGCGAACCAACGCAACGGCTGAGTTTCCAGGTCTTGCTGATGCGTGACGGACGCATCAGCATGCACTACAAAACGATCGGCCCCCTGGCGCCAGAGTTCTCAGCGAGTTACGGGCTTCAAGCGAGCAACCAGACCTACCAGAGTCTCGGCTGTCGGAGCGACCTGCTGCTGAACGACGGACTAACCATTGAACTACGTACGCAGCCAACCACAAGCACCTGGGTAGAGTGGAGTGATCAGCAAGGCGAGATCGCCCCTGGGGAAGCGGACGACCTGCCGATCGCATTGCGCTGGGTCTCGCCATCTTTCTATGCGTGGGGCTTCCGCGGCACCATCCTCATCCAGAGCAACGACCCACTCGCGCCAGTGACCCGGCTGCCGATCACCATCGCACCAGAGGACGCGCCGTATAGGGTCATCTTCCCCTTGGTATGGTAGCGCCCGAAGCAAAGAAGGCTGGTTTGTTTTGACGCAAAGGCGCAAAGGCGCGAAGATTTGATGCAACTCCAGCGATCGCGTTGCGCCGTTGCGTCACAGCAGCTCAAATCAGCTCACGCGAAGACGCGAAGGCGCGAAGGGTTGAGGCAGCTCCAGCGATACCTTTGCGCCGTTG
>NZ_SIJK02000103.1:0-2760 GCF_004762035.2 Candidatus Chloroploca mongolica | reverse complement strand
AAGACGCGAAGGCGCGAAGGGTTGAGGCAGCTCCAGCGATACCTTTGCGCCGTTGCGCCTTTGCGTCAAAATCAGCTCACGCGAAGACGCGAAGGCGCGAAGGGTTGAGGCAGCTCCACCTATCGCTTTGCGCCGTTGCGCCTTTGCGTCAGAACAGCTCACGCGAAGACGCGAAGGCGCGAAGGGTTGAGGCAGCTCCAGCGATACCTTTGCGCCGTTGTGCCGTTGCGTCACATCAGCTCACGCGAAGACGCGAAGACGCGAAGATTTGATGCAGCGCCAGCGATCGCTTTGCGCCGTTGCGCCGTTGCGTCAGATCAGCTCACGCGAAGACGCGAAGGCGCGAAGGGTTGAGGCAGCTCCACCTATCGCTTTGCGCCGTTGCGTCAAACCAGCAACTCCCGATAGAGGTTCAGGGTTTTGCGGGCGACGACGGGCCAATCGAAGGTCGTACGCACAATACGGACGCTCTCTTCGCCCCAGGCAGGCCACTGTGTGCGGCGGGCCAGCGCGAGGCGCAGCTTGGCGGCGAGGTCTTCGACATCACCGGGGCGCACAAGGTAGCCATTGCGTCCACTAAAGACCTTATCGGGAATACCGCCAGCGGCTGAAGCGATCATCGGCTTGCGATGGATCATGCCCTCGAGCGTCACGAGGCTACTGCCTTCATAGAGGGTCGGATGCACCACAAGATCGACCTCTTCATAGAGGCTATGCAACTCAGCGTCATCAAGGCGCCCGACAAACGTAATCTGCTCAGCCAGGCCCAGCGTCGCGGCCTCATCGCGGAGAGCGGCCTCTTCCTTGCCATTGCCAACGAGCAGCCAGCGCCAGGTTGGCGGCAACTCGTGGCGGAGTTGGGCAAGGGCGGCGAGCATCACGTGAAAGCCCTTATTGCGTTCGAGGCGGCCCACACTGAGCAGCGTCAGGCCAGATTCAGCGAGGCCAAAGCGGTGGCGAAGTTGGGAACGGAGCGCGGGGGAGACAAAGCCGAGGCACTCTTCCACATCAATCGCCGAAGGGATCACACTGACGCGGGAAGGATCGACCCCAAGATAGCGAGGGAGATCGTGGCGAGTACAAGCATCAGTCGCAATCGCGCGATCAGCGCAGCGATGCCCATAGGCATAGAGGGAACGAAAGGGAGCATAGGCGACCCATTTGCGCCAATCGGGGGTACGAAACTCCTCCATCCCGTGGGGATTCGCAACAAACGGCACCTGGCGTAACAAAGGATCGCGCTGGCGAATAAAGCCATAGCCAGTCGCACAGAGCCCCTGGCTATGCACAAGATCGACCTCATTGCGGCGGACGGCTGCCGCCGCGACACGACCAAGGTGCCAAGTATACCAAGGATAATTGAATTGGCGTCCGACAACACCGTTGGGCGGCAAAGCGGGGGAAGTATAGTCATAACGCAGATAGACAACCCGTGCAAGGCCCTGCGTAATCGCCTGACTCGCCACATCGGAGCCAGCGACGCGTTCGGGATCGGCTTCTTGCACAAAAAGCGTCACCGCGACACCGAGGCGGGTCAAATGGGTCACCAGATGAAAGACGTGGCGTTCGATACCACCATAGCCATGGAGCGGAAAGACCACCCGCGCAAGCATAGCTACCCGCAGAGGAACGTGATCATCATAGCGAGAAGAGGCATTCATAGGAGCCTATGATACCATAACCTCGCGTGCATAAAATCCTTTGACGCTCATCACAGTCTAGGGTATAATAACCAGCGGGCCGGTAGCTCAGCGGCAGAGCACCTGACTTTTAATCAGAGGGTCGTGGGTTCGATCCCCACCCGGCTCACCACTCTAGGAAGCCTAGTGTCAATTCGGCACTAGGCTTCTTTTTTGCCGTTGACAGCCAAGTTGACAGCCAAAGTCCGGCTGACAGCTATGGACGGCGGTGGATACCCAGGGAAAAGAGGCCAGGCAGTTCTGCTTCGTGAGCGAATTCGATGCCCGGCTGCATCGGTTGTGGTGCAAGTACCATGACACCTAGGAAGCTCTAGTTGACGTGATCGGCGGTGCGGTAGCATTTCCAGGAGGAGAGAGATGTCACGCGTAGCATCGTTCTATGATGCGTATGGCGAGCGTGAGTGGCTGCGGCTGGAGCGGCACCGCACGGAGTTTGCGGTCACGATGCGCGTCCTGAACGCGGCGCTCCCGCCAGCACCAGCGCGGGTGCTTGATCTCGGCGGTGGGCCGGGGCGGTACAGTGTCGCGCTGGCAGCCCAGGGATACCAGGTGACGCTGGTGGATCTGTCGGCGACCCAGCTCGCTCAGGCGCATGACTATGCCGAGCGTTCGGCAGTGACGCTGGAGGCGGTCGTCCAGGCCGATGCGCTGGCCCTTCCAGCGACGATCTCTGGCCCCTATGATGCCGTCCTGCTGTTCGGGCCGCTGTATCACTTGCTGACCCAGGCAGAGCGGGCGCAGGCGGTGGCCGAGGCGTGTACCCGACTTCGCCCCGGCGGGCTCCTGGCGGCGACCTTTGTGTCGCGCTTTGCGCCCTTCCGCGACGCTGCCGCGAAAGATCCGCTCTGGATCATCCAGGATCCCGCGTACACCGAGCACGTGCTCCGGACCGGTGTTCACGACCGGGGCGAGCTGTTCCCGCAGGCTTACTTTGCCCACCCAACCGAGGTGGTGCCCCTGATGGAGGCGGCTGGACTCACGACGCAGGCACTCATCGGGGTCGAGCGGAATGTGTCAAGCACCTTTGGACACGAGTCTTGGTCAAATGCGGTGCATACAT
>NZ_SIJK02000102.1 GCF_004762035.2 Candidatus Chloroploca mongolica | reverse complement strand
ACCAAGCGTTTCAGTCGGCTGAGCCGGAAGCCGACTGAAGTCGGCACTACCTGATGAGCCGGAAGCCGGCTGAAGCCGGCACTCCCTTCGGCAGCAGAGCAGAATTTGTTCACACACTATTCAGTAACGCTAAGGGTCGGTGCTTCTTCTGCTACCCTGGCATCGATGTAGACCTCAAAGTAGAGCTCGATAGCCGTCTTGGCTAGGATCATTGCGACAGGGCCAATCACTACGCCCCAGACCCCAAAGAGAGCTGCACCGCCAAAGGCGCTGATCATCACCAGGGCCCAGTGCAACTCGGTGCTGCGTGAGATCAGCACCGGGCGGATCAGTTCGTCCATGTTCGGGATCACGACGAAGGTCCATCCTAGCAGCACAAGCGGCTGCCAACCCCAGCCGATCGCGAGCATCACCACCGCAATCGGTACGGTGACGATCAGTACGCCCAGCGGGAAGATCGCAGCCACGATGCAGAGCAGCGTCCAGATCGCTACGTAGGGCACGCCCATGAGCCAGAGCACGAGGCCCGTGCTTAGCCCCTGCACACCTGCCACCGCCACGATGCTCAGCACGGTTGAGCGCAGGCCCAGGGTTGCCATCTCGAGGAAGCGCCCCGAAATCGCTGGGGCCAGAGGGAGCCCGCGCTGGAGTTGTCCGACGAGTCGGGGGTAGCTCGGCAGCACGTAAAGCAGGGTAGCCAGAAAGACCCAGAAGCGGATAATCAGTTCGGGGATCGAGCCAACCAGACCAAAAACGCCTCCGGCAAGCTGCTCGAGCGCCTGGCGGACTCCGGTGTCAAGGCGTACGCGCAATTGCTCGCCCGCCTGCCCGGTCGCCTGGGCGATCCATTCAAAGAAGATCCGCACGCGCTCACCGCCGGACGATGGATCGAACGACTGGATCTCGGCGAGGAAACGCTGGCTCTGACTCGCGATCAGCGTCACCGCGACCAGCAAGGGGATCAGCACCGTCAGCGCGATGGCGAGCAGGGTCACGGCCAGGGCGACCAGATCGCGCCCTCCCGTCCACCTCCAGCCCAGGGCGCGGTCGTAGAGCGGACGGAAGAGCACCGCCGCCAGCAGCCCAACGGCAATCTCGCCTGCATACGGCCAGAGCACATAGACGACCAGTAGCAGACTTGTTACGAGAATGCCGACAAAGAAAGGGCGATTGTTCATTGTTGCCTCATATCCCTTCGCTTTCCCACGACCGGATGCATGCGATGACCTCGTTGGCCGAGTGGGTGCAGTGGTCGGTTCCGTCGGGCAGCCTACTCTTGCCATCGTAGTAGCCGCCGGGACCTGTGTGGGCAATGGGCCCGATAGCGCGCTCGCGGTAGATGCCGCGCTGACGGGCTTCCCACCACGGCGAGCGGTGGTTGATCGGCCAGCGGCTGGGGAAGATCATCTGCGGAAGCATCGTTGCCACTGGGTCTTTTGTCCCGTAGAGATGGTCGAAGTGGCGAAAGCTGAGGATGGCAGGGTCGCCGCTCATCACGCCGCCGAGGGAGACCATGCGCACGGGGACATGCAACGCCTGAGCGAGGAACGGTCCCGTCCCGAGGCCCATCTGCCCGCCACCGCTGGAGCCGACCAGCGTAATTGGCACCCCACTGTCAATGACGTAGCCGTGGCGAACGAGAGCGATCAGGATCTGCTTTGCCAGACCGAAGCTTATCACCGGGCCATAGCGGCGGTCGGCCGAGACGAGAACCTGGAAGAGGTTGCGGGTATTGATCAGTTGCTGCCAAAAGCCGCCGCGCCCAATGGCGTGGTGCCACAGCCGTCCTAGGGGCCGGGCCGGATGATCGAGGCTGAGGCCCAGCACCGAGTAGGGCAGCACCCCGTCAACAACGACCGTGTCGGGCAGGTGCGCCCGGAGGTGGGCGATAAAGGGCCGCTCCTCCTCCGGAACCTCGCCGCTGCGGGGGCTGCCTACGCCCGAGAGAAAGACCACGTAGTGGCGCGCCGCCGCGCCACCGACGCCCTGGCGCTCGCGCAGAGCGTCGGCGGCAGCTTCCAATTCGTGGTCGTTGCCGAACCAGCCCGCCCACCAGCCGAGCGCCTCGAGCGGGGCGAGCGCGAGGCTTACCGCGAGCAGGGCGAGGGCACCGAAGAGCAGCAGCGCAAGCATAAAGTCACCTTTTCGGCTTGCAAACCGATAGCGTCAGAGACAAGCCCAACCGTTATGAATATTCAATATTACATCGGGTATATGATGGTAGTGCCGACTTCAGTCGGCTTCCGGCTCAGCCGACTGAAGTCGGCACTACCTGATGTAATGCTTAAAACTCATTACGGCTGACTAGATAACATCCAGGTCGTCAAGCACCTGCTCGGCAATGGTGAGGGCCGCTCGAGGCTTGCCGACGGCCTGGGCGTTGGCACGCATGCGGCTCAGCAACGCGGGCGACTCGAGCAGGTGGAGCGCAGTGATCGGTACCAACTCGGGCACGCGCAGCGAGATACCGGCCCCGGACAGGGTGACGAAGTCGGCGTTGGGTTCCTCCTGCCCTGGTAGAGGGCAGATCGTGATCATTGGCGTGCCACGGGCCAGCACCTCGCTGGTAATCAGACCGCCCGGCTTCGAGATCACCAGGTCGCTCGTCGTCACCAGGTCATCTACGTAGTCGATCATGCCAAGCTTTTGCAGGCCAACGGTGGCGTTGCCCTCGATTCCGGCCAGCGCGTCCAGCAGCCGCTCATTGCGGCCCGCGCAGATCACGAGTGTGAGGGGCACTTCTTGCTCGACCAGGCGCGCCGCGATGAAGGCGATCGTCGCGGGATCTACGCCCCCGCCGAAGATGGTCACGAGGGGCCGGTCGAGGGGGAGTTTATGCTGCCAGCGTAGCTTGTCGGCCTGCTTCGGCTCAGCGATGGCCGGGTTGATCGGAATGCCCGTCACTGTAAGGGTGGCAGGGTCGAGCCCCTGCCATGCGAGCATGGCAGCCGTGGTGCGGCTAGGGACGAAGTAACGTGTCACGTGGGGGACGGCCCAGACGCTGTGGGCCAGGAAGTCAGTGACCACCCCGTAGAGAGGGCAGGCCAGGCGACCCTCGGTCTTAAGCTGGCTCATCAAGGCCAGGGGCACCGGCATCACCGCAATGATGGCGGCAGGCGCCAACTCGGCCACATAATGCTCGAGCTTCTGGAAGAAGGGCCAGCCGCGTGTCGCACCCCGCAGGTTCTCGGCCATCGCCCGTTGGGCATCATCGGTATCGGCGGCGCGGTAGACCTGGCTATACAGCCCTGCGGCGTGCTCGCTCAGTTCCTTGTAGCCCTTTTTCCACAGGCTGCTGAGGGCGGGGTTGATGAAGTCGAGGCTATCCTCGACGTGGGCCTCGACGCCTGGGAAGCGTGCGAAGGCGGCGTCGAGGGCTCGCGCCGCGCTCAGGTGGCCCGTGCCGAGCAGAGCGTGCAGGATCAGAATCCGGCGCATTACGTGACTCCTTACTCTGCGCTGAAGTTGGATCGTCGTCAATCTTAAGTGTAGCAAGAGAGTCTTTGACTGGCATCGTCAGGACACGCAAGCATCATGACCAGTTGTGGAAGCCGGATCGCGCCGAATACGTAGAGCATTGTGCCCTTCGCCGGGGCGGCTACGCATCCTGGGCAAAGGGGCCTGCCTTATCTGGAAGCGGGATTTCAGCAATCGCTACGATGCATCGGGGGCCTCGGAGCGCTAGAGTGGAGAGAGCCCCGGCCTCTGGCTGGATAAAGTCCCAACCGCGATGAGGTGCGCCCGCATGGTTGCGCTGCTAATCACCCTAGCGCAGTTCTGGTCGACCGTCCGCATGGTATGGCGCGACCCGTCGTTCCGCTCGCTGGCCGCACTCACCGTGCTGCTGCTCTTCGTGGGGACACTGATGTTCCACGAGGTCGAGGGCTGGGCCTACCTCGATAGCTTCTACTTCTCGGCGATCACCCTGGCTACCGTGGGCTACGGTGACTTTACGCCCAAGACCCCCGTCGGTAAACTGCTGACGGTCTTCTACATCTTCATGGGCTTCGGCATGTTGATGGCGCTGCTAACGCGTTTCGCCGAGGCACTTCTTCAGTCGGAGCAGGAGGCCCGCACACGGCGGCACTTGCGCCGGATGCAGGCCCGCCAGAAGGAGGCCTCCCGCAAGGGTAAGCAGGCCTCCCGCAAGGGTGAGCGTACGCTTGCACCCTCGCTTAGCGAGGAGGCGCAGGCCATACCCGAGGAGCAGTCAACGTGAGCATAACACGGTCGCCGTTCGCGTGGCAGTGCTTTGGTGGTTAGTATAGGGAGCATCTATGGGTGCAGCAAACCAGGCCCCTGTCCAGCGGCCTGACAATAGCTATGGCCGCTACTGGCAGGCCCCGTTCAACCGGCCAGCATACTACCCGCTCGACCGCAGGCCCACCCCGGACCTGTACCAGCCGATCGGCGAATGGATGGGTCGGCTCATCCTGCCGCCCCTCGCGCAGCGCGAGCAGGTGCGAGGCACACTGATCGAGATCCACCATGCGCCCGCCGGGCATGATGGGCTCGTCGGTACAGTGGTACGCTTGCGCTGGGCCGACACAGCGGCGACCAACAAGATCTACTGGTCGCTCACCCGGCAGGTGCTCTTCGATGGGCGGGCCCGCAAAGCCGTCGCCGAGGGCACGGTGCTGCCCGAGCGGATCCAAGGGCTGTCCCTGGTGAATCCCTTCGAGTCCCTAGCCGGTGCTCACCCCAACGATGACATCGTTGTGCGCCTGCCCGAGCCGGTCACACTGGACGCCGCGCCGGCCGACGGTGGGGCACCCATCCTGTTCGTGCCACGCCAGCCGGTGCAGATCACCGGGCGCTTCTACGCCCTTGTGAAGTTCCTCGCCGCCGAGGGCGACGACGAGCACTATCGGGTGGTTCATTACAGTCGAGACAGCGCCGCTTTCGACGGTCCCGCCGAGGTCGTCCATATGCCCCTCGTGGTTGCCAATCAGGATGGGGTTATGCCCTTCACCAACGCGGGAATCGAGCACGCTCTGGCCGGCGTAGACGGCTGGTACATCTACGGGGCGTGCGACCGCGAGGGCGTGTTTGTTGTGCAGGCCCTGGCCCCGCGTCAGCTCCTGCGGCTCGCGCCCACACGCGTGATCGCCTCGCAAGAGGAGGCGCTCAGGTACGTCGGCAAGCAGGGCATCAAGAACGCTGCGGCCCATAAAGGCCAGGCGATGAACGTCTTCCTGCCGCCCCCCGGCGTTGACCCGCAGGCAGCCCAGGCCGATTGGTGCGAGGGCGACGACGCCCTGCTCATCCACGTCTACGGCGGCATTGGCGGCGAACAGGCCGAGCCAGCCCTGAAGGCAAGCCCGCTTTACTGGGGCCACTTCGCCTTCGGCGTGGCTCGGGTCGTGCGTGAACCCATCGCCGATGAACTGAGCTTCGATATCGAATACCTCCAAGTCTACGCTCACAACCCCGACGGACTCACCTCGGGCGCTCTTCACTGGTCGCGCTACATCGGCGACCGCCAGTACGGGTGGCTCGGCACCCGCCCCGTGCGTGATGTGCTGGTGCGCCTGCCCTGCTTCACGGGGCGGCGTGGGCAGACAAGCGTCACGCCGCTGGCGCTGACCCGTCGCTACCTAGAGATGATGACCGCACGCTACCGCATCGGCGGCGGTGCTGGTAGCAGCCTTGTGACGCCAGCTTACAACTGCGCTCAGGACTCGAACCAGGCGCTCTACGCCGCCTTCAAGGTCATCGCCCAGAACCTCACCTGGCAAGATCGCCAGACGCTCACCGCTGGCGATAGCGCACACGAGCAAGACCTGGCCGACCTGATGGCCCTGGGCAATGACCTCGAGCGCTACCTCGTGCCGTTCGGCGGTGCGCGATCCGATTGGGCCAGCGACGCGGGCGTGCTGGGGGGCAGCGCCGACATGGGCGGACTAGCGAACCTGTTCACCGCCCTGCGTAGCTGGCGCACGATGTTGCCCTCGGTGGCGGCGCGTACCCTGGTCGCGATCTTCCTGCGCCACGGTGCCGCAGCCTGGGTGCTCGACACCTACCAGTGTGGCGGTGTCAACCCGCATATTTCACCTGTGATGCCAAATGTGTAGGAAGGCATGCGTTACCTATGGCAATGACTGTTACCCCACGCGGCACACGCCGCGCTTCGACTCCACCAGACGGTGACAACAAGGCCGACCGCCCAGAGGGAGTGGCGCCCAGAGTACCAGAGGAGCGTGGACCCCCGGCGGTGCGGCGGGCACGAATGGCCTGGCGGCAACTGGGCGAGCGCATCGCCACGATCACCCCCGGTGGTCTGGCTCAGTTGCTATTGACGCTCGGAGCCTTGCTCGGCCTGATCGCCCTGATCTGGTTCGCCTGGGGTTCGCTCTTCCCGTTCGTGGTCGGCGCGGCAATTGCCTACGTGCTGCTCCCCTTGGTCAACCTGCTCGACCGCGTTCTCCCCCGCACGCTCGCCGTCCTGCTGATTATGGGGCTGGTTGCGGTGCTCGCCGCATTCTTCCTCTCGCTGCTCGTGCCCATCATCGTGCGGCAGATCAATGAGGCCTACCTGAGTCTGCCTTCGCCCGACGACTTCGCCACCTACGAGCAGCGCCTTGCCGCCTACCTGCGCACGCTTCCGCCCCCGATGCGAGCCTTCATCATCGACGTGATCACCCAGTTCTACGACCAGGCCCGCTCGAACGTCGACGTCTACCTCGGGCAAAGCGTCAACCTAACCATCAGAGCCCTGCTCGGGCTGGCGAATACCGTGGGCTTCGTGCTTGGGCTCATTGTCGTGCCAACCTGGCTGCTGGCTGTGCTGGTCGATCAGCCCCGCGGCCGCGCCGTCCTCGACCAGGCGCTGCCACCTGCCGCGAGAGCTGAGGTCTGGGCCGTGCTTCGCATCCTCGACCGCGCCTTCAGCGCCTTTGTGCGGGGCCAATTGTTCACGGCGCTGATCACGGGCGGGCTGGTCTACCTGGGGCTCGACCTGCTCACCCAGCTCTTCGGCCTCGCCTCCGAGGCTCGCTACCTGTTGCTGCTGGCGATCCTGGCCGGGCTAGCCCAGTTGATCCCTTCGATCGGGCCGTTCCTGGGCGCCATTCCGTCGATCTTCTTCGCCCTGACGATTTCCCCTCAACTGGCCCTTGCCGTCGTGCTCCTGTTCTTCCTCGTCCAGCAAATAATTAGTAACCTAGTGGCACCGCGCCTAGAGCGCAACATCGTTGATCTGCACCCGGCGATCCTCATCCTGGTCGTGGTCGCCCTGAGCCAGTTTGGCTTCTGGTGGATCCTGCTGGCTACCCCGATCACCGCAGTGGTACGGGATCTCTACCGCTACGCCTATGGACGCTTCGCCGACCCGCCCCGCCCGGCCGGCCTGCTCCCCGGCGAGCCACTCCCCGCTGTAAAGGCGGTGCGGCGCCGCCCCGCCCTCGTCTATCGCCGTGTGACCCAACTACGCCAGCCGATGTCTGAAGACCGAGAGCGAGGTGCCTAGCCATGACTCAACCCGACGACATTCAACTCGACGAACGCGACGCGCAGTTGACCCAGCGGCGGGTGCCGCTCGAACTCGCGTCCGAGGCCTTCACAACCCGTGGTGCCGACGGTACTACGCCAATCGTGATCGTGCCCGAACGACTGGTGCGCCTGCAGGTCGGTGCCCTTGCCCTGGGCGGGGTTCTGGTGGCCGGCGCTATCATTGGAGCCATCGTCATCGGTCTGAACTGGACTATTGGACTGGCCCTGGCAATTGGCGTCGTCGTGCTGCTGCTGGGACTCTACCGCTCGTTCTATGTGGCGATCCCCGAGGGTGTCAACGCATTGCTGGCTATCGGCGGGCGTTACGTGCGAACGCTGGGCAGCGGCCCCCATGTGCTGCCGCCCTGGATGATCGTTACCCACCTCGTCACGCGCCGCGAGATCCCATTCGACGTGCTGGTTGTCGAGGCACCCACCAGCGATGACGTACGGGTCAGCGTTGACGCACTGATCACCTTCATGATCAAGGATCCGCAGTGTTTCATCTACAACATCTCGCCCGACGACTTCGACCGGGTATTCCAGGCAGCCTGCCAGGACGCGCTGCGCAAGCTGGTGCGCCAGATCGAGGTTGCAGCGGTGAACGATCTCGTGCGTCGGGATCTGGCAGAGTTGCGTGCGGCGTTGAACGCCTATGCCGAGCGCTACGGTATCAGCGTCGTGACGATCGCGATCACCTACGCGCAGCCGCCAGGCGGTTTCTTGGCCTCGCAGGAGGCGCGACGCCTGGCTCTTGTGCAGCAGTCCGAGCAAGCCGAACGCCAGGCCCTCGCCCTGCGGCTCCAGGCCGACGAGGCGGCGTTGACGCGCCAGCGCATCGTCGCCCAGGTCGAGCAGGCGCGCGAGGAATTGCAGCTCGAGCTTCAACGGGCTGAGGCCCGGCGCACTGTGCTTGCGCTAGAAGCTGAGACCGAGGCGCTGCGACTGGAAAAGCTCCAGGAGCGGCTGCAGCTGTTCCCCGAGGCCGCAGCGTGGGACTGGCAGGGCGAGCAACTCGACGTAGCGCGAGCTCTGGCCGCCAACACGCGGGCCGTGGTGCAGTTCGCCAGTGCCGACGCGCTCGCCCGCCCGCTCATCCTGCACGACGCCACCACACCCGCGTCGACCGACCAGGCTGTCCCTCCCCGAGCCTCCTGAAAACCAGCAATATGCGAGCCTGGGAGCGAGGGCGTCTCGCCCTCGCTCCCAGGCTCGCAAAACACCACGACGGTGGGTGGGTGCCTACGCGTCGGTCGCTTCGGCCTCGAGCGCGGCCTGAGCCTCTTCAAGACCCTCGGCGGGGATCTCGTACTTCTTGGTCTTGCCACCGAGGCTCTCGATTTTCTCGGTCACAGCGGCGAGCTCATCTTCGTCAGCGGTCACGACGAGGGCCGCTTTGCCCTGACCAAGGTGCTCGGCGATCTGCTGCAGATCTTCTTTGGAGAGGTTGAGGTTCTTCTTGACGAAGGTGCCCACCACGGCGCCGCCGGTGGTGCCGATGAGGGCACCGCCGATCAGTCCGACGGCTGGGAGCAGGGCGGCGATCACGCCGACCGTCGCACCGACGACGGCACCCTTGCCAACCTGGCGACCAACGTGGGTCTTGACTTTGCCCTTTTCGAAGGTGATGATGCCGATTGCGCCGAGTTTGACTTCCTCGCTGGCCTTGTCCCAGCTCTTGATTGTGTCGCGGGCGCTCTCGGCGGCGTCCTCGCTGTCGAAGATGCCGACGACGACGTTATGGTTCTTGTTGTCCACGGTTAAACTGCTCCTTATGCTTGTGCGATACCCGGTTGCGAACTGCGCTCTGTTGACTCGAGACACCTCCAATGTAGCACCGTCCGTGCGTTCCTCCATCACAGAAAATGCGGATTTTTGTATTCCTCTTTTCGCGGCGCAGTTACGCATACAAGGCACTCTCGTTACCATAGCTGGCAGCAGCTTTCCGTACGGTTTGCCGCCACTCGTAGGGCAATTGCATCATACGAAATCGGATACAACGGGGCACCCGCAAGGGGTGCCCCTACACCGGATGCGGCCTCGCCCCGGTACGGGCACCCGCAAGGGGTGCCCCTACACCGGATGCGGCCTCGCCCCGGTACGGGCA
>NZ_SIJK02000101.1 GCF_004762035.2 Candidatus Chloroploca mongolica | reverse complement strand
AGGTTCGGTGCATACCTGTGCGCTGACAAGCGAGGGTGACATCCGCTGCTGGGGCAATAATGACTTCGGCCAGACCACGGTGCCCGACGGCCTCGGCACGGTGACGCAAGTTAGCGCGGGCGGCAGCTATACATGTGCCGTAACGACCGAGGGCACCGTGCGCTGCTGGGGGCGCGATGACGTCGGCCAGAGCACAGTGCCCGACGACCTTGGAACCGTGGTGCAGATCAGCGCGGGGGCGAATCACACCTGTGCCGTGACGACCAACGGGGCACTACGCTGCTGGGGTGACAATTACTTTGGTCAGAGCACGGTGCCGGACGACCTCGGAACCGTGGCGCAGATCAGCGCGGGGTGGGATCATACCTGTGCCATAACCACCGACGGGGCACTACGCTGCTGGGGTGACAATTCTTACGGCCAGAGCACACCACCCTATGAACCCCTGCGGGTGCGCTTGGCAACCATTCGTGGGCGCGTGCTGCTCAACGGACGCGGTCTGGCCGCTGTGCCATTGACGCTCTCCGATGGGGTCAGTACCACCCAGACTGATGCCACCGGAGCCTACACGTTCACCGAGATCCTCCAGCGCCCGCTTTATCTGACTCCTTCGCGACCAGGGTATCGTTTTGTGCCAATCTCCCGCAGGCTTTTGCTAACCGGCAACCGTGCTGATCAGGATTTTGAGGCGCTCTACGATGCGCAGATGACCCTCAATTATAGCCAGGGTGCACCAGGGAGTACCTTTGTGATCACCGGCACCGATATGCCACCGGGGCAGATGGTACAGTTCAGCGTCAATGGCGAGCCGCTTGGCGAACCACTGCGCGTCGGGGATGATGGGCAGATGATCCTGCTCATCGCAACCGACCCTGAAGCGGCACCCGGCTTCTACGTGGTGGTGATGCGCATTGAACCCGTGCCCCCGTCCCAGTTGCCCACCTCAGTGCAACGCCACTATCAACTCGTGACCGAAGGGCCAGAAGCCATCGTACGGCAGCCTCCCCCAGCGATCCAGGCACCCACGCTGACCGTGCCAGCCACGGTAGAAGGCTTTGCGCAGCGACCACACATCTACCTGCCGTTCGTCGGCCCTGAAATACGCGATATCCCGTGGGATGAGGCCCGCCGTACGGGCGAAGCATCCGCTGTTCCGTGGGATGATGCCCACCGTCAGCGTTGATGCGCACACCGCCTGGGGGCGGGTAACGGCTTCGCCGCCACCCGCCCCCAGATCATCTCAGGTAGCGAGGTGTTGGCTGGCAACGCCCTGGCCCCCCACCCCCTTTTGAAAGGCCAGGGGCGCACGGCAGGGTGCCAACGCCATCAATGTCATTCCGAACGGAGTGAGGAATCTTCGCTGCGGCGCATGGAAGACCCCTCGCTCCGCTCGGGGTGACACGGCGGGCGCAGCGGAGTGACAAGGAGAATGCCTTGGGGTGGCAAGGGCGCACGGCAGGGTGCCAACGCCAGCCATGTCATTCCGAACGCCGTGAGGAATCTTCACTGCGGCGCTCGGTTGCCGCGTCGCCTTCGGCTGGCAGCGCTCCACGATCGGTGTGTTCCCATCAGCGGAGCAGCACTGGCCATGACCCGCACGTCATATGACCCCCCCCCCAAGAGGGGAGGGCGGAAAGCGCATTGGGACGCCATCCCGCAAAACCTCGCTACCTGAGAGCCCCCAATTCATCCCTGCTGACGCAAGCGCCACCAGACGAACAGCATCGCCATGCCTGCAACCGTGAAGACCAGGCCAAAGCCCGCCCCGATGAGTGAGTTCTGGCGTCCACAGTAGCCACAAAACTCGAGGAAGGTGTCGGTGGCGAAATAGCGCGCCAGCCGGGCCTCGTTTGTCAGCGCCTGCCGGGTTCCGTCATTCATCATATACAGGTAGCCTGTCGGCCATTGGCGAGTCAGATCGTCGCATTGCACGTCGCCCGATAAGGTGACAAAGACGACGACGTCGCGTGCGTTGTCGGTGAAAAAGACTTCGGTGTATTTGGTCTCTTCCCGTTCATTCAACGGGCCAAAGCCGTAGCGGATCGAGGTAGCGGAAAGCCCCTGGACTTGCTGCAGGGTTTCGCAATCCCACGCTCCTTCTTCAATCCGGGCATACGTTCGCGTGGCGCTTGCGACGTTCGCCGCTTCGTCCAGCGTGAGTTGTTGCGGCCCTGCGGCTGTCTCCACCAGATCGGGGATCAGAAAAGCCGAGACATAGAGGCCGACGACCAGCAGGATCAGGCCCATCCAGGGCAACCAGCGCTGCAGATTACGGCGTGCCTCACGTTGTTCATCAGTCAGCATGGCGTATCCCTACGGCAACATTGGCATATCAATGCCATTGGCCCGCGCAAAGGCGATCGCTTCGTCGTAGCCAGCGTCGGCGTGGCGGACGACGCCCATCCCTGGGTCGCTGGTGAGCACGCGTTCAAGGCGACGCGCCGCTTCGGGGGTGCCGTCGGCGACAATGACCTGGCCGGCGTGAAGGCTGTAGCCAATGCCCACCCCGCCGCCGTGGTGCAGGCTCACCCAGGTTGCGCCGCCAACGGCGTTGATCATCAGGTTGAGCAGCGGCCAGTCGGCGATGGCGTCGGAGCCGTCGCGCATCGCTTCGGTCTCGCGGTTGGGGCTGGCGACCGAGCCGGCATCAAGATGGTCGCGCCCGATGACGATGGGCGCTTTGACGGCACCGCTGGCAACGAGTTCGTTGAAGCGCAAGCCCGCCCGTGCCCGTTCGCCATAGCCGAGCCAGCAGATCCGCGCCGGCAACCCCTGAAACGCGACGTGCTCGCGGGCCAGGGTGAGCCAGCGCCGCAGATGGTCGTTCTCGGGGAAGAGTTCCATGATCGCCTGGTCAGTAACGTAGATGTCTTCGGGGTCGCCCGAGAGCGCCACCCAACGGAAGGGGCCTTTGCCTTCGCAGAAGAGCGGGCGGATGTAGGCTGGCACAAAACCGGGGTAACTGAAGGCCTCGGCGACACCGGCGTCAAAGGCGCGCTGGCGCAGATTGTTGCCATAGTCAAAGACAATCACGCCCTGATCGCGCCACGCAAGCAGCGTCTCAACATGGCGTGCCATCGAGTCCATCGCCCGCCGGTCATACTCAACCGGATCAGCATCGCGCAGAGTGGCGGCCTCCTCCAGACTCAACCCAGCCGGAATATAGCCGTAACGAACATCGTGCGCACTCGTCTGATCAGTCGCAATGTCGGGCGTGACGCCACGGGCCAGCAGCTCGGGCAGCGCTTCGGCGGCATTGGCGATCAGGCCCACCGACAAGGGCAACCCCTGAGCGCGGGCCTCTTCCACCCAGGTCATCGCCTCTTCGAGATTGTCGGTGGCGCGATCAAGCTGGCGGAGTGCCAGGCGGCGTTCGATGCGCCACGGATCAACGTCAACCAGCAGCGCGACACCTTCGTTGAAGGTGACGGCCTGAGCCTGTGCGCCGCCCATCTCGCCAAGGCCAGCCGTGATCACCAGCTTGCCCCGCAGACTCGGCCAGCCCTGCGCCAGCGCCAACGCGCCAAAGGTCTCGTAGGTGCCCTGCAAAATGCCCTGCGTCCCGATGTAAATCCAGCTCCCGGCGGTCATCTGACCATACATCGTCAGCCCGGCCTGCTCCCAGCGCTCGAAATTCGCCTGGGTCGCCCAGGCCGGCACCAGATTAGAATTGGCAATCAGCACCCGTGGCGCATCAGTGTGGGTGCGAAAGACAACGACCGGTTTGCCCGATTGCACCAGCAACGTCTCATCGGGATCAAGGCGGCGCAACGTCGCCAGAATCGCCTCAAGGCTCGCCCAGTTACGCGCAGCCCGCCCCCGACCACCATACACAATCAGATTATCGGGATCAAAGGCCACCTCGGGGTCAAGATTATTCTGCAACATCCGATAAACGGCCTCGATCTGCCAGTTCTTGCAGGTCAAGGCAAGCCCACGTGGTGCGCGAATCGTTCGGGTCATCGTTGTCCCTCTTTCATCCCTTATCTGACCATCATGACCTGTGTGCCTATGGTACCACGCCTTATCGAAGCGTGCCAACCCATGCCATCAACGGTAGGGCTACCACCCTACCGTTGATGGAGACTGCTGAAAAAGTCCGACCCACAGCAGGGAAATCGATGAGAACCCACATCCAAAGCACACGGATCCTGCCAGCACGGCATCACCCCGCCGCAGCGGGGTGATGATGTGATGGGCTATGATGTTTTCCTTGCGACACGGGACGGTCGCAGAGAGGGCATCGTCTTAACGATGATTAGGGTGATGATGTGATGGGCTATGATGTTTTCCTCTCGCGACGCGGGGTGGTCGCCCCGATTGGGGGATGGCCGGAGGGCCGCTGATGGGCTCGGTTGCGGAATCATAGTCTATCACCTCATCATTTCCATCACAGTTAAGACAGCAGGGGGCACCGCCGCACGAGGAAGGCACTGCGGCGGCATTGGATCGAAGCAAGGCGACGCCGTGCCCCCGCGCCCCCCGTACGGGCACGGCAGCGCCGTGCCCCAACAAAAAAAACGCGGATGTGGCGGGGGCAAACCCTTGACACGTTTGTCGCCCCAGAAGGAAACAGCAACGCAGCATACAGAATTCAGAAACCAGAATTCAGGACATCCGTGCGAACAAGGGGGGACACCACCACCCGAATACCCTGGTAGCCGTACCTGCCGCCGGGACGGGACCTGTACCGCGCCCCCCAGCGAACACTTGTACTACCATTCCACCACGACCCACCGCGCCACGGCACATCAAGATCGTCGGGTGTAAAATCTTTCACCTCTTGGTCTGCCTGGCCTGGATAGGCACGGTAGCTGCGACTGGCCCACTCCCACACATTGCCCACCATGTCCAGGGAGCCACAGGCCGCCGCGCCTGTGGGACAACAGCCCACCGGGGCGGGGCGATCTAGGCCACTCTCGTCATAGATCGCCAGATCGGGCGTTGGTTCCGCTCCACCCCACGGATACGGACGCCGCTGGCTCTGCGCGTCATAGGCTGCCGTAACGCCTGCTGCACCCGTGCCACCCGTACCTGCGGCCGCGTGCGCAGATACGTCCAGTCGCGGTCAGCCCCCACCTCCGCCGCCAGGATCAGATCCCGGTACCACCGCACCACCGCTTTCGGCTGCTCCCCCTCCTCGCGCTCGATCAGGTCGTTCAGCACCTGATCCAGCACCAGCGGCGAAGCCAACCCCATCCCCAGCATGATCGGCTCCCGCCAGCGGTCATCGGCCCGATGCTGCAACACCAGCGCCACCGGATCAGCGGCATTGAGCACGATCTCCCGCCCGGCGCAGTGCTCTTGCAAGGTCAGGTGGGCCAGCACAAAGGTCTCACGGCCATCGGGCAGCAGCAACCCACTGCGCTGCTCCATGTAGGCCAGACAACGTAGCGCGGCGTCGCCTGGCCCGGGCACCTCTGTCGTGGTAAAGAAATCAATCAGTGCCGTATAGAGATGCCCCCGCGCCAGCCGTCCGCGCCCATCGGCGGAAGTCGCCGTCGCATGGGCAGCATACGACAGCCGGTCAAGCACGGGCCGCAGATAGCTACTATCCCAGGTGGGCTGCCCTACCGCTTGCCCCAGACTCTCCCCGTTGCGCACGGCATCCCACTGCCCCAGCAAGAGTTCCATGATGCGCTCGTAGAGGTGCGGTCGGTCGCGGGGGAGTTCACCTTTGTTATAGAGTACCAGCGCCATCATCGTCAGCAGCAAGGGCGTCTCGGCCATCACCCGCAGGCGAGGGCGCGCCGCATCCACAATGGCGGCCAGCAGGCGGTCGCTTACGAGCGGAGCCTGCGCCGCTGCCAACTGCCCTTTGGCGACCAGTTCGCCATACCAGGCGGGTACAAAGTGCCGGATCTGGCCCAGCGTAAAGGGAGCCAGCGTCGCCACCGGCCATCCCAATTCTGCCCGCAGGTCATCCGTGAACGCACGGGTACGGCAGGTCAGGATAACCGGACAGCGTGGATAGCGTTGGCGCAGCATACGTACGGCCCGCAGCGTGGTCAGCCGATCTGCCACCGTCATCGGTGCAGATTTCGTTGGGTAGAATCGGAGTTACCCTTGCGATCAGACGTAGGCTGTTGCCTGCTCTGAGTATACCAACGCTGGCGTACCTTGTCACGAGGTCGTACACGTAAAACGCATACGATCTGCCTTCAATCTATGGGGGCTTTTCGTCTTTGGTATGACACGTGGGTGCCTGCGCATGCCTGAAGATGTCCTACATAATGCCCAGGATGAGGATGCCAGCCACAAAACTGAGCAGATTCATGAGCACGACCATGGACAGCACCTGCCCTTGAGAGAGATAGCCTTTCGTTACTCTGGACAGAATCCATGTCTCGTAGCTCACGGCAAATACTTCTGCACTCACGATATTGATCGAGGGAACACCACTAAACAGAATCAACGAAACGGTGATCAGGGTGATAAGCGTCAGTTGAGACAGTCGGCGGCGCTGGAGAAGCACCGGCGTGTGCTCATGCGTCAGACGAGGAAGGTACGGTCCAAGTACCAGGGCGGTTATAAACATGCTCACGCCAACGATCGCTGAGTCGCGCAGCCACCAGAGAAAGAAAAATTGCACGACCAGCACCGAAAAAACGTTGGTAAGGGCAATTAAGCCCAGTGTTTTCGCCAGGAAAAGACCAGGAACCCGGAGTACACCCAGGAACAGAGCGGCAAGACTGAGCTCCACAATCAGGGTCAGCGTCAGTGCGCGCATGAATATGGTGAAGGGTTCGCGCAGGTAGTAGTAGAAGGGTACCTCAGTCACTTCCAGATGCGTATCATACACCGTCACCAGCCAGTCGTCATAATAGAGTTGCGGCTCTGTCAAGCGCCCACTGGTCAGGGTCGCACGCTCAAGATGGATCACCACTTCATAGTCTGGACTGGGCGTCACGATGGCATCGTCTTCAAGCGATTTCAGATCGCTCAAGCCATAGCTAAAGATTCCATAGCCAAATGTTATGTGACACTGATTTCTGGTACACAGAAGGTCTTCTCTTTGCACATTCCACAGATCACCCGGAAACGGCTTGCCGTTAATGAACAGATTCAATGCTATGAAGGTCTCAGGATGGGTTGTTTTGTAGATAATATAGATATGCTGATCATGGGGTGTATCGAATAGTCCAATCGGATTAGCATACGCAACACGCCCTGGAACCCAAAAAATCATCAGCATCGCGATGAAACAGAGGAGAGCAGCACCGTGCCGGAGGAATGCACGGCGCGTGGTTGGACGATCACGCCATCGGTACCGTGATAGGCTGGATGGTACAGGTTTCATGTCAAGCCGCTCCATCTCCTCCTCCCGTCCAGCAACTCCATTGCCCGGTTGCCTGGCTCCAGGTTCGCTTGAGTGGGTGATACCTACACGGGCTTACGGCATAGAGGTACGAACGCATCCCGGGGGTGCTGGCGACCGGCTGGGCGACCAGGGGCAAGGTCGCATAGCGTCGCCGCCAGACCGCGTAGCGCAGCGCGATCTCGCTGCGGTAGGCGCGGAGCAACGCCGCCTGCATGGTGGGCTCAACGGGCTGGGGGGAGCCGGTATAGGTCATCAGGTAAAAAAACTGGTTGGTGACCTTGTCCCCGGTGATCACATCACCGATCCGCACCTGTGCGATCTGATTAAACGCACCCAGATTCACCCCACCGGCTTGCTGGGACTGATCAATCGAGGATGGGGGAGGGCGTTCCGGCTCGCGCATATGAACTACCGCCACAAAATCTGATTACCATCAATGGGGCAAATCTCTGCGTAGTATACTACCATGTTAGGATGGGCCATTGCGTTTTCGGCTTCATCGTGTAGCGCGGGCTTCCAGCCTGCGTGCAGATCGTAGCGCTGCCTTCCATGCGGCAACCCGTAACGCCGCATGGAAGGCGGCGTTAACTTCAAACCTTCGCGCCTTCGCGCCTTTGCGTCAAACAACCTGCCTTCTTTGCACGCTCTTGGCTTGAAGAGCGGACAGAAACCGTGTTCGTTGCCGCAAAAGAACGCAAGGGAACGCAAAAAACAAGTGGCGTGATCTGAATCAGGCACGCGCTCACTCCTCATAGAGGCGATAATCCCTCGGCATACACCACCTCACGCAAGATCACCGGGCGCAAACGCGGCTTGATACTCTCCATCAGAACCAGATCAACGGGACGGCCAAAGGTGTCTTCGAGCCAGAGCTTGACATCCATGTAGCAATCAAACGACGGCTGTTCCAGATCAACCAGGAAATCAAGATCACTGTCGGGGCGGGGCGTTGCGTGCCGATATGAGCCGAAGAGGCCAAGCACACGAACGCCACGCCCACGCAACCAGGGCTGATGGCGTTCGAGTTCAGCCAGTACTTCGGTGGCAGTCCATTGGCGTCGCGGAGTTTGCACACGGCACTCCCTTCAGACATCGCCCTCCCCTACGCTCGCGGTGGACGGATCGTCTTTCAGATGGGGATACTGCGTTGATTGTACCATACCCAAGGCCACGAGCAGTTCGTCGCGCCGGGCGAGCATGGCCGGGGTCGCCGCCGCGCCTGCTGCTTCCAGGTATAACTCGATGGCGACCAGTTGCTCCGCCAGCCCCTCGTGCCCAGCCCCCAGGGTGCCCGGTGCGGCCTGCGCAGGGCGCAACGCCACCGGCAGGTTGGCATCCAGACGGCTCGCATAGAAGAGCGGCTCCTGCACCAGCGGGTGGCCGCCAGTGACGATGTGCCGGGCCTCGGCGGGCACGGTCGCTCGTAGGTACGCAAAGAGGTCAAAGACCCCCACCGCTGGCCCGCTGCCCCCGGCCCGCCCGCGCAACGCCGCCAGCAGGTGCAACCCAAACGGCGTGTGCTGCGGATCGCTCGCCGCGACCGCCCCCGCCTGCTGGTCAGGACGCGCCGAGGAGATGACGACCTGGCCGCTGCCCGTTCCCAACGGGCGATAGAAGTCCGCAGGCGGGGCCGCGCCCAGGAGCGCCGCCGCGTCCCCACTGAGCACGGCGTCCCCGATGCCCCCGGCGTGACAGCAGTTCAGCACCACCACCAGGCGTTGCGCTCGTTGGCGCACCTTCGCCAGCGCCTGCTGCACGCACGTCGCATCCAGGCTCGTCGCCGCCAGATCCTGCCGATCCGCATCATACGGCAGCAACGCAAACTGCGTCCCATACTGCACGCCGTGCCCGGCAAAAGCCACGAACACCGTGCCCACCGCACGCTCAGCCAGGTCGTCGAGCGCCGCCAGGATCGCCGCCCGCGTGGCCTGCGCATCCAGCAGCACGCGCACCTGCGCCGCCGGATACGCCGCCGTGAGGGGATCGACCAGCACCTCACCCAGCACCCGCATATCATTGGCCGTCGTGCCACGCGGCACGGTCAACCCCGCCGTGGCGTAGCGCCCAACCCCGATGAGCAGCGCATGCCCAAAGCTGAAATGCACGCCATCGGCACTCAGCGTCGGATCCGTGATCTGCCGGGACGGGGCCGCCGCCGCCGCTGCGTCCCCAGGCAGGCGAGGTTCAGGTGGCACGCGCCCTAGCGACGGCACCCCGTCCCGCTTGATGATCGTCTGATCCCTATGTGCTAGACTACCTTTGGACACCATGCTCCCAAAAACCCGTTGCATGCA
>NZ_SIJK02000100.1:3991-9911 GCF_004762035.2 Candidatus Chloroploca mongolica | reverse complement strand
CATGCAACGGGTTTTTGGGAGCATGGTGTCCAAAGGTAGTCTAGCACATAGGGGAGGGGATTGTCGCCGGGCACGAGGAGCAGGTCAATGCCGTGACTGGTGCGGCCTGGGACGCCTGGGTGGAGCTCAACGAGCGCCTTGGGCGCGATCCGGCTCTCATTGGGGCCGCCGATCATCTGCTCTATCTCGGGAACAAACCGGTCCGGTAAAAACGCCCCCTTCCCCCTTTGCGTGCGTTATCCTCGGCGGGCGCGGACGCAGATGAACGCGGGTCGGCGGAGCAGCACAGCGTACTTCGCTGGATCACGGGCGGCGAAGGCTTCTGTCGGTCGGGGTTCGAGCAACTGGTCGAGGACAAAGCCGGCGGCCAGAAGCGGGGTGAGCATGGCCTGAAGCGGTCGGCGGTAGTGGGGCACCGCGACCTTCACCCCCTCCTCGGGGAAAGTGAAGGTGACCGTGACTGGCTCGATGTCGAAGTAGCAGCCTTCGGGGTGCAGCCGGTAGAAGTCGTCGGCGGGGTGGACGACCGAGAAGGCCAGGATCCCGCCTGGCCGCAGCACGCGTGTCAGTTCATGGAAGAGTGGCGCCCAGTCGGGTACGTAGTCGAGCGCCAGGGCGCTGATCACCAGGTCGAATGACGCATCGGCGAGCATCGTGAGGGGCTGCGCCAGATCGGCCTCCAGGATCGTCGCACGTCCGCCGAGCCGGGCCTGGGCGAGCGCCACCATCCGGGGGCTGACGTCGAGGCCAACGACCATCGCGCCCTGGGCGACGAGCCATGCCGCATAGAGGCCCGGCCCACAGCCGGCGTCGAGCACGTGCAATCCGGCGACCGGCGGCAGCAGGCCGAGCAGCGCGGGGCGGTCGTAGTGGGCATTGTACAGGCCGTCCTCAGCGTGGCGGGCGAACGCGTCGGCGAGCTGATCATAAGTAGCGCGAGCAAGCGGCGGGTCATTGTCATGCATAGGGAAACCTCCTGGGGCGATCATACCACTGACCGCCGCCCATCGGCTCAGTCAAAAGTCTCACCCTGTGCTCAGGCGCGATCATGGTCGCGGCTCGATGACGTTGTCAGCCCGCCTACGACGACGCAGTAGGGTCGTCCGGTTGCCGCCGCAGCAACGCATCGAGCTTCTGAACCGCATCCTGCTGCGTTTCAGGCATCACGTGACCATAGGTGTTCATCGTGATGCTGATCTGGCTATGGCCGAGAATCTCCATCACCACGCGCGGATGCACCCCCTGCGCAATGAGGAAGGTCGCGCACGAGTGACGCAGGTCGTGGAAGCGGATCGTTGCGGGCAGGCCAAGCTTCGTCAAGACGCTCTTAAAATGGCGGAGCAGGTTGCGTCCGCTGATCGGCGTCCCGACCTCGGAGGGGAAGACCAGGCCGTGATCGCGCCAACGCCGTGCTCGCTCGGGGCACCCAGGTGTTGTTCACCGTCGTGCCCGACCTGCTCGATCACCTGCGGGCAACCTATGGGCCACACAGTGAAGTCGGCTACGACGAGCACGTCGAGTTGGTGCGAACCGTGCCGCTGTTGGTCCTCGACGACCTCGGCACCGAGAGTGCCACGGCCTGGGCGCGCGAGAAGCTCTACCAGATCGTCAATCACCGTTACAACCTGGCATTGCCGACGATCATCACGAGCAATCGGGCGCTGGAACACCTTGATCAACGCATCGTCTCGCGGATGCATCAGCACGCCTTCGCCGGCGAGATCCTGCGCATCGCGGCGGCAGACTATCGCCGTGCCGGGCGCGACGAGCGCCCGGCATGAACCGCTGCGCCGCAGCCAGCATTGCTCGTTGCGGCGCACATCCACGGAGCATATCGGCCTACGGCTGAGCGTCCAACAACGCACGCACCGCCTGTTTCAGGGGAGGAATATCTTGATGAATCACGATCCAGATCTGTTCGAGGTCAATGCTCAGGTAGACATGCAGGTCGATGGTGTCATCGCTCAGAACGGACGCGCTTCCTGGAGCACGCGCTCGCGGATGGCCGGGTGCAGTGCCCGCTCGGTCACCACATCGACCCGTCGCCCGAGGAGGTGCGCAAGATCGAGGATCAGTCCGGCGGGGAACCAGGCACTCGTGGCCGGGCCCGTCTCAACCAGCACGTCGATGTCGCTCTCAGGGGTTGCTTCGCCACGCGCCATCGAACCAAAGACGCGCACACGGGTCACGCCGTGGCGCTCGGCAATCTGGCTCATCGCGTCACGCTGCACGTGCAGCAGATCCTGTTCGTCCATCGCACGCACCTCCCGTTCAATGCGACCGTCGTTCAATGATAGCGCAGTTGGGCACGCATGGGGCCAACGCGCACGACGTGGTCAGCCATTCATCCTCTCCGTATTCCAGACCAACCTGTATGCCGACCCTCCTCGTGGTGCAGGCGGACGAGGACCGCGTCTGTCTTCTCGACAAGCACTGCACGCAGTTCAGCGGCAGTGCGGTGGCGTAGCAGCTGTGTCGATTGGCCGGCCCACATTGCTCAGTGCTTTCATTGGTCGGCCTGCTCCATCGTGATAACGATCTTGCCGCGGGCGTGGCCGGTTGCGAGGTAGCGCATCGCCTCGGGAAGCTCGCCAAGCGGGTAACAGCGGTCGATGACCGGCACAACCACGCCGCTGTCGAGCAACTGACCCACGAACAGCAGATCGTCCCGACTAGGGCGCGCAATCAGGCTGCGCACCGTGATGCTGTGGGCGAGCGACACCACCGACCCGAGCAGCGTCGCCCGCAGGATCGTCCCCACGTCGCCGCCGACCACCACGAGGCGGCCCCGGGGGCTGAGGGCGCGCCGGTACTGTGCGAGCGGGTGCCGGCCGTTCACGACCAGGATCAGGTCGTAGCGCCGGCCATCCCGCGTAAAGTCTTCCTGGGTATAGTCGATGACGTGCTCGGCCCCGAGTGTGCGTGCCTGCTCCACGTGGCGGGCACTGCACACCGCCGTCACGTGGGCGCCCATGGTCTTCGCCAGCTGCACGGCGAACGTGCCGACGCCACCCGACGCACCGTGGATGAGCACGCGCGCTCCCCCCGCGATCGGCCCGGCCGCCCGCATCCCCTGCAGCGCGGTGACCGCCGCCATCGGCACGGCCGCCGCCTGCGCGAAGCTGAGGCTCGCCGGCTTCGGCGCGAGCGCCTCCGCGCGGACACAGACGTACTCGGCGAACCCGCCGAAGCCATAGGCGGCGAGGTCGCCATATACCGCGTCGCCCGGCTGGAATTGTGTCACTCCGCCACCGACCGTGATCACTCGCCCGGCGATGTCGGCGCCGAGGGTCGGGCGCTTCGGCCGGCGCAGCCCCGATGAGAGGCGTGCGACCCACGGCTTACCGCGCAGGAGGTAGAGGTCGGCTTGATTGAGTGACGCGGCGTGGATCTGCACCAGTACCTCGCCGGCTTTAGGTACGGGCCTGGTGAACGTCGTCAACTGGAGCACGTCGGGTGCGCCATATGTCTGATAGGTCATCGCTTGCACTGGTGATCGCTCCTCATTGTGGCCTGCGGTTCGTCGGGGCAGGCATGCCCGGTAATGTCTATTGTTGAACCGCACCAGGGCACCCGCAAGGGGTGCCCCTACACTCCTCATTGTGGCCTGCGGTTCGTCGGGGCAGGCATGCCCGGTAATGTCTATTGTTGAACCGCACCAGGGCACCCGCAAGGGGTGCCCGTACACCGGGCCCTGTAGGGGCACCCCTTGCGGGTGCCCCGTGGTTGCTGGGTGCCCCGTGGTTGCTGGGTGCCCCGTGGTTGCTGGGTGCCGCCGTTTGCGACGCTGGTTGCATGCAAATACTGCCAAATAGAGCGTATTTTTGTATCCGGTTTCGTATGATGCGATCGCCCTGGGTCAGACCAGCGGTGCGGATCGAAGCCATGGGCCTACCGTCCCATCTGGATCTGCGACCGGTTGGGTTCGACGAGGTCTGTCATCGCCGGTGAGGCCACGCGGGGCCAGGTCCAGGCGGCGCGCAGGATGAAGGCCAGGAGCAGCACCTCGAGTCCGATGGAGAGGCCGTAGAAGTAGGAGTAGGTCCAGGACTCGCCGACCGCGTTGTACATCGAGAAGGGGATGTAGAGAGTTGCTACGACGAGGTTGATGATGCGGTTGACACGGGCGGGCAGTGTCGTGGAGAGCAGGATCATGAGGGTCGGGATGGCTAAGGCCGTGAGCGCAATGGCGACAAAGGCTGGGCCGATGTCGAACTCATGGACGACGCCGGCCAGGATGTCGTCGACGACGCCGGGCTTGTACAGCCCGAGGTAGTCGACATAGAGGTAGAGGAACATGAAGCTGGTCCATGCTGCTGCGAGCTTCGCCTGAACCGGGACCTGCCGGTTCTCTAGGATGGTCATCGGCTTTTTGATCGAATTCATTGTTAGTCCTTGCTTTGAATAATGTAGGAACGTGTTGTGAAGAGTCCTACTCTTTTGCTTCAACGAGCGCCACCATAGAGCGACGTCAGCCCTGTCCACGGATGAGCCGTAGGCCGGTGACAACGAGCCAGACGAGCCACAAAAAATAGCCCAGAACCCCGACGAATATCAGTGGCGACCCATCCGCGATGGCGAGGTTTCCGGCGCCGGCCAAGATGAGCAAGCTGCCGCCCGCCATGCCGAGCAGCCGCTGCCACGGTCGTGTTAAACCGCTGGCGTGGGTGGCCAACGCCGCGCCGATGAAGGTCGCCCCGAGCGCGGGCAGCGCGAGCGCGAAGATCGCGGCATGGAGCTGCCACATCAACGCGAAGGCAGGGTTCGGCTCGGCCAGGTTGCTTGCGGCGAGCACAACCACGATCTGCGTGGCAATGAAGAGGGCGAATAACGTCGAGCAAGCCGCTCCGGCTGCCACCGCGAGCCGCGACCAGTCCTCCCCTGCGCCGCCCCGGCGCTGCACGAGCCCGTGCAGCGCCGTGACGAACAACAGGAGCAGCACCATGTTCACAGTCTCCAGACCCGAAATGATGGCAAAGGCGCCCCGGTTCTCGGCGTGGTAGGTAAGCACCACACCAAGCGGATCGCTGTAGGCAGGCGCTCCAGTGCCCCCAAACACCGCGTTCTGAACGAACACCGACACGGCTAAGGCGACCGCGGCGACGCCGACGATTCGCGTCGTGGAGATCCGGCTCCCCGCAGCCACTGCTGGTGTCGCTGCCTCGCTCATGCGAGTTCCTCCGATCGCTGACGTGGTGTCTCTGCTCACCTGCGCCACGTTCCGTACATCATTCATGTTTGTTCTCATTTCTTGAACGATATTGCTACGTTTCATTGCATTGAACTTGGATACAACATCGAGTTCGGCTTTTTTATTGCCCCCATCTTGTTTCCTTTCTCCGGTGCTGGCCTCGATTGCCTGTTTTCAATCTGGCTCGTCTATCTGGTCGGTTTGGGCGGGCGTGACTGAGATGAGTGGTAGGCCGAGATCGCGCACCTTGCGTAGCAGCCCGTACAGCGCGGACTGATCGGCAACCACGCCGGTGATCAGCGTCTCGCCGTTTGCGGTCTGCGTGACCGTCATCCCGTCGAACCAGGTGCGCCAGTCCGCGCTCAGCTGGCCCTTCACCGTGATCTGGTAGACAGCCGACTCGCCATGGGTTGCCCTGAGAGGTTGGTGTTGCTCCATATTCGCACTCCTGCGCGGCAGGTCCCGCATGGTGCGGGGCCAGCGTCCGATGATGCTCAACGCTCCATCGCAGCCCACGCGCTCGAACATCTCCACGATAGCACCCGACGGCACGCATGGCGTACCACCGCGGTGGTATTTGAGGGGGTAGGTATGCACAACGCGCTATGGCTGCGTACAACGGGCAACGGCGCACTGCACCGTGGCTATGGCTCGCAGTCCGCTGGCGTGGGGAAAACCGTGCAGGTGCGGAGCCCGCAATGTCTCCCCGAACGACGTGAGGGGTCTTCC
>NZ_SIJK02000100.1:0-3891 GCF_004762035.2 Candidatus Chloroploca mongolica | reverse complement strand
GTGCGGATCAGGGCAGATTCCTCACGTCGTTCGGAATGACAAGGAGGCGCTCCGCGTGAGGGGTCTTCCGTGCGGATCAGGGCAGATTCCTCACGTCGTTCGGAATGACAAGGAGGCGCTCCGCTTCGGTCGGAATGACAAGGAGGCGCTCCGCTTCGGTCGGAATGACAGTGGGGGCGTTGGGACGACCATGAGCCGTGCTATGATCGCTCCAGGAAGCCGAGATCCCGGCCTCTGGCAACGGCCTGCGTGCGGCTCGCAACCCCAAGCTTGCTGTAGATGTTGCGCGTATGCACCTTGACCGTCTGGGGCGAGAGGTGCAGCCGTGCGGCAAGCTCCTGGTTGCTGAGCCCCTCGGCGATCAGGCGCAACACCTCGCGCTCACGTGCGGTGAGCGGCTCGATCAAAGGATGAGGGATGAAGGATGAAGGATGAACTGCTGCTTGCGTGCCAAAGGCGTTAAGCAGGCTGTGAAGGTACGGCTGCATCCCTCCGCCCGCGTCCCGCTCCCGTTCCAGCAGTCGTGCCAGTGGTGCACCCTCGTCTGCAAACAGCCGGACGTACCCCTCCGGCTCGGCCAGCGCCAGCGCACGTTGCAGCGGGATGCGTGCCTGCCCACTATCGTCCAGGGCCTCGTAGGCGAGGCTCTGGAGCAACAGCGCCTCGATCTGGCTGCCGATCCTGCCGCCAGCCTCCGCTGCCGCCAGCAGTCGCGTGAGCAGATCGAGCACGTCGTGCTGATCGCTGGCGACGTGCTCGCGGCGAGAGCGGGCGATAACGCTGCGCGTCAGCTTCGCTAACATCACGCGCGCGAGGGTCAGATGCTCGAACTCACGCCGATAGCTCAGGGCGTCCGTGGTGGTGACGCCGCACGCCGCGACCCATGCCGTTGCGGCGAGGAGATTGCCCTGCCGCATGTACACCCGCGCCTTGAGCGCCGCGACGGGGCGCAGGTCAGGGATGGGGTTGGGGAGATAGCGCCGCTCGGCCGCATCCAGCAGATCAAGGGCGGCCTCCCAGTTGCCGGACGACTCTTCGATCCGGGCCTGGGCCAGATGCCAGCGAAAGGGCCAGTCGATCAAGGCGGCCTGCTCGCCCTGCTCCTTGCTGGCGCGCAGGTGCAATGTGGCGGCCTGGGCATCGCCCTGCTCGTGGGCAATCACGGCCAGACCTAGGTGCAGGTGTGGGGCCGCCATCTTGAGGGCTTCGTGATCGGCCGGTACCAGGGTGAGGAACTGCCGGTAGAGGCGGGCCGCCTCGCGCAGCTGGCCCTGGGCAAGCCGAATTTCCGCCAGGTAGAAGCCACTGGCCAGGGCGAACGCAAGGTTGCCGGCCTCGCGCGTTTGCTCGACCCATGCGGCGAAGGCGCTGTAGGCTGCCTCAAGGGCGCCGGTAGCCCACTGGCTCGCCCCCGCCAGCACGGTCGCCTGCGCGTGCAGCAGCGGCTCCGTCTCAGCGCAAAGGTCCCGCGTGGTGGCGGCATACTGCTGGGCCGCGACGAAATCGCCGCGGCTCTGGGCCAGGTAGGCACGGGCGGCGGCGATCCGCGCCGGCAAGCTGGGCAGCAGCTCGCTGGCGACCACCACCATCGAGGCCACCCCGTCGTGCGACGCAGACTCCGTGCTGTGCGCAGCGGACAAGCAGCGCTCGGCGTTGCGCAGCCAGGCCTCGCTGGCCTCGATCTGGCCGATATCCATCAGCGCCCAGGCGTATTGGGTACACAGCACCGGCCTGGCGCGCAGCACCTCCTCCGGCAGCTGGCCCACCCAGCGGCCCCAGGCGTCCGCCTGAAAGCTGCTGTCCATGTGCGCCCATGCGCGCTCGGCCAGCGCAGCAAGCCGGGCGGGGTCAGCCGCCGCAGCGGCGTGGTGCAGCGCCTCAAGCAGCAGACCCTGGGCCTCATACCAGCCACTCGCCCGGAGGTGGAGCGTGGCGATCGCACCCGCGTCCATGGCCGCCTCCTGCGGGAGGCGCTGCTGCAGCAGTTCGCCAAACAGATGGTGGTAGCGATACCAGCAACGCTGGTCGTCCAGTGGAATGAGGAACAGATTGGCGCGTTCGATGGCTTCAAGGGTCGCCTGCCCGGTGCCGACGGGCATGGCGAGGACCGCGTCACACAGCGGGCCACAGAGCCGGTCAAGCACTGACGTGCGTAGCAGGAACTGCTGGAGCAGCGTGGGCTGCTGTTGGAGCACTTCTTCGAGCAGATAGTCGAGCACAAAGCGCTGACTGCCGGAGAAGGAATGCACGAAGCCGGCTGCATCCTGATGGCCGCGCAGGGAAAGCGCGGCCAGGTGGAGGCCGGCGGCCCAGCCTTCGGTGCGGCTTGTGAGGACAGCGACCACCTCTGCCGACAGGCTCAGACCTTCAGTCTGGCTGAGCAGCGCGTCTGCCTCGGTGTGGCTGAAGCGCAGCTCGGCGACGCGCAGCTCAGTCAGCTGATCACGGGCGCGCAGGCGGGCCAGGGGCAGCGGCGGATCCTCGCGGGTGGCGATCACCAGATGGAGCTGGGGAGGCTGGTGCGCCAGCAACAGGCCGAGGGCCGCATCAACCGGTGCTGCATTGACCAGATGGTAGTCGTCGAGGACGAGCACGACCGGCTGCGCGAGCGCAGCGAGTGCGTTGATCAGATCCGTTACCGCGGCGGTAGGCGTTGGCGCCTGTGGCGCAAGCAGCGCAGCCAGCAACCCCGCCCCAAACTCCGGCACGACGGTCTGTAGCGCGGCGACAAGGTAGGCCAGGAAGCGTGTGGGCTCGTGATCGCTCGCGTCGAGGGTCAGCCAGGCGACCGGGCGCGCGCAACCGTCCAGCCAGTGGCTGAGCAGCGTTGTCTTGCCAAAGCCGGCCGGGGCGGCAAGCAGGGTCAGGTTGCGGTGCAGCCCGGCATTGAGCCGTGCGATCAGGTGGGGCCGCACCATCCCCGTCGGACGGGGCGGCGGTCGGTACAACTTTGTGGCGAGCAGCGTAGTGGGCATTGCTCTATTATAGTGCCAAGCCACGCTGTTTGGTAACAGAGAACAGACCCCGCGAGACGATCCATCGTGAGCGAGCGCATGGCTCTCCCCCGTCGTTCGCTCGCTCCGGCTCCGGGCTGAACGAGGCGCATTGTATCACGAATAATCTTCCCTTGGTGTAAAGCGTTAATGCCTAAACACCCCGGGTTTGTCTGACTCCAATCAGGCGGCATTTGACCGCCTACCTCATTCTCGCGCTATGCCGCTCCTCACGCTTCTCCCCGCACCCTCCACACCTCCTCCTGCGCCCAGAGCCTGGCCTCTTTGCGGGTCAGGCCACGCGGGGCACCGATGTTGCGCCAGTGGGAGTTGACGGTGGTCAGGGTGATGCCCAGGGCGTCCGCGATGGCGTCGTTGGGAAGGCCTTGGGCACTGAGCCAAATCACGTCGATTTCGCGCGAGGAGACCGCGAGCGTGGTGAAGTGAGCGACGCCAAAGGGGGTTAGGCCAGCCAAGCCGGTCGCGGTCACGGTCAGGGTGAAGGCGCGTTCGCTTGCGGCAGGTACGCTCAGACTAGACGGGAATTCGCTCGGGTTGCCGGTTAGCCCCTGGGTGCTTAGGGCATAGTTTTGGACCGACAGGCACACATCGTCGAGGACTGCTATCATAAGTTTGCCTGTAACCTGCAAGCGAAGTCGGCCGGGACGCCAAGACGAACCAGTTCCTCGGGAAAAAGCAGAGTCAATGCCCGGCCCAAGTGTAGATCACCTCCCCGCAGGGCGCAATGCTATTATTGTCATCTGCGGCGGAGCGCAGCAGCTTCCTGGTGTATCTGGGAATATTTGGCCACTGCTACGCCCCTACGCATCCAATGTGGACATCGCTGATCAACGATAATTAGAATTGCCGGTGGTGATCTTGAGAATTGCCGATCCCA